>NZ_JALNUT010000010.1:0-121881 GCF_026540945.1 Sphingomonas sp. GC_Shp_3
CATCGTCGTCGCCATGATCGCATTTCTGCGCAAGGCCGATCGCGCCGACGCGCTACGCTACGTTCATGGCGGATGGATTGGCGCGCTCGTCGCCGGCGGCGTCACTTGGGCTATTGCGACCTATGCGATCGGGATCAGCGGCGCGAGCCGCGAGCTTACCGAAGGATTCGGATCGCTTTTTGCAGCGATCGTGCTGCTTTCGGTCGGCATCTGGATGCACGGCAAGGCGCAAGCCGATCAGTGGCAGCGCTACATTCGCGAGAAGATGTCCCGCGCGCTTTCGGGCGGCTCGGGGTGGTTCCTGTTCGGGCTGGCGTTTGTCGTGGTCTATCGCGAGGTCTTCGAGACGATACTGTTCTATGCGGCGCTCTCGGCGCAGGGGAACAACGCAATGCTCCTTGCCGGTGCCGGGTCAGCGGTCGCTTTGCTTGGCGTCATCGCCTGGGCCATGCTCCGCTACACCCGAAAGCTGCCGATCACGCAGTTCTTCCGTTATAGCTCTTGGCTGATGGCGGCATTGACGGTCGTGCTTGCGGGCAAGGGTGTTGCTGCGCTCCAGGAAGCTGGGATCATCGACATAGCGCCGCTTGCAGACGTGCCACGGCTGTCGATGCTTGGTCTGTTTCCGACCTGGCAATCGGTGCTCGCACAAATTCTCATGGCGGTCGCTATCGCCATCGGGTTCGCGTGGAACCGGCGTGGCGGAAACCAGGCCCGGAAAGCTACCTCGGCCTAGAGCAGAGGCGGATCGGCTTGGACGGTCCGCCTGCAACGTCAACGTGGCTTGATGGCGGTCACGGTCGGCCCCGTCGCAGTGACCTGCACCGTAAAATCGATCCGCTGCCCGACCTTGACGCCTTTAAGGAGCGTTGGCGGGTTGGCGACAAAGGCCATCGTCATCCCGGGCCATGCCAGTGCGGCGATCGGCCCGTGCTGGATCGTAACCTTGGCTGTCTTCGGATCGAGCGCCTTGACGATGCCGCTACCGTTGCCGGTTTTGGCGGCCTTCGCCGCCATGCCCGGCATCGGTTTCATCGGCTGTGCTATTACGGGGGTAGCCGTGAGGCTGGCAGCGATGAGTAGTGCGATCGGTTTCATATTTGCTCCTGAGTTGAAGGGGGAAGGGGAAACGTAGAAGCGGCAGGCTGGCGCGATCGTCGCAGCAGCAGATAGGCGGCGGGCAGCACCAGCATCGAAAGAAGTGGCGCCGTCAGCATCCCACCGATCATCGGTGCGGCGATCCGGCTCATCACTTCGGAGCCGGTGCCTGTGCCGATCAGGATCGGGAACAGGCCGGCCAGGATCACCGCGACCGTCATCGCCTTGGGCCGGACGCGAAGGAGAGCGCCTTCGCGCACGGCCGCTGCGACCTCTGCGTCGTCCGGCGTAGGACCGCGGGTCTCCAACGCGTGCTTGAGGTAGATCAGCATCACCACGCCGAACTCCGCCGAAACACCGGCGAGCGCGATGAATCCGACACCGGTGGCGACTGATTGGTTGTAGCCGAGCAGATAGAGCAGCCATAGGCCGCCGGTGAGTGCGAACGGCAGGGTGCCCATCACCAGCGCGGCTTCATCGAGCCGGCGGAAGGTCGCGTAGAGCAGCAGGAAGATGATGACCAACGTCGCCGGCACGACGATCTTCAATCGCTCGACTGCGCGCTGCAGATACTCGAACTGTCCGGTATAGGTGACGCTGACGCCGGGGGGCAGTTTCACCTTGGCGGCGATCGCGTTTTGCAGATCACGAACGATCGTGGTGAGCGGCGCGCCGCGTCCATCGATGTAGATCCACGTCACCGGCCGGCCGTTCTCGCTGCGTAGCATCGGCGGTCCATCGGTGATGCGAACGTCGGCGACGGTGCCGAGCGTGATCTGCTGCCCTGCCGGCGTCAGCACGGCCAGATTGCGCAAACCCTCGATGCTATCGCGCAGCTCGCGCGGGTAACGCACGCTGATCGGATAACGTGCGAGCCCTTCGACGGTCTGGCCGATCGTCTCGCCGCCGATCGCGCCCGACACGATCGACTGCACGTCGGCGACGTTGAGGCCATAGCGTGCCGCGGCGGCCCGGTTGATATCGACATCGATATACCGCCCGCCGGTGAGCCGTTCGGCCAGCGCCGAGCCGACCCCGGGCACGGTCTTCGCGACCTGTTCGATCTCGCGCGCGGCCGCGTCGATCTCGGCGAGGTTCGCGCCTGCCACCTTGATGCCGATCGGACTCTTGATGCCGGTCGACAGCATCTCGATCCGGTTGCGGATCGGCGGAATCCAGAAATTGGCGAGGCCTGGCACCTTTACCGCCTTGTCGAGCTGATCGATCAATTTGTCCTGGGTCATGCCCGCGCGCCACTGATCCTTGGGCTTGAAGCGGATCGTGGTCTCGAACATTTCGAGCGGGGCAGGGTCGGTCGCGGTATCGGCGCGGCCGGCCTTGCCGAACACGCTTTCCACTTCCGGCACGGTCTTGATGAGCCGGTCGGTGAGCTGGAGAAGCTGGCCGGCCTTGGCGGTCGAGATGCCGGGCAGCGCGGACGGCATGTAGAGCAGGTCGCCCTCGTTCATCTGCGGGATGAACTCGCCGCCAAGCTGACTGATCGGCCAGAGGCTGGTCGCAAACACGAGGCCGGCGATGACCAGCGCCTGTTTCGGCCGCGCCAGTACCCAGTCGAGCGCGGGACGATAGACGCGGGTGAGGACGCGATTGATCGGGTTGGCATTCTCGGACGGGATGCGGCCGCGGATCAGCAACCCCATCAGCACCGGGATCAGCGTGATCGACAGGATCGCAGCTCCCGCCATCGCATAGGTCTTGGTGAAGGCCAGGGGCGCGAACAGCCGCCCCTCCTGGCCCTGAAGCGAGAAGATCGGCACGAACGAGAACGTGATGATGAGAAGGCTGAGGAACAGCGCCGGGCCGACCTCGACCGCTGCGGCAGTGATCACGCGCCAGCGCTCGGCACCCGCCAATGTCTCATCGGGATGATCGTGTGCCCAATGTTCGAGATGCTTGTGCGCGTTTTCGATCATGACGACGGCCGCGTCGACCATTGCGCCGATCGCGATGGCGATGCCGCCCAGCGAGAGGATATTGGCGTTCAATCCCTGCACGCGCATCGCAATGAAGGCGATGAGGATGCCGAGCGGCAGGGTGAGGATGGCGACCAGCGCCGAACGGACGTGCCAGAGGAACAGCGCGCAGACGAGCGCCACAACGATGAACTCCTCGATCAGCTTGCTGCGCAGATTATCGACCGCGCGATCGATCAAGCCCGACCGATCGTAGGTGGTGACGACCTCCACGCCAGGTGGCAGGCTTTTCTTCAATTCGTTGAGCCGGGTACGAACGCCGTCGATCACATCACGCGCGTTCTTGCCCTGACGCATCACGATGACACCGCCTGCAACCTCGCCCTCGCCGTTGAGCTCGGCCAATCCGCGCCGCATTTCGGGACCGATCTGAATCGTGGCGACGTCGCCGAGTGTAACGGGCACGCCGCCAATCGTCTTGAGCGGCACGCTGCGGAAATCGTCCAGCGTCTTCAGATAGCCGGTCGCGCGAACGATATATTCCGCCTCGGCCATCTCAAGGACCGATCCGCCGCTCTCTTGGTTGCCGCGCTTCAGCGCCTCGGTCACCGCCTCCTGGGTGATCCCGTAAGCGGCCAGCTTCTGCGGATCGAGGACGACCTGATACTCTTTCACCATCCCGCCGATGCTCGCGACCTCGGCGACCCCCGGCACGGTCTTCAATTCGTAGCGTAGGAACCAGTCCTGGATGCTGCGGAGTTGCGCGAGGTCGTGACGCCCGGTCCGGTCGACCAGCGCATATTCATAGACCCAGCCCACCCCGGTAGCATCCGGGCCGAGCGATGCCTTTGCGCCCTCGGGCAGGCGGCTTTGCACCTGGCTCAGATATTCGAGGACCCGGCTGCGCGCCCAATAGAGATCGGTCGCATCGTCGAATAACACATAGACGAAGCTGTCGCCGACGAACGAATAGCCGCGCACCACGCGCGCGCCCGGCACAGACAGCATCGTCGTCGCGAGCGGATACGTAACCTGGTTCTCGACGATCTGCGGGGCCTGGCCCGGATAGGTGGTGCGGATGATGACCTGGACGTCGGATAGGTCGGGCAGCGCATCGACTGCTGTCGAGCGCAGAGCGCCCACTCCGACGACGATCAGCGCGAGGGCTGCGAGCAGGACGAGGACACGCGCCTTGACGGACGCCTCGATGATCCGCGCGATCACTGCGTGTCGCCCGTGATCGGCCGCGCGGCGATGCCGGTCAGGCTCGCCTCGCTGTCGAGCAGGAACTGGCCCGACGCGACGACCTTCTCGCCTGGTGCCAGTCCGGCGAGGATTTCGGTCCTGCCACCTGCATCACGGCCCGCTTTGACCTCTGCTGGCCGATAGCGGCCCTTATCCTCGGCGAGCATGACCAGCGTCCGCATGCCGGTGCGGATCACGGCTTCGCTCGGCACCAGCAGTGCGGTGTCGGACGTGCCGCCCAGATGGACGGTCGCGAACATGCCGGGGCGCAAGCGACCGCTAGGGTTGCGCAGCTCGATCCGTACCGTGAGCGTGCGGCTGTCGGCTTGTGTCGTCGGCAAGACAGCGATGATCCGTCCGGTAAAATGCTCGGCAGGGAAGGCCGCCAATTCGGCAGTCGCGGTTTGCCCGACCTTGATGGCGCTCGCGCGCACCTCGGGCACTGCGGCATTCAGCCAGACCGTGGCTAGGCCGTTGACCTGTGCCAGCGTCTGCCCGGTGGCGAGCGTTACACCCTGCCGCGCGTCAAGCGTCTGGATGACACCGGCGATTGGACTGCGCACGGTGGTCATGCCGCGCCCGCGCGGCGTGCCGCCCGGAATACCGAGAAGGCGCAGGCGCTGGGCTGCGGCCGCAGTGAGCGCCCTGTCGCCGGTCCGCCGCACGGCCTCATATTCCGCCTGTGCACCGCCCCATTCGGGCACCAAGATGTCGGCGATCGGCGCCCCGCGCGCGATCACGTCGCCCGGCGCCCGATTATAGACCCGCTGGACGAACCCGGCTGCGCGCGACTGGATAATTGCGACGTCACGCTGGTTGAAGTCGATCGTGCCGGTCGCATCCAGTGCGCCGGCCAGC
This sequence comes from Sphingomonas sp. GC_Shp_3, assembly GCF_026540945.1. Taxonomy (NCBI): domain Bacteria; kingdom Pseudomonadati; phylum Pseudomonadota; class Alphaproteobacteria; order Sphingomonadales; family Sphingomonadaceae; genus Sphingomonas; species Sphingomonas sp. GC_Shp_3. Next base: position 5,136 of record NZ_JALNUT010000010.1, read on the forward strand.
GTCCCGGTAGTCACCGTGGCGATACGGATGCCGAGATTTTGCATCGCGGACGGATCGATCGAGATGCCGGGCTTGGCGGCCGGTCCCGTGGCACTCGCATCCGGATATTTGGGGATCGTCTTCATCCCCATCGACGAGAGCGAGTCCGGATTGTCGTAATGCTCCTGCGGCACCATCGGGTCGTAATAGTAGAGTGGCTTGGGCTTCGCCGCGGAGGCCGGACCGGCGGTCGCCGATGTCGCCGGGGCGGTCGTAGCCGGACCAGTCAACCGTGCGGCGACGAACCCGATCCCGCCGCTAGCAAGGATCGCAAGAACGACCGCGCGGGACGCGGGCGTGCGGGGGACGAGATCGCGCGGGCTCATCGTGGGTCGCTCCGATAGGTAAGGGTGAGACGTGCACCGTCGATCGCGACCAATGCCTCGCGGTCGAGCGTTTCGAGGGCCGCATTGGCAAGCGCACTATGTGCGTCGACGACATCGAGCAGTCCGGCACGTCCGCCAGCATAGCTCGCGGTCTCGAGATCGACGCGCTCGCGCGCCAACGGCTCGAGTGTCTCCTTCGATCGCATCCACTGCGCATGGTGCATCACATGATCGGCAAGGCTCGCATCGAGGCCTGCCGCGAGTTGGCGGGCGGTATCTTCCTGCTCGGCGCGCCGTTTCGCCGCGTCCGCGGCGCGGGCGGCGATCAACGGGTCTTGGCGGTGCGATTTGAACAGCGGCAGGCCGATAGTGACGCCTGCGGAGACATAGTCGCCAAAGCGCGGATCGCGGCGCTGGTAGCTGACGTCGACCCCAAAATCCGGACGGCGATCGGCCTGCGCCAACCGGACATCGGCATCGGCTTGGCCGACACGGGCGGCAATCGCCGCCAGCATGGGGTTGCGGTCGAGCGCGCTGCGCAATTGCGCGGGCTCCACCATGAAGTCCGGCACCGGGCCGGCGACCACAGGGGTCGGATCTCCGGTCCAGCGGATCAGGTCTGAGCGCGCGCGCGCGACCGCGGACACCAGTTCGTCGCGGCGATCATCTAGGGCTGCGAGACCCTGGCGTCCCGCAAGCGTCTGCGCCGGGCGAGCGTTACCGGCCGATACCGCACTGGGGGATGTCCGTACCAGACGCTCCAGCCTGCCGCGCACGGCGTCGAGTGCCACGAGACGGCGCTCGGCATAGGCCAGTGTGATCCAAGCGATTGCAGTTTCGACCTCAACGGTGCGGGCTTCAGCTACCGCCTCTGCATCGGCAGTCGCGATATCGGTATCGGCGCGCGCCTGTTGCGCATGCCGCTTGGCCGCGTTCGGAATGTCCTGTGACAGTCCGACCCGCGCCCACGTGAAATTGTCGCGATTGGGCTCGAAGGCGAGCGGCCCCGAGACCGGGAAGCTGTCGACCCCGAGTGCGAGCTTCGGATCGGGGAGAGCGCCTGCGGCCCCACGTGAAGCACGCGCGCTATCAGCACCGAGAGTACGAGCGCGTAGTGACGGCGCATGGCCCTTCGCTGCGGCGAGCGCTCCATCGAACGTGAGCGGTCCAGCCGTGGCTGTGGTGGTGGTAAGCGCAGCGATCAGCGCAACGCTCAGTATCGTATATCTGGACATGGTTTCCCCGCTGGCAGACGAGAGCGTAGAACCGACCGGCAGGGCTTCGGCCTGCCGGTCGGTTCCTCATCGCTTGCTCAAGAGCTGTGTGAGACGCAGCAAGCCATGTTGCCGGACTTGGCCGCCATCAGTGGGCGGCCGGTGTCGGCAGCGATCATCTCGACCGCCGCTGGAACCCAGGCGCGATGCGACACGGCAAGCGGCGCGCGAGGGCCAGGAGCCTGGACACTAGGCCGCCATTCGTAATGACCATCGTCGGCGCGCGGAGACGCGGATGCGGAAGTGGCCGCAAGCGTGGAAAAAATACCGACGAGAGCGCCGGAAAATCCGATTTTCATGATGTTTGATCCTTGATCTGAGCAGTAGGCCGTCAGCACGCAAGCTTCGAAAAAGAAGCCTGCCGCAGGCGGAATCCGGGTGTCAGATCAGGAAGCTGGGTGGATCGGGCTCGGGACCGTAGGTGCGGCCTTCAAGGCGCGCGGTCAGCGTCCAAGCTGGTGTAAGAAGGTCAAGCTGCCGCGCTGAAAGCGTGATGCCGACAGGTTGAAGAATGGGCGCGATCGCGCATCCCATCACAGCAATGCACTGAAGGGTCATCTTCTTGCACGGCATAGAGCCGTGCATCTGCCCGGACATCATGCTGTCGCCGCAATCCATTGTCGCCATAGCCGTCATCGGCATGGTGACGCCCTGGGCGGGGCTCATAGCCATTGCCGTCGATTGCCCGAATAGACCGAGAACGGCCATGAACAGCAGGAAAGGGCGTAAGAAGCGTGTCACGTCATGGAAGACTTAGGGCAAAGGGTTTTCGAGTCAATTAAACATACTCCGGTGAATGATCACCGACGAGTTACACCGTCGCGCCACGGTCGCTGCGAGGATCGCAGCGTAATGCGCAAGGCCGCAGCACGACCGCGGATCGCATCCATCGTCCGTCCCATCTCGCGGGCGATCTGCGCGATGGTCTGTCTGGCCGTCACACGCCGGCGTAGCTCGGCGTCGGCCTCGTCCGTCCAGCGTGCGCCATGCTGATCGGTCAGCCCAAAATCTCCTCGATCAGGAGCAACCCCAAAAAGCCGATGAAGAACATGGCGCTGATGAGCGGGGTGTCGGGCTTCTCATGCGCCTCGACCAATAGTTCCTCGGTCACGAGGTAGAGCAAAGCCATCAACCCGAAACTCAGGAAACCGGCAACGACGATAGGCGGGAACAGGGCCACGGGCGTCGCCAGCGCCGCGCCGATCGGGAGCAGCAGGGCGATCCCCGCCGTAATCCCAACGATGCGGGCCTTCGATCGGATCGTTTCGCCGAGCTCGGTCGTCACGGTCAATCCAAGGAACAGCACCTCGAGCGTCAAGGCAATGGTGAGCAGCACGCCAGCCTTGCCGCCTGCGACGAACGCCAGTCCCAGCACCAGCCCGTCGATCAGGATGTCGACGCCGACCGCCGCAAGCATGGCGATCGGTCCCTTGGCGCGACCCTCGATCGCCTTGAGCGACAGCATGACGATGATGCCGATCGCGCCCCCGATGAACGTGGCGACGGGCGAGCCTTCGTGCATCACCTGGGGCAGGATTTCGACTGCGGCGGCGGCGAACACCACGCCTGCCGCCAGATGCTGCATGGCGCTTATGACGGCTTCGCTGGGTCGTCTGGTAACGGCCACCGGCGAACCGAGCAGCACGGCCGTGACCGGGATCAGGGTGAAAGCTACGGCCTGCATCGCCACGCCCTCAAACGGTCTTGTCGGATTCGAGCACGCACGGCGTTCCCGGGTCGGTCTCGATCTGAATCGTCGCGTGATCGATCCCGAACTTTTCCTTCAGAGCTGCCGCGACGCCGGCCGTGTAGGCGTCGCCGGGGTAGCCGCCCGGGACGAGCAGATGCACGGTCAGTGCCGTCTCGGTCGTGCTCATCGGCCAGACGTGGAGGTCGTGAATCTCCTGCACGCCCTGGCGTCCGCGCAGGAACGTGCCGATCTCCTCGGGGTCGAGGCCGGGAGGTGCTGCCTGAAGGCTCATGTTTACGGAATCGCGGAGCAACCCCCACGTCCCGATCGCGATCACACCAACGATGACCAGGCTCGTCACCGGGTCGATCCAGGTGAGGCCGGTCTTCACGATGATGAAGCCTGCCACCACGACGCCGGCCGACACCGCGGCGTCGGCCGCCATGTGGAGGAACGCGCCTTTGATATTGAGGTCGCCCTTGCGGCCCGACATGAACAGGAGCGCGGTCGCGGTGTTGACGACGATGCCGATCGCCGCGACGATCATCACCGTCCCGCCCGCTACCGGAGCCGGCTCGGAAAAGCGCCGGATCGCCTCCACCGCAATCACGACGATCGCGATGAGCAGCAGCAGGGCATTCAGGAACGCCGCCAGGATCGACGAGCTGCGGAAGCCATAGGTGTATTTGCCGCCAGGGCGGCGTTTACCCAGCGTCGCCGCGCCCCAAGCGATCAGTAGGCCCAGCACATCGCTCAGATTGTGGCCGGCATCCGCCAGCAGCGCCATCGATCCCGACGCGATGCCGTAACCGGCCTCGATGATGACGAAGCCTAAATTGAGGGCAGTACCGATCGCAAAGGCACGGCCAAAGCTCTTGGGGGCGTGGCTGTGCCCATGCCCCCCGTGAGCGTGACCGTGGTCGTGACCACCCGCTTCGCTATGGTCATGGGCGTCTCCGCCCGCTGAATGATCGTGCATGATCTGTCTTTCAGTGTGCCGGAGCGGGCAGCGGAGGGAGTTCAAGATGGCTGTCCGACGACGCCGGCAGCTTGCGCGCGCCGAAGCGGGCGTAGAGCGTCGGCAGCACGAACAGCGTCAGAAGGGTCGCCGAGATCAGCCCGCCGATGACGACGGTGGCGAGGGGCTTCTGCACCTCGGCACCGGCCCCGTGCCCCAGCGCCATCGGTACGAAACCGAGCGACGCGACGAGTGCCGTCATGGCAACCGGCCGGAGCCTGGCAAGCGCCCCCTGATACGCCGCGACCGCGCGTTCCACGCCGTCGCGCATCAAGTCGTGGATGGAGGAGACCATCACCAGCCCGTTGAGGACCGCGATACCTGACAGCGCGATGAAGCCTACGGCCGCGGAAATGGAGAACGGCATTCCTCGCAGCACCAGCGCCAGCACACCGCCCACAAGCGCCAAGGGCACGCCGGTGAATACGATCAGCGCGTCGCGTACGGAACCTAGCGCCCCGTAGAGCAGCAGCATGATGACGGCGAAGCAGATCGGGACGACGATGGCCAGCCTGTCGCGCGCGGATGCCAAATTCTCGAACTGCCCACCCCATTCGAGATAGGTGCCCGGGGGCAGCTTCACCTTGGCGTCGATCGCAGCGCGTGCATCCGCGACGACACCCGCCACGTCGCGGTCGCGGACGTTCGCCTGCACCACGACACGACGCTTGCCGTTCTCCCGGCTGATCTGGTTGGGACCGTCGACGACGGCGATATCCGCGACCGTCGACAGCGGCACGAAACCGCCGCCTGCGGTCGGCACGGGCACCTGGGCGACCGCGGTTAGATCGGATCGTGCGCTTTCCGCCATGCGGATTACGACGGGGAAGCGACGATCTCCTTCGAAGATGACGCCGGCCTGTCGTCCCCCGATCGCAGCGGCAACCGTGTCCTGCACGTCGCCGGCAGTCACCCCGACCCGCGACATGGCGGTGCGGTTGGGACGGATGTCAAGCATCGGCAGACCTTCGGTCTGCTCGACCCGGACATCTGCGGCGCCGCGTGTCGCACGCAAGATGCCCGCGATGCGATTTGCGGTCGCGTTCATCTCGCCGAAGTCGTCGCCGAACACCTTGATCGCAATATCGCCGCGTACGCCGGCGATCAGCTCGTTGAAGCGCATCTGGATGGGCTGGGTGATCTCATAAGCGTTGCCCGGCAGGGTGGAGAGACGCTTTTCCAACTGCTCGACCAGCGCCTCCTTGGACAGGCCGGGATCAGGCCATTCCCCTTTGGGTTTCAGGATGACGAACGTGTCGGTCGCGTTCGCCGGCATCGGATCGGACGCGATCTCGGACGTACCGGTGCGCGAAAAAGCAAACCGGACCTGCGGCGCCTTGGCGAGCGCCTTTTCGACCTGGAATTGCATGGCCTGGCTCTGGTCGACTGACGTGCCCGGGATGCGGACAGCCTGCACGAGGATATTGCCTTCATCGAGCTGGGGCAGGAACTCCTGACCCAGGGTGGTGAAGGCGACACCGGCAAGCGCGAGCGCGCCGACCGCGACGCCAATGGTGAGGCTCGGCCGGCGCATGGCCGCGCCGAGTCCCGGTTCGTAGCGTCGCCGCAGGAACGCGACGATGCGGCTTTCCTTCTCCTCGACCCGCTTGCTGAGCCAGATGGCGATGGCCGCGGGTATGAAGGTCAGTGAGAGGATGAAGGCGAAGACGAGCGCGATGATGACGGTGAGCGCCATCGGCTCGAACATCTTGCCTTCGACGCCGGAGAAGGTGAGGAGCGGCGCATAGACGAGGATGATGATCGCCTGCCCGTAGACGGACGGGCGGATCATCTCGCGGGCGGACGCGGCGACTAAACCGAGCCGCTGTTCCATCGTCCGCTCGCCATCGCGGCCGTGCTGCGCCTCGGCGAGACGCCGTAGGGCATTCTCCACGATGATTACGGCGCCGTCGACGATCAGGCCGAAGTCGAGCGCGCCGAGGCTCATTAAATTGGCTGAGACACCGGCTTTCAGCATGCCGATGCTGGTGAGCAGCATCGTGATCGGGATGACGAATGCAGCGATCAGCGCCGCCCGGAAATTGCCGAGCAGCGCGAACAGGACGACGATGACCAGAACCGCGCCTTCGGCGAGGTTGCGGGCAACCGTAGCAATGGTGGAGTTTACCAGTTCGGTCCGGTTCATCACCGGCTTCACCACCACGTCGACCGGCAAGGATCGGCCGATCTGGGTCAGCCGCTCGGCCACGCCCGTCGATACGGTACGGCTGTTCTCCCCGATCCGCATTACCGCAGTCCCGACCACGACTTCATGGCCGTTCTCGGACGCGGACCCCATGCGGAGCCCCTGCCCAGTGCGGACGGTCGCGATCTGGTTGAGCAGGATCGGCACGCCCTCGCGCGTGGCAATGACGGTGCGGGCGAGTTCGTCGGCGTTGCGCACACGTCCGTCCGAGCGGACGGCAAGCCCTTCACCATTGCGGTTGACGACGCCAGCGCCGGCGCTGGTGTTGTTGCGCTCGAGCGCGGTCGACAGATCCTGCAGCGTGAGGCGCATCGCCGCCATCCGCTGGACGTCGGGAACGACGAGATATTCCTTGGTGTAGCCGCCAAGGGAGTCCACGCCGGCCAGGCCCGCCGTGCTTTTGAGCTGCGGCGTGACGATCCAGTCCTGCACGGTACGCAGGTAGGTCGCCTTGTCGGCATCGCTGACAAGGTGATCGCCCTCCGGCGTGATGTAGCTGCCATCGCGTTGCAGACCGGGTTCGCCGTTGCGGTGACGAGTCTGATCCAGCTCGCGATATTCGACCGTCCACATGAAGATATCGCCGAGCCCGGTCGCGATAGGCCCCATCTCGGGATTCACCCCCTGCGGAAGGTTTTCCTGGGCGGAGCGCAGGCGCTCGGCGACCTGCGCCCGTGCAAAGTAGATATCGGTCTTTTCTGAGAAAACCGCCGTGACCTGGGCGAAGCCGTTGCGGCTGAGCGACCGGGTATAGTCGAGTCCGGGGATGCCTGCGAGCGACGTCTCGACGGTGAACGCGACCTGCTTTTCGATCTGATCCGGGGAAAGGGCAGGGGCAACGATATTAATCTGCACCTGGTTGTTGGTGATGTCGGGCACGGCATCGATCGGAAGCTGGCGCAGCGCGCCGATCCCGATCAGTGCAGCGGCGACGGTGAAAAGCAGGACCAGCCATCGCTTTTCGACGGACAGGGTGACGATGCGACCGATCATGGCTCAGTCCTCGTCCTTGGCTGCACTTTTGCCGAGTTCAGCCTTGAGCGTGAAGCTGTTGGTGGACGCGATCCGCTCGGAGCCGGTGAGGCCCGATGTCACCACGACCTGACCACCGTTGGTCCGGCCCAATGTCACGGGCAGCGCGCGGAACCCTGTCGGGGTCCGGACGAAAACAAACGATTTGTCCTCGATCATCTGCACTGCGGCCGAAGGCACGGCAACGGTGCGGTCTCCGGTGGCGGGCACGAGGATCGACACGTTGACCGTCTCGCCGACCCGCCAGATGCTGCCGGCGTTGTCGAGCGTTGCGATCACCGGCACCAGCCGGGTCGTCTCGTCCAGCACGGGCGAGACAAACGTCACCCGACCCTCCTGACGCCGACCGGGGGCCGTGACCTCGACGCGCGCACCAGGCTTCACCCGGCCGGCATCATTCGGCACCAGCGACGTGGTGACGGTGACTTTCGAGAGATTGGCGACGCGAAACAGTTCGGCGTCGGCCGCGACCGTCTGCCCGAGCGTGGCGGACCGTGCGATGACCTGACCGCCGATCGGCGAGCGCACCGCGATGCGGTTAAGCGCGCCACCCCCGCTGCCGGTCGCCGATAGCTGCTGCTGCGCCAGGCGCAGCGCGATACCGGCTTCGGTCGCCGCGGTCCGCGCGGCGACGAGATCCTGTTCGGGCGAGACGCGCTCGGCGAACAGGCGCTGTTCGCGGCGCAGGTTGGACCCGGCGAGGGCGGCACGTGCGCGCGCTGCCTCGACTTCGGCCTTGAGCGATGCTGCTTCCCGGCTCTCGATAATCGCGAGCGGATCGCCGCGGCTGACGGATTGGCCAAGATTGCGGGTGAGCGAGACGAGGCGCCCTCCGACCGAGGCCGACACGACCTGTACGCCCTGCGGATCGCCTTCGATCGTCGCGGACAGCTCGATCGCGCCAGCTTCGCCGCCCACGGTCGGGCGCGTTACCTCGATACCGGCATCCGCGATCTGCTGTGCGGATAAGGTGACGACATCCTTGGCCGCTTCCTTGGTCTCGCCGCCTTCGGCCTTCTCGGTCTTCTCAGCGCCGGCTTTTTCGCCGGCCTCGCCGCTGCTGCTCCCACTACCGCAGCCCGCAAGAATGAGGGCCAGGGTCACGGGTGCAAGCGCCCGGATGATGATTTTGGTCATTGATTGGTTTCCTCGGACGAGGGCGCGGCGGCAACGAGCCGTTGGAGGCGGGCCTTCGCATCGTGATAGGTGGCGAGCGCGTCGATCGCGGCGGTTCGCGTTTCGGACAGGGTCCGCTCGGCATCGAGAAGGTCGAGCTGGCCGAACTTGCCTTCGCGGTAGCCGATCCGGGCGATCCGCGCCGCCTCGGTTGCCGACGCGAGCGCAGGTCCGCTCGCGTTGCGGGCGGACGTAGCCGCATTCGCCACCTCGACTTGGGCGCGTGCGATATCCTGTGCCGTATCCAGCTCGGCTACACGCCGAAGCGCCTGTGCCTGATCGCTCTGGGCGCGAGCCTGGGCGACGGCCGCCTTCCCGTTGTTGAAGACGGGGAAGGGGATCGACACCCCGAACACTGCCGCGACGTCGTTGGTCGCCTCGAGACGACGCGCACTGGCGCTGAGCGTCACGTCGGGGACGCGCTGCGAACGTGCGAGCCTCACCTGTGCTTCGGCTGTGGTCGCGTCCGCGCGCGCAGCGGCAAGCGCAAGCGTGCCGGCGGTCGCAATCGGCTGCGCCGGACCAAAGCCCTCGACGCGATCGTACCACGCCATGTCCAGGGCGCCGATGACGGGCTGGCCAATACGGCGCGTCAGATTGTCGCGCGCGACCTCTGCGAGACGCTGCGCGCGCTCGACGGCGGTTTCGGCATTGATACGCAGCACGTCGGCCCGCTGCTGTTCGAGGGGCGATGCCCGCCCCGCCTGCACGCGGACACCGGCTGCGCGCAGCGCTTCCCGGGCGATCCCCGCCTGCTCGCGTGCCGTGACAAGGCGACGGTCGGCCGCCGTCGCTTCAATATAGAGTTGGGTGACGGCAAGGCGCAGATCGGCTTCGGCCAAGGCAGAGCCGATCCGGGCGCGGCTACCGATCGCGTCGGCCATTGCGATGCGCGCGGACCGCTTGCCCCCAAGCTCGATCGGGAACGCCAGACCGGCCGTCGTCTCGGCGCTGCGCACCCCGCGATATTGTCCGCTGCCCGCGACGTTCTCGGTTTCCGCGACGATCGAGGGGTTGGGGCGATAGCCCGCGACGGTGCGACCCGCCTCTGCTGCCCGGACCGCGGCCGTCGCCGCGTCCAGCGCGGGCGCGGTCGCGCCGGCGAGCGCCAGCGCCTGTTCGAGCGTAAGGGTTGGACTGGTCGATATCGGCTCGGACGATTGCGCCTGCGCAATCGACGCGCATGACGCCACGGCCAATAGGGCCGCGATTAAACGCTGCATGGGTAAGTATCTCCTGACGAACGCTGGAATCCGCACCGGTGTGCCCGGGCGGAGCTTAGACGTCGGTTAGGCTTGGGGAGGTCGCAGCGCCGGGTCCGAAAGCGCCATCGCCATCGGACCATTGTTCCAAGCTGATGGCATCACGCACATTCCTGTAGCGGATGCGACCGGATCAGGTGCCATCGGAACGCCGATATCATGGCCATGGCATCCGCCATGATGATGGGGATAGCCCTTCTGGCTGTCCGCCGGCACCTGGTCGCCATCGCCATTGGCATGGCCGATTGACGTAGAGGCAGATACCTCCACGTCCGGCCCCTCGGCCGCGTGCGCAACCGATCCGAACCCGAGCGACAGCGCGAGCATCAGACAGAGGAAGAAAGCGGACAGGCGTTGCATCGGCCCGGCCCGTAGCAGCTTACCGACTGCCATGTAATGATCCTCGGAAATCGACAGGCCCAGAACGTGGGGAAGACCGCAATTCCGCACGGGCCTGTCGCATGATCTGAAAGCCGCCAGCCAATCCCAGCGCTGCCATCAGCGCCGCCACAACGAGGTCGGGCCATGCACTGTTCAGGCCGAACACGCCGCCTGCGGCAAGGACGACGGCGATGTTGCCGATCGCGTCGTTGCGCGAGCAAATCCAGACCGATCGCATATTCGCGTCACCGCTGCGGAAGCGGTAGAGCATGACCGCCACAACGAGGTTCGCGATCAAAGCGACGACACCAACGATGCCCATCATCTCGGCATGCGGCACGGTTCCGTGAACGGCCGCCCATCCTGCCGCAATCAGGACGTAGAGACCGAGTAGCGCGAGCGTTGCACCTTTCAGCATCGCAGCGCGGGCGCGCCAGGCGAGGGCCATGCCTGCGACGCCCAGACTGATCGCGTAATTCGCCGTATCGCCAAAGAAGTCGAGCGCGTCGGCTTGGAGCGCCTTCGAACCGCCCATGATGCCGGCGACAATCTCGATCGCGAACATGGCCCCGTTGATCGCGAGTGCGATCCACAGCGCGCGCCGCCATCTCGGGTCGTTGGTGCCCGTCTTGTCGGACGCGCAGCTCGTGCAGGCCATGTTTCGCCACCTCGATAGAATCGATCTGGCAGCCTATATGCACCCTCTAGTCGCTAGAGGGTCAAGCGCGATGTCCGAGAAACTGACGATCGGAAAACTGGCTGGAGCAACTGGCACCAAGGTCGAGACGATCCGCTACTACGAGCAGATCGGTTTGCTGCCGGCGCCAGCGCGATCGGCCGCGAACTACAGGACGTATGAGGTCGCGCATCTTCGCCGCCTGTCGTTCATCCGGCGCGCGCGGGATCTCGGCTTCTCGATTGATCAGGTGCGGGAGTTGATGGGACTCGCCGATCGTCGCGACCAATCCTGCATCGCGGTGGACGTCATCGCCAATCAGCACCGCGACGCCATCACGCGAAAGATTGCCGACCTGACAGCGCTCGCCGGCGAGCTCGATACGTTGATCGATTCCTGTAGCCGTAACACCGTCGCCGACTGCCGGATTATTGAGGCATTGGCGCCCAGTTCCTGAAGAGGCCCGGCGCTCTATCGGCTAAGTGCCGCGCATAGGCGCGGGGCCATAGGTGTGCCACGTGGCACACCTCACGCGAGGATCGTCACCCGGACGGGCCGAGATGCCGGCACGGTGGCTCGGCCGGTGCCCAGCACCGATGGAGCCGTGGCCCGGCAGGGCCGCGCCCGCGGGGCCCTTAGATCAGGCCCAGATCGCTTCTGCGTCACAGCCGGCCAAGAACCCGCCTTGGATGGAACTTGCGAACGGCATTGCTGGGAACGCTTGCCAGTGCGCCTTCATGCGAGACGGCCAGGATGTCCCAGGATTGATCCGCCTGACGAAGTAGCTGGCCACGGCCGCGGCACCATAGACACGCGTGCGCCGCTCAAAGTCGCTACCAATATGCACGAGCTGCGGTGCCTCGAACGGCTTGGGCACCAACGGCTGATTGATGATGCCTGCGTTCCACAGACGGGCATGATGCGCGCTGATGTTGCGCACGAAGGCGAGCGTCTTGATCCAGCTCACCAGCGTGTTGGGAAGAAGGCCGTAGCGCTTGGCGATGGCAGCACGATCGTTGGGGTGCGCCATCTCAAGCAACCAGGACAAGGTGCCGAAGTCCCATGCCTCGACCGCCATCCAGATCGGCACGGGCGGGCTGTAGGTGGCGTAGAACTCCTCGATCCAGTCGTCCTTCGAGCGGGCGATCGCGCCATCGGCCTTGGCAAGCCAATTCTGGTGCCGTGTGCCCCCTCCAGGCATGCCTTGGTTGGCACGATGGGCGTCGAGAAAGGCCGGTGAACGGTGCGCGCAAGGATCACGCTTGCCCATGGCATGCGCGAGATCCACGCGCAGCGCGACCTCGATCCGTTCGATTGCGTCGAGGAAGAGGAGGCGAAGCTGCTTGTCGAAGAGGTAGAGATCGACAGCGTGGCGGAACTCGGCCCCCGCTTGGAACTGCTAGGTGCGGACGGTCAGCGTCGCATCATTGGGATCGGGAACGAGCTGCTGGAAGGGTTGCCAATAGGGCGTGAGACGTCCGTAGCCGATCCGCTGAAGGTGGAGAACCGCCTTGGCTTGGTCGGTCACAACCAAGCCGCGCTGCATGAGAAGCGCGAGCTGGTCTGCGAAACTGAGATGAGGTTTGGTGTAGGGCGGAAGCATACAGCCCAGATATGAAGAAGGCCGCCCCTTGATGCCAGCGGCAACAGGGGGGACGGCCATGTTGCGTCCGATATATGCGTGGGCGCATGAGGATTCAATTAAAAGTTGAAAGCCGCTCGACCGCTGTGCGCGTCTGGAAGCCTTTGGCACGGCGCGTGCGATCCATGAGCGCTGGTCGATAGGCGGGCCTAGGCTATTACTCGACCGTTCCAACAGCACACCCTTTCGTACTGTCGCCCGCCCGGGAACGTGCGTTATCCTCCTTGCCAGGGCGTCTCAAAAGATTCTGCGTAGCATTCTTTCTGGTTTTGCCGCCCTTCATCACCTGCGACGCGATCGGTTTGGTAAGATCGATACCCTTTTCCAATGTAAGGCGGCCTTTGATCGCACCGACCCCGCGTACAGTCTGAAAATTACCCGTCTTTGGGTCGCGAACTGCGGTGTTCGTCGAGGTAGGCTGTGCCTTTGCCATAGCTCGAATATACTTCGTCGTTTGCGCTGACGAAAGGTGTGTCCCGTAGCACACCTGCTCTATCGAAGCCCGATTTTAAGAGCACCGCGAGAGAGTTGCTCTTTTTCCTACAGCCTCTAGACACGCCATACCCGCGGCCGCTTATCGAGCGTGTCCGTTTCCCGAAAGGGTACTAGCAGACCGGGGCTGTCGTATGGGCGGCCCCGGGTCTCCCCCACGCTCGGTGGGCGACCTCCCAACACCGTGCAGGTCATCGGTCGTCGAAAGCACGAATCGGAATGCCCCGACGCGAGACGCACCTCTGTAGATGTCAGGCAAAACGATGCGAGTTCGTGCTTTCGACGACCGATCGTGATCGACCCGCATTGAGCAAGTGCGCTCCATGGCGGACTTATTTACCGGCGCGATCATTCGGACCTTGGGACGTGTCCGGCAAAACGGTGCCGAATGGCCACTAACCGCAACATCAGCGATCTGCCGACGATCGCAGGCAGGTTGGACGGAGGATGGAGTTGCAAAGCCGAAATTCGGTCGCCGACTGCAGAACCCTTGGGACTTCTGGCTCATGCTGACTACATTCGTGCGGGGTGAAACGAACGAACCCAGCTTCGTCTACTGCTGATAAAGTTGTAATATGAGGGTCGGCATCAAACTCGGTGGAACGCCCTCATCAAGCATCATTGCAAACATTTCATCGTCATCTGCCGTCGGTGCAAGTCCCTCGATCACGAGGTTCGCGCGCGCTTCCGCCAGATCTTCACGCCAAAGTGCGATTTGATCCGGCGTGCCGCGTTCAAACGTCATCGAGCGGAGCTGCCTTCGCATCTCTGTTAGATCGACACTTCCCATCGTGGACTCGCCTACGTACGTTTGAGGGTGTCCTTGAACCTATCCGACCGATGCAGATCGAAAAAGGAACGCGTGGGCGTTTGCAGCGCTTCGTGTCGCAAAACTCATTCTCCGGGTTACCCTCCGAACGTTACATGCCACGCTTCATAATTAGCGATAACGCTGATTCCCGCTAATTACATGCTGGCTTCAATCTGGGCGGTCGCGTATCATTTCCGAGGGTTCCGGAACGGCCGCGCACGCGCCTGTTGCGGTTTGGACGAACGTAACGCGGGAGGTCGGCATGGCCGACGATGGTGGCATCGATAACGCGGCGCACGTCGATCCTTCGGATCTGGCTGGTATCGTGGCTGACGCGCTGGTCGTGGTCGACCAGGTTCAGTCGCTCGAGCCCTATCTCCCGCAGCTCGCGCCCGACGATCGCGAACGGGTTGACGACTATGTTCGCCGAGCCTCGGCCGACGCGACGTTGCGCGCCTACAAATCGGATTGGCGAATGTTCTGCGCCTGGTGCCAGGAAAGCGGTTATCGGCCGCTCCCAGCGACGCCGGCGACGGTCGCCGCGTTCCTGACGCTGCTCGCCGAGAGCGGGTTCAGTCCGCAAGAGCTCCGCCGCACGAAGCGCGGCAAGGTACTGCCGCGGAAAGCGCCTGTGCCGCTCGGCCGCGCGACGATCGGCCGACGCCTTGCCGCGATCGTCTTCGCGCACCGCGCGGCTGACGTTGAGCCCCCCACCTCTCAACCCGACGCGTCACGCCTCGAACGCGCGATGCGCGGCATCCGCAAGGATAAGCGAGGTGATCTGCCCGGGAAGAAGCGCCCAGCCGATGGCGACGTGCTCCGCGACATGGTGCGCGCGATCGTCGGCGAGGATCTGCGCAGCTTCCGCGACCGCGCGCTGCTCGCTATCGGGATGGCGGGCGCGTTTCGGCGTTCCGAGCTGGTGGCGATTACAGTCGGGCAAGTGAACGAGGACAGCCGCGGGCTGTTGGTTCGGATCGCGGCCTCAAAAACCGATCAGGAGGGCAAGGGCCACACGGTCGCGATCCCCGACGGGCGTCGGCTAGAGCCGGTCCGCCACTACCGGGCTTGGCTGAAGACTGCGGGCATTGCGAGCGGTCCGGTGTTCCGCAAGCTCACGCCGCAAGGCCGGCTCACCGATAAGCCGATGAGCGCCCAAGGCGTGGCGCTGGTGGTGAAAGCTGCTGCTGTCGCGGCGGGCTACCCGGCCGAACTCTTCTCAGGTCACTCTCTCCGCGCTGGCTTCCTTACCGAAGCCGGTCGCCAAAACGCTAATTTGTTCAAGATGAAAGAGCATAGCAGGCATTCATCGCTTGAGATGGTTGCGGAATATGTACGCGACCATGAGCGGTTTCGTGAGCATGCGGGCGAAGGCTTCTTATAAGCCGAACCAAAAGAAGCTATTCGTTCCTCTGCGGCGGCAGGAGATTCTGGCTTGGATCAGGGATATACTCGCTCGTGGCGGTGTGGACGATGACCACCGACCGGCCACTTACCCCCCGTCATGACCCTGCCGATCACTCGGAGGGCATTTAGAGCTTACGACAGGGATAGGCTTTCTTCTTGAATTCCTCATTGACGAAAATGCCCTTGGAATCTGCGTTCTGGAACTGCTCCCAGACATCCGGAATAACCTCGGAATAAACGTAGTGACCGCTTTTCTTAAAGATCACATGGCATTCCGAAGTCTCTTCGTCATAGCCGATCTGATCGACGCTTTTCGAGTCAACATAGTTCATTTCCACCACGACTTATCCTCTCACCTGCCGGCGCCAACAACTCAGCGCATCGGCATATAGGTCTACATCCGGGCGCGGTTCAACACTCCAGCGGCCGCTGACCTTTGGGTCTGCCCCGCCATTGGGCGTTCGCGTTATCCGCACTCGAACCCGTGACGGGACGAACATGGCCTCCCCGACGAACAGGCCTTCGCCGGTTCGCAAAGACGGTAGGAGATCGACGAGACCGCCGAGATCATCCGGGAACGCTGCTGCCACCCGGCCCCGGTCGCCTGGATTCGTCGTTCGAAGGGCAATCATCGTTCCACATTGGCTGAGTACAGTTGCGTCGATCTCGCTCGGCCGCTGGGTGATCACCATCAGGCCGACGCCATACTTCCGACCTTCCTTGGCGATCCGTTTCAGAATGCGATGGCAACTGGAATCCTCGCCCTCCGGAAGAAAACGATGGGCCTCATCGACCACGATCAAAAGCGGCTGCGCCTTACCCGAGACCGCAAGTGATCCGGCCCACAACAACGTGTCATAGACGATACGGACAAGTAATCCGATAACATCGCCTGCGATTTCCGACGGCAGCTCGGACACGTCAACGATGGTAAGCGGCTTCGGATGGCCGACCCAGGAGGCGACCAGGGTATCGATGTCAGTCGTAACCCTGCCCTCGAGATCCGGGGCGTATCCACCTGCCGGGTGGAATAAGAACGCATAACGCGCGTCTGTGATACGGCTCCGCGCAAATTCCAATTGCTTGCCAATGCCGCGAGGCGAGGGGTTTTTCATCGGCTCCTTGCCGCCCGGCCCATGGATTGGGTAGATGTTTGAGATTAGTTGGGTCGGATCACCGGCCGTCTCGACCTGCGTCTTAACGCGCTGGCCAGCCTCAGTCCGAAAAGTCGACCTCTCGAAGTCATCGAGTTCAAACCACAATTGATGGACGCTGAAGGGAACGGGACTGTCCGCGGTAATTGAGTTCGGCGGCGGTGGGCTTTCGAGAAACGCCGCGGCGGCGCGCTTGAGTTCTTGGACGCGATCCCGGACGATCGCTTCGTTGCCAGACGACATTCCGCCAAAAGTGATTGAGAGCAGCTCGTTAAAAGGAAGGGCCCAATAGGGAACGACGAGCGCTTGCTCTCCTTGCCCAGGCGAAATGCGAAAGATGGTACGGTCCGTGGCATCCCCTCCATATTCGCCGTGAGGATCGATAACTAAGGTACGAGCGGACGGATAGCCTGGGGACGCGAGCACCTCCAGCATCACGGACACCAGATTAGACTTCCCGGCTCCCGTCGAGCCGACCACTGCACAATGGCGGCTTACCAATCGGTCAAGATCGAGGGTTGCAGGGATCCCACTGGCCGCCGCGATGTTCCCCACTACAAGTCCACCGCTATTTGGCGAGCGACTATAGATAATTCCGAGATCGACGTTAGTGACGAAATGCACTTCGTCCCCGACAGTGGGATAC
This sequence comes from Sphingomonas sp. GC_Shp_3, assembly GCF_026540945.1. Lineage (NCBI taxonomy): Bacteria > Pseudomonadati > Pseudomonadota > Alphaproteobacteria > Sphingomonadales > Sphingomonadaceae > Sphingomonas > Sphingomonas sp. GC_Shp_3. The sequence continues at coordinate 22,368 of NZ_JALNUT010000010.1, forward strand.
TGGCCAACGCCACGCTCGAAAACTCCGCCAGTCGATTCACCGAAAAGCACGACGGTCATCCACCGATAGCCCGCCAGGCCTTCGTCTTTTGCGTCATCTCGCTCGAGCTGCATTGCGTCTCCGCCGATACCCGGGGGGACTGCGTCAGCGCCGACTTGGGAGCAGACTGAGTATAGCTGAGTGTAGCCAACAGGAATTCGGAAAAAGCCCCCGATTTGGCCGACGCGGTAGGACTCACCCTCGACCAAGACGAGTGTGGTAGGCAAATCGCGCCTCAGCCTCACCCGGACGATACCGCCGGCAACCGACGCGACTTGCCCGATGTAGGTCGGATCCGAACTTGCCATTTCAAGCCGGTCCCGTGAGCTTGCCGAGAAACTCGGCGAAACATGCGAAATCTCCGAGTTTCAGAGTTCCGGCGCCGCTCAGTTCTTTCTCGGGCTCAGGCGGATCGAGGGCAAACGCCTGTGCTAGGTGGTTGGCGCTATGTACTTCCTCAAGCTTCCATTCACCGTGCCGCCCGCCAATGAAGCCGGCGCGCGGACCGAGCACCATCAGGTTCAGATATCGTTGCGCGCGTTCCGCCAAGACCGAAGACGAATCCGGATCGGCAAATTGAAGCGCCACAACATGAGGTCGCCGCTTCGCTTCCAACGCATCAAAGATGATCGCATTGATATGGTCGTCCGAAAAGCTATACCCGCAGACGAAAAGAATTGCATCGTCTCGGTCAAGCACACGGGTGAGACGATCGAGCAGGGCTGAATAAGGCTGCTTCCGCGATTCATCATATTTATGATGCGAGGGAAGGATCATTTCACCTTCATTGTGCGGCTCCGTGCGGATAACCCGCGACCTCCCGCCCACTGTATCCAACCGCCAATTGATAGAACCATGAATTTTCCAGAGCCGGGTCCATGCTGTGCCGGGTGCATTTTCAGGTCTGGTCAAACTGTCGTGGGAGAAAAATGGCCGATTGCATCCCACGAATCCATCAAACGCCGGGACGCGTTCGGCTTCGAGAGCCGTCTCGACGAGGACGTCATAGTTCGTCGTGAAGATCTCGACCGGATGGACTCTCGGCATACGCGCGATCCATCGCACAAATTGTTCATGCGGAAGCTGTTCTGGAAAACTCGACCGGTCGGGGTTCACCTGCGCGGCGATCGTTGCCTGAATAGTCTTTTCTACCACAAGAAGATCGGCAGAGACCAAGCCAGAGAGCGTATCTCCGACTCCGATCGCATGGACCTTGCGACGGACGCACGACAAGATGTCCTCAATATTGACAGGCCGCTTTCCGGTACCGAGCTCCTTCTCAATCGCATCATAAGCAGCGGCGAACCGGGTGCCCTCGTTCACTGGATCAAGTTTCTTGATTTCTCTCGCGCAAATCGCTGTGAGCTCTGCCACGTTCGGGATCAGTGATCGGGTTTTGGGAGGCTCGTCGTCGGCGGCGGCAGGATCGGGCGGAACCGCAACCCGAACAGCGCAGGACGTCCCCGCGCCCAACAGAAAGGAGACATTAGCCTCTGGCTGAGTGAGATGGTTGCGGAGCGATTCCAGGAGTTTGCGAGGATCGTGCGTTGTCATTTCACTGCTCCAAAAGCCGCAACTTCGTGCTCGACCGCCGGCCCGGGGGGGGTTAACGTCAAGCGATTGGCGTTCACATGTCGGAATGCGCGTTCACGGCAGGTCAGCAAGATCACCTGCATCCGTTCGGCCGCCTCGCTTAAAATTTCGACCATCAAATCGAGCCGAGCATCGTCAGCATATACCAGCGGATCATCGAGGATGAGCGACACCGGCCGTCCCTGCTCCAGGAGCATGTCGGCAAACGCAATCCGGGTCAGTACCGCCAGCTGCTCTTGGGTACCGCGCGACAGATCCCCGCACCCTTCGCTGATCCCGCCCCGCACCACCGCATCGAGCATCAGATCCTCAGAAAAGGATAGATCACAGCCAGGGAGCAGGCGCTCAATGTGCCGCTTTGCCCGCTTGGCAACGGGGCCGACGAACTTGGCCGACGTCTCGTCACGTGCCTCGTCTAGCGTTTCGCGCAGAAGCTTCAGGGTTTCGGCCTCTTCGGTGACGCGTTGCACGGCCGCGCGCGCAGCTTCAGCTTCCTCTCGGGCGCTTGCCTCGCGGTCGGCTAGACCCTTCCCGCCTTCGCTCTCGATCGTCCCTTCCAACCGAGCAATTTCCATCTCAAGCTTTGTCCGCGCTTCCCCCGCCGCCCTGCTCCGCGCATCGACCGTCTCGATCTTCCGCGCAATCGTCGCGGCGTCGTGCGCTGTTGCGTCGCGGATCGCATCTTCCAGCTTCACTGCCGCTTCGGCGGTTTGCTCGCGAGCACGAGCGAGATCCTCTGGCAGGCTCAGGAATTCCGGTCGGCTCTCGATCGCAGCGATCTGACCCGTAGCGTTTACGAGATCGCTCGCGGCACCCGCCTCAGCGGCGGCAAGCGGTGCATCCTCCTCCTCGGCACGCCGGAGAGCGGCGAGCGCGCTATCCTGCGCGCCTTCGGCCCGTGCAAGCACGGTGTCGGCCGCCTCCAGAGCATTCGTGAGGGCTGCGATATCGGGAAGTTCGCCTTCACCCGCCGCGGCTTCATCCGCGAGCTCGACGATGAAGAGCTTGAGCGCACTGGCGCCAGCAGCGAGCCCGATATTTTCATCGGCTGGCGTCGTCGCTTCGATCCGCGCCGCTATGGTGCGCAGTTCGCTCGCAGCATCCCGCGCAGCGTCGTTGCGTGCGCGCGCAGCCGCGAGGTCAGCAACATCGAGATCCGCCAGCGCAGACTGCTGCTTCTTCAAAGCCGACGACAAAGCCTCATCAGTGCTCGTCGCGCCAGCGGGCGGTGTGATGATCAGCTCAGCGCCACCAAGCCGAATTTGGGCCCTGCTGGTCAGAGTCCGCTCACCGGGACCCGCGGGTTCGCCGTCAATCAGAATGCCAGCAGTGTCGCCGGTCAGCGCGATGCGCGTCGCGCCCGCGCTCTGCGATGCACGAGACTCGGCAATCGCTCGCTCATTCGTCTCGAGCAGTTCGATCGTCTTTGCCGGGATCAATGTCGCCGCGAGGGTCTTGGCCTCGCCCTGAAGCCGTTCAAGCTCGACCAGCTCAGCATGGCGTTTGCGCGCTGCCGTAACCCCGGTCTTACGACGTGCCGCGCGCACGCGATCCTCGCCCGCGCCGAGAGCGGCGCGCGCATCCTGACGCGCCGTCCGGGCATTTTCGAGGGCCGCACGCGCATCAACGAGGCGCTGCTTGGCTGTAGCCAGACCCTCGCCGAGGTCCGTTCGACTGGCACGCGCCTTCTCCAGCGCGAGTCTCGCTTTGTCACAAGCTTCCGTCGCCGCGCGATGGCGCTCCGAAAGGTCTTCGAGCCCCTTCCCCTTCGCGCTGACAGCTTCATGCTCCGCACGACGGGTCGCCAGGATCTGCGCGGCGGCGCGCGCAACCTCCAACGACGCAACCAGATCCTTCCGCGTCTGGACATCGGTGTCGTCGGCGATCTCGCGCTGAACGACCTTCAGCCTGGCACGCGCGGCTTCGAGTTCAGCGAACGTCTTCTCCAACCCCGCGAGCCTGTCAGCGGCATCTCGCGCGGCGGTCTCGGCGCTTTCGACCCGCTCCCGCACCTCATTTTGACGCTCGCGCTTCTGACCCGTCGGCGACCAGTATCGGGCAAACTGCTCGTCGACCCGGGTGCGGACTCGCTTGTACGCGGGGCCGCCCATGATCGAGCCAACTTCGGCTTCCAAGGTGGACCTGACCGTATCGCGCACGATTTGCCCGGGTGCGGTGACCGCAAGAGCGTCCGTTTGCGCCACCCAGAGCAGACCCAAGGCGCCATAGGTCTCGGCATCGCCTTTTTGACTGGTATCTCGGACGGACCCGAAAAGCGCATGGAGCCGGGCTTCGGCTTCTTCGCCTTGGGCCTTTCCCTGTGGTCCCGTGACCTCGATCGTGGCGCCGCGCAGGAACCGCTTGGTGACAGTCCACGGCGCACCATCGGCCTCGAACGACACCTGAATCTCCGGCCCGACTGCCTCGCCATAGGGCGCGAAGGATTGGGCGAGCTGGTTCTTTGTCCCATGGCGCACGAAAAAGGCCGCCCGAAGCGCCTCGAGCAATGTCGACTTGCCGGTTTCGTTGGGTTCGATGATGATGTTGAGACCGTCGGTGAGCCCCTCGATCGCCATCGGCTCGCGAAACTTGCGGAAGCCGTCGACGGCAATCCGGCGAAGCCGCAGGCTCATGCCTTCTCCTCCCGGCTATACTCGACGAACAGGCGCTCGAGCGCGCGTTTGGCGATCGATGCCTCTAGTCCACCGGCTTCGATCCGGGCGGAGAGTTTTGCGGCCGCTACGCCGAGCATGCCTTCGCCCACAAGTTGCGCGAGATCATCTTCGCTAGGGCGACCGACAAGGTCGCTGGCGCGAACATCGAGATAGCGGACGCGGTGGCCGACATCATTTTCAAGCCTTCCGAGCATCGCCACGCGATCTGTGAGAGTGGTGATTCCGGCGAGCGATAGTTCGAGCAGCGTCGCCGGCGGGTCGATTGACCCCAACAGCTGGTCACATTCGGCGTCGAACGCAGCCTGATCGTTCACGGCCCAGCTGCGCCTGATCCACTGAAAACGGCCGGTGCGGATCGGCGTGACGGTCGGCTCACGGCCCTCGTCGATATCCACCAGCAGGATTTGACCCGGCTCGTCGCGCTGGAAGCGATCGGTCTCAGGCGTGCCGGAATACCAGGTGCGCGCATCGACCTTCAGCATGCCATGCCAGTCGCCGAGCGCGAGATAATCGAGGTTGGATCGATGAGCACGGTCGGGAGCGATCTGATTCTTGGTCTCGCCCTGCGTCCCAAAATCACGGACTGAGCCGTGAGCCACGCCGAGCCGCAGCCGTGCCCCGGGCGTCGCCATGCCGTCGAACAGGTCAGTTGGATCATCGAGATTGTGCCGATGCGCGAGCGGCGCGGGCAATAGCCAGACGCCTGGCTCGATCTCCCGGGGCTGCGGTCCGGAGAGGACGGTGATGGTGGCGCCCACGCGCTGGCGCACACGATCCCATAGCCCGCCATTTCGAGCGAAGTCATGGTTTCCGGGAAGCAGCCACCATCGGCATGGATGGCGCTCCATCCTCGATATCGCCTGCACGATCGTGCGATCCTCGGGGCCTTCGGTGTCGAAGACGTCGCCTGCGACAAGGACATGGTCAACACCATGGGAGGTCGCTGCGCTACCGATCGCGTCGATCGCATCGAAGCGCGCTTCGGTGAGGGCTGCGCGCACCTCCGGCTCGAAGCGCCCATATGGCTTGCCGAGTTGCCAGTCCGCGGTGTGAATAAATTTCATTATGCTTTTGTAGCTTCGAATGCGCGCGCGCGATTGAGAGCAAACAAGCGCGCAAGTATCTCGTCATCGCTTAGAGCGCCCTCGCGCCACGCGTCCCCCCACCCGTAGGCATCGGCCACAGCCGCGTCCAGCGCAGCGTGGGCGTTCACCAGCCACTGCGGGCGTATGTTGTACAGGTTGGTCAGCGTGCGTTTTTTTAGTTCCTTTACGGCAACCTCATCCCTGAGAAGGATCCGATCGGGGAACCCGCTTACCACCTCGGCCACGCGCTCGATCAGGTCAGCGGGGTTCAGCCAGTTTGCGCGCAGCTCGTTCAGCCGCGCGGCAGCCGCGCCGATCGCCTGCGCGTGAGGATCGTCGGCATAGGCCGCTGCCGGGATGTTCGGGGTTAGGCCTTCTGGGAATGGGAAGGTCTCAAATCCAAGTGATGGCGTGTATTGCGGATCATTTCCCACACCATGCCACCCCCCCAGGGCGAGCGACCAAAGCTCATGGAATTTCGAGTGGAGCACGCCGAACGCAGTGTCGTCGTCGCGGCATACAATGACGACACGACTGTCGGGGACGACGCTCGGAGGCGCCCACACAAATAGCCGATGTTTGGCAACACGCGGTGTAAAGATCGCGCGGCTCAGCCCCGCCACTGCTTTCTTGATCCCCGGCACGGTCTCGCCGTGCTGCCACCAGAACAGACGTCGCCGGTCTCTGCGATTGGTCTCCCGAAAGGGCTTCACTACCTCATGGACATGCTCAAACGGCATTTCGTACATCGCCGAGTCGGCTTCGGATGTGGTGCCAAAGTCGATGATCCAGCGATCAGATGGCCTCTGCGTAATGTCCTGTCCGTTGAGAAGCGGACGTACGACGTCACGATTGTGCCGGCCATTGGGATTCATTGGTAATAGGAGCCATCGGCGGGCAAGATCGCCTTCGACGTCGAATGCACCCACCTTGACCGGGCCCTGGAAGGCAACGCTGCGATTTTCTTGCAGCCTGCTGGCAGATGTGAGGTCGACGCCGCCCCGTTCGGCGGACAGGTCGGCGAAGATGCTTTCGACGGAGGAGCCATCGAGTAACGATGGGCCGTCAGATTTGTGACCGAAGCTCACTAGCGACACCCGAACGGCGGCACCGTCGACCGTCCATTGCTCGTCGCTCCAAGCCTCAAAGATTCGGCCGTGCACAACGATAGGAATGAGTACCTCGCGGTTTTTGCCGCTGCGAATGCTGTTTGTCGATACCAGCCCGACACGCGAAACCTGTCCGCCCTCTATCATCGCCCAGGCCTTGGCGAACCAGTAGCAGACTAGATCGACGCCACCCGGCACATTAGGCCAAGCCTTGCGTAGCGCTCGCGTATACTCCTCGCCCAGCTCGCCGATCATCTTCTTGTTTCCAAGGAATGGCGGGTTTCCAACCACTGCATCTGCCGCCGGCCATTCGGCTGGCAAACCCTCGGCGTTCAGAACTGCATCCCGGCACTCGATCGTGTCCAGCGGCCGTAGAATCGGGCTTCTAGCCGCGTCGAACCCGTTGCGGCGCATCCACTGAATTTCGCCGATCCAAACCGAAACTCGGGCCAGTTCGGCTGCGTAGGGGTTCAGCTCGATTCCCAGCACGCATTCCGGACCGACGCGTGGGAAGCCACGCGGCAGACCTAGTGCCTCGGCGTCGAGATTGGCGCGATGTTCGATGTCTTTGAGCGACCTGAGCGCGACGTACAAAAAGTTGCCCGATCCGCAGGCCGGATCCAGTACGCGAAAGCCTGCAAGGCGCTCGATGAAATCGTTGTGGATCGCCGCGGCATCGGTCAGCGCGCGCGTACGCTTTCCCAAATCGGCGCCTCGAAGCAGCTTCTCCTTCGTCTGCCGCGGGGCGCTTTCTACAAGAGCCGTTAAGCGGGCCAGCGTGCGGGCCCATTCCGCTTCAAGTGGTTGGATGATCACGGGGCCGACGATCATCATGATCTTGTCGCGGTCTGTATAGTGCGCGCCGAGCTGACTGCGCTTCGCAGGGTCGAGTCCGCGCTCGAAAAGCGTACCCAGAATTGAAGGATCGATTTGGGACCAGTCGCGGCGCGCAGCGCTCAACAACTGCTCGATGTCGTCGCTGTCCACCGGCAATGCGCTATCGTCGACAAATAGTCCGCCATTGAACCATTCGATCGCGGTGAAGCCCACGGTGCCGCCGCGTTGCGCCATGGCTCCGAACAGCATCGATGCGTTGGCAGTGAACTTGGTCGGATCGCCGCGGCTCACCTCGAGCATCTTCGTGAATAAATGGTCGGGCAAGAGCCCCACATCCTCAGCGAACATGCAGAACACGAGCTGGTTGACGAAATGCGCAACCTTCTGCGCATCATGCCCCCGGTCGCGAAGGCGCTGCGCGATCCTAGCAAAATCGCGAGCCGTCTCCTCGGTGAGCTCCTGGCGAGACTTTTGCGGCTTGAATTGCTCGGGGTCGACGAACGCCGCTTTCAACCGATCGCGGACGGCACCATCGGTCAGATCCTCTAGTGCGAACTCGTGGGTCTCCTGGACGCTGTTGGTCCAGTTGGTCCGGATAACTATCCGACTCATGTCAGAAACGATTAGCAGCGGCGGATTTTCAAGTGCGACTGAATATTGCAGCAGCTGAGCGTTGGCCTTGTCGAGATTGGCGTGTCTGCCCTTATACTCCCATCCGAAACACTCGCGCCGCCACACGTCTGCCCAGCCATTGCCGCCACTCGTCTTGTTCGCCCCCTTCTCGAACGTGAACCAAGTCCCGGCGGGATCCGCAGACACTGGATCGAGCACGCCGAGAAGCGCACAAAGATCGTTGAAATGGCTTTGCGATGCCGAGCGCTCCTTCAGCTCGACGTTTCGCCACTTTTTGAGAAATTCGTAGGGTGTCATGCGGCCCTTAAAATTGATGTGAAGGGCTGCAACCTGCTACCCCTTCCTCTTCTGTAACCCATCGGTTCAGCTGGACAATGATTAGGCCTGCCGATGCCGATCGTTCGGATCACAGCGAAACAGGCGGCTTGGGTCGGCGGACCCGTTGGGGCATCCGTTCCACGTCGAGCAACAGACCCTGCTCGTCCTTCTTCGCATCGAGGAACTCCCCGAGGCTTTCGCCTAATCCGAGAACGAAGAAGGTCATAGCGTACGTGCCCAGCGCGACGGTCGGATCACCTTTCTCTAATTTGAGATACGTACTCTTAGCGACCCCGATCCGTTCGGCCATCATGACCACAGTGAGTGTGCGCTTCTTTCGCGCCAGTGCGATATCGGCGCCGAGCTTCGCCAGGCTGCGCCTCACGCGCGGCGGAAGGGTATCAGGGACGGTCGATCGCATTTAAGGTCTCATATACGCGCCCATGTCGGCGATAGGGTGCGTTATATACGTCTTTATTCGAATAGCCGATGCTATGGTTTTTTTAAACACGACACCAAGAGTTCCACAGCTCAAGTCGCAACACCCTCCCGCTGTTACTGATCCAATGTTTCCTCATACCGACCTGCGCGGCGTAGCTGCCGAACGATGCCATTGAAGGCGGCTGTCACGCCCTGCGCCCGCCCAATCTCGTTTTCCTGGCGCGCAGCATCCCAATAAAGCTCGAGCGGCCAACGCTCTGGGCAGTGCGGGAGAAGGCAGCGAAGCGCCAAACGAACCTCCACGCCGTCCACGCGCGCGTCCGAGCAGCGGGTGACGCCACTCCGTAGGATATGGACCGAAAGCGCGATCACGACGCGCTGGTGGCGACCGATCTTTGCCATCGCTCAATGAAAATCGTGTGATTTGAAACGTATCGCGTCTTCGGGATCCATGCCCTCGGCATGAGGCGGCCAATAGGAGTTACGCGGTTCGGGCTTCCATCCCGCGTCACCTCGGTCGGGTGAACCAGGATGTTTGGCGCCGTCGCCGCGGCCGGTGCGATGCGGGAACGACAGCTCGCCGACACGGTGCAGCAGGTCGCCATGGTCGATGATCCGGTCGCAAATGACATGTATCACCTCGCCTTCCTTCTGCACCCTGCCCTTCATGCCGATCATCGACGCCGACATGACGGTGCGCCTCTGGCGCTCGAACCGGTCAGGCCAGAGGATGCCGTTGGCAATGCCTGTCTCGTCTTCGATCGTGATGAAAAGGACGCCCTTGGCCGAACCGGGCTTCTGACGAACCAGGATGATGCCAGCGACCTCGACATGCCGACCATCGCGTATGGTGGCGAGATCCGCGCACCTGGTTACGCCACGCCGTGTCAGATCATCGCGAACAAAGGTTAGCGGATGCGCGCGCAGCGACAGCTGCAGCGCCCGGTAATCCTCGATCACCTTACGGCCATCGGTCAGCGGGCGCAGCGCAACGACAGGCTCGATCCCTTCGGCGCTGATCGTCTCGGCCGCGCGGTCCGCGGCCGCAAACAGCGGCAGCGGCGCCTCGCCGAGGCCCCTCACCTTCCACAGGCCCTGCCGCCGGTCGGCGCCGAAGGCGTGAAACGCATCGGCATCCGCCAGCTTCTCGATCGCCGCGCATTGGACGCCCGATCGACGCCACACGTCCTCGACGGAATCGAACAATGTCGTGCTGCGCGCTCCTACGATCGCAGCCCCATCGGCGTTCGAAAGCCCGCGCACTTGGCGCAGGCCGAGCCGCACCGCAAGGTAGCGGCCGCCTGTCGGCTCCAACGTGCAGTCCCAGCGGCTCGCGTTGATGCACGGGGGCCGGACCTGGACATCGTGCGCCTGAGCGTCGCGTACGATCTGTGCGGGGGCGTAGAACCCCATCGGCTGCGCGTTCATGAGCGAAGCACAGAAAACGTCGGGATGGTGATGCTTCATCCAGCTCGATGCGTAGGAGATCTTGGCGAAGCTGGCGGCGTGGCTCTCGGGGAAGCCGTAGGAGCCGAAACCTTCGAGCTGGCGGAAGGTGCGCTCGGCAAAGTCGCGCGGGTAGCCTCGGGCGACCATGCCTTCGACGAGCTTTTCCGAGAAATGCGAGACGCCGCCCGTTACCTTGAACGTAGCCATGGCGCGGCGCAGCTGGTCCGCTTCGGCCGGCGTGAAGCCGGCGCCGACGATCGCGACCTTCATCGCCTGCTCCTGGAACAGCGGCACGCCGAGTGTCTTCTCCAGCACCGCGCGCAGCTCCGGCCGGGGGTATTCGGGCCTTTCCAGCCCTTCGCGCCGGCGGAGATAGGGATGGACCATGTCGCCCTGGATCGGGCCCGGCCGCACGATCGCGACCTGAATGACGAGATCGTAGAAGCGTCGAGGCTTCATGCGCGGCAGCATCGACATCTGCGCGCGGCTCTCGATCTGGAAGGTGCCGAGCGTGTCGGCCTTCTGGATCATCGCGTAGACGTCCGGATCGTCGTCCTGCAGATCGGCAAGACCGACCCGAACGCCCTTCGTCTCCTCCAGCATGTTGAAGGCGCGGTTCATGCAGCCAAGCATGCCAAGGCCCAGCACGTCGACCTTCATGAACTTCAGGGAGTCGATATCGTCCTTGTCCCACTCGATGATCTGCCGGTCGACCATTGCGGCTGGCTCGATCGGCACGAGGTCGTCGAGCCGGTCGAGCGTGAGCACGAACCCGCCAGGGTGCTGGCTCATGTGGCGGGGCACGCCGATCAGCTTGCGGGCAAGCTCGAGCGTCAGGCGCAGCCGGCGATCGCCCATGTCGAGATTCAGCTCGTTGACCTGCTTCTCACCGACCCCTTCGGCCGACCAGCCCCAGACGAGCCCCGCGAGCGATGATGTCAGGTCTTCGGGCAGGCCCAGCGCCTTGCCGACGTCGCGGACAGCGCCGCGCGCGCGGTAGCGCTGAACCACGGCGGTCAGCGCGGCGTGGTTGCGGCCGTAGGTCTCGTAGATCCACTGGATGATCTCTTCGCGGCGCTCATGCTCGAAATCGACGTCGATATCGGGCGGCTCACGGCGCTCGCCTGAAACGAACCGCTCGAACAGGAGTTCGTGCTTGATTGGATCGATCGAGGTGATCGCCAGCACGAAACACACGCAGGAGTTGGCGGCTGAGCCGCGCCCCTGGCACAAGATGCCGCGGCGCCTCGCTTCTCGCACGATCGCATAGACCGTCAGGAAATAGGGCGCGTAAGCGAGTTCGGCGATAAGCTTCAGCTCGTGCGTGATCTGATCGGTGTACGCTTGCGGGACGGCGCCATCGAACATCCGGTCGACAGCCTCCAGTGCCAAGCGCTCGAGCGCTTCCTGTGCGCTGAGGCCCTCCAAAAGCCGCTCGTGCGGATACTGATACGCGAGTTCGCCCAGATCGAAGGTGCACGCGCGCGCGATGTCGACGCTGGCACGCAGCGCGTCCGGATACGCCTTGAACCGCCGGACCATCTCGGCGGGAGACTTGAGCGCGCGGTCAGCGTTCACCTCACGGCGGTAGCCGAGCTCGTCGACGGTGCATTTCTCTCGGACTGCAGTGACCACGTCCTGCAGCAACCGCGCCTCGGGCGCATGATAGAGGATATCGCCAGTGACCACCGTGCGCACGCCGGCCGCAGCGGCTTGGCGCGCGAGCGCGTCGATGCGGACCGCGTCATTTGGCCGACGGCGCTGGTACAGCGCCATATAGCCGCGTTTGCCATACACGGCCTTCAACCCGGCGAGCGCAACCGCGTTATGGTCGCTCGCTTCCTCGGCGAGCAGGATGGCGACCATCCCTTCGGACCAGGGCTCGAGATCGTGCCAGTGCAGCTCGCACTTCCCCTTCCCCGCTCGCTTCTTGCCGACCGTCAGCAGCCGGGTCAGCCGGGACCAGGCCGGTCGATCGGTCGGGTAGAGCAACAGCCGGCGGCCGCAGGCCAGATCGACGCGGGCACCGGCGATCATCCGCACGCCAGTCGCCTTCTGCGCTTCCCAACCCCGCACCACGCCTGCGACGGAGCCGATGTCCGAAATACCCAAGGCTTCCAGGCCGAGCAGATTTGCAGCGGCGAACAGCTCGTCCGGGCTCGACGCGCCGCGCAGGAGCGAGAAGTGCGTGAGGACCTGCAGCTCGACATAGTCGGTCATGCGAACACGCCGTGCATCCACCAGCTGAGATCGCCGGTTTCGCTCTGAAAGCCGTCGCCACGCCGGAACACCCAGTAGCGTCCGCCCTTCTCATCCTCGACGCGGTAATAGTCGCGCACGGCCCAGGTCTCCGCGTCGCGGCGCCACCACTCGCCGTGAATGCGCTCGGGGCCGTCACCAGCGACGATCATGTAGGTTGTACCCCGCCACTCGAAGCGCCGCGGCGGTTGGTCGGGCATCAGCGCGATCACACGCGACAGCGGTTCGGGGCGCGCAAACAGACGGATCGGCCGGATCCAGGCTGGCCAGCTGCCCGGCGCCTCGACAGGGTCGGAGCGCGTTACCGCGCGCTCGGGCACATGGCTCTCGACCGGTGCCAGACGGAAGACCGCGCGTGGGCCGATCCTGCCGGCAACGACGTCCACCAACCGCGCCGGGTCGCGCACCAGAGTTTCGCCCGCGAGCACCGCGCCGAGATCGACGGCGTCGAGCGGCTCGGTGTGCGGTGCAACCAACGTGAAGTGCTCAAGTCCGAGGCCGGGTTCGATCCGCTCGATGCGAAGCTTCAGCAGCCGATGGAGGTGCGACACCTCACGTGTCGGTCGCGACGTCCCGACCGCCACGACCTGCTCGCCGCCATCGACGCGCAGCCCGGTCAACCGCAACGCGCGCGCGCCAAGCCCGCGCGCCTGCAGCAGCTCGGCGAGATCGCCGAGCAAGTCTCCCATGACGCGCTCGATCGCTTCTGCTGTGCAGATGGGCTCCAGCAGACGCCGTTCGGCGACCGGCGCCTCGGCATCCTCGCGCGGCGTGATCGGCTCTGCGACGCCACCCAGCGCCTGATCGAGCCGTTTGATCGTCGGCAGTCCAAGGCGCCGGGCCAACGGGCCTCGAGCGACGGGCAGGAGGTCGGCAACCGTCTCGAAACCGAATTTCCGTCCGGCGTTCAGCGCCGTGTCGGACAAGCGAAGCGAGGCGATCGGCAGCGGCTCCAACGCTTCGACGATGCGGCCCGGCGGTACGATCGTGACGTCCGCGCGACCGAAACGGGCAAGGGCGTGTGCAGCACCGGGGGTGTCTGCGACGGCGACGCGGGCCGTAAAGCCCGCGCGCGCGCAAAACGCGCGCAGTCGACGGCAGAAACGCTCTTCGCCACCATGCAGGTGGGCACACCCTGTGAGATCGAGCCACAGCCCATCACTTGGCGTGACGGCTGCGATCGGTGTCCAGCGACGCACGGCACGCAGCGCCAGCGTGTCGAGCAGAGCGGCGTCGGCGTCCGGCTCGAAAGGCCGGAAATCAAGATCCGACACCAGCGCGCGCGCGTGTGTTGCGGCCATACCGACGGTGATGCCAAGGCTCGTGGCTGAAGAGCAGGCGGCCACGACTTCCTCGCGGCGACCGACCTTGCCGACCAAGGCAAGCGGCTCCGCGTGAAAGGCAGCAACCGTCGCTTGCACCAACGCGGTGTGCTCCGCTGGTACGGGGCCACGATACGGGTGCGTCGCGGCTTCGGAACGGCGGCCGAGCTCGCGCATCGGCGGACGCGCGTGCGCGGGAAGCGCCGCGATCTGGCTTTCGGCATCCCCGCCTGCCGGCGCCTCGGTCCGCGCCCAGCGCGCGCCCGGACGCCATCCACCTCCGCGCGGAACCGAACAGGCGCCAGGATTGTCGTCGACGGGAAGCTGGAGCGCTGCGGGGCTAGGCCGCGGCATAGCGTACCGGTCCAACCGTCTCAGCCGCTCGATGGCCAAGTGCGGCAGGAACAGCGAGACGACCCGTCTCATCGCATCCCTCCACGATCATAGAAAATGAAGCGCCACTGCGCTGTCGGGCAAGCTCGACCAACCAGCGCGGCCGCCCGACACCCGCGACTGCGAGCCGGGCCGACGGAGCACTGCCAATCCTCCAGCGGGTCCAGGCAGCCGATGGTTCGGCAAGCGGATCCTGCTCGCGACCCCGCCTCCGCCGCAGAACCAGGACCGGGATATCCGCATCGGCCGCCACGAGTTGAAGTCGCCGGCTCGCCACCATCGACATCCTGCCGACTTCGGCGACCACTGCGGAGGGCGTACCATCGCGCACCGCGTCCTCGACCACGGCCAGCAGCGCGTCATCGTCCCGTGGCTGCGCGTGGATCACGTTGGCGGAGGCAAGACCTGCCTGCGCCAGCCCCGGCGCATACAGATCGTTGCGGCAACTCGCCCACAGCACTGGTCCGCCGACGCGAAGTGCCTCGCGTCCTGCCATCCCAGCGAGGAACAGCGTAGTGGCAGCATCATCGGCGAGCGAGCAGGTCTGCGCAGTAGCTTCATGCAACGCCCCGCCTCGCAGCCCTCCCCCGCCTAGCCGTGCGTCTAGCTCCGAAAGGCCGAACGGCATGACTCGGTACTCGCTGACAGGCGATGCAATTGCCTTGAGTTGGGCGAGTGTGGACGGCAACGAAGAATGGACGGCGGACATAACGCATAGACTCGGTGTGTTCCTCTTATGTTCCTAGCTCATTCCCAACAATGCAAGGCTTTTGGCGTCCCGTTTTGGTCGGGCGACGGACGTGTTCGCCCCCGGTTCGCAAGGGCACGACGATGCGGCTTGGACGAACTAAACCCAGCAAACTGCGGCTGCTCACATCGGATCAGACAGAGGGTGGCTTGTTAGAAATATGCGGGCTATTATCTAACAGGAAAGGAGCAGTCCCGTGACCGCAATGGCCGACAGAATCATGAAACGCATTCGCGGCAAGGGTCGCGGTTGGGTGTTCACGCCCAAGCATTTCATCGACTTCGGCTCGCGTGGCGCGGTCGATGTCGCGATTTCCCGTCTGGCACAATCTGGATCGATTCGCCGGCTCGGCCGGGGACTGTACGATTATCCTCGCCACCATGACACACTAGGCATCCTCAGTCCGGACACTGCGACCATAGCCGATGCGATAGCGACCCAAAGCGGTGACAAGCTGGCGCCCACCGGTGCCGCGGCTGCCAATAGCCTGGGGCTATCGACCCAGGTACCGTCGCGAACGAGCTATGCGACCAGCGGCCGTACACGCGTGGCCAAGGCCGCAGGCCGCACGGTGACGCTCCGACACAGTCGCGCACCGGTTCTCGATTCCGGCTCCGATACCGCCAACGCGGTGCTCCAGACGCTTGCGCAGCTTGGCAAAGCCCATGTCGATGCGGACGTTATTCGGCGGCTCGCGACACAGGTCGACACTCGAGCATTGAAACAGTTGCTCCAGGCACGACCTTCGATGCCGGGATGGATGGGTGATGTGATCCTCAAGATCGATACCGCGCACCATGGATGAATTTGCGCGCCGCAGCGCCAGCGACCGTCGCGTCTTTATTGAGGAAGCCGCAGCGCAGCGCGACCTGACGCCGATCGTCATCGAGAAGGATTTCTGGGTTTGCTGGACGCTGAGACGCCTCGGCACAGCGCCTGATCTGGAAGGCCATGTCACCTTCAAAGGCGGCACGTCGCTTTCGAAGGCTTACGGCATCATCCAGCGTTTCTCCGAGGATATCGACCTGACCATCCGCCGCACAGCGCCACTGCTCGATCAGGTTGCCTCACCGATGGAGGCCGGCATCGGCTCCAACGAACGCCAGCGCCGGACCAAGGCGCTGAAAGCTGCAGCGCAAGCCTATGTCGCCACGATCGCGATGCCGGCGCTCGCGGCGGCGGTCGAGGCTCAGCTTGGCCGTGAGGGATGGAGCATCGCCCTCGATCCGGAGGACCGGGACGGCCAGACGATCCTGTTCAACTATCCACGCACCGGCGGATATGCAGCGAGCGACTATTCTGCGCGTGACTATGCTGCCGATGACGAGACCGGCTACATCAAGCCGCGGATCAAGCTCGAATTCGGCGCACGAGGCGATCCCGACCCGTTCGAGAATCGCGAAATTCGCCCTTACCTCGCCGAGCAGTTTCCGGATGCCCTCCCGGACTCCTCGACGTCGGTCGAGACGCTCAGCGTCGAGCGTACGTTTTGGGAGAAGGCGACCATCCTTCACGCACTCCATCACAACGGCAAGATGCGCGATGGCTTGTCACGTCATTATTACGACATGCTGATGCTCGACCGGGCAGGCATCACCGCCCCAGCCCTCGCCGACCCGGAACTGCTGGAGCAGGTCGTACGCAACAAGAGCGTGATGTTCGCCGATGCGTCGGCGTCCTACGCAACGGCTATCCTCGGCACGTTGCGCCTGACACCCTCCGATTGGATCCGGCAGGCGCTCGCCAGCGATTATGCGGCCATGGCAGACATGTTCATGGTCGAGCCCCCTTCCCTCACCGAACTGCTGGAAGGGTTGGCCGGCCTCGAGGCGCGCATCAACGAGGTCGGCTCGGCATCCTGAAGGCTGTCGCCCACATCTAGTGCAGGCGTTCGCCTCTCGGCCCACGCGGCTCGCGCAGCGGCAGATAGAGCAGGCGGAAATATTCCTCGGCAAGCGCACGCGCCGTATCGGGCAGGAGCTTCTTCACAGTCCCTGTAAACGAACCCCCGAGAAAGAGTGGCTTGCCCGGTGCGCCCCTGGCTAGCGCCTGGAACTTGTCGAACATGAGCCGACCCAGCGTGCGGCCATTGTCGGTGCCGTAAAGATAATCCTCTTGATCCGGGCTCACCGTGATGCAATCCCACTCGAGCTCAGCATAGGCGCGGGCGATCCGAACCATCACCATCGGACGGTTGAGCCTCTGACAGTAGTAATAATGGCTGTCGTTGCCGATCCGATCGCCCCGCCTGAACTCGGCATAAGGCAGGTCCGGCAGTGACCGTCCGGAAACGACGGCGCTGAACGGATTGCTCGGGGCCGTTTCATATCCAAATTCTCGTAAGCGGCGTTCAAAGTCCGCCGGGCTGGCGAGCGTGATGGCGGGCGGCAATTCGGCATTGGCGTCGATTGCCGCCTTGAGGGCGGCGTGTGTACGAAACTGAAGGCCGCTGGCGATTGCCTCGGTCAGATGCGAGGACCGAACCCCCGGCATTTGGCTGCGAAGCGCGGTCTTGGCCGCAGCGACATTGGCGTCAGATAAAATGATCAGGTGCATGGCTAACCGTCCTCATTCGAGTAGACCGTCTGACGCCGATTACGAGACGGCCCGAATGGGTCGGCTGCAAAGCTACCTCTTGCTCCCTTTGACCCGGCGACAGGTCTGGTGGGAGGGACCGAACCTTAATCTATCACCCTGCCGGGCGATGACAAGGTGGCACGCGCGATCGTCCGGCCACTAGGCCCCCTTCAAATTCAAACAGAAGCTGGTCCAGTCGTGCCTCGCCAAAACTGCGTGCTATAGTTGTTCAGGTGTCGCGAGTAGGAGTCGGTGGTCGCTTGAAATGTTTCCGGGATCAGCGTTCGATCCTGTCCTGACTTCAAATATTCCCGAACCGATTGTAGAGCCGACGATCTAAGGTGTTCCCAAACGCGATAAAGCTTCTCCTGCAACTCATCGTCCTGCTTTGCGCGAGTGGGTTTTCGTGCCGGAGCCGACGAGGTGTAGTCAGGGCGCAGGTCAACTTCATGCAGGAACGTAATGCTACCATGCGTCCAGTCGCCTTCCGCAGTGGCACGCCAGCGGTAGTTGATCCGAACGCTCAGGTTGGGAGTGAAGCGCGTGGGCGTCCAGATCACGTCGTCGATCCAAAGGAGCTGCTGCTCACGCTCCTCTTCCTCCAGTCGGCTCTTCATGTCGCGCACCGCGGACACGAGCTCCATGCCCGCGCGCCGGACATCGTGTGCCGTCTCCGCGCGCTTCTTTGCCGCCTTGGCTTTATTGTGGACGATGATCGCCTGGTCCAGCCGGTAGAGCCGCTGGGACACAAACGGGCCGCAGCTGGCGAGGCGCAACGAGTGCAGGTCTCCGGATCTCGATTGCCACACAGTTTCGTCTACGAGCCGCTCAAGCTCTCGAAGCTCGATGCTCTTCAACGCCTCGGCATCGCCGCGTGAAATATACAGATTGCCCATATGATCGCCTCAGAACCAATCCATGCCGAGCGCTCTTGCATGGTCATTAGGCCGGGCCCGCAGCAGGCTGTGTTCAAGAGCGTCGATTGCCTGCAGCGCGAATGTCCGCGCGTCGTCCAGCGCCCGCGCGTCTGCCATGGCACCGATCTGCCGCCGCGCCGCATCGAAGGTCTCGCTAATCGTTGCATCCCGAGCAACGAACGCCTGCGCATTCGTCAGCATTGCGTTCGCGTTGCCGGTCAGAAGACCGGCATCGAATGCGTGTGCCCGTCCGATCATCGAGCGCGCTGCGGCCAAGGGTTCGCGCAATGTCTCTGGGAGCGGCATCGAAATTCCAACCCTGGTTTTCTGTGAAAAAAACAGGATCGCCGCCGAGGCGCAAGTCCTGAATGGTGCGGCGATCTACTTTGATCAAGCCGTCGCGACACCGTCTGGCCAAGGCTTGCGTTAGGTGCCCTTCCCTATCTTCGCATTCTGCAGGAGCAGGATCGAATGCATGTCGCTCAGACTGTCCGCCATCGCCTTGGACCCGGACATGACGCGCGTCGCTTCGTGCAGGAAATCTGCTTCCAGGCGTGAAGTCGCAGCCACAAGACCTCCAAGGTCCATCGCCCTGACCGATGAGACATCCGACTTGCTAAGCACGCTGCCAAGCAGTTGGCCGATACCATTGTCCTTGCGCCAGTCTACAAAATCACGGCGTTCGAACGACTGGGTCAATAGATAGCCGTAGCGCAAGTGAACGGCACGAAAGATGTGGAAGATCAACCAGAGGCGATCTCCCGAGAAGAGACGATGCCGGTCCATTTCATTGCCATTGAGCTCCGTGAACAAGGGATTAGCAAACATATCGCACTCAAAGGCGCGGACATATTCAAGCAGATTCGGGTGGTCCGTTCCGCGGAAGGCGAGGCCCGCCTCTTCAGCCGTGAAGGTGCTATCGAAGCCGACGGAAGTGCCGAATCTATCGCGGATCAGGAGCATATGCGCCCATAATCCCGTGACCGACGCTACGATGTGCGGGTGCATGCCCGCATTCGTCGCTGTGATGACGTCGACCGAGTTTTTGAGCGTCGAGTAAGCGCCCTGCAGGTCAGCCTTGAGCCGTTCAAGCTTTGCGTCGCTTCGACGATCGACTTCTTTAGTAATGAATTTAGTCAGAACGCCGGGAAATAGCTTCAGCACGAGCCAGGATGCGACGACCGGCCACCCGACTGCAAGCACGCTCAGAATAATACTTTTCATACGAGCAGCATAGCCATGACCCAGGCCACCCCTCAAGCGGCTAGCTGCTGGCCACAGGTTCCTCCCGCCGCTCAGTCAACGACGCAATGATGTTGTTCAACCGTCGCAGCAGATCGTCGTAGGTGAGGATATCCATCATGTTCGCGTATTTGCGCTTTATGACTTCGAGGTCGAACATCTGCTGGCTGGTCAAAGCGGGGCTTCCGTCCGGTCCTCGGTCGCGCCCCATGATGATCATTGCCTTGGGGTTGGTGACGCGGAGCGTCATCGAGCCTGGCAGGACGGTGCGGTAGCGCTCAGTCAACTCACGCTCACCCGGGGCACCCCATTTCGACAGGTGAAAGAGGTACTTTTCTGCCTGCATAATGCTGCCTGAAAGCTCGCGCGTGGGGATGCTGTTGCCCCGGTAGAGTGACCGACCGACCAATGCGTTGTCGAACGGCTTTTTAATCTCGATCACGTCGATAGTGCCAGCCGCGTCGACCAAACACAGGTCGATGTAACGGTCACGCCGCTCGCCGGGTTTGCTGTAGAAATCGGCTATCTTGACGTTCTCGAGAACCGCCACGTATTTCGGAAGCACTAGCAGGATGATTTTAATGATCATCCTTTGCCAGTCGTGCTCCGAATAGTCTGTCGCGGTTTGGAGCCACGTCGTGATCAGGTCGCGCAAATAGACGTACTTGTCTATCTCCGCTTGGATGAGTTCGGCTTGCGGAAGGGCGCGATCGCTGATCACCGAGCGCCTCCTGCTGAGGTAGGCCTCGTAGGTTTCGCGGGCGCTGCGCATACTGTCGAAGAACTCGCCAAGGATCAGCTCGACGCGTGCGCTCGCATAATGGTCAAGTTCCGTGGTGTTGGGAAACGTGCGGAGAAGCTCATAGAAGCTTGCTGACGGAATCGCATCGTCGCGGGCTCCGCCAATGACGATAGGCCCGTTGTCGGCTTTCACTTTCGCAATCCGGCGAAAGATTCCGACGTTGCGCTCGGCGACGAACAGCTTCCGCTCGAGCCACACACTTTCGTCGATCAGCACATCGTTCTCGATCTCGAACACGCGCCCGGGAATTTGGAAATATCCATCGCGGTGCGCGGCGAAGCGAAAGCGAAACGGCGGCGCGGGCTCAGGATCATCGTCGGTTCCCAAGGGCCCATCAAGCAAGTCATCAGCCGTAAAGGTGAAGCCGCGGCTGACCGTGACCTCGCCTGAGGTCTGAAGCTGATCGCGGACCCATCTCGGGGTGGTAAAATCAGGTGTGTAGATCAACACGACCGCGCGAGCGTTGACCTCAAAGCTAACCATCACTCAGTTCCTTAAGGTGTGCGCCCGTTGTTGCGTTGACGATCGTTTGCCATCGTCCACCCGATTGAGAAAGAAATTCGAGCCGCCGTTCGCGCAGAATGGCCCTAGCGCTTCTGATCGTCGGCGGCTGGTGGCAAGATCGGAGCACTGGATGAGCTGGCGCTCTCCCGTAGGTGCGCGCGCCACGCATCGTTCCAGTCGTCGTGGTACTCGGGCACGCGGCTGACCACTTCGCGACCGTTCGCGCCGAGGTGTTCGCGCGCCTTTTCCAATAGGCGATCGGCGGCTCTACCCCGGTCGCCGTAGACGATCACGCGGCGAACCTTCTCCGGGATCGCCACAAAGGCGAGCCGTTCCACGCCACCCAAGGCCCAAGTCGGCGTGCCGAACCATTCCATTGCCGATCGCGCATCTTCGATCCCCTCGGCGAGGCCGAGCTCCTCGGTTGCGGGAGCAAGCCGGATGGCAGCGGTGCCGAGCAGCCCCAGCGCGACCTTCGGTTTGGGAATGGGTTTGTGCAGCACATCGGCCGGATCGAGGAACGTCCGCTGGACGGCGACCAGACCGAGGTCGTTTTCGACCGCCGCGATCATCGCGGGCATGATTCGTTTGTCGACACCGGAGCCGAGGATCGTGGCCGGGTTGAAGCGCAGAGCCTTGGGAAACGGGGCGCTCAGACCACGGGCGACGAGATAGTCCTCGGCGAGCGTGCCAGCGATCGGCAGGCTGGCATTCCAGAGGCGCAACGCCAAAGCGCCCATATCGCGCTTGGGCTTCCCTGTCGGGATCGCCACGGCGGTACGGTCATGCAGTTTCCGGCGTTGCAGCGCCTTCAATACCTCCAGCGTCGTGCAGCCGGCGAAGCAGTGAAAGAGAATCGCGGTATCGCCGAGCCGCACAGAAAGGCTGGGCGAGCCGTCGTCATGCGCCGGGCAGCGACATTCACCGCGGGTGCCGCGCCAGACGCCCCCGAGCTGTTCGACGATATTCCTGGCCCGGATCTCGGCATCGAGCGGTAATCTCGCCATCGGGAACGTCCTGTGGGTCTGATAAATTTCGGTCACTCTGGCCTCCGCAAAACGCAACCGAGACCAACGGCATCCTCCCCTCTGTGACGGAGGAGAGACGGACGGCGGCTATCCGCTTCGGGTTCGTGGAGGCATGGTCGGCCAAGGTGCGCGGTGCAGTGCCGGCAACGCCGCAGCGCCGATTGATAAATGCTCGAAAGCACGAAGACGCAGCACAGCGCGCGTGCTCGACATTCCTATCCCGCTTAGCTGTAGCGTCCGGAGAAAAGATCGCCGAGCGCACGCCTGCGGAAGGCGTTCCACCAGCGCCGCCGGCGATGCTCTGGCCCGTCGTGGATCATGTGGCAGCGCTGGCATAAGGCAGCGAGGTTGCGCCAGCGCGGTCCGCTGAAGGTCGGATCGTGATTGAGGTGCGCGGTCGCCAGATAGACGGGCTTGCGCGTCATGCGGATCGCCTCGAGCGGTACGAACTCGGGCGCATGGCGGAGCTGGCGACCGCGACCGTCGCGCCAGACGTTGATCTCGGCGTCCCACCAGACCCCGTTTGCGCCGATAAGCTGCGCGACATGACGGCCATGCGGTCGCTGGCAATGTTCGCACCTGCCGCCGGCGCGCGTGAATCGCACGATATTGCTGATCTCCGGCCAGTCGATCGGATAGAGCCAGCGATGTTCGGGACGGATCGGCATTCAGCGATTCTGAGTCATCCAGCACCAGAACGAAAGGAGAAACTGCGCTACCCGAGAAAGTGGCTCGCCCGTGTCGACTGAGCAGCGCTGGATCAACTTTCTTCCCCTGGCAACGACCCAAGCGAGGATCGTCACCCGACCGGGCCGAGACCTTCGGGCTCGGGCGGAGCGAAGCGGAGCTAGAGCCGTGCCGCAGGCCGCTCCCGCGTCTCATCAGCCGGGCTCGGCTTCGGACTTGGTCAGGACCGAGAACGAGTCGACGATCAGCTCGGTACGGTAGGAAACCTCGTTGCCTTTGCCGTGGTTGCTCTCGCGGACCCGGCCGGTGACATGCACCAGATCACCCTTCCCGGCTGCTTCGACTTGGGGTCCGACATTGGAGAAGCACACGACGCTGTTCCACAGCGTGTCGGTCTTCCAGTCGTCGCCGTCGCGGCGGTTATAATTGGCGGCGACGCTCACATAGGTGACCTTCTCGCGCGCCGTGATTTTGCCGATGCGACCGATGATCCGGAACTCGGCAATATTCTGTGGCATGATTTCCTCCTTCGTTGATGTTGGGGTCGGATCCGGCGGGCCTGTGCGAGCCTAGTCGCGCTCCTCTTGGCGGTGCGCAAAGTGGTAGCGCGCCAAATTCTCTTGCGTCGCGTATGTGTCGTAGGCCTTCGTCCAGTCGCGCCGGGTGGCCTGCTGCGCCGTCCGAAGTGGCACGCGGCGCTCGCAAACCAATCGCCATAAGACATAGGCCAAGGCATTCTTGTCGGCCGCGTTCGCCTGGCCGCGCCGGGGCTGGAGCCATAGATCACGCAGGTCGAGCGGCGCACCGCCAAGCGAGATCGGGATCAGATGGTCGAGTTCGTAATCGGCGAAGGACTCGCCTGGATGCTGCGCGTCCATCAATCGCCGTTTGACGGGCGCGGTAACCGCGAAGGCGGGGCGGACCGATCGTGCATAGCCGGGTCGGCAGATCGTCGTGCCGATGTTCGCCTGAGTGATAGAGGGATCGACGGCCCCTGGCGTATCGCGGGGCGGCAGGATGCCGGTTCGGTCCACCCGCAAGAAGGGATTGCGGAGCGCCGTCGATAGGCCGGCAACGG
Source organism: Sphingomonas sp. GC_Shp_3 (assembly GCF_026540945.1). NCBI lineage: Bacteria > Pseudomonadati > Pseudomonadota > Alphaproteobacteria > Sphingomonadales > Sphingomonadaceae > Sphingomonas > Sphingomonas sp. GC_Shp_3. The sequence continues at coordinate 46,104 of NZ_JALNUT010000010.1, forward strand.
CATCGCAGAAGTCATGGGTCGCGGCGACGCTGCAGGCCGAAACCTCACCGCGCCTCCCAGCCCGCTTGTCGTCGAACGGCCGATACCAGAAGCCGATGGCGATCAGGAGCGCCAACCCGCCCGATATAGCTTGCAGCTTCAAGAGCGAATGGCCCGTATATCCACCGTCGTCCCAGTCAACTCGAAACCTCTCGACAACTGAATCAGCTAGGTTCCGGCCTAGCTGACAATTGCCTAAAGTCGTTTGAAACACGTCTCCTATGGCCATGGTGCAATACCGTACCTCTAGTCGCAATAGATTACGCCGTATCACTCCATAATCGCGAATGGATCGCTCCAGATGTGCTGTTGTTTGCCTTATGCTTCAGGTTTAGCCTTCTGATGTCGATGTCCTCTAGTCGCTGACATCAGCTTGGGTTCAATTCAGCAATGGTGCATTGGTGTGCTTCCGGCGAGTATCGTAGCGAAGGCAATTCAACTCTGTGCCGCCGGGCTAGCCGGGGCCGGAACGCCATCTCCCGCGTCGCTCGCAATCTCCGTTCGTTCGGGTGCGGTCCTCGCTCGGCAGCCGGGCAACGCAGCGGACGCAGAGGCGACGGTGCGTGATCTGATCGCGTCGGGCGCGGACTTCGAGGCGGGGCCGCTGGCGATCCGCGGCCGAGATTTTGCGACTTACGGTATCACGCTGGCAACGGTTTTTGATGCCTGCGCGCTCTCGCATATCGACGACGACCGGTCTTCTATCGGCTCCGTGGGCGCGCTCTCGGCGTCGAACGTCGCAGCCCTCGTTCGTCGCGCCTTTGGCTCGCGGATCACCGATACGATCCGCCCAATGAACGCCAGCTACGGCGCGCGGTATAGCTGGCACAAGTTCGGCCAGGCAGTCGATTTCGTTCCCGCAGGCGGCGTCCACGCGATCGACCGCGAGCAGATCCGGGCCCTCATGACACAGAGCGGTATCCGGATCATCGAACTGCTCGGGCCGGGGGATCGCGGTCACGCGAACCACTGGCATGTCGCGTTCGCACGACCCGGGCAGGTCATCGACCGGACCCGACCGATCGAAGCCGACGAGGACTGGATCATCACCGTCGCACAGGGCGACGCGCCGTCCCCCCCGACGCCCGCCGGAGTTGAGGCGGCCCCCGCACCGACCGCGCGGGCCTCGGCCCTCGCCCTTGCTGCCAATGCACCGGCGCAGTGGGACGTGTTCGCAACCGAAGAGTGGCGCGCAGCTCATGGAGGTGGCTCATGATCCGATACCTGATGACCAAGCTGGGCGGCACTACTGGCGCCATCTCGCTTTGCGTGGCCGGCGTCGTGGCGGTCGCGGCCCCACAACCCGCCTACGCGTCGGACTGGGGGTGTCAGGTGGTCCTCTGCCTCGCGACACCCGGCTCGCCGACGAAATATGTCGAGTGCGTCCCGCCGATCACGAAACTCTGGAACGCCCTCGCTATCGGCAGCTCGTTCCCGACCTGCACCGGGGTCGGCGTCAAAATGAAAAAGGCCAAGCACGGCTACGACCTGACCGTGACGCAGGCCGATGGCGGAACGTCGCGGTACGCGCTCGACACCCGCTACCAGACGGTGACGCAGCAATGATCCACGCCATCGCCGCGATCACGATGCTTGCGCAGCAATGCGCGCCTGAGATCGCGACCGAGGCGGTTGTTCCCCTCGTCGTGACCGAAAGCGGCGGCGACGATCTGGCGATCAATATTAACAAGGGGCCGCGTGTCCGCGCCGCGTCGATCGCCGACGGTGCCGCGCTGGTGCGCCGGTACATGGCGGCCGGCTATACGGTTGATGTCGGGCTGGCGCAGGTGAACTCCGCCAATTTAGCGCGGTTGGGCGTTACCGTCGAACAGGCCTTCGACCCCTGTACGAACCTGCGGCTCGCATCCTCGATCCTTCGGGCGGGATATGGCCTCGCGATCCAGCATTATACGGGGCTGGACGCGATCTCCGCGACCTATTCGCTCTACAACACCGGCACGCTGACGCGCGGTTTCCACAATGGTTATGTCGGTCGCGTCTGGTCGGCCGCGAGCGGCATGGGGACGATCCAGACACCCCCGCCCATCCCAGGCTCGGCGTCGGCGCCGACCGCCACGCCCGCCTCGGCAAAGCAAGGGATCGCCGAAGCTAGCTGGGTGGTGGGGCAGATCGATTCCAGCGCGGTTCAGGTCTTCAAATGAGCGCGGATAACAGCGTTGCACGGGGCGGCCTCGACGCGGAGACGCAAGCCGGACAGGCGGCTTTCCAGATTCCGCCTGAGCTGGCGACACGGTATCAGGTACGGATCATCGAGCCGTCCGACGGCAGCGAGCGCCGCGTCGGCATGTTCCTGCCGACAGATCGTGAGAACCCGTCGATCGAGATTGCCGGCGATCGCATCATTGCTCGAAACGAGGATCCCGAGACCGTCTCGGCCCTGGTCACGATCGCCAAGCACAATGGCTGGGCAGGAATCGACGTCGAAGGTTCGCCTGAGTTTCGTCAGGCCGTGTGGACGGCAGCGTCGCGCGAAGGCCTGACCGTGCGCGGCTATGAGCCGAGCTTCGACGAACAGGCGCGAATGGAAGAGCTGCGTCGCGCCGATGCTGCACGACGCGACCGTGAGGTGGCGGAGAAGCCGGCGCCGACTGTCGAACCCGTCGCTCCGACGGCGGCTGTCGGGGCGACGGAGGCGACAGTAGTCGCGCCGTCGGCCGACGCGGAGAGGAACGGCGCGCCTCAGCCGTTGCCAAGCGGAAGCAGCACCGAATTGTCCGACGCAGACAAGCGCCTCCTGTTGACGGTGAGCGTCCACACGCAGGATCGCAAGGCGCTCTACGCGGCCGTCAGCGAGGACATGGACCCCTTGCGGAGGGAGGTTCAGGCCGAACGTATCGATCTGAACAGGGATGCGCTGAACGGGGCGCTGGAGCGGGCCTTGGAAAGCCCGACGCTGGTCAGCGCCTTCTCAAGGTCCGGTTATGAACCCGACGGTCTGCGCCAGATGGCTCGCGACGGCGCGTGGGACGGCGAGGTCGCCGATGCGATCTACATCGTCCGCTCTGGGCTCAACCGGCACGAAGTCGCCCGCGAAGCCGGTGCGAACGTGCCGCTCGGCGGCGCGCTCGCCGCCACGCCCGAAGACCGCCTAGCCGGCGAAGCGACGGCTGCGCCCGAGCGACAGACCGAACAGGAACCCCATATCGTTCGGGAGGAGCGCCTTCATCAGGCCGCGCCTGAGCGACGTCACGAAAATGACGAACTGGCCGAACTGTTCCTTCATGGCGGGGCGGAGAGTATCGCCGCCGAGCCGCGCCTCGCGGGCGCGCTGCAGGCGCAGGCGGCGATGGATCAGCACCTTGGTGCGGCGTTCGATGGCGACGCGGAACGGATGACGTCCGCGAGCTTGGAGAGCCGCCACATGATCTCGGACGTGCTGCGGCGCGGCCTGGATGTTTCGGTCCGCGAGCCGACGCCTGTGCGGCAGGTCGAGCCGATCCGCCCCACCCACGATCTCGAGAGGTAAACCCCAAGCCATGGAGACCCGTATGAAGTTCACTCAAGGCATGGGCCGGATGTTGTCCGACGCCCGCGCGCGGCAGGTCATCGGCTTTGTCGGTGCGCTCGCCCTCATTTCGATCGCCCAGCCGGCCTTTGCCGATGGAACCGCGATCGAAGGTGGTCTCAACACTATCAAGGCATGGATGACTACCGTTGCGTCCGTGGTCGGCGTCATCGCCGTCATGGCGGTCGGCTATGCCAAGCTGACCGGTCGGATGGACTGGGGAAAAGCGGTCACGGTGCTGATTGGCATCGGTATCATTTTTTCGGCCACGACGATCGTCGGCTGGATGAGCAGCTCGGGTGGCTGACGCGGATAGGCTCGCCGAGGATAAGGTGTTCCTCGCCCTGACCAGACCATCGGTGTTCATGGGATTGCCGCTCGAGGCGATCCTGCCGATCATCATGGTCTGCATGGTGATCTGGGGGGTTTTCCATAATCCGTTTTACCCCCTGGCCTTGTTCGGAGCGCTCTACTTCCCGGCACGCATGATCTGTCACTACGACTTCAACGCGTTCCGGCTGTGGGGCCTGTGGTTCCAGACCGGCTTCCTATCCAAGAACCGCAAGTTCTGGGGCGGCGGGAGCTACTCACCCGTCCGCCTCGCCAAAGGCGTGAAGCGGAAGCATTTCGGCAATGACTGATACCAGGCTGAGGCATAAGAAGATCGCGGTTCGCGAGACGGATGACATCAAGTTCATTCCTTACACGCGGCACGTCGACGACACGCTGGTTGCCCTCGAAGACGGCTCGCTCATGCGCATGTACCGCGTCGATGGGCGGCCGTTCGAGACCAGCGACATCGGCGACCTCAACACCTGGCATAACAAGCTCAACATCGCGTGGCGCTCGATCGGTGACGATCGCGTCGCGCTGTGGACCCATCTCGTGCGGACAGCGACCGACCCTGTTCTCGGTGGCGACTTCCACTCCGACTTCGCGCGAACCTTGCAGGAGAAATACGCCGACACGCTGAAGGAGAAAGTCCTCTACCACAACGAGTTCTACGTCACGATCATCGTCCGGCCGTCGAGCATGGCCGGCGAGCAAGTGACGCGGCTTTTCTCCAGGCGAAAAGCCAACGCCGAGATTGACCATCGCGCGCTCACTATCATGGCGGACAAGTGCCGCGACTTCGAAACGCTGCTCGCCGATGTCGCGCCAGAGCCGCTCTCGCTGTATGAGCACAACGGCGTCCTTTTTTCACGACCGATGGAGGTGCTGCACTTCATCCTGACCGGCGACCGCATCCGCGTGCCGCTGCTCGACGGCAGGCTGGGCCAAGCCCTGTATGCCTCACGCGTGGTGTTCGGTCGCGAGGCGGCCGAGATCCGGCTGCCGCACACGTCGCATTATCTCGGCATGTTCGGTGTGCGCGAGTATGTCGCCAGCACGCGGACCGGTCAGTTCAACAGCCTGCTCACGCTCGACTTCCCGTTCGTGCTGACCCAGAGTTTCGCGCCGTTGGTGAAGTCGGTCGCGAGCGAGCGGTTCACGAAAAAATACAAGCAAATGGTCTCCTCGGACGATGCCGGCGTCAGCCAGGCGGAGGAACTGCTCGACGGCGTCGACGATCTCATGGCGAACCGCTTCGCCATGGGCGAGCATCACCTCTCGATCGCGGTCATCGACGAGAACCCGAAGCGGCTGCTGGAACGCTTGTCGATAGCCCGATCGGCAGCGGCCGATACGGGCATGGTGATGGCGCGCGAGGACGTCGCGCTGGAAGCCGCCTTCTGGGCGCAGCTTCCCGGCAATTTCAGGATGCGCGCGCGCCCCGCGGTCATCAACACACGCAATTTTGCAGGCCTGAGCCCGTTCTACACCTTCCCGGCCGGCCGCAAGTCGGGGAACCACTGGGGCGAGGCGGTAACGCTGCTCAAGACGCGCGCGGGCTCGTCCTTCTGGTTCAATTTTCACCGTGCCGACATCGGCCACACGCTCATCATCGGGCCAACCGGTGGCGGCAAGACGGTGCTGCAGAACTTCCTGCAAGCGCAGCTCGAAAAGACCGGCGCGAAACAGGTGTTTTTCGACAAGGACCGCGGTGCCGAGATCTTCGTGCGCGCTTGTGGCGGCACCTATTTGGCGCTGCGCGACGGCGAGCCCACCGGCTTCGCGCCGTTGAAGGGCCTCACCCCGTCTCCGCACGACATCGCGTTTCTGCGGCAGTTTATCCGTGTTCTGGTACGCCGGGAAAACCGCCCTCTCAGCGTCGCCGAAGAGCGACTGATCGACGAGGGTATCGAGGCGGTGATGCGGCTGCCGGCGCCGTCGCGCTCGTTCAGCGCGTTGCGCGAAATGCTGGGCTACGCCGATGCGGAGGGCATTGGTGCGCGGCTGGAGCGCTGGTGTCTGGGCGGCCCGCTCGGCTGGGCTTTCGATGGTCCGCAGGACGAGGTGTCGATGTCGGCGCGGTTCATCGGCTTCGACATGACGGACTTCCTGGAGAACCCGGAGATCCGCACTCCCACGATGTTGTACCTCTTCCACCGCGTCGACGAGCTGCTGGACGGGCAGCGTGTCGTGGTCGACGTAGACGAGTTCTGGAAGGCGCTTCAGGACGAAGCCTTTCGGGCGTTCGCGCAGGACGGTCTCAAGACCTTCCGTAAGCGCAACGCCTTCATGGTATTTGGCACGCAGTCCCCGGCCGATGCGCTGCGCTCGCCGATCGCGCACTCGATCATCGAGCAGACCGCGACCAAGATCTTGCTTCCAAACTCGGACGCCAAGCGATCGGATTATTGCGACGGGCTCGGCCTGACGGACGCGGAGTACCGGCTGATCCGTGAGGATCTGACGCCGGAGAGCCGGACCTTTCTGGTCAAGCAAGGGCATACCTCGATCGTTGCAAAGCTCGATCTCGGCGGGATGCCCAATGAGCTGAAAGTGCTTTCTGGCCGCGAGGAAACCCTCGTCGCCATGGAGGAGGCCATTGCCCTGGCGGGCAACGATCCTGCGGCGTGGCTGCCGCATTTCTATGCCAACCAAAGGAGAAGCTGACATGTCGCTCAAGCGCATCATCATGGTTGCAGCCGCGCCGGTCGCGATCGTCGCGTTTACGTCGCCGGCCGCTGCACAGGGCATCCCTGTGTTCGACACCTCGACCTATGTGCAAGCGCTCGCCCAGGTCCAGAACACGATCAAAATGATCCAGCAGGGCGAGCAGCAGATCCAGACAGCGACGACAACGCTCAGCTCGCTTCAGAAGCTGACCAACGTCAACGCGCTCGCCCCGCAATTGCTCAACGCGCAGGTGCGCAACATCCTGCCCAACACGACGATCGACGCCTCGACGTTGCTCGGTGGCGACCTGTCGAAGATCGGATCGCTCGGTTCGCTCGCATCGAGCATCCAGTCTCGTTACGCGCTGCCGGCAACGTCGTCCTCCGACGCAGACCTAGCCTACACCCAGGCGCTCAAGGATGCGACCAGCTCATCGGCCGCCACGGCCGCGCTGGGCGAGAATACGCTCAGCATCGCCCAGACCCGGATGCAGGGCCTCGACCAGCTCCGCGAGCAACTGTCGAGCGCCAAGGATCCCAAGGACGTGATGGACCTGCAAGCCCGTATCTCGGTCGAGCAGGCGCAGCTTCAGAACGATATGCTCAAGATGCAGGCGATCCAGATGGCGCAGGCGGGTCAGGCGAACATGCAGATCAGCGCGGCGCAAGTGGCGGCTGGTCGCGACGAAGCAGCATTCTTCAGTGCCAACACGATCAGGAAGTGATCATGCGCAAGATACTATCCGTCTGCTCTTTGCTCGTTGTCTGCGGATGCCAGCAGAACGTCGTGGTGCCTACCGCCAAGGAGCTGATCGCCAGTCCGCAACTTCTCACGGAGTGGCAGGCGAAGTGCGATGCCGGGGAGTACAGCCATCTCCCTGCGGATCAGAAGGCGAAGATGTGCGCGACGACCGGAGACGCGACCATCTCGGTCGCCCAGACCAAGGCGGGTAACGAAGAGGCCGACTTCTTCAAACAGAACACGATCCGCAAGAAGTAGATCTACCCGCTGCCTTGTTCGCCGAAGATCGGAACCTCACGTAATGGCTGCCGGCCCACCCAACATAATGACGCTGTTCACGACGATGTATTCGTATGTGGAGACCGCCATAGCGACCTCGGTTGCGAGCTTCGGGGCGGGGCTCGTCGATTTCGTTGCAGCGCCTTTGGCCCTGGCGGCGATCATCTACTTCCTGCTGCTCGGCTTTGCCGTGCTACGAGGGGCTATCCAGGCTCCACTTCGCGAGCTGGTATTCCAGGCTGGTAAGGTCGGGTTCGCCCTCGCCGCTGCCAGCGCGGTTGGCTATTCGGCGTTCGTGGTGAACGTGGTCACCAACTTGCCAAGCGAGATCATCGCGGCTGGATCGGGCACGCCCGTCACCAACCCGGGCACCACCTTCGATACCTATGTCGCCGATACCGGCAAGCTCTCGGAAAAGTTGGTCAACGCGAACCTGAAAGTTCAATCGCAAGAGCAGAAGGGCATCACAGACTTTCGCACACCCGTGATCCAGCTCAGCGCCACCCTGATCACCTATCTGTGTGTCGCCGTCCTCTACATCTTCGCGTTTATGTCGGCGTCGATCGGCTTTTGCATCGTCATTTTTGCCAAGCTGTCCGTTGCGATCTGCGTCGCGCTCGCGCCGCTCGCGCTGGCGTGTCTGCTTTTCAACTCCTCCCGCTGGCTGTTCGACGGGTGGCTGAAGCAGACCGTCAATTTCATCCTGCTGATGGTCGTCATGGCAATCATGACCAAGTTCATCACCGGCCTCCAGGAAGCCGCCATGGACGGCATCATGGGATCGATCCCCGAAGACGGCTCGTCCTTCGTCATGGCGCAGAACGGCTACATCGTTCTGAAAGCTGCCGTGATGCTCGTCGCGACGATCGCCTGCGCGGCGATCTACATCGTCGGCACGATCTTCTTCTTTCAATCGCCGGCCATCGCTGCGGGTATCTCGGGGGGTGCGTCATCTGGCGGCCATGGCTTCCTGCAGACCGGGGCGAACATGTTGACCAACCGGCTCATGTTCCGGCGCGCGACGCAGGCGAACCGTCCCCCCGCAGGAGGAAGCGGCACGGGCGGCTCGGCATCTCGGTCCAATTAGGCCGGCTGCCAGTCCAGAACCATGAAACACGGAACACCGCAGGCGCGGGACCTTACGAACGGAGACGGTATGAAAAGGCTGACCATCGTGGCGATCGGCACGCTTGTGCTTGGCGGCTGCACCGGGACCCATATCAAGCCCGTCTCGGTGTGCGACGGCAAACACCGGCGTCCCGCCAACCTCTACGGGTCGATCCTGCCAAGCTTGCCGGTGCCACTGCCGGCGTCACAGCAGGGCGCAGGGCAGTCGATGGTGGTTCCTCCATCACGCGAGCCCGCACCGCCCCCTACGCCCGGTGCCGGAGGTCCGCCTGCCGCCCCAATCGGACCTGGGGCCATGAATATCCCGCGATCGGCGCCACGCACGTCCGCGCAGGACGTCGCGCCGACCTACTCCTCCTGCTGAAGGGATCGACGCCATGGGCGCGGTGAAGGCCGAAGATAAAGAGAAATACTACGAGACATCGAGGACGTGGGAATATGACCGTATGCGTGCGGCGATCCAGTCCAAGCGGCTCGCCTGGGGCGTTGCGGCGGCTGCGTGCACGCTCGCTGTGGCGTCAGTTGCGGCAGTCGCGATGCTCAGCCCGCTGAAGACCGTCGAGCCCTATGTCATCAGGGTCGACAAGAGCTCGGGCGAGACGCAGGTCGTGACCGCGCTCAAGGGGCCGCAGCCGCGCACCTATGAGGATGCGGTCAACCGCTACTTCATCTCGCAATATGTGCGGTTGCGCGAAGGCTGGCTCAACGATGCCGCGCGCGAGAACGCCTATACGGTCATGCTTACCAGCGATTCCGCCGAGAGCGCTCGTTACCTCAACAGCGTTCAGGCCAACAACAAGAACGCTCCGTCCAACATCTATGGCGACAAGGGCTTCGTCTCGATCTCGATAAGAACGATCAGTTTCCTCAGTCCTACCGTGGCGCAGGTCCGCTTCACGAAGATCATCACCTTCGGGCAGAACACGCCGATCGCGCAGAATTGGAACGCGATCATGACCTTCAGATACACGACGGCGCCGGAGCATGAGAAGGATCGGAATATCAATCCGCTCGGCTTCCAGGTCGTGAATTATCGTTCTGACCCGGAGGCGTGACATGAGCGATCAGCCAAATACGTCGGACAATGGCGACCGTGTTGCCGTCCCCTTCATGCCCGCGCTCCGCAAAGAGCTGGGTCTGCGCCTGTCACCGCCGACGACGGCGTTGGTGCTGACGGAGGATGGCGCCAGGAACAGCTTCTGGCGCGGGGTCGGGGCGGTGTGGCTCCGCCTCGTCGCGTTCTCGGTTCTGGGTGCCGCGGCAGTCACGCTCGCGCCACAGCCTGCGTTCGCGTCGGAGACCCCCGTCCCTGGGGCCAAGGACGCTCGCGTTCGCAACGTCAACTACGATCCAGATCAGGTGGTGACGATCGTCGGCAGTTTCCGGCACGCGATCGAGATCCAGTTCGGGCCCGGCGAAACGGTCACGCAGGCCGCCTTGGGCGATACCGTCTCCTGGCAGATCGCGCCCGTTGGAAACATCGTCTTTCTCAAACCCCGCGAGAGGGCTGGAGGAACCAACCTGATCGTCGTCACCAACGCGGGCGGCGTGTCGCGCACCTATCATTTCAACCTCGCACTAGGGACGGGCGCCACGATGTACGGCGTACGATTCCGCTATCCGCGCGAGGAACGGGCGATGGCGGCGTTGCAGGTGCAGCTTGCCCAGGTCCAGGCCGCCAAGGCGATCGAGACGACCATCACCATCGCCGCGCTCGACCATGCCGTGATCGAGGGCACCCGGAATATGAGTTATACCGTGCAGGGCGACGTCGCGCTGCAACCCACCGAGGTCTCCGACAACGGCGAGTTCACCGTGCTGCGCTATCCGGGCCACGCCGACATTCCCTCGATCTTCGCGGTCGACGTCGACGGGACCGAGACGATCGTCCCCTACGATGTTCGCGAGGATTTCGTCGTGATCCATGCGGTCTACCGTCAGTTGCGCCTCCGGCGCGGGGCGACGGTGCTGTGCATCTACAACGAGGCGCCGCTGCGCAACGATCGCGGCGATCGAACGGGCACCGTCTCCAATGTCGTCGAACGCAAAGTGAAGGGGCAGTAACATGGTCGGGACCGTGATTGACCGCGGGGGCGATGTCGCTGCCGACACCGTTGCTCCAAGCGAGGTCGATAACCCGGTCGCGCGTAGCGGCGGGTGGGGCAACCTCGCCTTCATCGGTGCGGGGATCGGATTGCTCGGCGCCCTAAGCGGCATCGTGATAGGCTATGGTGCGTTTCACCAATCGGCCAGTACCGCGGCTGCCGCGCAGCCCGCGAAGGCCAGTGACCGTGCCGTGGACGACGTGATGGGATCGCCAAACGCCCAGCGAGCGGCGCTCGCGGGTCAACTCGGCCAGCCCGGCGCGGCGCAGACCGACATCTTCGGGCGGCCGATCGCCGCAGCGGCGGGGACGCAGGTCGCCGATGCCAACGGCAATCCGGTGCCGACAACGGGCGGGACAGCCTCCGCCACGGCGAACGGACAGCAATCTCCGGAGCAGCGACGTGCAGAGCAGGCGCGCGCCATGGCCGATGCGGCCCGGCGATCGCCGATCATGGCCTTTGGCAACACCGGGCTGGCCTCGACCGCTCTTCCCGCCTCCGCGCCCGGTGCGGACGCTCAACAGAGTACGGACCTCGAGGACCGGACGCGCGGCGCTGGACAATCCACCGTCGCGCGGCGGGGTCTCGGTGCCAGTGGTTTCGGAGCGCCGGGCGAAGACAATCCGGCCGAAGCGGGCAAGGGTTCGACCGACTTCAACGATCAGCTCGGCCATGCCGCGATCCAGACGGTCCGGGCAACGATGGTCGCGGACCGTAACCTTCTGCTGAGTGCGGGCACGGTCATCCCCTGCACGCTCCAAACGGCGATCAACTCGACGCAGGCCGGGTTCGTGTCCTGCGTCATCAACCACGATGTCTATTCCGAGAACGGTCGCATCGTCCTGCTCGACAAGGGGACCAAGGTCCTCGGGCAATATTCCGGCGGCATCACGCAGGGGCAAGCGCGCCTGTTCGTACTGTGGACGCGCGCCCTGACGCCGCGCGGCGTAGCGATCGACCTCGGGTCGCCGGCAGCGGATAGCCTTGGTCGGGCCGGGTTGCCAGGCGGCGTCGATACCCAGTTCTGGGCACGTTTCGGCGTTGGGCTCGTCATCTCGGTGCTGGAGGATGCCTCGCAAATCGCCGGTCGGGCGGTCGCCAATGAGGGGAGCAACACCACGCAAGTTCCCGGACAAACCGGGCAGACCGTCCTTCAGCAAACTATGAACATCAAACCGATCTTGAAGAAGAACCAGGGCGACACCGCGGCGATCTTCGTCGCCAAGGACTTCGATTTCCGCTCAGTCTATGATGTGGGATTGAGGCGTTAAGGCCGTGGCATCCAGTCCGACGTCGCTGATCTACGAGCATAATGCCGAGCCGATCCGACGGCACCTTCTGCGCGACGATGTGACCGAGCTGGTCATCAACGAGCCAGGGATGATCGGCCTCGAGACGCGTGGTGGCTGGGAATGGCATGAGGAGCCCGCACTCGACAATGCGGCCCTCATGACGCTGGCGAAGCTGATCGCGGGGCTGACCAAGCAGGACATCAACTCCGAATATCCGATATGCTCCTCGGTCCTGCCGGGCGGCGAGCGCGCACAGGTCGTCGTTCCCCCGGCGGTCGAGCAAGGCTTCATCTCGATCACGATCCGCAAAGCGTCCGGCGTGACGATGAACATCGACGATTTCGAGCGTGCCGGCCTGTTCAGCGAGGTGCGCGCGCACGGCCTGTACGAGGAGGTTGACCCCGATCTGCTGCGACTGCGCGAGGCGGGCGATTGGCGCGCCTTCTTCAAGCTGGCGGTCGAAGCCCGCAAGAACATCCTCATTTCCGGCGCGACGGGCTCCGGCAAGACGAGCTTCTCTAAGGGTCTCATCAAGCTGATCCCGGACTATGAGCGGATCCTGACGATCGAGGACACGCGCGAGCTCGTCGTACCCCAGCGCAACCACGTCCACATGATGTACGCCAAGGATGGGAAGAGCCTCCAGAAGGCGGGCGCCAAGGAGTTGCTGGAATCGGCGCTGCGGATGCGGCCCGATCGCATCCTTCTGCAGGAACTGCGGGACGGCACCGCCTTCTTCTACCTGCGCAACGTCAACAGCGGTCATCCCGGTTCGATCACCACGGTCCACGCCAATACGGCCGAGGGCGCGCTCGAGCAGCTGACGCTGCTGGTGAAGGAATCGGAAGGCGGCAACGATCTCGACCGCCACGACATCCGGGCGCTGCTGCGCTCGCTGGTCGATATCGTCGTGCAGATGCACCGCCTGCCACCCGGCGAGGGCCAGCCGGCGCGCTATCGCATGACCGAAGTATGGTTCGATCCGGCGAGCAAGCCGACCGACTGAAGGGGGTGCCGGCATGAACGGAAAATGGGTGCGAAGCGACGAAGGGTCGCAGCCGGGCGCGATCGCGTTCCTTGGCATCATCGGCCTGGCGCTGAGCGCCACGATCGGCGCCCTCGCCGTCCTGTGGCGTGCCCACCTCCTCAACGCGCATACGCCCTGGATTAAGGTGCCGGCCGCGCTGTGGGCGTTGAAGGGCTATCCGATCGTCTATCAGCCGTTCCTGATCGGCTTCGGGATCGGCCTCGTTCTGACGGTCATCACCATCCTCTCCACGCTGTTCAAACGGCAGAAGCTCCACGGCGAGGCGCGCTTCGCGCGAGTCGGCGAGGTTCGCAACGGCAAGATGCTCGCCTCGGCCGGCATCGTGCTGGGCAAGTTCGGCGGGAAGGTGATGCGCTTTGGCGGACCCGAGCATGTGATGCTGGAAGCCCCGACGCGCGCCGGCAAGGGGGTGGGCGTCATCATCCCGAACTTGCTCGACTGGCTCGATTCTCTCGTGGTGCTCGACATCAAGCAGGAGAATTACGACAACACCGCGGGGTATCGGCTGAAGGTGCTCGGGCAGCAGGTGCTGCTCTTCAACCCGCTCGATCCCACGGGTCGCACCGTGCGGTGGAACCCGCTGAGCTACATCAACCGGCATGATCCGGTGGAGGTCATCAACGAGCTTCAGAAGATCGCGGCAATGCTCTATCCCGATCCGCTCACGGGCGAGAAGTTCTGGGCCGAGGGCGCGCGAACCGCTTTTCTCGGCATCACCGCATATATCGCGGCAACCGTCGACGATGGGGAGGACGCCCTCCCCTTCACGCTCGGCGAGGTGTACCGCCAGTTCGCGGCCAGCGATGCCCAGCGGCGTTTCCCGAAGATCATCGCCGATCGTAAGAAGGCCGGGAAGCCCCTGTCGGAAGGGTGCGTATCGGCGATCAAGGATTATACCGGCTCGTCGGCGAACACATTTTCCGGATTGCGCCAGTCGGTTACGTCCAAGATCAACGGCTGGCTGAACCCATATGTCGATGCGGCGACCTCAGAGAGCGATTTCGATCTCAGTGACTTTCGGGACAAGCGGATCTCGCTCTATCTCGGCGTGTCGCCGGACGACCTAGAGCGGGTTGCGCCCATCTACGGCCTGCTCTTCCAGCAACTCATCGACCGCAACGTCCGCGAGCTGCCGAAGGGCGACAAGCATCAGATCAAGGTGCTGCTCGCCCTGGACGAGTTCGCGAGCCTCGGCAAATGCACCGTGCTCGCGAACGCCTTCAGCTATGTCGCCGGCTACGGGCTGCGGATGCTGCCGGCGTTCCAGTCGCTCGAACAGATCCAGGGCGTTTATGGGGACAAGGTGGCGGCCGACATCGAGCGAAACTGCGCGGTGCGGCTTGTTCTTCGTCCGGCCGGTTTGGCCGAGGCGAAGAAGATTTCGGACCAGCTCGGCAGCTACACGTTCAAGGCGCGGTCGCGCTCGATGGGAACGTGGGGCGGCGGCGGCGGCTCCACCTCGGACTCCGATCAGCGCCGGCCGCTGATGCTCCCTCAGGAAGTTGAGTTGCTGCCGGAGGACGATCTGATCGTTTTCCGGCGAGGCATGTACGCGACCTATGGAAAGAAGGTCCGTTACTATGCCGAGAAGAAGCTCTCGGCGCGGACCAAAATACCCGCCCCGGAGATGCCCCAGATCCGCGTCGACCCCGCCGTCGCTGCTAACAGCCTTCGGGTGATCGAGGCCACGCAGGCTCCCGCCGACGACGCCTCGTCGATGCGAAGCGCCGCGACACCCTCAGAACCTGCTGCTACCAACGGCGCTCGTGCAATGGGTCGGCGGGGATTGAATCAGGCCGCGATCAGCGCGGCTTTGGCCGTTCCGCCAAACGAGCGTGTCGCCAAACTCTTCGAAGGCGTCCTCATGGTGCGACGCAAAGCTGCGTAATTAATGAGAATGCCTTTTCGGCGATTCGCTAGCGGGAATCGTTTTTGGGAACGAGCGATTTGTCCCCAATGGCGTCAAATGGGACGAAGCAGTCGTTCGGGCAATCGGCCGGGAATGTCGGGTTTCGGATGAATCGGCCATTCGCGGGGCTTCCGAGATTTGCTCGGCATCGCGCCAGCCTGCACGGTAGCGACTCCGCGGGGCTTCGATCTCACGCCAAAATAACAGCCGCGGCTCCCCTAACGAAAAACCCCGCCTCCGAGGTTGTCGCGCACTTTCTCCATCCGACAGGGTATCTCGCGCAATAGTGCGAACCTAGAGCACGTGCGCCACCGCCCCACGCCGCAATTCTCCAGAATTTGCGGTGCTCTGCGTCGCCTATCATGTGTTTTCCGACAGTCTCAAGACGCTGCGGCAACCTATACCGGCGTCATGACCAAGATACTGGATACGGACAGGAGATCGCAGGGTTCACCTGAACCCTCATTTCTGCACCTGAACGACAGCGCCCGGCATCATCGCGTCGCCTGACGCAATGACGAGGTACCGGCGCATGTCGCCCTTCGCGTCGCTGACGATCTGGCGGAGCGGTCCGAGCGTGTTGACGATCGCGCCGCCCTCCGGATTGGTCATGAACTTTGCCAGAGGCTGGATCACGCCGCCACCATCAGCGCGGGAGGATAGCCCAAGGACATAGGGCATCTTTGGGCTGAGGCCCGCAACCGCCGCCTGCAGGATCTGGACTTGGCCTTGATCGAACAGCGTGACCTGGCTGCGGCCAGTCCCGGCGAGGGTCAGCTGGATCTTCATGCCGGCCTGTGCGAGCGGTATCAGGTTTGCACGGCCTTCGCCTACCGGCACCGCGCCGGGAACATAGGCCACGCCTTGCGGCCCCTGACCGATCGGAATCGTCGCGATGACGGTGTTGCTGGCGGTGTCGATCGCCGCAACAGCGTCGGCGTTCTCCAGCCCGACATACATCCGCGTGCCGTCGCCCGACGGCCACAAGCCGTGCGGCAGCGCGCCGACCGGAATGCTTGCGACCTGCACGAAGTCGGTGGTGCGGAATACCTTGACGACGTTCTCGGTGCCGACCGTCACATAGGCGAACTGGCCGGTCTTAGTGCGGGCGATGTTGACGTGGTTGGTGATCGCGCCGGTGTCGAACGTCTTCAGGATCGCGAACGGTGGCTTGGCATCGAACACCATGACCTTGCCGACGTCTTTCAGCGTCAACCAGACCTGCTTGCCGTCGGGCGTCGCGGCGATGTCGGGGCAGAACGGGCTCGCCTGCTTGACGCGACCGACGATCTTCTTCGAGGCGGTGTCGATCACCACGGTCTCGGGTGTGAAGCTCGAACAGACGTAACCGTATTTTCCGTTCGGCGAGAAAATCGTCATGCCGGGGCCGTTGGGGACGGGGATGCGCGTGGTCGGCGCGAAGGTCTTGCCGTCGAGCACCTGGATATAATCCTCGCCGCGCACCGCGACCCAGACTTCGCGACCGTCGGGGCGGAAAAACGCCTCATGCGGCGAGCGCCCGACATAGGTCGTGTGCTTCACGGCATTGGTCGCGGTATCGATGAACGTCACCGAGTTCGAACCGATCGAGATCGCCGCCAGCGTCTTACGATCGGGCGAGAAGCCCATGCCGTGGACAAGCAGCTGCCCCTTGTAGAGCGGGCTGAGGTTGGCGGGGGTCTGGTCGCCGAGCTTGATGACGCCGAGCAGCGTGTTGGTTGATGGGTCGATCACCGACACGGTGTTGGAGAACTGGTCCGACGTGTAGAACCGGTCCTGCGCGCTGACAGGGATGTCGGGGGTCGCATTAGGCGCTTGCTGGGCAAACGCAGGGCCTGAAAAGCACAAGGCGGCGCAGGCGGTTAGGGTGAAACGCTTCATGGACGGTCTCCGTGATGGGGGTGACCAGTCGCGGTCGGTTCGGTGTGACGTGGCAACGCGCCGCCTTCGGATAGGATGCCCTGCATCACCGCGATTTCCTGACGCTGTTCGACGATGATCCCTTGCGCAAGCCGGCGCAGGCGTTCGTCCTTGCCGTAACGCAGCTCGATCTCAGCCATGTCGATCGCGCCTTGATGATGCGGGATCATCATCCTTGCGAAGTCGCGATCGGGATCGTTTGAATAGCCGCTCATCATCGCGCCGTGCATCCGCGTCATCGCCGCATCCATCGCGGACGCGAAGCCGTCCGTTTGCGCGATAGCAGCGGTCGATACGGACAAGCCTATCGCCATCAGCAAGGTCATGCGTGATCTCATCGTCCTGTCCCTAGTTTTCCTGTTTACGACACGCGAGCGATGATGCCGATAATCGTTGCTAGCACGGCCATGCAGGCCGGGAGAAAGAGCATCTGTATAGCCGCTTCGCGCCCTGTGATCGTGCCCGTCAGGATATCGACCGGGCCCTTGATGAACTCCGAGAACGAACGGAGGGGTTCGCCGGGGGCGGGAGTATCGCTGAGTACGATGCCGCCAGCAATCAGACCGAAATACAGGATCATGAAGACCGACACGACCGTCAGGACGAGCGCCGTAGCTGCATCACGTGCGAAGAAGGTCCAGAAAGTCAGCAACATTGCTGCATACACGCCGACGAGCAAGCCCAACGTGGCAGGATGGACGCCGCGCGATGCGATGCCTGGAGCCGTTCTTTCCAGCTCGTCATAATTGCCTACATCCGGCACGATTGCGAGATGTCGACGCACAGGCTTAGGAGCAACGAGTGTCTCGGTAGCGAGATCGTAGATCGGCTGTGTTGCCATGAGGAAGTCTCCGCGCGTCTCGATGAATGCCGAGCGTGACAGGATAGATGATTGCGGCGGGGCGGTCGGTCCAACGCATAACCACGGTCATTCCAATCATTTAACAGGAACGGTCGGCGATCTATAATCGCGTTTTCGTATTGAAATCATCGCGACCATGCGTTGGACGCGAGGGACATATCGGTCGATCTAGCGGCATCGGACCGGCACGATCACCCGCCGGGTCCGTGATAAGGATCAAACGATGAAAGCTGCGATCGTTTTGGTTGCCGCGATGTTGGCCTCCGTAGCGCCAGTCCCGGCGATCGCTCAGGCCTATTGGGCTGCACCTGCGGCGGACGACTTTCCCTACGATATCAAGGCGGTTCAGGCACCGTGGTCGAAGGCTGATATCGACCTCAGCCATCATGACCGGATCTATGTGTCTGACCCTACATCGACGAAGATCGTTGTCATCGATCCTGCAGCGGGCAACGAACTGGGACGGATCGACCTCGCCAAAAGCGCGATAGCTGAGCCCAGCTTTTCCAGCCCCAAAGTCCAGCACCTGGCTGCAACGCGTGACGGGCGGACCCTGGCGGTATCGGCATTAGCGCAGCACAGTGTGACGCTCGTAGATCTGGCCACGAACACGGAACGAGGCCGGACCGTGTTCCAGACGTCGCCTACCGCCGTCGCGTTTACGCCCAATGGGCACGAACTCTGGGTTTCGCTCGGCGATGAACATGCCATCGCGGTCGTGGATCCTAAGACCGCGCGGGAGATCACCCGCGTACCAGCAAGTGGCGGAGCGGGCGCGACCATCCTGTCGCCAAACGGACGCTATGCCTTTGTATCGCTTACTGAAAGGCCGTCCATCCTGGTTGTCGACGTCGAGCATCGGCGCGTCGTCGGACACGTTGCCAGCAACGGTGCAGGTGCGGGAGCAATCGCGGTCTCGCCAGATGGCAAACAGATCTGGGCAACACGCCGCGAGAGCGGCACGACCACGGTCTTTGCTGCCAAACCGCCGTTTGCGGTACGCGAAGTGATAAACACTGGTCCAGCAACGGGCGCGGTCAACTTCGCCCAGCGCGCAGACGATTCCTTTGCCTATGTCAGCGTTGGCGGCGATCAACCTGCAATCAAGGTCTATAGAACCGACAGCCTGGAGGCTGTGGCAACCGTCCCGCTACAAGCGGCTCCGAGTGCGGTTTGGCCGTCGGGCGATGGTACGAGGATCTATGCCAGCCTGGCCGGAACCAACAAGGTCGCTGGGATCGACACGCTGACGTACACCACCGTGTCGACGATCCCGATCAGTACGGATGCGCAAAGCCTGATCTACGTTCCTGGTGCCGTAAGATCAGGAAAAGGTCTCGCCAATCTGGTGCCATCCGGGCGCGATGCGGCGCTTGCCCTGGCGGCGCGTTAATCGGTCTCACACCGTCTGTAATCTTCCAACGAAAGCCCTTTCCAAAATGACCAAGCCCCCCGTCAGGATCGCGATCAGCGGTGCCGCAGGACAAATTTGCTATTCGCTGCTCTTCCGGGTCGCGCAGGGTGACGTGTTCGGACCGGACCAGCCCGTTATCCTTCAACTGCTCGACGTGCCGCAGGCGCTGGACGCAGTACGCGGCGTGGTCATGGAACTGGAGGATTGCGCGTTTCCGCTGCTGGCAGATGTGATCATTACTGATGATCCGATGGTGGCTTTCAAGGACATCGATGCGGCCATGCTGGTCGGGTCTCGTCCCCGCTCGAAGGGCATGGAGCGCCGTGATTTGCTCGCTGCCAACGCAGCGATCTTCAAGACGCAGGGCGCAGCGCTGGACGCAGTGGCCAAACGCGACGCCAAGATCCTGGTCGTCGGCAATCCCGCCAACACAAATGCCTGGATCCTTGCGCAAAGCGCGCCGGGTTTCCCTGCCGAAAACATCACGTCGATGATCCGCCTCGATCACAATCGCGCGCAGGGACAGCTTGCGGCCAAAGCGGGTGTCGGTGTCGATGCGATTACAAAGCTCGTCGTCTGGGGAAACCATTCGCCGACGATGTTTGCCGACTGGGGGAATGCCGAACTCGATGGCCAAAAGCTTGCCGACCGTATCGGAAACGAGGCCTGGTACCGCGAGACCCTGATCCCCACCGTTGCGCAGCGCGGAACCGCGATCATCGAAGCACGGGGTGCGTCCTCGGCCGCATCGGCCGCAAATGCGGCGATCGATCATCTACGCGACTGGGTGCACGGCGCAGGCGACAATTGGGTGTCGATGGGCGTGGTGTCAGATGGCTCCTACGGTATCCCGCAAGGGCTGGTGTGCGGCGTGCCGGTGCACTGCAAAAGCGGTGGGTATGCGCGTATCGAAGGACTGATCCTCGATCCATTCCAGCGAACGATGCTCGATCGCACGATTGCCGAACTGGTCGATGAACGTGAGGCGGTTATCGACATTCTGAAATGACCGATCGTTATTTCTGATTGGAATGAGCGTAATCTTTGGTTGGTGCGATTGATCTCCTTTCCCTATCATTGGGGCAAGGAGATCGGGCATGACCCTCGAACAACTCAGGATTTTCGTCGGTGTCGCAGAGCGCGAGCACATGACGCGCGCTGCCGAAGCGCTCAATGTGACGCAGTCAGCCGCAAGCGCTGCCATCGCCGCGCTGGAAGCCCGGCATGGCGTGCCGCTATTCCACCGGGTCGGCCGCGGGATCGAACTGTCCGAAGCGGGCCGCATGTTTCTGATCGACGCACGCGCAGTGCTTGGCCGTGCCGCCAGCGCGGAACTTGCATTGGCCGAATATGCCGGGCTGGAGCGCGGCACACTGCGGCTGGTCGCGAGCCAGACGATCGCGGGCTATTGGCTACCCCGCCAGCTGGCGGCGTTCCATGCGCGCTACCCGTCCATCACGATAGAACTGGCGATCGACAACACGGAAGGGGCCGCGGCGCGCGTGCTCGACGGTGCGGTCGAGCTCGGCTTCGTCGAGGGTGTGATCGACGAGCCCGCGCTCGCGCATTGGACGGTCGCGAACGACCGCATGGTGCTGGTAAGCGACCGCGCAGCCGACACGATCGACGAGGACTGGATCCGCGCCGCGCGCTGGATCGTCCGCGAGCAGGGATCGGGCACGCGCTCGTCGTTCGAGGAGGTGTTGCGCCAGCGCGGCGTCGATCCGTCGGACCTCACCACCGCGCTGACCCTGCCGTCGAACGAGGCGGTGCGTAGCGCGGTCGAGGCTGGCGCAGGCGTCGCGGTCCTGTCGCAGCATGTCGTCGCACCTGCAATCGCCGCCGGAACGTTGCACGATCTACCGCTCGGTCTGCCGCGGCGTCCGTTCTACGCGCTGCGGCACAAGGAGCGCTATCGTACCCGGGCGGCCGATGCGCTGACCGATCTCATCAAGGAGACTGGGAAGTGACCGCCGATCTGAAACCCGTTCTCGATGGTCTGAAGCCGCTCAGCCGGCTTGATTCTCCGCGCGAGATGATCCGCCAGTTCACCCCCAACTGGTTCGCCGCTACGATGGGCACGGGCATCCTCGCGCTGGCCTTGCCGCAGGTGCCGGGCGTCGCCGCATCGCTGCACCCGGTCGGCGAGGCATTGTGGTATTTCAACATCGCGCTCTTCACGCTGTTCGCCGGGCTCTACACCGCGCGCTGGACGATGTTCGGGCACGAGGCGCGTCGGATCTTCGGGCACAACACCGTATCGATGTTCATCGGTACGATCCCGATGGGCCTCGCGACGATCATCAACGGGTTCCTGGCGTTCGGCCTGCCGCGGTTCGGCGCCGGCGTGATCCCGATCGCCGAGACATTGTGGTGGATCGACGTCGCGATGTCGCTCGCCTGCGGTGTAGCGATCCCCTACCTCATGTTTACCCGGCACGAACATTCGCTCGACGGCATGACTGCGGTCTGGCTGCTGCCGGTGGTCGCGGCCGAGGTCGCAGGCGCGAGCGGAGGCCTGCTCGCACCGCATCTGGCGGACGCCCATCATCAGTTCGTGGTGCTGGCGACCTCTTATGTCCTGTGGGCCTATTCGGTGCCGGTCGCGTTCGGCATTCTCGCAATCTTGATCCTGCGGATGGCTCTCCACAAGCTGCCGCACGAGAGCATGGCCGCCTCGAGCTGGCTCGCGCTCGGTCCGATCGGCACCGGTGCGCTCGGGATGCTGGTGCTCGGTAGCGACGCGCCCGCGATCCTCGCCGCCAACGGCCTCGGCCAGATCGGCGCGGTAGCGCAGGGAATCGGCACGATCGCCGGGCTGTTGCTCTGGGGCTTCGGGCTGTGGTGGCTGGCGCTCGCGACGCTGATTACGATCCGCTACTGGCGCGCAGGCATTCCGTTCAACCTTGGGTGGTGGGGCTATACCTTCCCGCTCGGCGTCTACACGGTCGCCACCTTCAAGCTCGGCACGACGCTCCAGCTCGGCTTTTTCGGGATCGTGGGCACCGTCCTCACGATCGCACTCGCCGCGATGTGGCTGCTGGTCGGCGCTAAGACGGTCGCGGGCGGCTGGCGCGGCAACCTGTTCGTGTCGCCCTGCATTGCCCAAGCCAATTGATGGGCCGAACTGATCGTCCTGCCGGATCGAACCGGCGAATCTGATCGACCCGTACCGGGCAGACCGGCGGACGGGGCGCGCATACAGATCATGACAGAAATGGGAGAATGTTGGTGGACAGCCTGGATATGAAACTGGCGCAGGCGACGAACCGCCGTCGCTTTCTCGCAGAGGCCGCGGTCGGCAGCGGTGCGCTGATCGCCGCACCCGCGCTGGCTCAGAGCATGGTCGATCTGCACCTGCCGGGCGGTCCGTCGGAACGGCCGATGACCAGTGCGTTCCCCGGCAAGGGCAACATGATCCTCCAGCGGATCCACCCGCCTTTGCTGGAAACGCCGATGAGCGTGTTCAATGGCGACGTCTTCACGCCAAACGACCAGTTCTTCGTCCGCTGGCACTGGGCTGATATTCCGACCGCGATCGATGTCGAGGCGTTCCGGATCAAGGTGCACGGCGCGGTCACGCGGCCGCTATCGATCTCGCTCGCGCAACTGCTGAAGCTGCCGCGCGTCGAGCTGGCCGCGATCAACCAATGCTCGGGCAATTCGCGTGCGCTGTTCCAGCCGCCCGTTGCCGGAGCGCAGTGGCGTCACGGGGCGATGGGCAACGCCAAATGGCTCGGCGTGCGCCTGCGCGACGTGCTCGACATCGCCGGGGTGAAGCCGGGCGCGGTCGCGGTGCGGTTTGGTGCGCTCGACCAGCCGGTGGTCGCGGGTGGACCGGATTTCGCCAAGTCACTGTCGATCGACCACGCACGCGACGGCGAAGTGATGCTCGCCTTCGGGATGAACGGCGAACAGATGCCGCTCCTCAACGGCTTCCCGGTCCGGCTGATCGTACCCGGCTGGTATTCGACCTACTGGGTCAAGATGCTGAACGACATCGAGGTGCTTGCCGCGCCCGACGACGGTTACTGGATGGCCAAGGCTTACAAGATCCCTGACACGCCAGGCGCGAACGTGCGGCCTGGCCAGAAGGATTTCCCGGCCGTCCCGATCAACAAGATGATCCCGCGCAGTTGGGTCACGAGCCTCGACGAAGGGCAGGCGATCGCGTTCGACCGGTCGATCCCGCTGGGCGGCATTGCGATGGGGGGCGATTGCGGCGTCGCCAAGGTCGATGTGTCGACCGACAACGGCAAGACCTGGTACAAGACGGTGCTCGGCCCCGATCACGGCAAATACAGTTTTCGCCGCTGGGATGCGCAGGTTCCGCTCACGCATGCGGGCCCGACCAGATTGATGTCGCGCTGCTGGAACACTGCCGGTATCGCGCAGCCGATGACGCCGATCTGGAACCCTGGCGGGTTCATGCGCGGTAACATCGAAACTACCAACATCGTCGTCGGCTGAGGAGCGTCCCCAATGAAAACGCCATCCATCAGCACACTGTCCTTCGGGATGGTCGGTGTCTTCGCCGTTCTGCTTGTCGCGATCGGTGCCCCAAACAGCCGTGTCGCCGCGCCGCCTGCCGCCCCGACCGCGCCACCACCGCCGAGCGTCTCGGCGCGCGGGTTCTCGCTGGCTTCCACCTCGGTCGATCTTCCAACCGATGAAGGGCAATATCCCGACGGCCCGCATGCCGACGTCATCAATGCGAACTGCACCTCGTGTCATTCGGCGAGCATGGCGCTGAACCAGCCGCCACTCTCCGCCGACCAGTGGACCGCGGAGGTCACCAAGATGCGCGAGGTCTACAAGGCTCCCGTCGCCGCAGCCGACGTGCCAGCGATCGTTGCGTACCTGACCGGCATGAGCGCGAAGCTGCCGGGGGCCGTGAAGGGCAAGGCGCAGGACCCGGATCCGAAGGCTGCGCCCGACGTATCGGGGGGATCAGGCTAAGCCCATCAACTCACGACACGCGGTTCTGCGCGCGAAGTGCTGTGCGGCGTGGCCTCCGGGGGAGGGCGTCGACGCCAATCGAAACACTGCTCGCGCCCTGCGCGTTCGCAGGTGTGCCATGTGGCACACCTTACGCGAGAATCGTCACCCGGCAGGGCCGAGACGCCGGCACGATGGCTCGGTCGGCACGCCCAGCGGGCCGATAGAGCCGTGCCCGCGGGGTCCCGCCCCACTCGTTGGGGACTTCGGAAAAGAGCGTAGGGTGCCGACTGCCTGCCTACTTGGTGCTATAAACGTCTGGACCGAAACTATATAGCTGCTATTCTGGATATATGGAAAGCCACACGGCAAGTTCAGCGCTCGGCGCGCTCGCACAAGGAACACGCCTCGACGTGTTCCGCCTGTTGGTGCGGCACGAACCGCATGGCTTGGCTGCCGGCGAAATCGCCCGTCAGCTCGACGTACCGCAAAACACGATGTCCGCACACCTCGGCATCCTCGCCCGTGGCGGGCTGGTGCGATCCGAACGTCATAGCCGCTCGATCATCTATCGTGCCGATCTCGACGGCCTGCGCGCGCTAACGCTCTTCCTCGTCAAGGATTGCTGCGCCGGCAACGCGGAGCTGTGCGCCCCGCTGATCGCCGAACTCACCCCCTGCTCCTGAAAGGACGCCCGTGGCCGTCGATATCGTGATCTATCACAACCCCGTGTGCGGCACGTCGCGCAACACGCTCGGCCTGATCCGCAATGCCGGCATCGAACCGCACGTGGTCGAATATCTGAAAACCCCGCCCTCGCGCGCGCTGCTGGTCGAGCTGATCGACCGCGCCGGCATAACGCCCCGCGAGCTGCTGCGCGAAAAGGGTACGCCCTATGCGGAGCTCGGCCTGGGCGACACGTCGCTGTCCGACGACGCGCTGGTGGATGCGATGATGACGCACCCGATCCTCATCAACCGGCCGATAGTCGTCTCACCGCTCGGCGTGAAGCTCTGCCGGCCGTCCGAAGCCGTGCTTGATCTGCTGCCGGGCGATCAGCGCGGCGCGTTCGCGAAGGAAGACGGACAACAGGTGGTGGACGCCTCGGGCCAGCGCATCGCCTGATGCTTCTTGCCGTCCTGATCTTCGTCGTCACGATCGTGCTCGTCATCTGGCAGCCCAAGGGGCTCGGAATCGGGTGGAGCGCGATGGGCGGGGCCGTCTTGGCGCTGCTCGCGGGCGTCGTCACGCTGTCAGACGTGCCGGTCGTTTGGGGCATCATCTGGAACGCGACGGCTGCATTCGTCGCGATCATTGTCATAAGCCTGTTGCTCGATGAAGCTGGATCCTTCGAATGGGCGGCGCTCCACATTGCGCGCTGGGGCAGGGGACATGGGCGCCGGCTCTTCGTCCTGATCGTGCTGCTCGGCGCGGCGGTGTCGGCGTTGTTCGCCAATGATGGTGCGGCGCTGATCCTCACGCCGATCGTCATCGCCATGCTGCGCGCGCTAGGTTTCAAGGACAAGGCGACACTGGCGTTCGTCATGGCGGCCGGGTTCATCGCCGACACGGCCAGCCTGCCGCTGGTGGTCTCGAACCTCGTCAACATCGTGTCGGCCGACTTCTTCAAGATCGGGTTCGGCACATATGCGTCCGTGATGGTCCCGGTCGATCTGGTGTCGATCGCCGCCACGCTCGGCGCCCTGCTGCTGTTCTTCCGGCGCGACCTCCCAGAAGACTATGACGTGGGGGCGCTGCGCGCGCCCCGAGAAGCGATCCGCGACGTCGCGACCTTCCGCGCCGGGTGGATCATCCTCGCGCTGCTGCTGGCCGGCTTCTTCCTGCTCGAACCGCTTGGCGTGCCGGTCAGCGCCGTCGCCGCTGCCGGTGCAATCCTGCTGCTGGTAATTGCGGGACGGGGCCATGTGATCCAGACCGGCAAGGTGCTGCGCGGCGCACCGTGGCAGGTCGTGATCTTCTCTCTCGGCATGTACCTGGTCGTCTACGGGCTGCGAAACGCGGGCCTGACCGACCATCTGGCGGCGCTTCTCGATCGCACCGCTCAGGGCGGCGTGTGGGGGGCGGCGTTCGGGACAGGCGTGATCGCGGCCATCCTGTCGTCCGTGATGAACAACATGCCGACCGTACTGGTGGGCGCGCTGTCGATCGACGCGACCCATGCCACTGGCGCCGTGCAAGAAGCAATGATCTACGCCAATGTCATCGGCTGCGATCTTGGCCCCAAGCTGACGCCGATCGGCTCGCTCGCAACGCTGTTATGGCTCCACGTCCTCGGCCAGAAAGGTGTTCGGATCGGATGGGGCTATTATTTCCGTGTCGGTATCACGCTGACTGTGCCGGTATTGCTGGTCACGCTTGCCGCCTTGGCATTGAGGATCACGATCGGATGACAGCCCTGATCTACATCGGCGCGGCGCTTGCCGAGATTAGCGGATGCTTTGCGTTCTGGGCCTGGCTTCGCATGGCGAAGTCACCTTTGTGGCTTGGTCCCGGCGTCGTCTCATTGATCCTGTTCGCATGGCTCCTCACCCGCGTGGACAGCGATGCCGCGGGACGAGCGTATGCCGCTTACGGCGGCATTTACATCTGTGCATCGCTTGCTTGGCTCTGGACCGTCGAAGGCGTACGGCCCGATCGCTGGGATGTCGGTGGAGCGGCGCTCTGTCTGATCGGCACCTGCATCATCCTCTTGGGACCACGAACCGCCTGATGCCGCTACGCACTCTCCACGATCCCGACACCTTGCCAGCGCTCGATCCTGCCTATGCCATCGAGCGGCCGGCCCTAGGGCTCGGATCACTCGATCCCGCACCGCGTATCCTGTTGCTCTATGGTTCGCTGCGGGAGCGGTCCTATTCCCGCCTGTGCGTCGAGGAAGCGGCGCGCCTTCTTCGATTTTTCGGCTGTGACACGCGCCTCTTCGATCCCTCCACCCTGCCGCTGCCTGACCAACACTCCGGCGACGATCATCCGGCTGTCCACGAGCTGCGGCAGTTATCGCTGTGGTCGGAAGGTCAGGTGTGGTGCAGCCCGGAACGCCACGGCCAGATCACCGGCATCATGAAGCTCCAGATCGATCATCTGCCGCTCTCGATGGGCGGGATGCGTCCTACACAAGGCCGGACGCTTGCGGTCATGCAGGTGTCGGCCGGATCGCAGTCGTTCAACAGCGTCAACACGCTACGCGTGCTCGGCCGCTGGATGCGAATGGTGACGATACCGAACCAGTCGAGCGTCGCCAAGGCATTCGCCGAATTCGGCGAGGACGATCGCATGAAGCCGTCGAGCTATTATGACCGCATCGTCGACGTAATGGAAGAACTGGTGCGGTTCACGGTGCTGCTGCGCCCGCACGCGGCACAGCTCGTCGACCGCTATTCCGAGCGCAAGGAAGCTCGCGTTGAATTCGACCCGACCACGGACTTGTCGAGTATCGCGACCACGACACCCCCTCGCGGTGTTTGACCTCGCCCCGACGCGATGGGATAATCGGAGCGGCTACTGTGCGATACCTGCAAACGGCCTGCTGGGCTGTTAGTCGTCGACCACCGAAGCCGACTACGCGATCAATCCTGGCGACGTTCGATCTTGTCCCCTGGCCCCGGCGCTTCTGGAGACGATCGGTCGTCTTTACGCTTCTCCGAGGCGACCATTTCGCCAACTTCGACCATCTCCGCGGTTTCCTGCGTGGTCGGCTCATCCTTGTCCGTCTCGGCCATATGCGTCTCCTTTAAAGCATCAACGCCAAAGGCTCGCTATTAGATGCGAGGAGACGCGCAGGCGTCGGATCAGTCGTCGTCGCGGTCCTGCTTTTCGCGGGAAACGACCTTGAAGTTGCGGTTTAGCTTGATGTCATAGCGGCCGCCACGGCAGCGTGCGTCGTCGACCTCGAAGCCACCATCGTCGCGCTCGATCGAGCGTGGCGCAGTGCAGCCGATCCGCTTCAAGGCGGTAAGCGTCGAGGCCCGCTGGCGCGGGGTCACCCGATCGTCGTCAGCGAGGGCGGGGGAAGCGATGACGAGTGCCAGCGCGCCGGCAGCGAGATATTTGAGCATGGAAAAGACGTCCGATTAAAGGTCGATGGAAACTCTGAATCCAATGCGGCCCGCGCGCCGATCGTTCCGAAATCATCCCCACCGTCGGGTGATAACGAGAGCAATCGCCAGAACGACGACCGAGAGAACAAGACTTGCCAGCACATAGCCGATCGCGGCGCCGGTCTCGCCGCGCTCCCATAATGTCACGGCATCGAGCGAGAAGGTCGACCAGGTCGTAAATCCGCCGATAAGTCCCGTCGTCACGAACAGGCGCAACTCCGCATTTTCGATGCTCTTGGCGGCAAACAGGCCGATCATCATGCCCATCAGCGCCGAGCCGACCACGTTGATGGCCAAGGTTCCCCAAGGGAAGGTTGGCCCCATAAGACGTAGTGCCACGATGCCGACGCCGTGACGCAGCATGCCGCCCACGCCCGAGCCCAGGAACACGACCAGAAAGCCAAGCCAGATCGGCATCGTTCACCCCGTCACTATCATCTGAACTGCCGTCACCGAGAGGAGAGCGGCGACCAACAATTGGAAACGGTGCACCGAAAGGCGCTTGATGAAATCATGCGCCAACGCGCCGACCACGACCGAGGGGAGGAAGGCGACCAGCACGTTTCTCGAGAAGCGGCGGGCGTCGGCATCGGACGACAAGCCGGAGACGACCGACCAGAGCCGCGCGCGGTACAACCAGCAGATCGCGAGGATCGCCCCGACCTGAATGACGACATCGATGATCCCGGCTTGCCGCCCTTCGTAGCCGATCAGTCGTTCGGTCAAAATGAGATGGCCGGTAGAGGAAACCGGGATGAACTCGGTCAATCCCTCGACGATGCCGAGGACGATCGGAGCGATCAGCGAGGGTAGATCCGTCACGTTCGGGGCTTCAGTCGCGACACGAAGGGATTGGTGAAACGTGCTTTGGCGCCGAGCTCGGCTTCGATCTCGATCAGTCGGTTGTATTTGGCCAACCGCTCACCCCGGCAGGGTGCGCCGGATTTGATTTGCCCGGCGCCGACCGCAACCGCGAGATCGGCGATAAAGGCGTCCGTGGTCTCGCCCGACCGGTGCGACACCATCGTTCCCCATCCCGCAGCGTGGCAGATGCGAACCGCCTCGATCGTCTCCGTGACGGTGCCGATCTGATTGGGTTTGATGAGGGCCGCGTTCGCAGCCTTTCGAGCGATGCCTTCCTGAATGATCCGGGGATTGGTGACCAGGAGATCGTCGCCGACGATCTGGATCCGGCTACCCTGGCCTGCGTTCTGGTCGATGAACCCTTGCCAGTCCTCCTCACCGAACCCGTCCTCGATCGAAACGATCGGATACGCATCGATCCAGCGCCCGTAGAGCGCGAGCAAGCCTGCGCGGTCGAGCAGGCCCGTTCCCGACCGCGCAAGATCGTATTGCTCCCCATCCGAGAAGGACGATGCGGCTGGATCGAGCGCGATGGCGATGTCTGTACCCGGTCGATAACCCGCGGCTTCGATCGCATCGACGATCAACTCGCAGGCGGCCTCGTTTCTTTTGAGGTTCGGGGCAAATCCGCCTTCGTCGCCGACTGCCGTCTTGAGGCCGCGAGCATGGAGGAGGTCGCGCAATGCGGCATAGGTTTCCGCACCATAGCGCATCGCTTCGGCGAAGCTGGAGGCTCCCACCGGAACGATCATGAATTCCTGAAAGTCGAGGCTGCTATCGGCATGCTTGCCACCATTCAGGACGTTCATGCACGGCATCGGAAGGAGGTAGTCGGTCGTACAGGCGAGCGTCTCGTAAAGCGGCTGCCCGAGCACCGATGATGCGGCGCGCGCGACCGCCATCGAAACACCCAGAATCGCATTGCCGCCAAGCCGCGCCTTGTTCGGCGTGGCATCGCGTTCGATCATCACCCGGTCGATGTCCGGCTGCGCGCAGACATCCATTCCGATGATCGCGCTGCCGATTTCGCCTTCGACGTTCTGCAGGGCTTGCCGAACACCCTTTCCGGCGAAACGATCGGGGTTGTTGTCGCGGAGCTCGACGGCCTCATGTGCGCCTGTCGACGCACCCGACGGCACCGATGCCGATGCTGTGATGCCGTTGTTTAAGGTCACGGTGACGGACAAAGTCGGATAGCCTCGGGAGTCGAGGATCTCGAGGGCACGGAGGCTGGTGATGTGGCTGCTGGCCGGCATGGTCGGAGTCCTTGTCACTGACGGATAGCGCGACCGATGATCGCGGTCGTGGAACTGAAATCGTAGAGGATCGCGCCTCCGGTCGGGATATCGAGGGTCTCGACCCGGGCGGCATCAAGGCCGTCGAGCGCCATAACCAGCGCCCGCAACGCGTTGCCGTGGGAGACGACGAGTGTCGTGCCGCCACTCATCACGGCAGGCAGCATCGTCCGAACGTAATAGGCGAGCACGCGCGCGACGGTGTCGCGCAGGCTCTCGCCGTGTGGCGGGGCAGCCGCATAGGAGCGTCGCCATTGGCGGACCTGATCTTTACCGTAGCGATCCGACGCCTCGGTCTTGTTGAGACCAGTGAGCGCACCGTAATCGCGCTCGTTGAGCGACCGGTCTACCGTAATAGGGACATCTGGTGCCCCCATCACGGCAGTGACGATAGCCGTCGTGTCCGCGCAACGCCGAAGGGTAGAGCGGAAAATCCGTGCCGGCCGAATGCCCTGCGCGATCAAGCGGTGTGCGATCGCCTCGGCCTGACTGTGCCCCAGAGGCGTCAGCGCCGGATCCGCAGAACCAGTAAATCGGTTGGCTGCGTTGGCTTCGCTTTCGCCGTGTCGAACGAGGACCAGACGCGCGTGCGGGAGCATCGTCACCCCTCAGTGCGCCATCAGCAGGGGTATATCGGCCGCGGCGAGGATGTGGCGCGTCGTGCCGCCCATGAACCACTCGATGATCTGGTTGTGCCGATAGGCGCCGGTTACGAGAAGCTCGGCACCGATCGCCTTCGCCTCGGCGACGAGCTGGGCACCCAGATTGTCGCTAGAGCGCGGCACCACATGCAGCTCGTGACGAACACAGATTTCGTCGAGCAGTGTTTCCAATCCCAGCGCCGGATCGGTTTCTTCGCCGATGCGGATTGCCGTGACACGCTTGGCGACACGAAGCCACGGGGCGGCCTCCTCAATGGCGTGGCGCGCTGTGTCACTGTCGCTGAGCCCGACGGCCATGTGCTCGAAGCCGGTTCGCGCGCCGGCTCTCCACCCAGCCGGGACGATGAGGACGGGCTTGTCGGTCGAAAAAATTGCGGCGTGCAGGGCGTCACCGCCGTCCATCGTCTGCTCGCGCGCGATGACGATTAGCGCATCGACATTTGCGGCCTCCTGTTTGACCGTCGCTTCCTCGGTGCCGACGATCGAGCGCCAGGCGACCTCGGGTGTGTCATCGCTGGCAGCTGCGGTCCAGGCAACGAAGGCAGCCCGCGCCGCATCCGCGCGCTCTTGGGCTGTCCCCTCGTCGCGCACGCGTAGGCGTTGAAAGTCGATCTCCTCGCTCGCAACCGCGATCTGCTCGGGATCGACGACAACATTGAGGGCCTCGATCGATGACTCGCCAAGAGATCTGGCGGCGAGAACCGCCGCATCGAGGCAGGCGGCAGCGCTGTCGGCACCGACAATCACGGCAAGCAGTTTCATGGCATCGTCTCCCGGGCGGGGGTGAAGGCGTGTGTGAAGTTTCCGGAATGCTGGGCACCGGATCGTTTGAACCTTTGCGACGGCGCAGGACGGCTCTTCCCCGCCCATCCCATCGAGGCACCCTCATTTGGATACGCGAAGTACCGCGTCACAAGGCGCATCATGACTGGTTCCACGACCGAATGACCGGCTCGTCGCCATCATGTTCGTACCCGAGGACGCTGATGCTGGCCGTATCGAGCAGGAAATAGGCAGCGGCCCTGACGGGTAAGCCGAGCCAGCGCGCTGCCAGCACGCGGAGAATATGAGCGCTCGAGAAGATCAGGACATCGGCGTTGCGCCCACGCAGCGATGCGATGACGCGATCGGCTCGGGCTGCGACCGCCTCCGGAGACTCTCCTTGCGGGCAGCCGTCGCGGAACAGGTTCCAGTCCGGGCGATCGGCGAGGATCTCCTTCGTGGTTCGTCCCTCGTAGGCGCCGTAATCCCATTCTGCGAGATCGTCGGCAGGCACCAGGCGGGTCGCGAAACCGGCCAATTCCCCGGTCCGGCGCGCCCGTATCGAAGGGCTCGACCAGACGGCGGTAAAGTCCAAGCTTGGCAGACGTTCGGCTATTCGTTTCGCCGCGGCTTCTCCTGCCTCGGTCAGCGGGATGTCAGTCCGTCCCGTATGCTGCCGCGAAACGCTCCAAGCGGTTTCACCGTGACGGACGAGCCAAATCTGTGGGAGCCGGTTCATCGCCGCATCGCCTTTTCACCCGATGGGACGGATGCTGTTCCTATACCGAGCGTCCGATCGGGGAAGCCGCCGGCATCGAGATAGCGGATGCCGCCCAGCTGCTGATATTGCAGGACGGTCGCGAGGCCGTTGGCAGCAGGCTGCGAGCGCTCTTCGCGACCCTCGTAGCGCGGCACCGTTCCACCCGGCATCGCCTCGCGCAGTACCCGGCCGGTCAGATGGCCGCGCGGGGTGGGGAGGAGATTCAGCAATGCCATCATGGTGCGGCCCACGTCGACATTGCTGACCGGTGCTGGATCGACAAAGCCGCGCTTGAAGTCCGGGCCGGTCGCTGCGGTAAAGTTCAATGTGTCACCGCGGCCGAAGCTGCCGTGCATGCCCTGCCCCTGCTGGAGGGTCGTATCGGAGACTTCGATCTGGCAGTTTGTCGCAATCGCACACCCGGTGTTGGCGGATCGGAAGTTGACGACGATCGACGGCACCGGCGGGAGTGCCTCGCCCTTCAAATTGATCGCGGAAAGCGGCAGTGTTCCGGCGATTGCTCCCAGGCGGTCATCGACGAAGATACCGCTGACATAGTCCTGATCCAGCAGTGCGGAAACGACCCGTGCCGCTAGGGCAGGATCGCGGGTCGGTAGATAGAGGAGGTCGGACCCGCCATTTGCCGCCACCACTACGTCAGGTCTCGTCGCATCGGCACCGAGCACCGCGTTGCCGCGGCTCGGATGCTTGCCGTCCGCGACCCGCGTGTTGCCCGCTTCTGGATCGAATACGGGCATGTTCAAGGCGGACGCCAGATCAAGCGCAAGGAAGCCGGGCGGTAGGAAACCTTCGGGAACATCGACATAGCGCCCGCGTGCTGCGGAGCTGGTCCGGCTTTCTTTGGAGATCGTAGAGAAGCCGTGATCCGACGTGACGATGATGTCGGTCGTCTTCGCAAGACCCAAGCGATCGAGTGCTGCGCGCAGCTTCGCTAGATCATAGTCGGCATTGCGGATCGCGGCGAAGGTCGTGGGACCGTTGATGCCCGGCGTCAGCTGATTGAGGCTGTCGCCCTGATTGTGCTGCGTGCCATCGGGATCGCGCGACCAGAACACCATGGCGAACGGCCGGTGCTGCTTTCGGAAGACCGGCAAAGCGACCCGGGTCGCGACGTCGATCAGATAGTCCTGCTGCACGCGGTTGGCACTCGTCGTTCCGGGGATTCGGGCATCCCCGGACCGTCCGTTACTGCCGCGGTCCGGTGCTTGCAGCGCAAGCCCTGCCTGCGTGAGGCGAGCGGCAACGTCGGCAGACAGCGGAATCCCGCCGGGACGCCCGGTTGAATCGTCGATGATGAGTGTGGTGGCTCCGTCGCGTGCACGATGGTCCTGGATCAATGCGGGACCGAGCTTGCCGATCGCGGCCGTGCCGTACCCTGCTTGCCGCGCCGCTTCGAGAACGGTGGTCTCGTTGAGGTAATTGCCCCCGAAATGCTCGTCGACCTCGCCCAGAACAGCATCGTTCTCGAGGAAGGGCGTCACGCTGCCGGCAGCTGCAGCAATCGGCGCACGAGTCCATATCGTGTTGCTGAAGTCTCCGGTGTCGCCGAGCTGGTGACCGGTTGCGAGCGCCGACGCATTGGCGGTGGTGAACGTCGGGAAGACCGAGTGGCTGTTGGAAAAATAGGTGCCGGTGTCCCGCAATTGCGCGAGCGTCGGCGCGCTCTGGGATGTGACGATCTTGCCTCGCAGGCCGTCGATCACGACAAGAATGACATTGTGGGGCGCCGGGTGGCGCTTTGGCGTGCGCGCCTGAACCGTGGGCGAGACCGTGAGGACCAGGGTCGCAGAGAGTGTCGCAAGGAGGCGCATCGTTGGGTTCCGGTTTCGAGGTTCAGGCAAGGGCGACGAGCACGGCTCCCGCACCGATCAGGACGATCCCAAGCCAGCCGCGGGTGGAAAGATGCTCACCGAGAAACGCCACGCCGAGCACCGCGACGAGGACGACGCTCAGCTTATCGATCGGTGCGACGCGGGCGGCATCGCCGATCTTCAAGGCGCGGAAGTAGCAAATCCAGGAGGCACCCGTCGCAAGGCCCGAAAGGGCAAGGAACAGCCAGCTTCGCGGACTGATCGCATCGAGTGGCTGAAATTTGCCCGTGACCGCAAGAAGGATGGTCAGCACGGCAACTATCACCAGCGTCCGAAAGAGCGTGGCCAAATCGGAGTCGATCCCTTCGACGCCGATCTTCGCGAAAATCGCGGTCATCGCGGCGAAGCCGGCGGAGCCCAATGCCCAGACGAGCCAGGACGCTGAAGCGGTGCTTCTCATCCTCGCGCTCACTCCGGCTCTGCCGCGAGGATCGCGGGCGCGGCATCTTCGTGACGGATACCGGCAGAGCCAATGCTCCAGTGTTCGAGATGCTTGTAGACGATAACCTTGCCACCAAGGATCTCGCCATGTGCTTCGCAGAAGCGTTCCAGTTCGTGGCGCTGCCCGATCAACTCGACACACATGGTCAGGTGCGGATCGGCGATTTCGGAACCATTTTCGCGCACCGGGCCGTGATTGCTGTAGCCGTAGTGCGTGTTGTGAGCGACCGCGTTCATGATGCCGTCGCGCTTCGCTTGCGCGACAAGCTCACGGTAGAGCGGCTTGCGCGACCAGAAGCTGCGCGATCCGGTCGCGATCTTGTCGGATGGCTTTAGATAGATGCGGATCATACCGATCTCGCTCGGCGTCACCTTATGCTGTTGAGACATCAGTCATGCTCCTTGGTGATGACGGGGGTCGGGGATGGACGGGGGCCGCGCCGTGACGCACGAGCATCGCGCAGGGTCGCAGCCCCGGTATGCGCGCGAGACGCGCGCTTTGGCACCGCGATCCGCTGCGACAGGTAGATGCCGTTATGGCCCGAGCAGATGTAGGCGATGAAACAAGCGACTGCGATTGGGACGGCGTGGGCCGCTCCGAACAGCTCGATCCCCATGATCGTGCAGGCGAGCGGCGTATTGGCCGCGCCAGCGAACACCGCAATGAAGCCTAGTCCCGCGAACAGATCGAGCGGTGCGCCAAGCAGCCAACCGAGCGCATTACCGAGCGCTGCGCCGATGAAAAATAGTGGGGTCACCTCGCCGCCCTTGAAGCCGGCGCTAAGCGTCACGACCGTGAACAGCATCTTGAGCGCCCAGCTCCACCGATCGGCAGGGCCGGTGAAAAAGCCGGCGATCGTGGGATCACCGGGAATGGCCGACCATACGCCTAGGCCGAGATAAGCGCGTGTACCAACGATCCAGACCAGCGCGATGACCAGCACCCCGCCCAGCGCCGCACGCGCAGGGCCGTAAGGGATATGGCGCTTCAAAACTCCGCCGAAGGCGTGGTTGGCTTCTGCAAACACAAGTCCGGCGAGACCAAACGCTACGCCGGCTATTGCCGCCTTGAAGAGCAACACCGGCTCGACGAACAAGGCACCGCTCGCGGAGGCCACATAGGTGATGTGGTAAGGCGTATGATGGATGCCCCAGGCGTGACATGCCCAGTCGCCGACCAGCGCGGCTAGCAGACAGGGGATGATGCCGCCGTATTCGATGCGTCCGACGGCCAGCACCTCGAGTGCGAACACCGCCCCGGCGAGCGGGGTCCCGAAGACCGCACCGAAGCCGGCTGCGACACCTGCCATAAGCAGAATGCGGACGCTGGCAGGATCGAGCCGGAAGAGGCCGGCAACGGCGCTGGCGAGACTGCCGCCGAGCTGGACCGCAGTGCCCTCACGCCCTGCGGAACCGCCAAAGAGATGAGTGGCGATCGTGCCGATGAAGACCAACGGTGCCATGCGCAGCGGAACGCCGCCTCCGGGCTCGTGTATCTGCTCGACGATGAGATTATTGCCCGCTTCGACCGAACGGCCGGTCAGGTGATAGAGCAACGCGACCGCCGCTCCGCCTAAGGGCAGGAGGTAAAGCAGCCAGGGATAGTCGAACCGCGCCTGTGTCGCGGCGTCGAGGCTCCAGAGGAAAGCCGCGCAGAGTGTTCCCACCAGCGCCGCCATCGGCACGAGGATCAGCGTCCAGCGCAACACCGACAGGGCATGGTCATGGCGATCGCGAAAAAAAGCGGCCAAATTTAATTCGTTATAGAGATTGCGAAACGTCGCGCGCACAATTCCTCCTTGCTGCCTTGCGGCGCCCGGTAGGAATCATCGGCCCTTGCGAGGGCGGTTCGGCCAACATAGCCAGGCGGAAATCCATCGCCTTCGGCCGCTATATGTCGCCGCGGTGCGGCAACGTCAATCCGATGTAGAAATGAAACTGTATGGTTGCCGGATGACAGGCCCGAAACGGCAGGATAACTGACGGACCGATACTGTTGCTCGCAGCCATCCGATTGCTGTGGCCGGCGGAGCAGGCGAAGAGCCGCCGCCCAAGGGCGGCGAGGTCACGCCGCTGTTCTTCATCGGCGCGGTGCTGGGTCATGCGCTCGCCGGCCCGATCGGTGTCCCCGTCGACCTCCTTGCCGCGCTCGGTTTCGTGGCGGTGTTCGCGGGCGCGGCCAATACGCCGCTCGCCTGCACGATCATGGGCGTCGAGCTGTTCGGCGCCGAGACCGCAGTGCCGGTCGCGGTCGCCTGTTTCGTCGCTTACGCCTGCTCCGGGCATAACGGCATCTACCTGTCGCAACGGGTGGCGGTGCCGAAGCGGGCGGGCAGCACCCTGCCGCCGGACCTGACGCTGCGCGATGCGCGCGCGCTCCGTCCCGTGTCCGACCTTTCAGACCTGTTCGCTCCTTACCTCACGGAAGGCTTATCCATGTCCGACGCCCACCACGTGTCGCAGACCGAGATCGGCTGGTCCGCATCTACATGAAGCTAGCCGATAAGGCGGTAAAGCCGGGCACGCGCTCACGCTGGGCTGCCAAGCCGCTCGACCGAACGCTCGTCGCGCAGGCCAAGGCGGACGGAATCATGAACGCTGTCGCCCACTATACCCACTACGGCTACAGCAACCACGGCCCGGTGCATGAGAACGGCGCCGAGATCGCCGATCCACACCTCACCATGTGTGTCGAACTGATCGGCCAGCGCGAGCAGCTCGAAGGCTTCTGCCGGGCGCATGGCGACCTGCTTGCGAACAAGGTCATCGTCTACAAGCACCTGGAGCATTGGACGGTCAGCCCGGCGGGCTTGCGCCAGGAAGATGCGGATACGGCCGAGCTGGTTGGCTGAGGCATGGGGCCATACCTGATTGTGTTCGCCGGGGCTGGTTCCGACGGCATGCTGCGGTATGGGCTGAACGGCCTCAGCCTGCGCCTGTTCGGCCCCGACCTGTCGATCGGAACGCCCATCATCAACGTGCTCGGCTCATTCCTTATGAGTCTGCTGGGGGGCTGGTTCTTGTTGCGAAGCGGATCGAGCCCGGGATGGCGATTGTTCCTCACCACCGGCGGGCTGGACGGCGTCACGACCTTCTCGACCTTCTCGCTGGAAGCGGCCTTGCATTAGGAGAGAGCCGAAGTCGGGCAAGCTGCCCTTTATGTTGTCGGATCGGTTGGGCTGGGCGTGCTCGCGCTGTTCGGCGGCCTCGCTCTCGTTCGCTCCTTCAGCCCGGCTTAGCGGCGCCAACCGGCTCAGAAGCGATCATCTTCCTTGACGTTGTCAACCTTCGCCTTGTGTTTGGCGCGGACCGACTCCTCCAGCTCCAGAATCTCGGCCGATTCTTGCGTGGTGGGCTTCTTCTTGTCGATATCGCTCATGAAGTCCTCCGTCTGCAAAACTACTGGTACACCGTTTCGCGCCAAGGATTATTCAGGGTTTCTGCTCGGCGTCCCGCCGGTCCGCTTCGGCCGGGGTCTGCCGGGCGCGTTCGCGGATACGGCGTTCGAGCGGTGCGCCGACGAACAGCACGAGCATCGCCAGCAGCAGACCGCCCACAAGCAGTGGCCACACCGCCAATCCCGCTGCCGCTCCGAGCGTCGCTGACACCCAGATGCACGCCGCCGTTGCCAGCCCATGCACCTCCTGCCCGCTGCCGACGCGCAGGACCGCGCCCGCGCCGATGAAGCCGACGCCGGATAGGATGCCCTGCATCACCCGACCTGCTGCATCGGCGTTCACGTTCGGCAAGCCGCTGTGGACGATCGCTTGGACGGCGATGCAACTCGCGAGCCCGACCAGCCCTAGCGTCCGCAGACCCATGATCTGTCGGTTCTCGCGTGACCGTTCCCAGCCGAGCGTCATGCCGGCCGCCGTCGCCACGATCATCCTGCCGATCGCGTCGACCCAGAAGGCGAGATCGACCGACAAAGGCGGCGGATTCACTCGACCAGCACGTGGACGTGGTGCCAGGCCGTGCAGAGGTATCCGGCGAAGTTCCACATCGTATCGGGTAGTTCGGGCTGACCCTGGCCCGCATCGTCGAACGCGCGCACCACAAGGTGCTGGCGCCCCTTGGGCAGTTCCGCATCTAGCGACCAGCGCTGCCAGCTCCACTGCCCGTCCGGATCGTCGGAGAAATCGACCTGCCGCCAGTCTCGACCGCCGTTCAGCGACACCTCTACCCGCGACACGCCGCGCTCATAGGCGACGGCATAGCCCTCGATCCGGACCTTGCCCGCGGGCAGGCTCTCGCCCGAACCAGGCGAGCAGATCGCGGCGTTGAGCGGCATGGCGTTGATCGTCAGCCCTTGCGTCCAGTCCGCCGTCTCGCTGGTCACGTCGGCCGGAAAAAGCTTGTAATCGTGCGCCTGGATCGGCGCCTCGGAGGGCGTGTCCTTGACCTCGATCCGGGTCAGCCACTTGGCGCTACGCACGCCAGCATAGCCTGGCACGACCAGACGCAACGGCGCACCGTGCTCGGGTGCCAGCGGTTCGCCGTTCATCGCCCAGGCGAGCAGCACGTCGGGCGCCCGCGCCTTGGTCATAGCGATCGAGACGCCGAACGGTGCCACCTCGCCTTCCACATCCACCTCGTCAGCGCCGGTGAAGCAGACGAACAGGTTGGACGCGTCCGATGCTCCAACTGCATCCAACAGGTCTGCGAGCCGCACGCCCGTCCACTCGGCATTGCCGATCGCGCCTATGTCCCATGGATCGCCTGAAGTCTTGCCCACCTGTTGGAGATCGGTCCGGCGGTTGCCGGCGCATTGAAGCACAGCCGTGACAGTCCGGACCGGAAAGCGCGCCTTCAACTCCGCAATCGAGATGGAGCACTCGCCCACACTGATCCCGCCCACCTCAATCCGGTGATCGGCCGGCAGGTCCGGCACGGGCCCATGGCTGCGCACATAGAACAAGTTCTGTGGCGTCAAGAACCGCTCGATCAAGGCGCCAGGCACCGGCTCGGCGTTGTAGGGCTCGGGGTTCCGCTCGATCATCAGCTCGCTCATGCTATTGTAACGCCTGACGATCGGCTTGGCCCCGGCCTCATCCTCACTATCTTGCCCGATCATGCGATGTGCAGCGCGGCCAGCAGCGTCAGACTGATCGCGCCCAAGCCGAGCAGCGACAACACGACCGCAATAGTCACGCGGCCCCCGGCCTTGGCGACGGTGCGAACGTCCACGCCGAGCCCGAGTGCCGCCATGGAAACGACGGTTAGCAGCGTGGCGCTCCGGCCGATCGGTGCGATTGTGGCAGGCGGCACCAGCTCCAGCGAACGGCAGGCGACCAGCGCAAGAAAGCCGATGATGAACCAGGGCACGAGGTGGGCGAGGTCCATTCGCTTGACCGAAGGGGCACCGGCCACGAACTCGCCTTCCGGCACAGCTTGCGGCGTGAGGCGCGGTGCCACCAACGACAATACGAGGCATACCGGTCCGAGCATCAGCACGCGAACTAGCTTGACCAACGTGCCCATCTGCACGGCGGCGGTGCCGAGCGGCGAGGCCGCCGCGATCACCTGCGGCACGGCATAGACAGTGAGCCCGGCGAGGGCCCCGAAGGCGAGCCCGCTCATGCCGATCGCAATTCCGAGCAGTGGCAGGCCAAGCACTACCACCACGCCCAGTACCGCCGTGAACGCGATCGAGGCGGCTACGTCGTCGCTGTCGGCGCCGATTACCGGTGCCACAGCCGCGATGGCGGAGTTGCCGCAGATTGAATTGCCGCAAGCCACAAGCAGCGCCATCCGCGTCGGCAAGCCGAGCAATCGGCCGATGCCAAAGCTGAGCAGGATCGCGCTCGCGACCACGCCGGCGATTCCGGCGAGGAGCGGCAGTCCGGCCGCCAAGATGGTCGCGGCGCTGACCGAAGCACCGAGCAGGACGACCGCCACCTCCAGTAAGTACTTGGCGCTGAACGCGATGCCTTCATGCCACCTGTCACCCGGCGTCCACAGGCTGCGCACAGCGGTGCCGATCAGGATGGCGAGCACTAGCGCCTCCAACCACGCCTTGCCGGCTAGCGTGCGCTCCCCCGCCTCCAGCGCGTAGGCCGCGCCGGTGACGGCAAGGCAGAGGCCGACGCCGGGCAGCAGCGCGGGAAGTCTGCTAGTCTGGACGGTCTGGAATATACGATGGTTATAGGCAAAACTGGACACGGCGGTGTTCCTTCCGCCGTACGATCTAAACCCTGCCTACCGATCACTCCAACGCAGACTTGTTGTCATCTCGATCGTCATTCGTGATCGGTTTCTATATCAGGTGCGGGATGACACTGGAGCAACTGCGCATCTTCGTCGGCGTGGCCGAGCGCGAGCATATGACCGCCGCGGCGCGGGCCTTAAACATCACGCAGTCGGCGGCTTCCGCAGCCATCGCCGCGCTTGAGGAGCGACACGCAATCAAGCTCTTCCACCGCGTCGGGCGCGGCATCGCTCTGACAGAGGCCGGACGGCTGTTCCTGACCGAGGCTCGCGGAGTTCTTGCGCGGGCCGACGCGGCCGAGACGGTGCTGGAGGAGCTTGGCGGGCTGAAGCAGGGCACGCTGCGCGTCGTCGCCAGCCAGACCATCGCCGCCTACTGGTTGCCGCCCATCCTCGCAACTTTCCATGAGCGCTATCCGGCGATCGGTATCGAACTGTCGATCGGCAACACTGGGCAGGCCGCGGTACACGTCAATGACGGCAAGGCCGATCTGGGTATTGTCGAGGGCGAGATCGAAGATCCGGCGTTGGCGCATTGGCCGATCGGCGAAGACCGGCTGTTGCTCGTCGGAGCACAGCCTTTCGGCGACGTCGACATCGACGCGACATGGCTCCGACGAGCACGCTGGGTGCAACGGGAGCCTGGATCAGGCACGCGATCGACGTTGGATAGCCAGTTGCGCGGCTTGGGGGTTGATCCGGCTGCCCTCGACGTCGCGCTGACGATGCCGTCTAACGAAAGCGTCCGAACGGCCGTGGAGGCTGGGGCGGGCGTTGCTGTCCTGTCCGCGCTGGTGGTCGATCCGGCCATCAAGGCAGGTCTGTTGCACGTCGCACCGATCACATTCGCTCCTCGCCCCTTCTTCGGGCTGCGGCATAAGGAACGCTATCGCACGAAAGCCGCGGATGCGCTGTTGGACGTGATCGGGTTGCAGCGGCGGTAGGTACGCATCGGCATTCTCAAAACGCCATCCTTTGTGGGACCGCCCGCGATCGCCATCTCCTTGCTGAAACCTGTCTGACCGCACTCCACCAGATTTGCGCCATAGTAGGACGGGACATCGCCCACGAGCGGCCGGATCTGGCAGTAGCTGTTGTTCAGCAGGCCGTGCCGGGACGACGCCTTTGTCCCTGAAGGCATCGATTACGGCGGAAAACCCTGTCGCCATCCTGGATGCACGACAAACGGGTGTTTTCCGACATGGCAGGTCAATCGCCTCTCACTCAACAGGGGGATGGCTGGGAGGGGTCGCGAAGCCGAACATCGTGTTCGCGTAGGGTGAGTGGCAGGTTTTGAGAGAAGCCGCCATTTACCCCTTTGCTGAGGAACGGCGTGAGTTGGTCGGAACCCGCCGATCCGCTTTAACGTACTTCGTCTAACGATCCTTGGTGACCTCGACCGCAGTCGCACGGTCGTTGCTGGAAGCCCTGCGACTGTCACCGATGTCCGGTCGATCGCCTGCCTCGATGCGGCTGGCTAGATCGCTGTGAAGCGAGACCA
Organism: Sphingomonas sp. GC_Shp_3; assembly: GCF_026540945.1. Taxonomy (NCBI): domain Bacteria; kingdom Pseudomonadati; phylum Pseudomonadota; class Alphaproteobacteria; order Sphingomonadales; family Sphingomonadaceae; genus Sphingomonas; species Sphingomonas sp. GC_Shp_3. The sequence goes on from NZ_JALNUT010000010.1 coordinate 88,810, forward strand.
GCTCGGGTAGAGAATGCTCCCCAGCCGCAGGCCCCAGCCTGCGCTCTGCATCGTCGAAGATATCTATGGCGCCCGCCAGTTCGGGTTCGCCGTAAAGCGCTGCGCTTTCCCCTGCACGCCATAGCTCGGCGAGTTCGTGGGACCTTATCAGGCAAGCCGAGGCTGTACGATCGACCGCCACGGTGGTGCCCGGTGGTGCCGGCGGCGCAGCCCCCCTCCCCTTGATCTCGGCTCGCGTTAGTGCCGCCAGGCGGTAGCGCAGGACCCGGGTCTCCGGGGTATCCGTTGGTGAGGGCTGATACTGCCGGTTCAGGAGAACAATAAGCTCGGCTGTGCTGGCGGCCGACGCGGCGTTGCGCCAGTCCGTCAAGGACCGCTCGTCCGATAACAGATCCGCGGGTTGAGTCAGGATAAAGCGCTCGAGGAGCGGATCGCTGGCTACTGCGACAGGCAGGGGTGCTCGGTTACCGTTAGCGGCGGCATGGGCGAAGCCGATCGCCGCCGCAATCGTACCGAGTTGCGTCTTCATGATTTCACGATCGCCGATCGATCGCCCTAGGATCATCTCGAGGATCGGCGTTAGATCCGTCACGGCGGCCTGGCCCGCATCGATCGTGTCGAGCCTATGGACGATCTCTTTGTGTGTCGCCTCGATGCGCTGGGTGCTCGCGGTCAGCGCATCGAGCTGCTCCTGCACGAACGTCAACGCATCCAGAACGCCTGCAAGAGCAACGCTTACCTTGTCCGTGCTCATCGTTCTGGCCCACCCTTATCCGGCGAACGCACTCGGTCCCGAGTGGCGCGGTCGCGATCCAATATCTCGCGAAGGACCTCCTCCGGCTTGCTTGGCGTCGGTGCCGTGGCCTGCCGTTCGGCCTCGTCCATAAGCGAGCGAAGGCGCTCGGATACCCCCGAAGGTCGGCGTTCATGCGGCGTGTCTTCGGTCCGCTCGGGTCTCTCCCGAAGTGCTTGCTTGGCCTCCAGCTTTCCACGCAAGACGCGAGAACGTTCCAGTGCTGCGGCGATCGGATCGGGCCCGGGATCCGCAACAGCGGGGCGCGTCCGAGCATCGACAATCGCGCCGCGCGTGCGGGACGGTGAACCGGCACGCATCGCCCGAGCGGAGTTGGGCTCGGGCGGCGGCAATGCCGCGACGAACCGCCCGAGGCTCTGTGCCACCACCTGATCGGCGAGGGAGGGCGAAGCCGACAGCTCCGCGACGGATCGCATATAGGTCGCGCGAACGATGGCCTGCCGACTTGCAATAATGGCCTCGACCGGGTCGGATATACCCTGGTCGCGGAGGCGCATGGCGCGCTCCGCCCGGCTCCTATCGAGCCGCGGAACCTGCCCCTTGTCGCGCATCTTTTGTACCGCAATGTGCTCATGCGCGGGGTCAATACCGCGCGCCCTGGTCGGCGTGGCGTTGGCCTCGATGCCGCGTTCGCGGAGCTTCTCGGCGAAGCGTTGCCGCCATCGAAACAGATCATCCCGGTCCGGATGAAAGCGGCGCCCGTCAAAATCGCGACGCGCGATCGTGATGTGAACGTGCGGATGGTCGCGATCGACGTGAAGGCCGGCAACCCACGACCGGTTCGCAAACTCCTCGCGTGCGAAGTCCAGGGCCGCCGCTTTCAAACGCTCCGGATCGGTCCCCGTCGGCATCGAGAGGATCATCGAAATGGACGTCGCACCCTTGCGTCTGGCGTCCCCGTCCATCTCGAAGCTATGCCAATCCGTCGCGAGAATCTGCATGTCCCGTCCGTCACGCAGCATGACGCCCTCGCTCGTTTCAAGACCGAGTTCCTCGTCGGAACCGTGACCCAGCCGGCTGATGTAGGCGAAGTTGGCCATGACGTGTCCGCCGCCATGCTGTCGCCCCGTGATCCGCACCATGACCTCGGGGACGCGACGCGATGTGCGATCCGCAGCCATGGTCGCCTGGCCGCTCATTCGGGCCTGCGTTCCGCCCCCGAAAGCGTGCTTAGCCTGCGCACTGGCACGCGACGTCCCCGACGAGGATGCGGCTTTCGGGAACATCGACGCAACGGCAAGACCGAGCATCGTGCCCCCCGTTCTCGGGCCCTTTGCGTTGCCGCCTCCAGTCCCGAGGCGGTACTTCTTCGGCGGCGCGAAGACGCCCGCCATGGAGTCCATCGTTCCAGAAGAGAAGCGGAAGCTCACGCTCCTGACGCTCGGTAGGTTTCGGTCCAGTACCCGACCTCTGCCCCGATCGAAGCAGATAGGCCCAGCCGGGTCGTAAACAGCAGCGTCTTCAGTTCCTCACATTTCTCGATGAGGGGACCGGCGACGCGGGCGATGTCGAGCGAGCTTTCGGGCTGGTTGGCGGCGTTCATCGCATGGACCGCCTGGTTGATGTTCCGGCCGATCAGAAGCACCTGCTTGCGCAACGCGACGATCTCAGCCTGGGTGGCTGGCGCCAGCCTCAGCACGCCCGCCTTGTCCCAAAGCTGCCAGCGAAGCGTGCGTTTGATCCATTCGTTTCGCGTCATCTTCATCGGCGCCGCTACGGTGTCGATGCCTTCGACCTCGCTCCGGTCGAGGCGGACGGTGACGCGAATGAGATCGTCGGGATCCCCCCTACCCTGAATCGGCATCACCGGAATGTCATCGTTCTCCGGAGCCAGCACTGCGTTGGCCAATACGTTTGCCATCCAGCGACTTCGGGTCTGCCCATTCGCCGCGGCAACGCGGTCGATCTCGGCGACCAAATCGTCCTTCAACCGCAGGCCTACATTCATCTCAAAAGCCCCGTGCAGCGGCGCCCCACAAACCAATGTTAAACATTGGTGCCGTGAGGCATATCCTGCCATCCCTAGTAATTGCCTGTTCTCATGAAACAACGACCTTTTTGGAGCTAAATCACTCCAAACGCGGAGGTGAAAAGTGATTGACTGTATGCTTGCTACAAGTAACTTTCGTTCTTGTGGCGCCGGCGCAAGGCGTTTGTACGATTAGGTACGCCTACCTGCTATCTCCCGGATTGCCCGCAACATGGTAAGTTGTTCTCTATTGGAACCGGATTCAAAGAATGGCTCGATCAAGAAACGCCGTCGATCTCGCAACAATCGAGGCTCGGCGGGAAGCTCTAAAAGCGGAACTTGCTCATCTGGACGAACAGGCAAAGGCGGCGGAGCAGACGGCTCGAGACGCTGGTCGTCCGGTTCTAACCGCAGCGCTCGAGCGGGTTAAAATTGCAGCGATCGACAAAGCGGATGCCCGGGCAATCGCGACGGCTATTTCGAAACACGGCGGCAAAGCGGTGGCAAGCCAGCTTGCGTCGCTAGGCTAGGCTTCCAGGTCCACCATCCAGACGAGAAGCCGGCGTTGGCCTAGTATCCAGATTAGGGCAGCCTCATCGGATGCCTCAACGCTTGAACCTGACCGCTCTCCTTGTCGACGAATATGACACCGCGCTCTCTTCTTCGTCGAGAAGCTTGGCTTCGAACTGCGTGAAGATACCGTGCTGACCGATGACAAGCGGTGGGTGGTGGTCGCGCCGCATGGTGCGGCAAACGGACTGTTGCTAGCGCGAGCGGTTGGCGACCGGCCACGTGAGGCGATCGGCGATCAAAGCGGCGGTCGCGTGTTCCTGTTTCTCGAAGCAGACGACTTTGCCCGTGACCACCTCGCTTACACGCAGCGGGGCATCCGTTTTGTTGAAGCGCCTCGCCATGAACCATATGGCACGGCGGCGGTCTTCGAAGACCTCTACGGAAACCGATGGGATTTGATCGAACCTAGCGTGGGCAAGGGATGACCTTCGATCCGCCATTCTATGCGGTAAGCGCATTGGCTGGGATCGAACGCAGCGGTTCCCCAATCTTGGCAGCCACGGCCTGTCTGGGTGTTGCGCCGACGGAGGCTGACGGCCGGCGCTCGCTTCAGCGCGGCCTAGCAGGATACCCGAAAGCAGATTGACGGCGCCAGATCAGGCTGCCCCCTCCCCTGCCGGCCTGCCACAGACTGCGTCGTGTTGGTGGTTGGCGATCGCCCGTGCGCCTGTGCACGCGAGCGCCGCTCGTATGGTGTTTCGGGCGCTGTCGCGGTCCTGCCAAGTGAGCAATCACGCCCTATTTATTCGATCGTGGGATCGCCCTTAACGAGATCTACGGCGCGCTGGCGGTCAACCGGGATTACGTTGCGCCGCCTTGCTAACGACATGGACGCCCCCTGCCCTACCTATTGACTAGCGCCACCGATCTCGCGTTCGTAAAGCAAGAGCGCCGCATCTGCTACGACGTCGGCGAGCACGCGCTTGCGTGCCGGATCCGCGTCACGAAGAGCATAGAGTCTCGCAGCGGTCTCGGGATCTACCCTCACGTTGATCGCGATATTGCGATTGCCGGTTACGCGTGGCGGCCGTTGGAATGTCCCGGCTTGGGGACGCTCTTGAGGCACGGGCGCCGCTACAGGCGGAGCAGCTACAGCTGGGACAGCCGGACGCGACGGAAAGCCCGCCCCGTCGCTGATCTCGCGTAGCTTGGCTGGATCCTTGTTCGGGGGCGTATCATCGAACTCCGAGAGATCGAGCCGGGTCCGGGTCATGCTGCCTCCTTCACGGTACGCGCCTTACGCAGCCTCGCGATCACCGCTGCCGCGTAGGCCTCGGCGTTCTCGAGCGCTGCCTTCATGTTGCCGACGCCTTTGTCGTTGATGGTGCGAAGCGTTCCACCAGCGGCGAACATCGCGCGGTAGGCCTCGCGATTATAGATCATGACCGGAAGGACTGGAATTTCAGCATCGTTGAACTGCTCCGCGATGTCCTTCTGATTGTTCGAGCGCAGCGCCGGCGGGATTTGGCTGAACAGGATCGCATAATCGATCTCTGTCCTGGTGCCGCGCGCCGTCTGCTTGACGAGCTTGATAGCGCGGGCAGCCTGGGTGGCATCCAGATGCGACCCCTTGCAAGGAATGATCACCAGATCGCTTTGCGCGATTGCGAACGTGACGGTCGCGGTCGCCGCGCCTTCGAGGTCAACGAGTGTGAAGCGCGCCTCCGACGCGCCCCTCTCGATTTCATCGATGATCGCGTTTTCGTCGCGGCACCCGACGACAGTTATCGCATCCGGCCGTCCCGGTAACTGGCCCCAGTCGACCAGCGGAAGGTTCGGGTCAGCATCGATCAGGCGTACGGTACCCCCAGCCTCCGCCAACTCTCCGGCGAGCAACAATGTCGCGGTGGTCTTGCCCACCCCGCCTTTCGGCGACACGAAGCTGATGACTGGCATGCTGCTCTCCCGTTGCGGCCAGGTTGCTACCATGTAGCAGCCAGCGTTCATGAAGCTGCTATATCGCAACCTAGCGGCTAGCGTCTAGCGACTTCGACGCAATCTGACAGCGAGCTGCTTGCGGTACGATTGCGATTTGCTTGCAACTAGCCCGCGCGTTGGTAGCGAGTTTGTCGCGAGCCAGTTGCAGCCTAGATGCGACGGCGTTGCGGCTAAGAGGCGACGCGCTAGCGATCTGGTTGGTAGCGGGTTGCTGCTTGCTACCAATTGGCGATACGCGCCCTTGCGTTACCGTCGATGCGCGGTTGTAAAGGCGCGATAGGCAAGGCCACCAACCGTGTATGAACATGCCACTCATAGCTGTCGGTTGCTACCCGAACGCAATCCGCGATCAGGTCGCTACAATGTCGCTCGCTAGTTGCTACCAGGCAGCTACCAGACGAAGGAACGATTCCCTCAGTTCGCGTGTCGCCAAAGCAATTGATGAATCCACAGTGCCAAGCCACAAATCGACAAGAGATTGAGACGCCAAACGCGACAAACGCGATCGGCGTTCACCAAAGCGCAAAATGGCGAAATCGACCGTCAAGTACCCACGGCCCGATCTCGTTCGACAGGACCTGCACCACACCGGATATAACGACGCTCAAGACGAAGACCCGATCCTCTAATCGGGCGGCCGAGGCCGCCCGGACGATGTTCATTCCTCCCAGAGCGGCTTGAGCTTGCGGGTCCGCTTTACTGCGGGGAGGGGTGCCCGCTCGGGCATCCCGTGTGCTGCGATCTCCGCTCGGATGTTTGCAAGTTCAGCGAGCCATGCCTGGGTGCGTGCTGTTTGGACGTGCATGTGAACCTCCGTCTGTTCGTTGAGACGGATGCCGGCTGACGATCGGGTGGGGTCAGGGTCACAGGACCGCGCAGCGGCCGCGCAAGCGGGGCGTGGGGGTGCCGATTTTGTCGTGCTCGGAGCGAAGCGAAGGCCGCGTCAAAATCGGGGGAACCGCGCATCCTTGACGCTGGCTCCGCCCGGTCGTCACGATGGACAGAGTCGACGACAGAGCCTTTCCGACGTTGGTAGGGCAGGGGAGGCGGCGACCCACGCGACGGTCTTGCCTCCCACGCGCGCCAATCACCCTTCCCGTACAACCGTCGTTGCCCAAATCGCGACCGTCAGCCGGTCGGTATCGAATTCCGCGGCAAGTCACGGGCATTGAGGCACTCGATCTCATCGGGAAGAATGCCGCTTCATGCGGACGTTGCCACGTGGGAAGTCGATCTCGCGTTTCCGTCGCACGCGCTCGGTTCCGCTCATCGCAGGGCGTTGAGTGGGGAGGGGGGACTCGACATTCGCGATCCGATCCTCTCGGCAGAACGAAGAACCCCGGCGCCATCGCGCCGGGGCGGTGCGTCATCGTTCGTCGACGCGCATGATCGTCAGGACGCGCGTGGTCTTGAAAGGATCTGCCGGATCCTCCGAGCCCGCGCTCAGGTCGTGATTGTAATAGTCGATCTTCCAGTAGCAATCCGTGCCCTCGAACAGGAACCGGCCCAGGTCGTGCTCTCCATACGGATCGATCGCGTCGTCAAAGGCATCGAAGTCGCGAACCGCGCGGAGCAGCTCCGCCCGCTTGCGGAAGTTCCGGAAGAGGCTGATGTCGCCGATCAGGTCTGCGATCCCGCTGGTCATCACGACACGGTTGTTGCCCGGGGCGGTGAGATGCTCGCGCAGCCAGTCGTTGAGGCGGGCGATCTCCGCTGCGCCACCCTTGGCGCGGTCTAATTGAGGCGTTTGCTCGGCCATGATGGTCTCCTGCCCTTGACCCCGACGATCGGGGCCTTTCGACAGGCGACAGGACGGCCGGGGCATAGGTCGCTCGCGCACCCATAGGGTCGAAACGGAGTGGAGAAGCCCGCTGGCGGGCTTGCGCGGGGGAGCGCCCCGGCCAGGACGTACGAGCCCGAAATGCCGCGCGGATCGTCGACACGGGGAGACTTCACGTCGAGGCTGATGCTGGACGACCACGCCGATCGCGGCGTATCGTGCGATCATGGAAACGGCTGCCAACATCGTTGCCCTGTGGCCCCGCTGGATGGACAGCGCTGGCGATATGCTCCGGATGAAGGCGTTGGTCCGGACTCGCTGCTGCAGATGCGGGACTCTGATGCGGGCCGAGCTGGAAGACATCGTGGCACGCCACGGCTCCGATTATTCGCTGGTCGACAAGCTGGAGCGCTGCCGAATGGTCGAGTGCGAAGGGTCTACCTTCTATCTGGCGTCGCGAACCTATGGCCGCGAATGGGTGACGCTCCTGCGCGATCCGCGGCTGATGAAGGTGTTCGAGGAACTGCCGCCTGTCCGGACGGCGTGGAGCTGATCGCCCGCCTCCGGAAGAGATACCGTCTGAATTTGGATCCCGCACCCAAGCGGTGGATAGAAAGAAGTAGAAGCCCTTCGTCTCGCGGCGCTGCCGTGCTTGCGCAGCAGGGCCGGGGCGGGCTCGATGCCCGCTCCGGCGCCTTCACGGTTGACGAGCGGAGAGGGGAGGGGGGCCGAAGCCCCCCGGGAGGCTCAGGCGTAAGGGTCGTACTCGTTGACGATCGTGAGCGAGCTGTCGTGATCTTCGGCGGTGATGACGGAATATTGGGTGCCGACGGCGATGACCATGGTTGCCACCATCAAGGTTCTTGCGAGGCCCATGGCGTTTTTGCGGGCGATCCAGATATCGTTGAACATGTCCGAGGCTCCTGTGAAGCCGGCGGGGTTCATCCCCGCTCGACAGGCGCCCGACAGGACGGGGAAGGGCCGCGATCACTTTTTTCGCACGCGAAAAAAGCCGTAGCGAAGCGCCCGGACCCTTGCGGGTTGATCGTACAAGGCCCTGAGCCGGCCCAAGGATTGCGCCTCAAGAGCGGGGTGAAGCCCGCCTGCCGGGAACGTCGTGCTCAGCGTTGGTTTGCCGGTAACGCGCCCCCTCGCAGGCGCGGTGGACACCTGTTCAGTCCGTGCCCCCTCTCTGCGCTCCGATGTCGATGGGGACAGTGCGCTGCGCGGCGGTGCAGCCCCGGCCGGGCCAGGATGGAAGGACGTTGCCGCTTTCCGGAAAGAAGTTTCCGCGCTGCGCGCCCGTCAGTCGATCGTCACCCGAACGGGCCGAGACCGGCTACGGGCTCGGTGAAGCGAAGCGGAATAGAGCGACGGTCCCGGCTTCGCCGGGAGACGCCAACTCGTTTCGAAACAGCAACCCAGGCTACCCGGCTTCATGATAAGGCTTTAGACTGAATGGCGATCCCTACCGTCATCTATGCATTGGTAGTCGACGACGATCCGCTCATTCTCAGGCATGCGTGCGACATTCCGGAGGGAGCGGGTTCTCACTTTCACCAAGCGGGTACGGGCGAGGAGGCTAAGGCCTTCCTGGGCGATGATGCCGACGGTGTGACGCTCATGTTCTCCGACGTGGCGATGCCCGGCGACAGCGACGGGTGCGTGCTAACCCATTACGTTGCCGAGCATTGGCCCTGGATCGAGATCGTGCTCACAAGCGGCAACGTGACGCCATGTCCGGGGGACATGCCCGACAAAGCAACGTGCATCGGCAAGCCTTTCGACGATCGCATGCGCCAGCAACGTCTCACGGAGACGCTGCCGGACAACAAGCAACTCGAGCAGCTGAAGCACGCGGTGTAGCTGTGTCTTCGTGGACTTGTGACCTTGCGGTCCTGATTGCCGGTGAACGCGAGAAGAGGCCCGGAGCGTCAGCTCCGGGCCCGTACTGCCTCCCTCAGAAGGGGACGTCATCCGCCTCATCGTCCTGCGCGGCGCCTTGGCGTTCCTGGCGGCTTTTGCCGTAGGAGAGGAAGGTCACTTCGTCGGCGATGATCTCGACACCGTAGCGCTCGATGTTCTGATCGTCGGTCCAGCGGGTGTAGTGGATGCGGCCCCGGACCATCACCTTCTGGCCCTTCTCGACATACTGCGCGACGGTCTTGCCGACGCCGTTGAAGCAGGTGATCCGGTGCCATTCGGTGTCCTCGACCCGGCGACCTTCGCCATCCTTCATGGTCTTGCCGTCCTGGTCGCGCTTGGGGCGCGAGGTGGCGAGGGAGAAGTTGGTGATCTTGGTGCCGCCCTGGGTGGTGCGGACTTCAGGCGTGGCGCCGACGTTGCCGGCGAGGATAACGAGGTTCTGCATTTCGGGGTTCCTTTTTTGCTCGCCGGGGGGTCCGTCCCCTCGACTGAACACCAAAAAAGACGGCCAGGACGCCCTCTCCACCGAAAGCGCGAAGACGCGCAGGGGAACCCCGATCGAAGGGGTGGTGCGGGCAGCCGTGGCACACGGCAACTCGGCCCGAATGATCGCGGGTTGGAGGGGGTGGACGGCCGGATTAGGTCGTTCAGGAAAGAGAGGGGATGGACCCCCACCGGCGGGCAACGGACATGGAACCGTGAAGCAGGACGCCCTTGTCGCGTCGCTCGTCCGGCAGTGTCACTGTTCCTGGTTCCGCTATCCAGGCGCTCTCTGACACCCTCCCTCGCTGGTGCTCGCGCCCTGCGCCGGTGCCTGTCGTGAAGGATGATGGTTGCGGCGTGGACCTTGGTGCCGCCTTTCGCCGTCACGGCGCGCGCGTGTCGTGCGTGTCGAGATGACGATGGGGGGTTCGTGCTGCGCAGCGTCCCGCCCGGACGGCAGGAACCAAGCGCGGCTGACGTGCCTGCCGGCAGTGCATCCCACCTGGCACAACGCGGCGAAGCCGGCGCAGAGACCAACGCGGTAGGGGTGGAGTGCCTCCTGTCCGGGAGGAACACGGCCCCTGGGCAGGCTCCGGCCTCGCCCCACGGAACCGCTCCGCGTCGGAATCGCGATTTGGGCGCGATAAGCCCCGTCAGTCGAGCGTCACCCGAACAGGCCAAGACCGGCTAGGGGCTCGGTGGAGCGAAGTGGAATAGCGCGCTGGTCGTGACACTATTGGCCCCGAACCTTCGCAAGATTGCCCTTAGGAACCAGTCATTACCGCTCGGCTGTTCGCCTTGGAAAGCCTGCACGACCGATCATGGCATCGACAGCGCGACCCGCTTCCTCACCATTCGGGCGGGAGGCCGGGGCCGGGGCCGGAGTCGGCGACGGTGTCGAAAAGCCTCGTTCCGCGCGCGCGAGGAGCGCTGTGGTTGTCCGTCATGACGACGTGGTAGGTGTCGCCGTCAGCCGAAGCGCGAAGCGCCAGCTTTGCGCAGCCGTCTGTAACCGTTTGGGCGAGGCATCGGTTTGCTCCTCGATGGGGTGGAAGTAACTGGATCTCTGCGGGGAGCGCGCAAAGGGCTCGGCCGCTGGCTTTGCCAGCGGCCGAGCCGAAGCTCAGGCGACCTCTCGGTCGCGCTGAGCGTTCTGAGCTGCGGGCGGGGTGCCGAGCGGGCCGCGGCGGTCGACCACGCGGATACCGGCCTTCTTGGCGTCGATTACCAAGCGCTCGGTCACGCCGTTACCCTGGAAGGCGATGACGTAGCGAGGTTTCAGCGAGAGCATCTGCTCGTTGCGACGGAAGCCGGCACGATCACCCAGCTTGCGATCGAGACCGAAGCGGACTTGCTGGATACCGTTATGTTCGGCCCACGAAGCTGCGATCCGCTCGATCCCCTTCATGTCGCCGCCATGGACGAGATACATATCGCCGACGCGCTCCCGAACCGCACCCAGGGTGCGCAGCAGATTGTCGCCAAACGCCTTCATGTCCTCGTCGGTGCGGAAGGTCAGCCGTCCCCCGGCAAACACTACGGGCGTGCCCTGTGCCGTGTTGGCGTCGCGGACCCGCTCGCGGCGAGCCTGAAGGAAGGCGCGTCCGTCAACGATTGCCGACGTAACCCCGAGCGAAATGCGGTTGCCGGTCGACGGGATCCAGGAACGGCCGGTCTCGCGGATATAGTGTGCCGCTGCGGTGTCGCGCATGTGTTCGTAGCAGGTGGCGGCCTCCTCGATCTTCTTGGCAATGTCGATCTTGTCCTCGAGGTTGGCGGTGTTGATCTCCGAACCGTCCTGCTCGGCCAGGAGGAGCCTGATCTCGTCGGTGAGACGGTCGATCGTCGCGTGCTTCTTCGCCGCGGCCCGGTGGAAGAGGTTGACGAGGCCCCAGCCCATCTCCTCGATATCGCGCTCGAGCGACGTGTTCTGGAGGGTTGCGAACAGGTCGCTCCAGATGGCGGTGGTGGTCTGCTCCAGTGCGTCGGTCGAGGGCGGGCACATGCCCGAAACGTCTTCGGCGCGGGGTTCGAGGTGTCCAAGCTCCAGCGCGGAGAGTGCGGCAGCGAGGGAAGTGGTCATGGGGTCAAGCCCTTCATCTGATCGAGGCCGGCGGCCTATCCGCCGGATGCGCACCTCCTGGGCGGCCGAATAAGAGGCGCCCGCACCGGAGCGCAGCGAAGGGAAACCGCAAAAAACGGGGTGGAGCGGGCAGCCGCAAAGCGGCAACTCGGCCCGGATTTTTGCGGTTGCGGGGGTCTCGCGGCCGCCCATGTGCCGCATCTCTCTGGCGGAAGGCTGTCGGGCGTCAGGTGGCGTGGGGCGCAGACGTGACCACGCTGCTGCTACGATTGAAGTGGGGTTCAACCCGAACGTCGCAATGTCGTCGAGAAGTGCCTGCCCCGTTGCACACAAGCGGACGATCGCCGCTGGGGTGATCCGTGGGCGCTCCATCGGCGCCGATCGCGTCGACCATCACGCGGAGCTGGTCGACCAGATCCTCGCTCCGGGTCGCGGCATAGCCCGCGCACGCCGTCACCTCAGAGAACAGGCCCGGGACGGGCAGGACGGAGGCATCACCGCCATCCGGGACAAAGCGCCAAGGATCGACGTCCGCACCTTCAGCGACAAGCGCTGACAAAAGTGGGATGTTCCGTACCGAGGCTCTTCCACCCGTCGGTCGTATGCGACGCATCGATCGCGGAGCGGCAGGCGCTGACGACATCTTCCGCCTCGACCGTGAGTTCCGCACGGTAATGGGCAGGGTATTCGAAAGGGGTAGGTGAAGGTCTTCATGAGACCGGACTCCTGAAGGTTGGCAAAATGGGAGACCCAAGCGGTTCGGATCATTCGTAGCGGGGACGTTCGGCCGGAAAGGCGAGAGGGGGCCAGCCATCGTGAACGCGGGCCTCGAAGCGACCAGCGGAGAGGACGCTGCTGATCTCGCGCGCGTGATCGCCGACGTTCCAATCGCGATCGAGATGCGCCTGAACCTCCAGCGCCATCGTCCAGGCGCGGTCCGCGTGACCCTCGGCAAAGGTGACGCCGAAGGCGGTCAGCGCCGGGTCGGTGCAGAGTTCGCCGGAATCGTAGTACCAGCACCTTCCTCGGGACCGCCATAGACACCTCGTCGGGCTTGATGCTGCCGCAGAAGTAGCAGCTCGACTTGGGCGGGACGGGAAGGCCGGCGCGCGCGATGCGCGCTTCGCAATCGGCGCGCGACCACGCCCATTCCCGCAAGGGGTAGCGGTAGGCGTAGCGAGGATCCTCGCACCCGACCGCGTGATGGTAACGCTGCGTGTCGCGTCCCGAAGCGTCGTAACCGATCAGCTTCACCACGCGCCCGCCTGCGTCCCAGCAGCGGCGCGCGGGTTCCCACTGGGCGGTCCAGGCATCTTGCGGAGCCGCCTTCCATTTCTGGCTGCACGACCCGCCACCAAATACCACGGAGGGCAGGGTGGCGTTGGTCAGCATGTTCTTGGCGATGCCCGCATAGGGCGGCCAGTGTTTGAAGTTGCGGGGCTGGTAGCGGACGATCTCGGACGCGATGCCGCGTTCGGACATCCAGTCCCGGAACACGGGGATGAAGGCATAGGTCGCCGATTTCTCGGCGCCGGGGTCGGCGAAGAGAACCATGTCGATGGGCTCGCCGCGTACGGCGAGTTCAACGATCATGGCGGTGGAATCGACGCCGGCACCCCATGCCGCGATAACGGGCGGGCGGTCAGCCACTGGCCGCGTCCCTTACGACGATCGCGGCATGCACGATGCGGTATGCCCGTTTGCGAAATGCCGGGATGCGGCAGATCGCGCGGCTTTCCGGGTCGCGGAAAAGCGGCGTCTTGCCCTTAGGATTGGCGACCACCTCGAAGCGATTGCGGTCGCTACCGTCGCTGAAGCGCATGGGCTCATCGAAGATGATGGTCTGCCCGGGCTTCGGGGTCGGCTTGGCCCGGTCGAGCTTCTTCGCGAGCAGGTTGGCGCGGCACCGCGCGCGCCAGGCCAAGGCATATTCGCTGTCCGTGGCGGTCAGATCGTTGAGGATCGCGGCCGGACACTCGCTCTCGTTCGGCCCGACCGTTTCATCCATATCCTTGTAACCGAACGTGCAGCCGTCGCGCGCGCCGGTGCTGGTCTTGGTGAGGCAGACGATTCCGAACACGATCCGTTCGGCGTCGTCCGCGAGGCGCTCGCAAGCGGCGTAATAGGTCGATCCGACCATGGCGGACGCCAGCACGGTCAGACTATGCGTCTCGCGCTGGTAAGTGAACTGGTTGTCGAGATACGAGCGCGGTGTGGCGTAGCCGCCCATATCGCGCATGAAGAGCCAACCCATGATAAGTCTCCGATGACGTGAGGATCAGGCGGCAGCGGCGAGGCGCGGAGCGCCAACGTCGCCAACCGTCGCGGTAAGCCGGCGCTGGAACGCGGCAGCGTCCAGCAGTTCGGCGATCGGCGCGCGTTGAACGGGGCCAGCGTGTTCGCCGCCCCGGCAGCAATTGAACGTGATCTCGCTGTCGGGGAGGAAGCTGTGCGGCCGCACCCGGATCGAGAGATCGACGTGGCGCAGCTCGGTCGTACCATCGTCCGCTATACCGCCCATGTCGGTATCTATACGGACGTCATGGGCCTCGAGGCCGATCGCCTCGGCGAGCGAAGCGAGCGCGAGGCGTGCCTGCCGATGGAATGTCCGTTTCGCCGCGGCATCGCCGGCGACGCTGTTGCCGGCGATGTCGAGCAGCGCGGTTCCAGGAATTACGGTGCCCCGATCTTCCGCACAGCGCAGGCGCAGTTCGTTGGTGCTGGGCGCACCACGTTCGGCGACGGACGCAAGGTTGCGGATCAGCAGCAGGATGGACGCGTCGCGATCGATCGGCTTGCCGGCACGCCGGCAGTCGTCGACGCCTGCGTTCAGGGCATGGAGCGCTGCAGGCAGGGTGCCGAGCGCCTCGGGAGACAGCGCCTCGTTGTGGCGGTAGTGGGGGTCGTAGAGCATGGCCGAACCTCCTGAGCGCCAGGGCGCGCTCAAAAGGCCGAAGGCTCCCTCTCCTCCGTGCGGGGCCTTGTCAGAGCATCCCGCCAACAGGATCGGCCGATCGTGAGGCTGCATCATAGCCGGACTGCCAAGCCGTGCGGAGCTTGCTCCCTCGGCGGTAATGGCACCGGCCGTTGCCCATGACGAAGCAGCGCCATCCCGATTTCTCTGCTTCCCACAGCGGGTCTTCCCGCGTGGGAGCGAGCAGATCCATGAGATCGACGCGCGTGGCGGCGTTCATGGCGGGCCTGCATGGTCGCCGAATGCGCCGGCAGGGAGCGTCCAGCGATCCGCCAGGATCGAGAGACGCCAGACCGGATCATCGGCTTGCGCCAATTCGTCGGGATGGAGCGTCGCAGCCGGGAACGCCGTGCCGCGGTCAGCGAGCTGCGTGACGGTGAGCGAGCGATGGATCGTCTTCCCGCTCGCGACTTCGCGAGCCGCGACCCGTCGGAAGGCGGCAGGGAAGACGAGCCGGAGCGTCGCCCATTGGTCGGGCGAGCCGAAGATGCAGGCTCGGCAGGACAGGCGGCCCCAACCCAGGACGTAGGCCGGGTGGGGACGGATCCGCGCTTGCGCGATCGCGTCCCAGATCAGGCGCTCGGTCCAGTCATGGACCGGGCGCCAATGATCGACCGCACGCGCGAGGGTCGATGTGCGATGCGGCTCGAGCGTCGCATAGCGCGCACGCGAGGAACTTTCCTCGGCGCCGCGCCGGTGATGACCAGCGTGCGGCCGTCGAGGAAGCGCGGCTGATTCCGGATCGCGGCCGCGAGGACGTCGATCTTCGGCGCGGGGCTGCACCAGCGCACGCGAAGATCGGGAGACGTCTGGGGAAAGAGCCCGCGCGTGCCGGTAGGGCCGTTGCCCCCGGCACGGCCGATGCCGGTCGGCGTCTCGAACGCGATCGGCGCGGTCGGCGCGTCGACGCGCGCCAGTTCGCGCGTGAAGCCGCCCTCGCGCCACGAGACGTAGAGCGCTATGCCGAAATGCTCGGCGATCGCGCGGACATAGGCGGGGGTGCACGGCCAATCCATGAAGGTCGGGCCGTGGCCATCGACATCATGGTGATGCAGCTCGATCGCGTGTGCCGGCACGCCGAGGCTGAGGAGGTGGAGCAGGGCGGCAAGGCTGTCCTTGCCGCCACTGAATGCCACGACGAAGCGCCGGTAGGCGCCGAGGTCGGGGAGGACGGCCGGAGCGGTCATGCTGCTTCACGGATCTGTTCCTCGGGTTCGGCCGAGGCGTCGAGGCCGGTTGCGCGGAGTAGATAGCCGGCTGCCGCTTCTGCCTTCGCCGCGGCGGTCATGATCGCGCGGCTGTCCTTGCGCAGCACCTTCAACCACGAGCCGATATAGGCGGCATGGTCGTCCATATGCGACGTCGGCAGACCGAGATCGGCACCGAGCAGCGCTGAGGTCATCTCGGCGCAGAGTTCTTCGAACGCGTAGGCGTCGTCGCCGAAGCGCTTGCCGAATGTACGATCGAGCCGATCGGGATGGCCGGTCCAGTGGCCAGCTTCATGGGCGAGCGTTGCCGCAAAGTAGGCGCGGGTCGAGAATAGCGCGACGGGCGGCATGGTGATGCTGTCGGCGGTGCGGTCGTAGAACGCGCGATCGCCGCGCGTGTGAACCGTAGCCGGCAGCGCATCGAGGAAGCGCTGCGCGCGCTCGGGCAGCGCATCGGCCGGGGGCACGATGCTGACAGGGCTCGGGTAGAAGTCAGAAGACAGCCCGTCGATCTGGTCGCAATTGAACACGGCGTAGGAGCGCAGCACGCGCCGCATCTCGTCGGTCGTGTCGCCGGTGACGACGGATTCGACGGTCTTGCTGTAGGATTTGTAGAAGATCGCGATCTGCGAGCGCTCACCCTCGCGGACCTGGCCGCCAAGGGCCTGCGCCTGTTTGTACGTCATCCAGGTGCGCGAGTTGTAGCCCGCGCCCTCGGCACACAGCCATAGCCAGAAGCAGTTGATGCCCTTGTAGGGGTCGCCGGTCGCGCGCAGCGGACGGCCGCCAAGGCCGGGGCGCCATGGCTTGACCCAGGGACGCACCCCGGATTCGAGCTTGTCGATGATCGTGTTGGTAATGATGTCGGCAGGCGAGGGCTTGTCGGTGGTCTGTGCCACGATCGTTCTCCTGATTGGGTTGAGGCAAACCCGCGTGAGCATCCTCCCCTCTGGAGGGGCGGTGCCGGGTCACAAAAAGAGGGGCGACACTCCGCGAAGAGTGCCGCCCCCAAGTGCCTCGAAATGTGCAAGCCGGCGTCAGGCCGCTTGGCTGAAATCCTCCTCTTCCTCGTGATCGATCACTGCGTCGTCACCGGTGTCGAGGTCGGTATCGTCGTCCTCGTCCGGATCGGTGCCGGTCTCGTCATCGGCGAAGCTCGAGCGCAGCGGCGTGCGTGCCGCCTTTTCGATCCCGTCGAAGCGCATGGCTTCCGGCAACCAGGCCGTCGCCTTCTCGCGGATATCGGCTTCGACGATGCCCTGGCCGTTGCACAGCGAGGCACAGGTGCCGGCAAGGTCGCCCTTCTTGGCGTCCTTGTAGCGGCCGCGCAGGATCGGCCCGCCAATCTCCTCGAGCGCGTCGAGCATGACGGTCTTCTTGACCCGGCCGAAGAAGTTCTCGGCCGTTGGGCGCCACCAATGCTCGACCTGGATGTCGAGGAGGCGACCGAGATGGTCGTGGAAGCCGTTGCTCCGATAGCCCTCGGCGACGTTGAGCGTCGGTTCGAGAGTTCGTGCTATCGAGTATGCAACCCAAGCGCCCCGGGCCTCGTCGTCGAGCGCGCGGAAGGCGTCGAAGCGGGCGGTCATGGTCGGCAGACCCGCCCAACTCGTGTCGAGCCGCTGGCGCTGGTCGTCGATCGTCTGCGACGCCATCGATCCCTCGTCGCGGAAGGCGAAGATCGGGAAGCCCGCGGCGCTCGACTTCAGGGTCGAGTGGTTCGGGATATGCGCATGCTCGAACACCACGTTCTGCGCCATCAGGAAGATGGTCAGGTCGAGTGCCATTGCCGGGTCGCTGGCGATATGAGCGACGAGGATCTGGCGGCGCTGCGTCGCCAGTTCATCGATCAGCGTGGCGCTGAGCTTCGGACCCTGTTCGGCGTCGCCGGCATCGCCTTCCCCGGCTGCGCCGCCTGACTCCTCGGGCGGTGCGTTCGGATCCACCACCGGCTTTTCGCTGAAAAGGCGAGTGTGGACGCGGGGTTCGCCATCACCCCCGATATAAACGAACGTCCCGATCTGGCTTTTAAGCGCCGGATCGATCTCGTGACGGGCGTCCTCGATCGTCTCCAACTCGCGCTCGATCGCCTCGATACGCGCGTTCGCCGCCTCGGCCTCGGTGCTGCCGTCGGGCAGTTCCTGCTCGAGCTGGTCGATCAGCGCATCGTTCTCGGCAGACAGAACCTCAACACGCGCAGTCTCGTCCTCGGTGAGGGCGCGGGCAGGCGCGTGATACTCGTGAAGCTGGCGCTCCAGGTCGTAGGGGACGTGCGTCGCCGCAATTGGCGTGACGAACGCGAGACCCTGGTCTCGCGCCAGTTCGGCCGCTGCGGCTTCGAGCTTCGAGGCGGCAAGCGTCTCGATCAGGTCGACATCGGTCCAGTTCTCGTCGCCCTCGGTCGCGAACAGGTCGCCTTCGATGCGACCGCCTGCTGCGATATAGGCTTCGCGACCGACGAAGCGCGCCTTGGCGTCGTTCGCCTTGACGGTGCCGTTGAGGATGGCGCGACGGATGTTGTCGGCGTTGTCGCCGTAGTAGGAGGTCTTCATCTGGGCGAACACACGCGTCTGGCGATCGACGTCGATGGTGACGGCGTAAGCCTGCGCAACGCCGAGCGTGATCTCGCCGGCTGCGAGCGCCTCGAACACGGGAGGGGCCAGCTCGGCAAGGCGCACGCGCTGCTCGACGAAGCGGGTGGTCACGCCCTGACGCTTTGCGACGTCCTCGGCGGTCATGCCCTTCTGGATCAGGAAGTTGAACGCGGTGCATTCATCGGCCGGATTCATCGGCACGCGCTGGAAGTTCTCGGCGAGGCTTGCCTCTATCGCGTTATCGTCGTCGCTCAGCACGAGGACCGGGACGGTATGGTCAGCGGGGAGGGTGCCCTGCTGGATCAGGAGCTGGAGCGCGCGCAAGCGCCGACCGCCCGCCTTCACCGTGAAGGTACCCGCTTTCTTGAGCGGGGTGACGACGAGGTTCTGCAACAGCCCCTGGGCTGCGATGTTCGCGGCGAGGGTGTCGATCCCTGCGTCACGGTTGGATTTGCGCACATTGTCCTTCGACAGCGTCAGGTTCTTGACCTTCACGGACTGGATCATCGGTCGTCTCCGTTTGGAAATGGCGCGCCGCGTCCCGCGGTCACGCGAGCCTGGTCCTCCAAGCTCACAAAGCCGAAGGCTCCCTCCCCTCCCTTTGATGATCGGGAAGAGAGCCTCGCTCGGGTCAGGCGGTGATGCGGTCGATCACGGTCGCGGCAGTCGCGACGGGGACGAACATCCGCGTCTTGTGCTGGATAATCTCGGTGAAGCATCCGGCTACCTTCAGCTCGGCCAACCGCGTGTGCGGCCAGTCGAGCAATTCGAGGCGCTGCTGTCCGGCGACCAGGCTGCGCTTCAGCCGGTACGCACCGAGCGCGGTGATCTCAGCCGTCCCCATGACGTGTTTGGCGGTCTCGGCACCCGACACGGTGATGGTGGCGGCGATGCCGAAGGCGTCCGCGAGCTTGGTCACCAGCGGGGCGGGGACGATGCGGCCGAGGAAAGACTGGCCGTCATCGGTGTTGAGACGCCAGACTTGAACGTGATCGTCGGGCAGGCGGTCCCAGACCGGCAGGAGCAGGCCGGTGACGAGGTAGAGCGTATTGGTGCGGGTCTTGCCCGACATCTCCTCGACCTCGGCTTGCCAGAGCGCGGAAAAGTCCGCCTCGCTCGCATCTTCCCACATCGTCTCGAGAAGAAGATCCTGCCGCATCCGTTCGGTGCGCGTCGGGCGGACCAGCTCGTAGCGACGTACGATCTCGCCATCGTCGTCGGTGAGCGAGTAGGTGCTGCACCGGATCGCGGCCTTGCCCGACTTGCGGTTGACGATCGGGCGGGCGTCATCGCCGAGGATCCGCAAAGCGCGATCGAGCGCGAGCGGCTTGTAGCGTTCCTCGGTGTCCAAGCGGAGGATCTCGGTCTCGGCACCGCTCGTCTGGTCGCGCCGGATGACGGTGCGATCGAGAATCGTGATGCGCTCGGCGTTGATGCTCTCGACGCCAAGATCGAGCGTGCCGGCCTCCTTGGCCGCCTCGATCCGCGCCTCGATCAGGCCGAGATATTCGTCGAAGATCGCGTTCTGCATGGCGATGCGCAGCGCGAGGATGCGATTCAGCCAGCGCTGGATGGGCGGCATCTCTTCCTTGAGGCCGCCACCTTCGCCCTCCAGCTCGAGGCCGGTCAGTTTCTGGAACTCGTCCAGCGTGGTCGAGCGCAGCTTGCCATTGGCGAGCAGGCGGAACCACTGTTCGAGCGACTCCTTGGCATAGTCGCTTTCGAGGTTATCGCGCGGGTCGAACAGGCCCTGACCGCCAGTCTGTCGCTGGCCGCGGGTGAGCGCGCCCAGGCTGTCGAGCCGGCGCGCGATCGTCGAGATGAAGCGACGTTCGCCCCGACAGTTGGTCGACACCGGCCGGAACAGCGGCGCGGTTGCCTGATGCGTGCGGTGCGTGCGGCCAAGCCCCTGGATGGCGGCGTCAGCACGCCAGCCCGGCTCGAGGAGGTAATGATTGCGGCGCGACTGGTTTTCGCAACGGAGACTCGCATGATAGCTGCGGCCGGTACCGCCAGCGTGGGAGAAGATCAGGATCTTCTTCTGCCCCCGCATGAAGGCGTCGGTCTCTGCCAAGTTGGTGCGGGGCGAGCGGCTTTCGACGCGCTGGCGGCCGTGGGCGTCCATGATGACGCGCCGGCTGCGCCCCGTCACCTCGGCAACCGCGTCGGTGCCGAAATGCCCGATGATATGATCGAGCGCGGATCCGACGATCGGCAGCGCGCAGAGCTGCTCGAGGAGGTTGTCGCGCATCTCGAGCGCCTCTCGGGCGAAGACCGGGCGGCCGTCCTCGTCGGACATCGGTTCGGAGCGCGTCTTGCCGGTCTCGTCGACAAAGGTTTTCATCTGCCGGACCGGGAAGGCGGCCGTGAGGTACGACATGAGAAACTCGCGCGGGGAAAGCTCGATGTCGAGGTTCGCCCGCTCTTCGACGGTCAGCGCGGCAAGTGCCCGGTTGAGCATGGCCTCGGACGTCGACACGAGCTGGATCACGACGCTCTCGCCGCGGACGAGATCGGCGCGGATCGCTGGGACGAGCGAGGGCAGCTTCATGCCGATCAGGAGTTGGCAAAAGAACCGCTGTTTGGTGGATTCGAAGATTGACAACGCAGCGGCCTTGGCGCCGCTGTTATAGGTGTCGTTCGAGAAGCTGTCCGTCACGCGGGTCGCGTCCAGCGCCGCGCGAAGGTTGCTGTGGATGATCGCCCACGCATCGGCATAGGCATCATAGACCTCGATCTGGTCGATGGTCAGCTTGTGTTCCAGGATGTCGTATTCGACGCCGGCGAAGCTCAGCGCGCGCGAGACGTAGAGCCCCTGCATTTTCAGGTCGCGCGCGATCAGCTCCAGCGCGGCGATCCCGCCCCGGCGCAGGGAGTCGACGAAGGTCCGGCGATCGGCGAACGCCGTGCCCGGACCCCACAGGCCAAGCCGCGTTGCATAGGCCAGATTGTTGACGTCGGATGCGCCGGTCGCGGACACGTAGAGGACGCGGGCGCGCGGCAGGAGGTTCTGGAGACGGACGCCGGCGATGCCCTGGTCGGAGCCTTGTTTGGTGCCGAAACTGCCTTCGCCGCCTGCGACACCGGCCATCTCGTGTGCCTCGTCGAACACGATCATGCCGTCATAGTCGTCGCCGACCCATTCGAGGATCTGCTGGAGCCGGGTGCCCCTGTCGCCGCGATTGGAGCACAGCGTCGCATAGGTAAGGAACAGCACGCCCTCGGCTGCACCGATCGGCGTGCCGAGTTTCCACTGGTTGAGATGCTGGATGTCGAGCGCGAGACCGCCAACGGCGGTCCAGTCGCGACGCGCGTCCTCGAGCAGCGTCTCGGTCTTGGAGACCCAGATGTGCTTGCGGCGTCCGCGCAGCCACTGGTCGAGGATGATCGCGGCGACTTGGCGGCCCTTGCCGGCGCCGGTGCCGTCACCGAGGAAAAAGCCGGTCCGGTACGGACGGCCATCCTCCGATGGTGCGATCGAGAGCCCCTCCTCGACAGGTTTGAATAGGCCGGGAATGTCGCGCTCGAAGGCGTCGCCGGCATAGATCAGCGTTTCAAGCTGCGCGTCGGAGAGCGTCTTCGCGTCGACGACAGCGTGCGGCAGGGTCGGGACATAGATCGGCCGCGGTGCGGTGATCGAGCCCATCGCGATCGATTCCACCAGAGCGGTTGGATGCGCCGATGCGCAGCCGATCGCGATACGGCTCGGCCGATAGGGCAGGTACACACCAACAGACTCGCCGGTCGGAAGTGGCTCGGCGAACACGGTGTAATCGATCGAGGTCGCGGTCTGCGACCGCGCGGTTTTTGCGGGTGGTGCGCTCAGGCGCGGTTTATTCGCGAGGCCGCCAAGCAGCGAGCTGCGCCTGCTGGGTCGGGCGAGCAGCGAGGCCGCGCGCGGGACAGGCGCAAACACAGGCGGAGCGGCCTTCGCGGCGATCGCCGCGAGCGCCTCGGCGAGCGTCACGCAGCGGATCAGCTCGGCAGGCGTGCCGGTGCCCTTTTCCAGCACCATGATCTTCACGGTCTGACTGGTGCCATGCTTCGCATAGGC
The DNA here is from genome assembly GCF_026540945.1 of Sphingomonas sp. GC_Shp_3. NCBI lineage: Bacteria > Pseudomonadati > Pseudomonadota > Alphaproteobacteria > Sphingomonadales > Sphingomonadaceae > Sphingomonas > Sphingomonas sp. GC_Shp_3. The sequence continues at coordinate 111,206 of NZ_JALNUT010000010.1, forward strand.
GTTCGCCGGCAGTTCGAGGTGCAGCGTCAGCGTGCAACCATCGATCGCCTTCGCCCAGGCGCGGCTCGACGTGTCGACGCGGTCGGGCAGGATGGCGGCGCAGCGGCCTCCGGTGCCCAGAGGCATCAAGGCGGCGCGAAGATGCCGGAGGGCTGCCATCGGGTCGGCGTGGCGACCGATGCTGCGCGAGAAGGGAGGATTGACGAGGACGGCCGTAGGCCGGATCGTTGGTGCAAGCAGATCGTGGATCAGCTCGGCGTCATGTCGCGTGACGGGCACGCCCGGGAAGGCGGCTGCGAGCATCTCGGCGCGGGCCGGATCGATCTCGTTGAGGACCAGGCGCGCACCGGCGCGGTGCGCGAAGACGGCGAGCAGGCCGGTGCCGGCAGACGGTTCGAGGACCAGATCCGTAGCCGCAATTCTGCCAGCGAGCGCAGCGAGGTAGGCGATCGGGGCGGGGGTCGAGAATTGCTGAAGCTCGATTTGCTCCTCGCTGCGGACGGTATGCGTGGGCAGGCCGGCGACCAGCTCGGTCAGTGTGGCAAGGCAATCGCCCGGAGTGGATGGCAGGTCGGCCTTCGCCAGGTGCATGACCTCGGCGAGTTCGAGCATGTCGTAAGCGTCGCGTAGCGACCAGCGACCGTCGGCCGAGGATCCGCCATAGGCTTGCTCCATGACCCACAGCAGCGTGTCGCGTTGGAGCGATCCGTTTTTTGCGATGGTGTCGGCGACCGCCTTGGCCGCCGTGATCGACGGTTCGGTGAAATCGAGTTCGAGAGCTGCGGCTGAAGTACGCATCGAGGGCCTCCGGTTTTATCGCCCGGTGGTCATCACCGGATCAACAAGCCGAAGGCTCCCTCTCCTCTGAACGCCTTTTGCATGACGAGGCATCGCTACCGCGAAGCAAGCTCCCCGAGCCGACCGCAACTTGCCAGCCGCTGTTAGTCGAGCGACATGTCAGGCCTATATGTCGATGTTACGCGGCCAACGCTGCCCGACCGCCTGTCGATCGATCCTTGGGCCGCATCACAACGACCGTTTCGGGCTTCCCGACCCTTCGGCCGAGTTTATCACGCGCAGGGACTTCCGGAACGACTTCACGCACGTCGATCGAATAACTCGGCATTTTATTCTCGGCTGCGATCTTCTTGAGCTGACTTTTCAACGTGCGGAGCGGCGACGTTGAGCCGATCTTCGCACCCAGCATTTCCAGAGGCATTTCATATTCTTCATCACGACAATAGCAGTGCGCCAATTCATAAAGGCGTCGTTCAATCGAGCCGAGACGGAAATAGTCGTTGTGGTAGTCATAGATACGGCTGTCACGCGAGACCGCGCGGACGAGCCAGTCACAGAGCTGGACGCGGACCGGCATGAGTTGATCGACGCCGCTCGCCGTTTCGCGAGTGGTCGCCTGCGCTTCCGCGAACCAGGAGAAGAAGCCCTTCGTCCCCACGGTGCCAGTTTTGATGTTCGTGCGGATCTGCGTGCCCTGCAGACGACCGAGCGCTTCGATGAAGCGATCGTAATCACGCTTCGATGGGCGTCCGACGCCGGTCGCCCGGAAGAAGTCGTGTGCATTGAAGGTGAAGACGTTCTGTACTTCACCCCCGGTCCGACCAATATGCTGCACCATCAGCGACAGGACGTAGATCAGGACCTCTTTATCCCACATCGTCGCGATACCGCTCGAACTGGGCTTGATCTCGATTTTGACGCCGTCCATTTCGTAGGTCATCGCCTCCATCTGAGGCCGCTTCGCTAACGAGAAGAGTGGAAAGTCCATGATACTCTGCTCGCCACGGACTTTGCCGTGCAGCGGGCTGTCGAGATAGTCGAACAGCTTACCCTGGGTGAGAGCGACTTCTCGCGAATCCATCGTCGGGGCTCCCACCAGCTTCACTTAGCAAAGCCGCTTATAGCGGATCGGCCGCAAACCTGCAGTCGGATAAGCGACCGCGTTATCGATAGCACGAGGATTTGGAGCGATTTAGCCGGTAAATCGGGGTGTGTTTCACATTTCGGTAGGTGCTGGCCACCGCGAAGTCGGTGGGGACTCGTGCTATCGGTAACGCCGTGAAAGCCGTTCAAAGACCAGGTGTGCAGTACGAGGTCCAGGCCTTTGAAAAGATGACGAGATCCCGTCATCGTAGTCCGGCTCCTCGGGAAACCAGCCGCGACATCAGGCTCCCGATCGGCGTCGCATCGGTCCCATCGGACATCCCCCGCATGGCGACCGCGCGGCTCGTGTCCTTGAGGCCGTGGAGCGTCCGCCCAAGGTTCAATTCGCCCTTGTCAGCTTTGCTGCTCATTCCGCGAAGATACGCGCCGGGCCGCTGAACCTCGCCGCGCCGGTATTTCTGGATGGTGGCGATGACGGAGGCAGCAGCACCTCGCTGGCCCATGATGCGACAGGCTTCCTTGAACGCGTGATTGCTGATCCCCGACTGGCCCGCAAGCCGCTCCGCGGTGGCGACCACCTCGCCCCACGATCCATCCCGGTGGAGCAGACCGGAACAGAGCTCCGGCGCGATCGACATCATGAATTCCGGGTCGACACCGTGTTTCTCCAGATCGTCGTCGACTGCAGTTTGAGGTTGAGAGGGGAGGGCGTCCCCATTCTCACTACTTTTATCCGCCAAGCCACTACTGGTATCTGCTTTAGCAGATTGGAGTTGGTTTGTAGTTGTAGAGTGGATGTCCTCAGGTCCATCCCAGCATGAACAATCTTCCTGATCGCTAACCATATTGGGGACGGCAATCTTGGCCGAAACAGCCTCGGCAAGACGACGCGCACGCTCTTCGATCTGCTCCACACAGGCCGTCAGAAGGCCGGCATCGCGGACGCAGCGCATCTGGTCGGTGGCCATCAACGCCAACGCGAGATCGTCACCCGCCTTCAAATCGTGAAGGTCGGCGTCGAATGCCGTTTGGGCCAGAGCCCTGATATTCCTGCGGGCAGCGGCAAGGCGCTTGCGGAGCACTGTCAGTGCCGCGTCCTCTGCGGCTCCCGTGGCCGCGCGGGCAGCAAATTCTTGAAGCCTAGTCCCGATCGGAGCGAGCACGATGCCGTAGCCCCACGTGATGAAGCCGTCGGCCCCGCGGCGTCCACCACGATGACCGTTCGGACTATCCCGAAAGCTGATCAGACCGAAGGCCTGTGCCTGGTTCAAGAGCTTTTGAACCTGTCGAACGGTTACGCCCAGCTTTTGCGCGAGCAGGTCGTTCGACGGCCAAACGACGGGGATTTGTCCACCCTGCCAGTCCTGCTGCTTCGTCCAGGCAAACAGGAGATCGATGACGGAGACCACGCGCAGGGGGACGCCCATATAAGGAGCCGCCCTTTTGAGCGCCGCAAGCGCGTTGGAAGGTGCCATTCCGGTCTCGAGCCCGCAAAACTCATCGACAAGCTTCGTCGCCTTGGCGGCATGCTCGTCAAACCGGCGTAGTCCCCGACCGGGGCTTTGGGCAGCAGCCATTGTTCGTTCTCCCTGGGAGGGGAGCCCGTGCAGACACAGCGACACCGTGGCGCCACGGTCGACGCTTTGGGGTAGCAATATGAAAGGGAGCCAGCTAAGTGAGGGTTCTCACATCCGCCCTAGCAGGCGTCCCGAAAAGCCCGGCCTCGTGCCGGGTTTTTCATGTCCGCACAGCGTCCCCCTTGATCGTTGTGGCGCCCGCCCGGGTGGACGGCGGCGGTCAGCGTTGAGCCGATCCACAACGTTGATTGTTAAGCATCGCTGGCGGGTCGGTCGTGCGCGATGAATCGTGCTATCGGTAACGGAACGGGCAATAATCACGTGCTATCGGTAACGAAGCGTCGATCTTCGCTCGTGCTATCGATAACGCCGTGCCGCTGAGACACGTGCTATCGGTAACGCCGTCGCGTTCTCGCTCGTGCTTTCGGTAACGGCGTGAGAATCGTGCGATTCGGCTGTCTTACGTGACATGTAGCGCAGAAGGAGAGCATCCTCCTCTGCGCCGCGCCGGATAGGCGTGGCGGGGCAATCGCAGTTAATTTAGCGAGGCATTGCAGGTTCGTGCTCGAGATTGGCTGACGCCGTCTGTCCAAGCGGTAGATCGAACGAGACCTTTTCAGTCGTTCGATATGTCACTGATGACCAAAAGAACGGAGTCTAGTGTGAGCCGTAGAAAATCGTCAGCCCGATCTCCGATCCTGTATTCGGGACTCCGCGATTTGAAGATCGAGCCACTGCTCCGAAGCAGCAAGAAGGGGAGCGAGCGTGCCGACGATCAGGCGGCGTCCGTCCTCGGGATCCGTTTGTCTGACTATGTATCCAAGCGCCTCGAGATGCTCGATGTGGCGCAAAGCGGTGGTCGTCGAGCCTCCGCTAAGCTTACAAAGCTGGGACACAGCGATGCGGCGCCGCTCGCACGTGGCCACGTAAAGCTCCAGGATCATGTCCCAGCTCGGATCATAGAAGCGGACCCCGTTGAAGTGGGTCGCCCGCCGACGCCGGCCGACCAACACCGCCCTGGCCTCGGCAAGCCTGCGCTCGGACAGGCCCCTCGCGTCTGGCGGCATAGACAGCAAAGTGTCCTCGATCGCCTTGCGCGGCAGCCGCATGACGACGTCGATCAGGTCGTCTCTTTCAAATGCTGAACCCATAATCGTCGTGATCCGTTTCGGATGTAGGGCTCGGCGTCGCGGGGTAGGCGGAACGTGCCAAGCGCAAGGGCTCCAAGCGCGAGATAGGCATAGATCCCGAGCCCGGTATGATAGGCGAAGAGGGGGATTCCAGGCAGCAATGCGCCGAGAGCGCTCATGAACAGATCGCCGAGCGCAAAACCTGCCGCCCAGATCGGCCAGAAGCGGGTCGTGGTGATGCCCAGCCAGTAGAACCCGAGAGCAACGCCGAAGTCGATGGACATGATGATCACGTCGGCGGGCGCAAGGCGGGCGACGTCGTACAAACGAAGAACCGACGACACCACAGAGGCAACAACATTAATTGCTGCCCCGCAGCGCTCAGGTCGACCGCCCCGGAAGAAAGCAAAACTGCAGATACCCACGAGAGTGGAATTGAACAGTAGTGCCAAAAATATCCCGAGCGACATCGATTCTCCGTTCAGACAATTTACGCTGCCTCCAAGGCCAACTCGGTCAGTGTAGCCGTCGTCGGCTTCGGCGTGCCTTCGCCCCAGTTTGTCTCGGTGAGACCAAGTTGTCGGCCAACCCGCTCAACGGCCAGATGCGCTCGCATAGCCATATGGTCTTGGCCCTCAACCAACGACGCGAGCGCTGCAACAGTTGCCTTCACCGTCCGCTGCGTCATTGCGGGCGAAAGGCTATGCACCTCCGTCGCGTCGAGTGTCGTCAAAAGAAACTGAGCAGTGTCGCGCGCGGCAAGGTTGATCGACCGCTCCGCCTTGCGGAGCTCATCCGCGATTACCCGGCTCGTATTGGAAAGTCCTTGCATTACGGCTCCCTTGGACGACCAGCGCCCATCATAGTGGTTTCAGCCCGAGCAGAAGGAGCAGCGTAACGATCGCCATTCCGGCCGCAGTTAGGCCCAAGGGGGTCACGATCGAGATGATCGCGGTCCAGAAGGCAACCTGCTTCCAGGTGAGCATATTCGCTGCCGCCCCAGCGGTCGGCAACGGGGGGGGAAGCGGGAAAGTTGGTGGCGCGGAAGGTGGGTCGTTTGCAGGGGGTAAAGGCTCTACCCCTCCGTCGTGCTCCGCCAGGAGCCGCGCGGCATCAAAACGGGTCGGCACACCGAGGATATTATTGGCCTTTAACAGCTGCTTATCGACCGCCCGGTGGCTGCTACCCGTGGCCGCGGCGATCTCCTTCGAGTTGCGGTTCTGAAGCACGAGGCGGAGATAAGACCGTTGCCGATCGGTCAGGCGGGCAATGCGATCCGGTGCGCTTACATCGGGCGTCGGGGTTGGAGCTGTCTGTTCGGCAGGACGTCTGCCCGGTTCGTTGGTCAGCATGCTCTAGAAAATACTCGCGACGCGGAATGATTCGGCTCCAGATCAGGGATAACTCCTGACGGGCTCTGTAGATCAAATTGACATCACGAATGAGTTGAGTCGGCGCGCGAACGCGGCGAACAGGTCACGTTCGAGGGCCCACGACGCGTCGCCGGGTTTCCAATTTCGAAGCAGGCCGAACCCATGCGCACCTCGGCGATCAGCAGCGGCCGCCACTCAGCATGAGTGATAGCCCTAGTGAACGGACGGAAATTTGCCGAGAGTTGCGGCTGTGTCGTTCAAGCGTGAGGCCCAAAAGGAAAGGATCTGTCCCTCGGCAGGGCGATCTTCGGCTGTATGCGCGGCAAATTCGGACAGGGTGCGGGCGAGTTCGGCGCCTGTGATCACGCGTTCGCGTTCCAGTATTGTGGCCAGAAGAGCCAGCCAGTCACCATGTGCCTGCACCAGCGCTTCGACCTGAAGCATTCCCGAACCGCTGCCGGATAAAGCCGTTGAAGGGCTTTGGCGCCGGCGGAACCTCGTAAACAAACTTTTGATCAAGGACATGGCGCGCGTTCCATCAACCGCCCGTAGCCGGGACGGTTGAACACGCGGGAACACTGGTAACCACGCCCCACGTATTCCCCGCACCGACAAGCGGTAGCAAGGTCTTGTATTTCGCGGGCCGCCCGACGGAAATCGGGGACCCAGCATTCGACCGCACATGCGGGCCAAGGATGGTGTTCAAGCCATGCCCAAGCTCGACCGCTATGGCACAAGACTCAGGCGAAAACACGCTGTCATTGCAAATGCAAGCAGACCCCAGCATCCTGGAAGCAGGCGTCGCGCTCGTTGCCGAATTCGATGTCAATCGGGTATTGATCTCGGGCTGCGCGCCCATAGGTGTGCCACGTGGCACACCTGACGCGAGGATCGTCACCCATATAAGACGGGATGCCAGAGCGGGCTCGGTCGACGCCCCTGCGTCGATAGAGCCGTGCCCTAGGGGCACGCCCGCTGTTGGCGTATTAGCTTCCGCAACCATGCACAGCGACACAGAAGCGCTTGCTCCTCTAGTGACTGTAGCTTGTAGGCGACTTCTGCACCTTCCGTCGACGGAGGGTTGGAGATCGCTTTGTGTTGTTCGCACAACCGGGAACCCCGCGCGTGTCCCGGCGCTCGTTGATCGGCCGCCTGTTGGGTTTCGGTGTGTCTGCAGCTGTGGGCACCCCTGGCTTGGCGACCATCGCGCCGCATCTCGTTGGCCAGTGGAATTTTGGTCCGCTATCTCCTGACTGGCAGCCCCTGGAAGTCGCAACCGGTGACACGTTGCTGGTGAAGGCTCGGGTAGCGGGATCGCCAGTTGAGGCGGTGCTGGATAGCGGGAGCGGGGCGTCCATCATCGACGTATCGTTGGCGCGAACACTCGGGATGGCGGACGGCGAACGTCGCACGATAAGCGGTTTGGGCGGGAAAGCTGCGGTCCGCTTGATCCATGATGTCGAGGTGCAGCTCGGGCATCGAACACGTCGACTACAGTTCGCAGTGGTAGCGGATCTGGGCGCACTGTCAGCTGCGTTCGGAAGACGGATCAACATGCTGCTCGGCGCAGATATGTTCGTCGGGAATTGCATGGCTCTTGATTTTGGAAATCGGCAATTCGCGCTCATGCCGACCGGCAGTTTCCCCGGCGGTGCGGACTGGACGCCGGTCGCTTTGGGGCATGGTGCGAAGCAGGAGCTATACGTCTCTGCCGCGATCGCAGGATCGAGCGCGGTGCCGCTGATGATCGACCTTGGCAGCTCTGCAGCGCTCATGCTGTCTTCGGCCTATGTCGATGCGCATGGCCTGGCTCGCGGGCGAGCGACATCGACTGCGGCGCTCGGAGGTGTCGAAGGTGTAGCTACCGTCGATGTGTTCATAACGCCGAAGCTGGAGATTGGCGGTCTGGCTGCATGGAACATTCCGACCCTGGGAAATCGCAACTGGCTCTCGACCAGCACGGTCGGCAATATCGGATTGCCGTTAATTGGTCAGTTCGACGCCATATTCGACGTGACTGCCGGGTTTGTGTGGCTTCGCCGGCCCGCCTCGCGAAACCTCCTTTCCATGTTGAAAGATCGAAGCGGGCTTGGCCTTTCGGCGTCCGAACACGCGCTTACCGTCGTCCATATTGCGATCGGCAGTCCGGCAGCGAAGGCCGGATGGAGCGTGGGTGAGCATATCGTCACGGTGAACGGTCATCCCGTCGACACAGATTATACGCATGGTTCGCTCTGGAATTGGCGCTTCGGTCGCTCAGACAGCGTAATCAAACTTGGAATAGAAGGCGGCATCATGCGCGAGCTAAGACTCTCCGATTATTATTAGCTAAACTAGCGTCGTAATAATCAGTTAGTGGACACTCGGGTCACACTCCCGCAATGGTTTGAATAATCCGGCAGTCTGCGATTTTTTTGTTGGTGCAGCTTTGGGCGAGCGTCGCCAGCTCGTTATGTAATGAAGTGAGCTGAGCTAGGCGGCGCTCCACATCTTCGAGGTGCCGCGCTGCAATGACAGATGCCGAGCTGCAATCTTGGTTAGGTGCTTCCGCTAAGGCAATCAGCGAGCGTATTTCGTCGATCGAAAACCCCAACCGACGTCCGTTGCGAACGAAGTTGAGTCGTTGGATGTCGGATGCCCCATAAGTCCGACGTCCGGACGCGGTGCGAGGTGGCTCCGGCAAAAGTCCGATCGTCTCGTAAAAGCGGACGGTGGTCACCTTGGTAGCGGTTTCACGCGCTAGCTGGCCGATCATCATGGGCGCAATCGTCATCCTGTTACCTGCTAATGCGAACGGATCGCAGATTTCGCTTGATCCTACAGTTACTGTAGCATGTAGGGAGGGGCCATGGAACCCAATGAAGCAAGCTGCGGCTGCGCCGGCGAACCGGCTCGCGCGCAACATGATCCAGCCTACCGCCGCGCGTTACTGATCGTCGTGGTGCTCAATCTCGGCTTCGGTATTGCCGAGCTGTTCGGTGGATTTATTGCCGACAGTCAGGCGCTGAAGGCGGACTCGCTCGACTTTCTGGGCGACGGCTCGATCAGCCTCCTTGGCTTGCTTGCACTCGCCTGGGCGCCCCGGGCGCGGTCTAATATTGCCCTCTCGCAAGGGCTGTTTCTTGGGGCTCTCGGAGTGGGCGTGATCTGCTTCGCGATCTGGCGAGCCCTCAACGCTACCGCACCTGATGCCGAGCTGATGGGCGCGATTGGCGTCGTCGCTCTGGCAATCAATGTCGCCTCGGCATTGGTGCTTGCACGCTTCCGGGAAGGAGACGCCAACGTCCGTGCGATCTGGCTGTTCAGCCGCAACGATGCACTCGCTAATGTGGCAGTGATCGCCGCTGCCGGGCTGGTCGCTTGGACGGGGAGCGCCTGGCCGGACTTGGCGGTCGCCGGTGTAATCGCACTTCTGTTCCTGCACTCGGCTTATGAGATTGTCACAGGCGCGTTGCGCGAACGAGGGCAGCGATAATGCGTTTCCTCGACGTGATCAGGGCGCTGCTCTCGGTTCGGTTTTTGGCCACGATAGTTGCCTTGCTCGTCCCCACCGCGGCGATGGCCGATCCGGCTGATGTGCAAACCGCGTGGCGGCTGCTTGACTATGTGGCGGTCGATTATGGTGGTGCCGTTGAGGCCGGCAGGATCAAAAGCAAGTCCGAATATTCCGAAATGAATGAGTTTGCTGCATCGGTTTCGACACGGCTTCTGAGCTTGCCGGCAAAGCCCGAACGGCAAAGCCTCATTCAAGGAGCCGCCAACCTCCAAGCGCTTATTGGCCGCAAGGGATCGGCCGAACAGGTCGCTACCCTCGCGCATGGGCTCGCGGCCGATCTGCTGCGCGCCTATCCGGTGCCGCTCGCGCCCGACAAGGTGCCGGATCTCGCATCGGGATCTGCCCTGTTCCAGCAGACCTGTGCCGCTTGTCACGGCATGACAGGGAACGGGCACGGTCCTGACGCAGCCAAGCTTTCCACGCCTCCGATTGCGTTCACCGATGTAACCCGCGCCCGGCAACGGAGTGTGTTCGCGCTTTATCAGGTGGTGACGCAGGGCATTGACGGGACGGCGATGCAGAGCTTCGCTGATCTGCCGAACGATCAGCGTTGGGCGGCTGCGTTCCGCGCTGGCAGCTTTGCCTTTACCGACGAACAGGCGCGAGAGGGCGCGCGGCTGTGGAAGTCGGACGCGGCGCTTCGCAGACGTATTCCGGACTTGAAAACGCTTGTGGCGCTCACCCCGGCTGCGCTCGCCACCTCAATCGGCGAAGCCAGGGCTGATGCCGTGCTCGCGTTCCTGCGTCGCCACCCCGATCAGGTGGTGCAACAGGCGCCCGGATCGCTCTCACTCGCCCGTGCCAAGCTCGCCGAAAGTGTCGCTGCGGCACGGCGCGGCAATGCGCACGGGGCAAAGGAGCTGGCCCTGTCGGCGTATCTCGACGGGTTCGAACCAATTGAGCCGACGCTTACTGCGCGCGATGCGACCCTGATGGGTCGTATCGAGGGGGCTATGGGTGAGTTCCGCACCGCGATCGACCGCGGTGCCTCGCCCGAAGATCTCACGGAAAAGGTATCGGTGCTCGACGGCTTATTCGACGATGCGGAAGCCGTGCTGTCCCCTGATGCCGCCACAGATGCGTCTACCTTCCTGGGGGCATTTACAATCTTGTTGCGTGAGGGGCTCGAAGCGCTGCT
>NZ_JALNUT010000011.1:0-108039 GCF_026540945.1 Sphingomonas sp. GC_Shp_3
CGCATCGAGTGGAATGGACGTGGACAGTCTTGCATCGCGCTTCGGCATCACCTCCGAACAAGCGAATTCAGCTTTGAGCTCGCTCTTGCCCGCTGTCGCCGGCGGGATGCAAAAACATGCTGACGACGGCGGTTTGGCGACGGTGTCAGACGCAGGGTCCACCATCGATGAACCTGATAGTGCCGCGGGTAACACCATCCTTGGCCACATTTTCGGAAGCAAGGACGTTAGCCGCCAGGTTGCTGACCACGCCGCTGGGCAGAGTGGAGTACCAAGCACCGTGATAAAGGCGATGCTCCCGATCGTGGCAGCAATGGTCGTCAAGCACTTCGCGCAGAACGGCGATGCGGCGGGTACAGCCGCAGGTGGTGGCGGACTTGGTGGCCTGCTTGGATCGATGCTGGGCGGAGGCCAAGCTGGCGGGCTCGGTGGCCTAGGCGGCTTGCTCGCTGCCGGTAATCCGCTCGATACGATCCTTGGTGGAAGGCGCTAAGACCTGACTAAGATAAGCATTCCTGGCAACGAGCCTGATAGCAATGACATGTCGCGAGAGCCAGGCTTCGCCGGTGAGGCGACGAGTTCGCAGCCTATCGGTCTCGACCTGTCCGAAGAAGATGAAGCCGCGAAACTCGGTGAATTTGCTTAGCAGCCGAGGAGAGCCACGTGCGACGGAACGGTGCTGTCGCTAGCGCCATGTAGCTCAAATCGAAGGCGCGACTGAAACTCGTGCGAAGGAACGAGAGGTAGGTACTAAGACTTGCCATTCCAGAGGCGCTGCAAGTTAATCGCGCACTTATGAATGAATGTCGGAGGTTGGAAAGGCGAGAAGCCGTGGGGAATGCCGGCTACTGGTTCGTTGCGCCTAAGGGCAGGGAAGTACAGCTATTTATGGTCGCCGACCAAGACCGGACCCTTCCGCAGTCGCCCAGTTGGCGCCATCCGGAAGTAAGCTAAGCCAAACTCCGATCTATCCTGTTTGCGTGCCTCTCGGCATATTCGCAGCTAGGAAGAGATTGTGCCGCAGCGATCCCGTAAGTCTTCCTTGCCTGCGCGGCGCCAGCGCCCTCGAAAGCGGAGCGCCAAGCGCAACGGTGCGCCCGAACGCTGGCTACTGCTGCTCGTCGCGTCTGGCATCATTGCAATAGTAGCGGCAACGCTGCTGCTTACGCCGCACGAGCTGAATGTTGCTGAGCCAATGACGGTGGCGCAGGCCCGCGCCTCAAATGCCGCGGTGTCAATTGAGGCGGATCGACGCGTGAGCGCCTACGCATTCTATTTTCGCGGCGGCCCCACTGCACGCGAACAGGCTGCCGAATGCCTGGCGACAGCAGCGCTCTACGAAGCCGGCGACGATGAACGTGGGCAGCGTGCGGTGATGCAGGTCATTCTCAATCGGCTGCGCGCGCCAGGCTTTCCGGCAACAATTTGCGGGGTCGTATACCTAGGCTCTGGCCGCCCAGCCGGGTGCCAGTTCTCCTTCACCTGCGATGGCTCACTCCAGCGCCGGCCGGTGCATGTCGGTTGGTCGTTGGCCAGGCGAGCTGCGCGTCGAGCACTAGCCGGAGCGGTGTTTGCCGACGTGGGTAAAGCGACGCACTATCATGCTGATTGGATCGTTCCCTACTGGCGCAATTCAATGACGAAGGTCGCCCAAGTCGGTCCGCACCTCTTCTACATACGCAAAATTGGCTAGAGAATGAGCCTAAATATCCGGCGTAAGGTTCGGCCCGTGTTTTCGCACAGCTTCCACCAGACCAAGCCGTTCCGCGTTGACCTCCGAACGCCTGATACCGGACGTTCTAGTAACATGAACGGGCGACCGGAGTTGGGAACCCAAAAACGCGTCGCGGACGGCCGGAACTGGGTCGTTTAGACGCCAAACCTCCGTGCGTTCCGCGACTTACAATGCGTCATTCTCGTCTTTGACCAGATACGGCAGTGCTTTTAATAGCGGGGTGCTTAAATAGCATCGGTGGTTCCCTAGAACTAAGGCCGTTTGGTCTGGTCGCCCCGACGTCCTTAGCGAGCCTGCGTCGCGGCACAGATCACGGTACCAAAAGAGGGAATCCGAAGAGATATGCTGCCTGGCGCTCGTGCTATGGCGGGACAGGCACCATAGAGAGTTTCAAACTGAAGGCTTGAGGTCTCGACCATTACGTTTGAGGTTATCGCCCGATCCGAAGTATTAAACGCCACGAGCACTTCGGCTCCCGTGGCCGGATCGAATCGCGAGACTGCGAAAAGCCCGGGGGTTGGCTGGGTATGCCGAACGACCTGCCGTCCAAGTGCCAGTGCGGGATGGCCCATGCGAAGATGCGCTATTTTCCCGATCGCTTTGAACAGTGGGCCGGCCATACCGAAGCTCTCGGTTGCCCCGGTTTTGTTCTGGCCAAGGAGCTTCTCCATCCGGTAGCTTGCCGTTTGACTCGCGAACATGTCCTGACGTGAGTCCTGATCTTCGCCAAGACCGGCAAACCCCTGTTCATCGCCCGAATAGATCGTCGGCACGCCTCGGAGCGTCAGCAGCATGGCATGGCCGAGGATCGTACGCGCGAGCACCTCTTCCTCGCTTGCCTGCGGGCGAAGCTTGCGGACGAACATGGCAAACCGGCCCTGATCGTGATTGCCGAGGAACGTCGGCAACTGCCGTGCGGCAACCTCACCACCGCGATAGAGCGGATCGGCTGCAAACAGGCGGGCGAGTTCGTCTGTGCCTTTCGTGCCCGCCACGGTATCGATCACGCCGTGCATGAACGCGAAATCGAGCACCGCCGGAAGATGATCGACTTGCGTGTGTTCGGCGAGATGCGCCGGGTCCATTCCGCCCGATGAGACTTCGCCGAAAATGTGGAAATTGGGGATACCACGGGCGCGGGCACGCGCGAGGATTGCGGGTACGAAGCCCTGCCAGAATTCGGGGTTCACATGCTGCGCGGTATCGATGCGAAAGCCGTCGATCCCGAACCGGTCGATCCAGCTACCATAAATCTCGATCATCCCGGCGAGCACGCGGGGATTCTCGGTGAAAAGATCATCGAGACCGCCGAAATCGCCAGTCGTGAAACTGTCACCCTCGAAGGTCGAGTTACCACGGTTGTGATAATAGATCGGATCGTTGAGCCAGGCCGGGTTTTTGGCATGTTGCTCGCCGGCAGGCACATACGGCGTGTACGCCCAATTCGAATCGCTGAGATGCGTGAAATTGGCGGTGGTCTGCACGTCGTCGCCAGCAAAACCTCGGTTGATCGGATGCGCCGGATCGCCGTGTAAGGTGCCGTACGGGAAATCGGCGCGGCTTCGATAGGGGCAGTCGGTATCGCGGCATTCGCGATACTGGATCACGTCGGCGGTATGGTTGACGACGATGTCCATATAGACCTTGAGGCCGCGTGCGTGCGCCGCGTCGACCAGATGTTTGAAGTCGGCATCGGTGCCGAAATGCGGGTCGACGTGGAGGAAATCCTCGATCCAATAGCCGTGATAGGCTGCACTCTGGTGCCCGGGTGCGCCCTGCACCGGCTTGTTTTTTAAGATCGGCGCTAGCCACACTGCGGTTGCGCCAAGCTTCTGGATATAATCTAGATGCTGCTCGACGCCGCGAAGATCGCCGCCGTGAAAGAACGCCTTGTTGGTCGGATCGAACCCGGTGGCGGACGCGTCGCCGGTGAGGCCGCCACGATCATTCGTCGGATCGCCGTTGGCGAAGCGATCGGGGAGCAGGAAATAAATGACTTCGCCGCCCGCCGGTCTCGCGCGGACTGCGGCAAGGGTGACATCGCTGGGTCCGGCGGACGCGGCCGCAACGGAAAACAGCAATCCTAGCGACGCGAAACACCGTCCGAGGGTACGCCAATCCGGTTGCGCCAACCCGCCTCTCCTTCCAATCCGGTTTGTATCTGTGCTAACGATTGCACGCGAAGATACAAGTATGTGCGTGGCATCGGGAAGAGCGATGCGGGAGGATCCGAATGAACCATCACCCCGACCGGCTCCGTTCAATCGCCATCATCGGTGGCGGCTCGGCGGGCTGGATGGCGGCGGCAGCACTGGCGTTCGCGGTTGGTGACAGCGTCACGATCAAGCTGGTCGAGTCGGACGAAATCGGCACCGTCGGCGTCGGCGAGGCGACGATTCCCCCGATCAAGGCGTTCAACGCGAGCCTTGGAATCGACGAGATTGACTTTATCAAGGCGACGGGTGCCACCTTCAAGCTCGGGATCGAGTTCGTCGGCTGGGGTGATTCCGACAGCCGGTATTTCCACCCGTTCGGCACGCACGGTGCGGATTTCGACCGGGTCGGGCTGCACCATTGGTGGGTTCGCGCGCATCTCGCCGGGGATTCGACGCCGTTTGATGACTATTCGCTGTGCAAGGCGCTGGCGCAGGAAAATCGCTTTGGTCCGCCGGTCGATAATCCGCGCGACGTCCGCTCGACCCATGATTACGCCTATCATTTCGATGCCGGTCGCTATGCCCGCATGATGCGCGGCTATGCCGAGGCGCGGGGCGTGACGCGATCGGAAGGAAAGGTCGTTGATGTTGGTCGTGAAGGGGAGGGTGGGCGGATCGCGCATGTTCGCCTTGCCGATGGGCGTGAGATCGCCGCCGACTTCTTCGTCGATTGCACGGGTTTCGCAGGGCTGCTGATCGGTCGCGCGCTGGGTGTCGGATATCAGGACTGGAGCCGCTGGCTGCCTTGCGATCGCGCGATCGCGCTTCCCAGCGCCAATCACGGACCGCTGGCGCCCCACACCCGATCGACTGCTCACGTTGCGGGATGGCAATGGCGGATCCCGCTCCAACATCGCCAAGGCAATGGCCACGTCTATTGCTCGAACTTCACCAGCGATGACGAGGCGGAGGCGGTGCTGCGCGCGAACGTTGCGGGGCCGATGCTCGGCGACGCCCGGCAATTGCGGTTTACCACGGGCCGGCGCGAGCAGGCGTGGAGTTATAATTGTGTCAGCCTGGGTCTGGCGGCTGGTTTCATGGAACCGCTCGAATCGACCAGCCTGCACCTGATCCAGATGGGCGTCGAGCGGCTGATCCGCCTACTGCCTGACCGTAACCATGATCCGCTCAACGCCGAGGAATTCAACCGCGCCACGGTCAACGAATGGGAGCGGATCCGCGACTTCCTCATCCTGCATTACCACGCGAACCGACGGTGCGAGCCGTTCTGGCGCGCCCGTGCCGCAGCGGCGATTCCCGAAGAGCTGGCCTACAAGGTCAAACACTTCGTTCACGATGCGCGGCTGGTGTCGCCCGATGACGAACTGTTTCGCAACCCGAGCTGGCTTGCGGTCTATCTCGGCCAGGGCGTCATCCCGCGCGGGTACGATCGGCTTGCCGATCTGCGCCCGCAGGTCGATGCGCCGGCGCAGCTTCGCCGCCTGCGCGACGTGATACGGGGCGCGGCGGCGACCTTTCCGGCGCACGACGCCTTTATCGCGCGGCATTGTCGCGCCACTGAGGTGGCATGATGCAGGCGCCCCGGATCGAGCAAATCGGTCATGAAGCGGAGCCGGTGATCGTGATCGACGATTTCGTGCCCGACCCCGCGCGGCTGCGCGCTGCGGCCGAAGTGTTGCAGTACGACGTCATGGGCCGCCATTACCCCGGGCTACGCGCGCAGGTTGCCCCGCAGGATGTCGCGGCCTATCTTCATCCGGTGGAGGGGTTGATTGCCGAGGTGTTCGGCTTTCCCGCGCCGGCCGCCGTGATCTCCGCCGGCTATTCGATCGTAACGACCCAGCCTGCCGATCTCACGCCGATTCAGCGAATCCCGCATTTCGATGGGTTCGAACCGGAGCGTGTCGCGCTGCTGCATTATCTGTGCGGGGAAGAACAAGGCGGCACCGCCTTCTATCGACATCGCAGCACCGGCTTCGAGACGATCTCCGCCGATCGCCACGCCACCTATGACCCAGCGCTACACCGCGACGTCGCCCGCCATGGGTTGCCCGGCGCGGCGTATATCAGCGGGTCGACCCCGATCTACGAGCAGATCGCGACGTTCGAGGCGCGACCGAACCGCGCGCTGATCTATCGCGGCAATCTGCTCCATTGCGCACATCTGCCGGCGGCGCTCGATTTCGCGAACGACCCGCGTCGTGCGCGGCTCACCGTCAACACCTTCCTGATGGGATCGCGTCAGGCCGCCCAGCAGTGACGCTGAAGCCAGCTACGGTGGCTCGGCAATGCGGCGGCTTGTTTGTCGACGGCTTGGCGGATCACCGATAAAAATTCGCGCATTTCCGCATCGCTCGGCGCGTCCGCGAGCGGGTGATAGCCCGCTGGCATCATGCCCTGGCCGATCATGACCTGGAGCCATCCCGGCTCGGAAAAAAGCTCGTCGCCGATACGAATGATCCGTCCGCTCGCGCGGAACAGATCGAGCTTTTCGGTCAGCGTGTCGGGGATCGGCATTGCGGCGCACCGCCGCCAGAACGGCTCGGTGCGGGTGTTGGCCGCGTAATGGAGGATGATGAAATCGCGCACCCGTTCCCACTCGAATACGGTCTGGGCGTTGTATGCGGCGACATCGGCGGCGCGGATCGGGCCGTTCGGCAGGAACGTCACGATCCGTTCGATAGCCGACTGGACGAGGTGGATGCTGGTTGATTCAAGCGGTTCGAGGAACCCGGCGGCCAGCCCCAGTGCCACGACGTTGCGGTTCCAGAACTGCTTGCGACGGCCGGTGGTGAAGCGGATCGGTCGCGGGTCGGTAAGGGGCTTGCCGTCGAGGTTGGCAAGCAACGTATCCGCCGCCACGCTGTCGTCGATGGCGTCAGAGCAATAGACATGGCCGTTGCCGACCCTGTGTTGCAGTGGGATACGCCATTGCCAGCCGGCGGCGCGTGCGGTCGACATCGTATAGGGGGCAATCTCTGCCGGCCCCTCGCATTGGACCGCAAGCGCCCGATCGCACGGAAGCCAATGCGTCCAGCTTTCGAAGCCGGTTCCGAGAGCGCCCTCGATCAACAGCGCACGGAAGCCGGAGCAATCGATAAACAAGTCCGCACCATAGGCCCGCTCTCCATCGAGCATGACATGCGTGACGTCGCCGGTTTCGGCATCGCGTCCGGCATGACGGATCTTGCCCTCGATGCGCGTCACGCCACGCGCCTCGGCATATTGGCGCAGGAAGGCGGCATACAGGCCCGCGTCGAAGTGAAAGGCGTGGACGGGGCCGCCGAGCATCCTGGACTGCGCCTCCGCGCCGCGGGCGAAGCGACCGGCCCGGGCGACCGCGGCGTTGAGGCAATAGGCGTCAAGCGGCGCGCGCTCGCCTAGTTTCAGCCCGCGCAGCCAGAAATGGTGAAACGGCGTCTGGCCGATCGGGCGGCCGGTGTTGCCGAACGCGTGGATATAGCGGCTGTCGGCATCGCCCCAGCCGACGAACTCGATTCCTAGTTTATAGGTGGCCAAGGTCGCGCGCATGAAGGCGTCTTCGTCGACGCCGAGGACGGCATTGACCAACTGGAGCTGCGGGATCGTCGCCTCGCCAACGCCGACCGTGCCGATCTCGTCGGATTCGATCAGGCTGATGGCATGGCGTGCTTGCGGCAGCAGTTTGGACAGGAGGGCCGCCGCCATCCAGCCGGCGGTACCACCACCGACGATAAGGATGCGATTGGGAAGCGCGCTCATGGTCTCGCCTTTAGCCGAACCGCGAGAGAAAGAAACGGCGGCGCGTAATGGTCAAGCGCCGCCAGGCAGGATCAGAACTTGAAGGTCAGGCCCGCGAGATAGGTCGCGCCATATTGATCGCGGATGTTGACCTGCTTGGGGTCGTTGTTGACGTAGGACACCGTCTCGGAATTGGTGAGATTGTGGCCCTGCACATAGACCGACAGGCCATTCAGCATCCCGGCCTTGAAGTCGTAGCCGACCTGCGCGTCGAGCGTTGTCTGCGGCTTGGTCAGGTTGGCGGTCACCTGTGCGTTGAACAACTGATAGTCGCCCAGATACGACGAACGATGAGTAAGCGACGCACGAGCGTTGAAGCCCCACTTCTCGAAGAACGCCTGGAACTGTGTCACGGATTTGGACAGGCCCGGCAGCGTGATCTTCGACCCGTTGCTGAAGCGGATCGCGCTCTCGTTATACGCATATTGCGCGATGAGGCTGAAACCGTCGAGCGCCGGGATCAGCACCTTGAGCGGGACCGTCGCGCTCGCCTCGCCGCCGAGGACGTAACCGCGCCCGTCATTGCTCGGGACGGTCGAATAACAGGCCAGCGTCTGGCTGGCCGAAAGCGGCACGGTCAGCAGCGACGAGAACGCTGAGCAATCCGCCATCGTCGTGCTGGTCGGGCCGCCGCTGTTGACGTTGCCGGTGTTGAGCAGGAGGTTCTGCGTCGTGAAGTTACTGATCGCCTTGTAATAGCCCGCGAACGCCAGCTTGCCCTGGTTCTGGGCGAAATAATGCTCGAACGACAGATCGACGTTGGTCGAAAAATACGGCCGAAGCTGTGGGTTGCCGGACGATCGCGACAGCACCGGCTCCTTGCCGCCGATCAGCGGGACGGTCGTGCAGCCTTGCGTACCGCAATAGCTCGTCGCGTTGGAGCCGTTCTCGTCATCCATCGTCGCGCGGGCGAGCGTGCGGCTGAGGCCGATGCGGAGCAGCGTGTCGTGCGCCACTTCGATGTTCATGTTCGCGCTGGGCAGCACGTAGGTGTAGTTTGCCCCGCCGGTCTGCGCCACAGCCGTGGTGGCCGTCAGCGCGCCGGAGCCGATAGAGCTCTGATCGGTGTTGACGATCTGCGTGCCGAAATTGCCCGAAACTGGAATCGAACCAGCCGTCGTCGCATAGTTGACCTGCATGTAGCCGGTCAGTACCTTCTCGCGCACGGTCCAGTCGCGCGCGACGCTGGAGGCGAGCGGTTGAGTCGAAGTGCGCAGCAATGCCTGCGCGGCAATCGGGTTCAACGCGACCAGACGCGTGCCCGTCACCCCATATGGCTCGACCGAACCCGTGACGATCGAGGAGGGGATGGCGACGCTTGTGACCATCGCGTTATCCGCGCCGCAGCCGCCGACTGATGCCGGCCCGGGGAGGCAGATGTAATAGCCGGAATAATTCGAAAGCTTCTTCTCGTCGCTGTAGTTGACGCCGACTTCCCAGCTTTTGAAGAAGTTCATGTGAAACTCACCGTCAAGCTCGGCGCGGAATTGCTTCACGGTGTCGGTCAGATCGGGGACGTTGTTGAATCCGACCTGGTTCCAGCCCTGCGGATCGGTGAGGGACGTTTGCTGGGTGTTGGCATAGTCGATGCCGGAAATGTTGACGCCATAGGCGCCGTTCGACAGTCGGGAGATCGTCGCCAGCCCCGGCTGCGTCGTCGAGCCGCCATAAATTTCATACGTGTTGTCATGGCGATGCGCGCGCGAATAGCTGGCATCGACGACGAGCTTTAGGCTGTCGGTGATATGGTACTTTGCGTTGCCGCCGACGAGAAAGGTGTCGGCGTCCGACGTGTTGAAGTCGTTGCGGAGCACCGGATAAACGTTGTATTTCTCGCTCGTGACATAGCCGCCGGACGATGTTTCGCTGCCCGGCACCTGCGTGTTGCGGCTCCAGCTTGCCAGCGGCATTTCCCAGCCGCGCGAATATTCGCGGATCTTGCTCTGAGTGTAGAGGCCATCGACCGACATCTCGAAGCGGTCGCTCGGATGCCACGTCACATGGCCGAAGCCCGACTGGCGGTACAGCGTGTTCGAGTTGACGTAGTTCTGGATATCCTGCGGACCGATATTGCCCAGCGCGTCGGGGCTTGCCGCGCTGTAGAAGTTGCCGTTGCCGCCGCCAGTCGCGTAATGATAATCCTGCGTCGGATCCTGGATCGCGGACAGGCCGAGCGACACGCCGATCGTGTCGTTCGCGAACTTGTGCACGAAGATCAGCGAGGTCTTGTAGCCTCGATTGGTCGATTCCGGGTTGAGCTTGTCGTACTGGCCGATCTGACCCTGGACGTTGATCGCGAAGGCGTTCTTCTGCGTCAGTGGATCATAGGTCTGGAGATTGACACTGCCGGCGAGGCCGTAGTTGAGCAGATCGGCCGAGGACGTCTTAATGACCTCGATCTGCTGGAAAAGATCGCCCGGATATTGGCCGTAATCGAAACGACGGTTGTCATCGACGGTCGCGACGGTGCGTCCGTTGAGCGTGGCCGTGGTGTAATCCGGGCCAAATCCGCGAACCGAAATGTACTTCGCGCGGCCAGCGGATTGCTGCACTGCGACACCGGTCAACCGGGAAAGTGAATCGGTGATGGAGACGTCCGGCAGCTTGCCGATGTCCTCGGCCGAGATCGCCTCGACCACGTTTACCGCCAGCTTCTTGATGGCGTTCGCGTTCTGGATCGAGCGGGCGTAGCCGGTCACGACGATATCGCCGACCGGCGATGCTGCATTGTCGGGTGTGCCGACCGGCGCCGTGCCGGGGGCCGCGTCGCCGGCGGTCGGGCCGATCTGCGTCTGCGTAGCTGCTGACGGATCCGCTGCGGTCTGCGCGAATGCAGGCGTCGCTGCCATCAAGATGACGAGCGCGGTGCTGGATGCAAGAATAGCTTTCGAACGCGCCGCGCCGCCGCGGAATGATCCAGTCATGGTGTCCTCCCCAAGATCACGCTATTCTGCGTAATCGATTACATGCGCAATCGTTTACTCTGGTTGTTGAAAGTTTGGCAAGAGGGGGGGTAAAGAAAAACCGCACCCTGTGGGCCGCGTGCAACACTTGGCCTGCTCCGGGAGAGGGAGCTAAGGAAAATGAGAATTATCGATATCGCGGCCATGGATCGTAGCGGGGGAGGCTGGTGACAGCGCGCGTAAAAACGCTCGCGGACATCGCGCAAATCGCTGGCGTGACGACAGCGACTGTTTCGCGCGCGTTGTCGGGCAACCTTCGGATCAGTTCCGCGACCCGGCAGCGGGTTCTCGACATTGCCGATAGCCACGGTTTCCAGATCAATCAGACCGCGCGAAACCTGCGCCTCGGCCGGACCGACTCGATCGGCGTCGTCATCCCGCTTGGACATGAGAGCGCGCAGCGCGTTTCGGATCCGTTCTATACCGCGTTGATTGGCCAGTTGATGGATGGCCTCGCCAATCGTGAGCAAGCGATGCTGCTGTCGGCGGTCACGCCGCACGATAGCGCCTGGCTGGCGAACCTGTCGCGCAGCGGGCGTGTCGACGGTATCGTCGTTCTGTGCCAGTCGGATCAGGATCCGGTGTTGCGCAAAGTCGCGCGGACCTACCAGCCGCTGGTCGTGTGGGGCGAGACCACTGACGGCTATTGTTCGGTCGGTACCGACAATCAGCTTGGCGGTCGCATCGCCACTGAGCATTTGCTCGCTCTCGGTCGCCGCCGCATCGCGTTTGCCGGGATGACCGATATTCCCGAGCTTGTCGGGCGCCACGCCGGTTATCTGGCAGCGCATGCGGCGGCGGGTGTTGCCGTGGGTGCGCATATCCCTGTCCCGCTGGCGTTCGATCCTGAATCGCCGTTCCTCGATACGCTGATTGCGGCGCATCCCGAAATTGACGGCATTGTTGCTGCATCGGACGTGATCGCCATTCACCTGATCCGCGCGCTTGCCCGCCACGGTCGCAGAGTGCCGGAGGATGTAGCCGTCGTCGGCTACGATGATGTCAGCCTGGCCGCCCATACTACGCCATCCCTGACGACGGTACGACAGGACCTGACCATCGCGGCGGCGACCTTGCTGGAACTGGTGTTCCGCCGCATCGCAGGGGAAGATGCGCCGTCGGCACGGATTTCCGTCCAACTGATTAAACGCCAGTCCGCGTAAGTTGACGCATCGCGGATCGATCGTTTATGGCGATCTGCGTAAACGATTACATAACGCTCTAACGAGCGCGAGGAGGCAGGGTGGCGATTAGGACTTTGGCGAGCCGGTGGGCGCCTGCGGTGGCAATGACCGCAGCCATGCTTTCTGCCGTGACCGCGCATGCACAGGTGGTTCCTCCGGCCGCGACCGCGACGGTCACGCCGCTCGCGAACGGGGCCGAGGCGCACCTCGGCGAAACCCTGATAACGGTCGTAGCCCTTACCGACGACATTCTGCGCGTCCGCGTCGGTCGCGCTGGTCATCTCGATGAGGATGCGAGCTGGGCGGTGTCTCCGGCGGTGCGGGCGCAGCGTGTCGCGGTCACCGCAACGTCGGACGGTTTCTCGACCTCGGCGCTGATCGTCCACCTCGCCGCGGACGGACGGCTGACCGTGACCAATCGTGCCGGCAAGATCATCACCGCCGATGCCGAACCGTTGAAGCTGGACGGCCGGAGCTTCACCCTGAAAAAAGCGATGCCGCTGGCCGAGCATTACTTCGGAATGGGCGACAAGACTGGGACGCTAGACCGTCGTGGCTACAGCTATGTCGACTGGAATACCGATGCGTTCGGATTCCTGAGCAGCAGCGATCCGATCTACAAGTCGATACCATTCTTCCTCGGCGTCGGCGGCGATGGCGGCAGTTACGGCATTTTCCTCGACAACACCTGGCGGACCTGGTTCGACTTCGGCCACCGCGAGGAGAACACACTCGCGATCGGCGGTCCGGATGGCCCGATCGATTATTACATCATCACCGGCCCGACGACGGCCGAAGTGGTGCGTCGCTATACCGATCTCACCGGCAAGGCTCCGCTCGCGCCGCAATGGTCGCTGGGCTACCAGCAATCGCGCTACAGCTACATGACGGCCGACGAAGTCCGGCAGGTCGCCAATCGCCTGCGTGCCGACAAGATCCCGACCGACGTGCTCTGGCTCGATATTGACTATCAGGACCGCAACCGGCCGTTCACGGTCAACACCCAGAGCTTTCCCAACCTGCCCGGCCTGATCTCGGATCTTGGCGGGAAGGGGTTCAAGGTCTTCACGATCACCGATCTGCACGTCGCGCATCTGCCGGGTCAGAATTACGCGCCTTACGATAGCGGTGCCGCGATCGACGCGTTCGTCCACCGCCGGGACGGGCAGACTTACGTGGCGCCGGTCTGGCCCGGACCGTCGGTGTTCCCTGATTTCACGTCCGCGAAAGTGCGTGACTGGTGGGGTGGGCTGTTCAAGGGCGAGGTCAACATGGGCGTTGCCGGCGCCTGGAACGACATGAACGAGCCGGCGGTGTTCGACACGCCGACGAAGACGATGCCACTGGACACTGTCCATTATATCGCCAGCGACGATTTCGCCACACGCAACGCGAGCCATGCCGAACTGCACAACGTCTACGGCATGGAAAACGCACGCGCGACCTATGACGGGCTGCGCCGTCTGCGGCCGGACGAACGCGCGCAGGTCATGACGCGGGCGAGCTATGCCGGCGGCCAGCGCTACTCCGTGACGTGGACCGGCGATAACAGCGCGACCTGGGACCATCTGCGGTTGTCGGTGCAGCAGATCATCAACCTCGGCCTGTCTGGCTTCTCCTATTCTGCCGCTGACGTCAGCGGCTTCGCGGGTGGCCCGAGCGCGGATCTGCTGACCCGCTGGTTCGAGATCGGTGCGTTCTACCCAATCTTCCGCGATCACTCGGCGAAGGGTACGCCGCGCGTCGAGCCGTGGGTCGACGGACCGGTCCATGAGGCGATCCGGCGCCATTTCATCGAAGAGCGGTACAAGCTGCTGCCGTATCTCTACGGTTTAGCGGAACTCAACAGCCGCACCGGCGACCCAATCCTGCGCCCGGTATTCTATGATTATCCGCAGGCGCTGACGATGTCGTGCGACCAATCAATGACGTTCACGCTCGGCAAAAGCCTGCTTGTCGCGCCGCCGCCACGTCCTGAGTCGCCACAAAGCTACGACGTGTGCCTGCCCGCAGGCGGCTGGTTCGATTACTGGACCGGCAAACGTGCCGGCACGCCGCAGGCGGCTACCGAGGGGCCGATCCAGTCCGCCACGCAGGCGACCGGTGGCGCTCGCGCGCTTGGCGACACGGTCAGCGAGACGCCGCGCCTCGACACGCTGCCGGTGTTCGTGCGCGCAGGCACCATCCTGCCGCGTCAGGCGGTGGTGCAGAGTACCGCCGACACGCCGCAGGGGCCGCTCCAGCTCGACATCTATCCCGGCCCCGATTGTATGGGGTCGCTGTATTTCGACGATGGCCATTCGATGGGCTTCACGCGCGGCCAGTTTTTCCGACAACAGATCCGGTGTGTGACAACACCTACCGGGCTGAAGGTTACGTGGAATGCACCGCAGGGCCGCTACAAGCCATGGTGGCATGATATCACTGTGACCGTTCACGGCTGGACCGGCGCCGGCAAGGTGACGCGAAGCGGGCGATCGCTTGCCAGCCACACGGATGCCGCGGCGGAAACGATAGCGTTCGAGCTTGCCACCGCGCCGGGCGCAACGACACTAGAGATCTTGAAATGAGGGCGGCCTGACCACGAGCACTTTGAAAGCCCGGCGGCATGCCAATGCGTTTCCACTTTTTGGCGATGATGGCTGCCATGATGCCGGCCGCTGCCGTTACCGCCGCGCCGGGCGGCTTGGTCGTGCAAACCACCAAGGGGCCTGTCCGAGGTGTTGAGGCGGAGAAGATCCTCTTCTTCAAGGGAATCCCTTTTCCGCCCCGCCGATCGGCGCTTTGCGATGGCGTGCGCCGCAGCCGGTGGCGCGCTGGACGACGGTGCACGACGCGAGCCAATATGCGGCCGACTGCATGCAGCTCCCGTTTCCGAGCGACGCGGCACCGCTCGGCAACGCGCCGTCTGAAGACTGTCTTTATGCCAACATCTGGCGCCCGGCGGGCGCGACGAAAAAGCTGCCGGTGATGGTGTGGATCTATCGGGGGCGGCTTCGTTAACGGCGGCTCATCGCCGCCGACGTACAGCGGCGCGGCACTCGCCCGGGCGGGTATTCTCGTGATGAGCTTCAACTATCGGTTGGGGCAGATCGGCAGCTTCGCCGATGATCCGCAGGCGGCCGCCAAATTACGCGCGCGACCCGCTGAGCAGGTGGTGGACGGCCTAAACCTCGCGGCGATGAACCGGCTCGGGCTCGATTATAGCGGCCCCGTGCCTGACGGCCATACCTTCGTCGGTAGCCTCGCTGCCTATCGCGCGGGGCGTTTCGCGCACGTGCCGGTGGAGCTAAGAATGTCGAGAGCGGCGGTAACCGCCGTTATCTGGGTCAATCTGCCGTCTGACCAGCACGTACGTTTTTGAACGCCGCTCGCGATGGTGGCTACGCCGAATTCGGCTACCGAGACGACGGCCGACAACTACCTCCTAGTTGAATAAAGGCAAGCGTCTCTGAACCCCAGCAGTAAGGCGCTTGGAGGGAAGGAATGGCGTACTTAGCCGGTTTTGGTCGCGCCATAAACACGTGACGTGAGCACGGCAGCAGAGATTTGAAAATGAGTGGTGCCGCTTACAGGACTCGAACCTGTGACCCCCGCATTACGAATGCGATGCTCTACCAACTGAGCTAAAGCGGCATCTGGTGATCGGCGGTCTGCATCGCCGATCTTGAGGGCGGCCGCCTATCATCTGAAATGGCGCATGGCAAGTCGGTGTTCTTGCGGAAGCCTTCGGATGGGTGATTTTACGCGGCGTTTACCAAAGAGCGCGCACAGACGCATCAGAACAGGGATTCGGGCGGCGAATCCCGTATAGGGTCGGTTGCGCATGGATAATGTTCGCGGGGTCGAGGGCGACCGGGGCGGGGCGGCGGAAGTCGATGTGCGCGATGGCGATGTCGATGGTCCGCGGCTGGATATCGGCACCGACGAGCGGCGCATGCATGTTCGTGCGTACAACCATTGGGTGTCGTTGCTGCACGGACGTGCCTACCCGGCGATCGGCAATCTTGATCCGGCTAATATCGCGGATTTCGGTCCGCACAGCGTGCTGCTCGATTTTTCGGCAGGGGTCGATAATCCGGCGATTCCATTTGTCGGCCGGGCACTGCGCGAGGAATGTTCGATCGACAGCACGATCACGCACATCTCGCAGGTGCCGAGTCGTTCCTTGCTGTCGCGGCTGACCGACCATTACCTCCAGATCATCGCGAACCGTGCTCCGATCGGGTTCGAGGCCGAGTTCGTAAATGCGCGCGGGCACAACACGTTGTATCGCGGTATCCTGATGCCGTTCTCCTCGCATGAGGATTCGATCGATTTCATCTACGGCGTCATCAACTGGAAGGAACTGGTTGACGATGCGACGCAGGATCGTCTGAACGCGGAACTGGCGGCAGCGGTGCGCAGCGGCCCGGCGGTCGCGGCGGCCGCGATCGCCTGGGCCGATGGTCCCAGCGATGCCGCGCTGCCCAGTGACGAGATCGAGAGCGCCCAAGATACCGCATCCCTCGCGGCGACGCCGGCCCTGCCGGAGACGTTGTTCGATCACCTCGCGCTGGCACGTGAGTCAGCCGACGCGGTGCACGGCGCGGAAGGGCGGACGCGCGCCGCGCTCTATCACGCACTCGACCGGGCTTACGCGTTTGCAGCAGCAGCGGACGCCGACCCGCGAAGCTACGAAGACCTGCTTGAAGATGCCGGGATCACGCTACAATTACGCGCGCCGATGACGCCGGTCGTCAAGCTCGTGTTCGGCGGCAAGTATGACAAGACACGCCTGACGGAGTACGCATCCGTATTGTCCCACGCTCGCCGCATCGGCATCGCGGCAGACGGGCTGGCCGGCTACCTCGATAGTGTCGAGGGCGGCATCAAGGGGATTGTCCAGGCCGAGCGCGCCGCGCGCGCACCGGTGCCTGCTATGATGGCTGATCCCGTCGCGCAGCTACGCGCTCGGACGCCAATCGCTCAAGTTGCAATCTCGTCGACGGTTGCTGCTGGCGACTTCGTGGTGCTGCTTGCCCGCGCGGGCGAGGCGGGCATGCTCGATATCGTGGCCCAGCTGGGTGATGATCCGGTGCTGCTAAAAAAGGCAATGCGCCAAGCGGCTGCCTGATTTTTTCGCATTCCCCTCCCGGCAGAGGGTGTTGCGGCGATAGTAGCGTCCTATAGTGTTCGCGTAACGAACGGTCATCTAGGGCGAGTTATGGCAAACACGACGCAGACACTGCTGGCGGAGGCGCTCGCCGCCCGGCTGACCAAGGGCGCGCTTCCCGGCGAATTACAGGGGTTCGACACGCAGGCCATCGCTGAGGCAGCGGCGTTCGTCGTGGCGACTGGCGCACACCGCCGCCCGGGCACGCCGGTGCTCGCGCTGGAGCCGCTTGCCGTCACCGACCCGCGCCGGCGGATGCGGCTGGCGATCATCAACGACGACATGCCGTTTCTGGTCGATTCGATCGCGGCGGTGATCGGCGCACACGACATCGCGATCGACCGTATTATCCACCCTGTCGTGGGTGCGACGCGTGATCCCGACGGCGAACTGACCGCGATCGGCGACGTAGCGGCCGGTGTGGCGGAATCGATGATCTACCTCGAGTTGGAGCGCGCGGATGCGCGTGACCGGCGCGAGTTGATCGCCGCGCTGGAGCATAGTCTTGCCGATGTGCGTACGGCGGTGCACGACTGGTCAGCGCTGGAGGCGGCGATGGCCGCCGACGTCGAAGCGTTGGGCGCGACGTCGGAGAACAAGGAGGGCGCGGCGCTGTTGCGCTGGTTCCTCGACCGCAATTTCACGCTGCTCGCGCATGAACAATGGGAGGATGGCCTCGCCTCCGCGCAGGGCATCGCACGCAACGGCCACGCCGTGCCGATCCTCGCCGAGGCTTCGCGGGAGCTTGCGATCGCGTGGTTTCAGCAGGGCGGCGAGGCGCCTTTGCTGCTGAAGTCGAGCCAGATCTCCGCTGTTCACCGCCAGGTGCCGCTCGATCTCGCGTTGGTGCCGGTGCGACGTGGTGACTCGGTAGTCGGCCTGTCGATCCACGCCGGGTTGTGGACGAGCAGCGCACTGGCATCACCGCCGCAGGAGGTGCCGGTGCTGCGCGCACGGCTGGCGGCGCTGGAGGCGAAGTTCGGCTTCGATCCCAAGGGGCACGCCGGCAAGGCGCTGACCCATGCACTCGCATCGCTGCCGCATGATCTGGCGACGGCGTTCGCGTTCGATGCGCTGGAGGAACTGGCGCTCACCGCCATGTCGCTGGCGGACCGGCCCCGGCCGAAGCTGGTGCTGGTGCGCAGTATCCTCGGGCGGCACCTGTTCGCCTTTGTCTGGCTGCCGCGTGATGACCTTACCACCGGGCGGCGGGTCGCGATCGGCGAGATGCTGGTCGAGGCGGCGAACGGCAGCCTGCTCAACTGGGCGATCGCGATGGACGGGGTGACGGCGCTCTTGCGCTATACGATCGATCTGCGTGGGCCGGGCGTGATGCCGGACGCGGCGGCGCTCGACGCGCGGATCGCGCGGATGGTGCGCGGCTGGGCGCCGGCGGTGGAATCCGCGCTGGCCGAGCAAGTCGAGCCGGCGCGTGCGACGCGGCTGGCGCTGCGGTATGCCGGCAGCTTCCCGCAAGGCTACCGCAACGCAAAGTCACCCGAAGAGGCGGCTAACGACATCGTGCGGCTGGCAAGGCTGGAAGCGCCTGAGGCTAGGTCGGTACGTTTGTACCGCGAGGCGGACGGTGCGCTTCGGTTGAACCTGTACCGGATGGGTGGAGCGCTAGCTTTGTCGGATGCGGTGCCGGTGCTGGAGAATTTCGGCTTCCGCGTAATCGAGGAACAGCCGACCGCGCTGACCGATGAGGGGCAGAGCTTCGTCCATGACTTCCTCATTGAAACGGTGGGCGATCCCTTGGCGGAGGATCCGGCCGTGCTGGAGGACGCGATCCGCGCGGTGCTGGAAGGCGCCGCCGAGAACGACGCGTTCAACCGGTTGATCGTAGAGGCCAACGTCAGCCCGCGCGCGGTGGTGTTGCTGCGCGCGTGGTTCCGGTATCTGCGGCAGGCGGGGCTCACCTACGGGCTCGCCACCGTGGTCGATGCGCTCCGCCGTGCGCCGAAGGTCGCGGCGGCGCTGATCGAACGGTTCGACGTGGCGCATGACCCGGCGCGATCGACGCGGGATGTCGCTGCCGCCGACGCGGCGATCGAACGGGGGCTGGATGCGGTGTCCGCGATCGATGATGATCGTATCCTGCGCGCGCTGCGCAGCGTCATTGCCGCGACGCTCCGCACCAACGCGTTCGCGCCCGCCGGACAGGCTGCGCTGGCGTTCAAGCTCGACAGCCACCGCGTTCCCGGCCTGCCCGCGCCGCTGCCGTGGCGTGAGGTGTGGGTCTATTCGCCGCGCGTGGAGGGTATCCACCTGCGCGCCGGCCCGGTCGCGCGCGGAGGCTTGCGCTGGTCCGACCGGCGTGACGATTTCCGCACGGAAATCCTCGGCCTGATGAAGGCGCAGCGTGTGAAGAACGCGGTGATCGTGCCGACTGGCGCTAAGGGTGGCTTTTACCCCAAGCAACTGCCCGCACCGTCCAGCCGTGATGCATGGCTGGCGGAGGGCACCGAAAGCTACCGCGTATTTATCCGCGCGCTGCTGTCGATCACCGACAACATCGTCGAGGGCGTGGTGACCCATCCTGACGAGGTGGTCATCCACGACGGTGACGACCCCTATTTCGTCGTTGCCGCCGACAAGGGCACCGCGACCTTCTCCGACGTGGCCAATGCGATCGCGATCGAACACGGCTTCTGGCTGGGCGATGCGTTCGCCAGCGGCGGCTCGGTCGGCTACGATCACAAGGCGATGGCGATCACCGCCAAGGGTGCGTGGGTGTCGGTGCAGCGCCACTTCGCGGAGCGCGGTGTGGACGTGCAGACCCAGCCGATCCAGGTGGTCGGTTGCGGCGACATGTCGGGTGACGTGTTCGGCAACGGCATGCTGCTGTCCAAGGCGCTGAAGATCGTCGCGGCGTTCGACCACCGCCACATCTTCCTCGATCCGAACCCGGACCCGGCGGCAAGCTGGGCGGAGCGCGCCCGCATGTTCGCGCTGCCGCGCTCAAGCTGGGCGGATTACGACGCCAGCCTGATCTCCGCAGGCGGTGGCGTGTTCCCGCGTACCGACAAGGTGATCCGCCTGTCCGAACCGGTGCGCGCGGTGCTGGGCGTGGACCAGGCCGAGATCGAGCCGGGTGCGCTGATCTCCGCGATCCTGAAGGCGCCGGTCGACCTGCTGTGGTTCGGCGGCATCGGCACCTACGTGAAGGCGGCGTCAGAGAACAACATCCAGGTCGGTGACCCTGCCAACGACCGGTTGCGCGTCGATGCCGAGCAGCTTCGCGTGACGGCGGTGGGCGAGGGCGCCAACCTCGGTGTGACGCAGGCGGCGCGGATCGCGTTCGCGCAAGCCGGCGGGCGGATCAATACCGACTTCATCGACAATTCGGCCGGCGTCGATTGTTCGGACAACGAGGTCAACATCAAGATCGCGCTCAATCGTGAGATGATCGAGGGGCGGCTGGCCTATGAGGACCGCAACACGCTGCTCGCATCGATGACGGATGATGTCGCGCACATCGTGCTGGAGGATAACCGCCTTCAGACGCTGGCGCTGTCGATCGCGGAGAGCACGGGCGCGCGCGATGTGCCGAGCTATGTGCGGTTGATCGAGATTTTCGAGAGCGCCGGATCGCTCGACCGCGCGGTCGAGGGGCTGGCCGCCAACGACATCCTGCTGCGCCGCGCTCAGGAGGGGCTGGGCTTGGCACGACCGGAACTGGCGGTGCTGCTGGCCACGGCCAAGCTCGCGTTGCAGGCGGCTATCGAACACAGCCCGCTCGGGCTGGACGCCGATCTCGCGCCGGATCTGCACGCGGCTTTCCCGCCGGCGATGCGCGAGGCCTTCCCCGAGGCAATCGACCAGCACCGTTTGCGTGGCGAAATCGTCGCGACCAAGCTTGCCAACCGCATCATCAACCGGCTCGGCATGCTCCACCCCTTCGAACTGGCGGAGGAGGAGGGCGCTGCGTTGCCCGATATCGCCGCGATGTTCGTGGTGGCCGAACGGCTGTTCGATCTGCCGGCGTTGTGGGCGGAGATCGAGAGCGCGGACATGCCCGAAGCGGCGCGGATCGCGCTGTTCGACGAAGTTGCGGTGGCGACGCGTTCGCACATCGCCGATCTGCTCCGCGTGTCGCGCACCGGTGCCGGGCCCGGCATGGTCATGGCGCGGATCGGTGCGGGCATTGCCCAGCTCGACCGCCAGACCAAGGCGTTGCTGCTTGACGAGGCGAGCACGCAGAGCGCGCGCATCGCCGCCAGCCTGGAAGCGGTCGGCGCGCCGGGCGCGTTGGCGCAGAAGGTGGTGCGGCTGTTCGAGCTGGACGGGGCGGTCGGGCTTGCCGATCTCGGCCAGCGGGTCGGTCTCGACGAAACGGTGCTGACGCGGGCGTTCACGCGGCTGGGGCAGGCGCTCGGTCTGGACTGGGCGCAGGCCAATGCCGCACGTATCGCATCGAGCGATCCGTGGGAGCGGCTGCTGCTCGCCGGGCTGGCGCGCGATTTCCAGCAGTTGCGGCTGGAATTCCTCGCCCGCGGCACGGACGGCGAGGATGCGGGCGACCCGCAGGCGCGGGTGGAACGCTGGCTGGCGGACAATGCCGGCCGCGTCGGGCAGTTCCGCGCCGGTATCGATCGTGCGCGCGGCACGGCTGCACCCAGCGCGGCGATGCTTGCGCAGATCGCGGGACAGGCGCGGGTGTTGCTGGGACGATAATGGCCGGGCGTGCGCTGGCTGGTGGCTGGCGTGCGCCTTGGCTGGTGGGCCGATCGGAAAAGGGAGCAGCTGCGGTTGCCGCTAACCTGGTCGTTCTTCTCGGGCGAAGGCCGGGGCCGGTTGGAACAGCTTATGTTACTAAAGGGCGCGCCAAATTGTAGGCGTTCCGTAACGGTATTCCGGCTCTCGCCGATGTAGGAACAGAGGAGCTAGCCCGGCCGCTGGCGACAGCAGCCGGGGTTCATCAATCACGCCGCCGCGTCGACCGCCTTGGAGCGTTTGGCGAAACTCTTGCGCAGTTTGGCGAGCTTGGGCGGGATCACCGCGAGGCAATAGGGATTGCGCTGGCCTTCGCCATCCCAGTATTCCTGATGATAATCCTCGGCCGGATACCAGTGCGAGGCCGGCTCGATCGTGGTGACGATCGGCTTGGCCGAGTCCGCCGCCGCACGCGCGATCGCGGCCTGCGCTTCCTCGCGCTGGTCGGCCGTCGTCGGGAACAGCGCCGAGCGGTACTGCGTGCCGACATCGTTGCCCTGCCGGTTGAGCTGCGTCGGATCGTGCGTGGCGAAGAAGATGTCGAGCAGTTCGGCGTAGCGGATCTGGTCCGCGTCGAAGGTAACGCGGATCGCCTCGGCATGGCCGGTATCGCCGCCGCACACCTGCTTGTACGTTGGGTTCGCGACCGAACCGCCGATATAGCCGCTCTCGACCTTCTCCACGCCGATCACGTCGGCGAACACCGCCTCGGTGCACCAGAAACATCCACCCGCGAAGGTGGCGACTTCGGTTGCCATGTCTTGCTCCTTATTGATGGGTAGAATGTAGGAAGCGATTGGCGTGGCGCAATCTTTGCGCGATAGGCGGCGCTGCTGCAGGGAGGATATGATGATCGACGGCGCGGTGCTGGTAACGGGCGGAGCGGGTTATATCGGCAGCCATGCGGTGCTGGCGCTGCTCGACGCGGGCTACCGGGTGGTGGTGGTCGACAATCTCGTCACCGGCTTCGCCTGGGCGGTGGATGCCCGTGCGACCCTCGTCGAGGCAAACATCGAGGATGACGACGCCGTGCGATCCGCGATCCGCGATCATGACGTCAAGGCGATCATGCACTTCGCGGGATCGGTGGTGGTGCCGGAATCGGTGAGCGATCCGCTCAAATACTATCGCAACAACACCGTCGCGACACGTGCGCTGCTGGAAAGCGCGGTCGTGTGCGGGGTTCCGCACTTCATCTTTTCCTCGACTGCCGCGACCTATGGCACGCCCGCGCGCATCCCGGTGATGGAGAGCGACCCGACCGTGCCGATCAACCCTTACGGCATGTCCAAGCTGATGACCGAGGCGATGCTGCGCGACGTGGCGGCGGCGCACCCGATCAACTATTGCGCGCTGCGCTATTTCAACGTGGCCGGCGCCGATCCGCAGGGCCGTTCGGGCCAGTCGACGGCGGGCGCGACGCATCTCATCAAGGTCGCGGTCGAGGCGGCGACCGGCAAGCGCGCGAGCGTCGGCGTGTTCGGCACCGACTTTGATACGCCCGACGGGACCGGGGTGCGCGACTATATCCACGTCAGCGACCTGGCGGCGGCGCACGTCGCCGCGCTCGACCTGCTCACCGCCGATCCCGCCAAGAGCCACACGCTCAACGCAGGCTACGGGCGCGGCTTCTCGGTGCTGGAGGTGCTCGACGCGGTTGATCGCGTCACCAACGTCACGATCGCGCGCAAGATCGAGGGGCGGCGCGCGGGCGATCCGGCGGCGTTGATTTCCGACAATGGCGCGATCCTGAAGGCACTCGACTGGACGCCGCAGCGTGACGACCTCGATCTTATCGTGCGCGATGCACTGGCTTGGGAACGCGCGCTGGCCGAACGCGGGGTCTGATCGCGCCGCGTCCGTATTGCTTTCCCGTGCGTGCGCGTTAGCCTCTGATTTTGGCGCGAAAAAAGGCGGAGCGGATGGAAAGACTGGCGTGGGCGCTCGCGGGCGCGGTGGCGCTGGTCTCCGCGCTGCCCGCCACGGCGCAGACGCGGCCCGATCAACAGTCATTCCTCACGCTGTACAAGGAACTGGTGGAGACAAACACCACGCTGTCCGCCGGCAGTTGCACCGATGCCGCCGCGAAGGTGGCGGCGCGGCTGGAGGATGCAGGCTATCCGGCCCGCGACGTCACGCTGTTCGCAGCACCCGGCCACCCGAAGGAAGGCGGCGTGGTGGCAATCCTGCCGGGCAGCGACCCTGCCGCAAAGCCGATCCTGCTGCTCGCGCATATCGACGTGGTGGAGGCGAACCGGGCGGACTGGGCGCGCGACCCGTTCCGGCTGGTCGAGGAGGGTGGCTATTACTACGGTCGCGGCACCGCCGACGATAAATCCATGGCGGCGATCTGGGCGGATGCGCTGATCCGCTTCCGCCAGGGCGGGTATCACCCGAAACGCACCATCAAGCTGGCGCTCACCTGCGGGGAGGAGACCACCTTCGCGTTCAACGGCGCGGCGTGGCTGACCAAGAACAGGCCCGCACTGATCGCGGCCGAATTCGCGCTCAACGAAGGTGGCGGCGGCCGCTATGGCGACGACGGCAAGCCCGAACTGCTCGCCATCCAAGTCGGCGAGAAGGCGGCGCAAAACTATACGTTCGCCACCACCGGGCCGGGCGGGCACAGCTCGCAGCCGACCAGCGACAACGCGATCTACGATCTCGCCGATGCGTTGAAGGCCGTGCAGGGCTATGACTTTCCGGTGCGTTTCACCGACACGACGCGCGCGTTTTTCACCGCGATGGCGCAGGATCGCAAGGGCACGCCGCCGCTGCTGGCCGAGGCGATCCGGCGGCTGCTCGCCGATCCGCAGGACGCCGAGGCCGCCGCGCTGCTCGACCGCGACAAGACCTTTCACGCAACCCTGCGCACCACCTGCGTCGCGACCCTGCTGGCGGCGGGCCATGCCGAGAATGCGCTGCCGCAGCGTGCCACCGCCAACGTCAACTGTCGGATCTTCCCCGGCGAGAGCGTCGCTGGGACGCTCACCAAGCTGAAGGACCTTGCCGGCCCCAAGGTGACCGTCACCGCCAACGCGCCGATCCGGCCGACCGCGATCCCGCCCGCGCTCGACCCGCAGGTGCTGGGGCCGGCCAAGGCGGTCGCGGCGCGCTACTTCCCCGGCGTGCCGATCCTGCCGCTGATGTCGACCGGGGCCACCGACGGCGTTTTCTTCGAGAGCATCGGCATTCCGGTATACGGCGCGCCGGGGCTTATGTTCGATGCGGACGGCAACGGCATGCACGGCCTGAACGAGCGGATCGGCGTCAAGGCGCTGTTTGAGGGGCGCGACTATCTGTTCGATCTGGTCAAGGCGTATGCCGGCTGATCCACCGTCAGGCATGGTTCAGCCGGGGGGTGTAAATCGTCGCTTCGCTACCGATATCGGTGGCATGGAGAACCTCACGATGAAATCCTTGATTGGTGGCGTCGCATTGGCCGGCGCGGCGGTATTCGCGCTTTCGGGCGGCGCGGCCAGCGCGGAGCGCGCGGTGCCGATTCCGGCCGCGCAGCATGACGTGCCGAACGCCGGCAAGCCGCAGGTCGCGGTCCTGGCGGGCGGGTGCTTCTGGGGTATGGAAGCGGTGTTCGAGCATGTGAAGGGCGTCAAGTCCGTGACAGCGGGCTATGCCGGCGGGAGTGCCGATACCGCGACGTACGATCAGGTCAGCAGCGAGACGACGCGTCATGCCGAGGCGATCCGCGTCGTCTACGATCCGGCGAAGGTGAGCTATGCCACGTTGCTGCGCGTCTATTTTTCGGTCGCGCATGATCCGACCAC
This sequence comes from Sphingomonas sp. GC_Shp_3, assembly GCF_026540945.1. NCBI lineage: Bacteria > Pseudomonadati > Pseudomonadota > Alphaproteobacteria > Sphingomonadales > Sphingomonadaceae > Sphingomonas > Sphingomonas sp. GC_Shp_3. The sequence goes on from NZ_JALNUT010000011.1 coordinate 25,496, forward strand.
GCTGAACGCGCAGTATCCGGACAGCGGCACCAGCTATCGCTCGGCGATTTTCCCGCAGAACCCGGCGCAGCGCGCGGTCGCGGCGGCCTATATCGCGCAGCTATCGCAGGCGCATGCGTTCAAGGCGCCGATCGTGACCAAGCTGGAGACCGGCGGCTTCTACCCGGCGGAAGCGTACCACCAGCATTTCTTCGACCGCAATCCGAACCACCCGTATATCGCGCATTGGGACAAGCCCAAGGTGGCGGCGTTCCGGGCCGGTTTCCCGAGCCTCAGCACCTGACATGTCGAACCCGGGAGCGGCATGACTGACCGCACCCGGGCGTGTGGTTACTGGCCGTTCGTGCGGCGCGAGCGGATCGCGCTGTCAGTTGCGGCCTGGTTTTGTTCGTCGATCATGATCCATTCGGCGCGTGTGTGGCACACGCTTTTGGACATCATCGAGCCGGTCGGCACCTCGCTGCGGCAGATCCGCTTGTTCGGGTCCATCGGCTTCTTGTCCTTGGCCAAACCCGGCGCGGCCACGATCATTGCGGAAAGAGCGGCGGCGGTGACGAGGGACAAGCGCATAGGGTGCTCCAGACAAATCGCGGCCGAGGTGCCACCCGGTTTGGGTATCAAGTCGGCCGTTATGCCGCAACTGCCATCAACCGCGCGATGATCCCGCGTCAGTCGAGCGTTTTCTTACGCTTGGCGCCAGCGAGCGCCGACAGGACGCCGCGAAGCGTGCGCACCTCCTGGCTCGACCAGGCGGGTTTGGTGAGCAGGGTGCGCAGCGTCCGCCGCGTGACCGGCGAGCGATCCGGCGGGAAGAAGAAGTTGGCTTCTTCCAGCATGCCATCGAGTTGCGCGATCATGCCGTCGAGTTCCTCCTGTGGGGCAGGCTCGGGCAGATCGACCTCGGGCGGCTGCGATAGCGCCACCCCTTTCGACCATTCATAGGCGACGAGGATCACCGCCTGCGCGAGGTTGAGCGAGCCGAATTCCGGGTTGATCGGGACGGTGATGATCTCGCGCGCGACCGCGACATCGTCGGTTTCGAGGCCGGAGCGTTCTGGCCCGAACAGGATCGCGGTGCGGCCTGGCCCGGCGTGGATCGCGCGCGCGGCAACTTCGGGGGTGACGACCGGCTTGGTAACGCCGCGCTTGCGCACCGTGGTGGCGTAGACGTTGGGGCAATCGGCGATCGCCTCGGCCAGCGTTTCGAATACCTGCGCATGTTCCAGCACGCTGTCCGCACCGGAGGCGGCGGGGCCGGCGGCGGGGTTCGGCCAGCCGTCGCGCGGGGCGACGAGACGCATCTCCACCAACCCGAAGTTGAGCATGGCGCGGGCCGCCTTGCCGATGTTCTCGCCGAGTTGCGGGCGGACGAGCACGATGACGGGGGGCGGTGTTTGCGCTGGAGCTTGAGTTTCGGATCGCACTGTGGCGGTTCCCCGTTCCCGCTCGGCACGAACCGGCTGGGGACGGGGCCCGGCATCGCCATGTGCCGTTCGCTCCGGGTCCGGTCGTGGGACATCGTGCTGGGATTGCGGCATGGCGACGATGCGTAACGCCTCCAAGTCCGCGGCGGTCAACGCCTCCTGTCTGGCCCGTGCCCAGGGCTTCACCCGCTGCTCCGCCTCCAGCGCCTCGACCCGCGACGGGAAATCCTGTGACCACAATAGTTCCACCGGCAGGCGTGACAGCGTATAGCCTTCGAACTCCCCCGATTGATGTTGGCCGACCCGGCGTTCGAGATCGTCGGTATGGCCGGTGTAATAGCTGCCATCGGCGCAGCGCAGGATGTAGACCCAGAAGCTCATCGCTCAGGCCCTATCCTTCTATGCGCGGGTTGGACAAGAGGCGGGGCGACACGCGTTTGGCGGTTCGCCGGGGACTGGCGGCGGTCGGGCGGCGTTATCCGTTCGCGACCGCAGTCACGTTGCCGGCGAACTCCTCGAAGTCCTTCGCCTCGCGGAAATCCTTATAGACGCTGGCGAAGCGGATATAGGCGACCGAATCGAGACCCTTTAGCCCGTCCATCACCATTTCGCCGATACGCTGCGAGTGAATCTCGGTTTCCCCCTGCGTCTCCAACTGGCGCTGGATGCCGGAGACGAGCTTTTCCAGCCGCACCGGCTCGATCGGCCGTTTGCGCGCTGCGATCAAGATCGAGCGGAGCAGCTTTTCTCGGTCGAACGGTTCGCGCCGGTCCTCGCTTTTCAGGACGACGAGATCGCGCAACTGGATGCGCTCGAACGTGGTGAAGCGTGCCGCACACCCCTCGCATTGACGCCGCCGACGGATCGCCGCCCCGTCGTCGGTGGGGCGGCTGTCCTTTACCTGGCTGTCTTCATGTCCGCAGAAGGGACAGCGCACATCACATCTCCGCGTAGATCGGGAAGCGCGCGCACAATGCGGCAACCCGTTGCCGCACGTCCGCCTCGACCTGCGCGTCACCCTGCTCGCCCTTCTTGGCGAGGCCGTCGAGCACGTCGGCGACCATGTTGCCGATCTCGCGGAACTCGGCCACGCCGAACCCGCGCGTGGTGCCGGCGGGCGAGCCGACGCGGATGCCGCTGGTCTTGGTCGGCGGCAACGGATCGTTGGGGATGCCGTTCTTGTTGCAGGTGATGCCGGCGCGCTCGAGCGCCTCGTCGGCGTCCTTGCCGGTCACGCCGAGCGGGGTAAGGTCGATCAGCGCGAGGTGCGTGTCGGTGCCGCCGGAGACGACCTCCGCGCCGCGTTCCTTGAGCGTGGCGGCCAGCACCTTGGCATTCTCGATCACGGCGGCCGCATAGCTCTTGAACTCGGGCCGCAGCGCCTCGCCGAACGCGACCGCCTTGGCGGCGATGACGTGCATCAGCGGGCCGCCCTGAAGCCCTGGGAACACCGCCGAGTTGATCTTCTTGGCGATGGCTTCGTCGTTGGTCAGGATCATGCCACCACGCGGCCCACGCAGCGTCTTGTGCGTCGTGGTGGTGACGACATGCGCATGGGGAAGCGGCGAGGGGTGCGCGCCCGCCGCGACGAGCCCTGCGAAATGCGCCATGTCGACCATGAAGAACGCGCCGACCTCATCCGCGATCGCGCGGAACTTGGCGAAGTCGATCTCGCGCGGATAGGCCGAGCCGCCCGCGATGATGATCTTCGGGGTGTTGGCGCGGGCGATCTCCGCGACCTTGTCGTAGTCGATCAGGTGCGTGACCGGATCGACACCGTATTGCACCGCGTTGAACCATTTGCCCGACATGGCGGCGCGCGCGCCGTGGGTGAGGTGGCCGCCGGCATCGAGGCTGAGGCCCATCACCGTCTCGCCCGGCTTGACCAGCGCGAGCATCACCGCGCCGTTGGCCTGCGCGCCCGAATGCGGCTGGACGTTGACGAAGCCGCAACCGAACAGTTGCTTGGCGCGGTCGATCGCAAGCTGCTCGACCTCGTCGGAGGGGTGGCAGCCCTGATAGTAGCGCTTGCCGGGGTAGCCCTCGGCATACTTGTTGGTGAACACCGAACCCTGCGCTTCGAGCACAGCCTTCGAGACGATGTTCTCGGACGCGATCAGCTCGATCTGGTCCTGCTCGCGCTTCAGCTCGTGGCGCACGCCAGCGAAGACCGCCGGATCGGCATCGGCGAGGCTGCGCGTGAAGAAGCCGTCGGGTTGAACGTCGTTGAGGGGGTTGTCGGCGATCTGGGTGCTCATGCGCTTTCCCTTGTCTGTGCGGGGGCGCCGAGCTTGTCGACGCGCGGTTGATGACGGCCGCCGGCGAACTGCCCGGCGAGGAAGGATTCGAGGCAGGCCTGCGCCATGTCCGGCCCGATCAGCCGTGCGCCCATCGCGATGACGTTGGCGTCGTTATGCTGACGCGCAAGGGTGGCGGCGAAAGGATCGCTCACCAGCGCGCAACGGCAGGCGGGGTTGCGATTGACAGCGATCGAGATGCCGATGCCGGACCCGCACAGCGCCACGCCGAAACCCGCCGCGCCCGCTTCGACATACTCCGCAAGGCGGTAGCCATAATCGGGGTAATCGACCCGTGCCGCGGTTTCCGGCCCGAGGTCGGTCACGTCATGGCCCGCCCCTTGCGCCCACGCGACGAGCGCGGCCTTGAGATCGACGGCGGCATGATCGGAGGCGAAGGCGATGCGCAAAGGCGGCGAGTCCCGGGTAAGGTGGCGACGCGCGGCTCTTACGCAAAGCCGCCGATGATTGCCACACCCGTTGCGGTCCGACCCGCGACGCCATAGAGCGGTAGCATGACGGAAACCCCAGCCGGATCGATTGCAACGCGCGATGCAGCGCGCGCCGAACTCGTCGCGATCCTGCTGCGCACCGGCGAGGAGGACCGCGCCGCGTTCCGCGACTTGTATCTGCGCACCAACGCGAAGCTTTTTGGCGTCTGCCTGCGTATCTGCGGAGAGCGGGAGGCGGCGGCGGACGTGTTGCACGATGTCTATCTGACGATCTGGAAGCGTGCCGGCGCCTACGAACCCTCGCGCGCCAGCCCGATCACCTGGCTGGCGACGATCGCGCGCAACCGCGCGATCGACTGGCGGCGCGCGCAAGGCTCCCGACCGACTGCGCCGATCGAGGATGCGCCCGACCTCCCTGACACGGCGCCACTCGCCAGCGACACGCTGATCGCCGACGAGGAGGCGCACAGCCTGCACCGTTGCCTGGACGAGCTCGACAACAACCAGCGCGATTCGATTCGCACCGCGTTCTTCCAGGGCGTGACCTATGCCGAACTCGCCGAGCGGGTGAGCGTGCCGCTGGGCACGATGAAGAGCTGGGTGCGGCGCGGCCTCGCGCGGTTGCGGGAGTGTCTTGAGGCATGACCGACATCCGCACGCCGCAGGATATGCCGGACGTCAGCGCCGCCGAGTTGGCGCTCGGTGTTCTCGACGGCGAGGAACGCGCGGCCGCACTGCGGCGTGTGTTGGCTGAACCCGGCTTCGCGCACGATGTTGAGGGGTGGCGCGGCTATTTCGGGCAGCTCTTCGCAATCTGGCCGGAGGTCGCCGCGCCGGCCGGCGTGTTCGAGCGCGTCGAGCGGTCGATCGACGCGCCGCATGGCGTGGCGCGTCCGCGCAGCCGCTTCTGGCCGGCGCTGGCGGGATTGACCAGCATCGCGGCTGCCGGCCTGCTCGTGTTCGTCGTTGCACGACCGCCGCAGGCGCCGCTGCCGGCACCGGCGCCGGTCGAAACGCCGGCGGTGCGGTCGCTGCTGGTCGCGTCGATCGCGCCGACCGCTAACGGCACGGCGATCGCGGCGGTGTACGATCCAGCGCGCGGCCTGCTGCGCGTCACGTCGGGCGATACGCCCGCCGCCGGCCGCAGCGCCGAATTGTGGGTGATCGGCGCGGACAAGACGCCGCATTCGCTCGCCCTGCTGGCGAGCGGCGGCGCGACCAGCGTTACGCCGGGCGTCGCGGTTCGCCGCCAGCTTGCCGCCGGCGCGACGCTGGCGGTGACGATCGAGCCGGAGGGCGGCTCGCCGACCGGTGCGCCGACCGGGCCGATCGTGCTGAAGGGCGATCTTTCCGCGGTGTAAGTCTGCGGCATGCCTAAGCTCCGGTTGCTCCTCGCCGGTGCGGAACAGGCAATCCGGTCGCCTATGCTTGAGGTTGGCACCAGCGGCGGTGGACTGATGCCGTAAAAAAACGGCCGTCGGCATCGCGGTGCATCCGAAGTGGATCGCGCGCCGTATCTTCGGCAGTCTTTCTCCTCGGCGGCGAAAGGCAGGTACCCCGGCTACGTACTTTCTCCCTCGATAGCTCGTGCCGGGTGACAAATGTAAAGGGCCTGTCGGTGGAACACCCCACCGACAGGTTCTTTTCATTTGGACGCGAACGCGTCATGGAAGCGTCATCGCTTTGTCGTAGCTGAGCGCCGCGCGACCCCGCCGGCCCGCAGGAGATTGAAATGGCTATCGCCGCCCGCCCGCCCAAGAACCGCGCCGTCCGCGCGGCGGTCCATCGTCACGACCATCTGTCAAAACAGGGCATTCTCGAACGCGCCTTCACCTTCGCGTTCCGCGGGCTGGTGTATGCGCAGATCTGGGAAGATCCGGCGGTCGACATGGAAGCGCTGGCGATCACGCCGGACAGCCATGTCGTGACGATCGCATCGGGCGGCTGCAACATGATGTCGTATCTGACCGCCAACCCGAAGGCGATCACCGCAGTCGATCTCAACACCGCGCATATCGCACTCAACAAACTGAAGGTCGTCGCGGCGCGGCATCTGCCGGATTACGCGACGTTCCACCGCTTCTTCGCGCGTGCCAACAGCCGTGCCAACATCCTCGCCTATCGCACCTACGTCCGCCCACATCTCGACGAGACGAGCAAGCGGTATTGGGAAGGTCGCGACATGGTCGGTCGGCGGCGGATCGGCGGTTTCGCCAAGGGTGTGTACAAGCGCGGTCTGCTCGGCAACTTCATCGGCGCGGCGCATCTGATCGCGCGGATGAACGGCGTAAACCCGAAGGTGCTCCTCAAGGCCAAGACCATTCAGGAGCAGCGCGAGATCTTCGACCGAGAGTTCGCGCCGGTGTTCGACAAGGGCTTCATCAAGTGGCTGACCGATCAGCCCGCGTCGCTGTTCGGGCTCGGCATTCCGCCCGCGCAATATGAGGCGCTGGCTGGTGATGAGAAGATGGCGGTGGTCTTACGCGAGCGGCTTGAAAAGCTCGCCTGCGACTTCGACCTCAAGGACAATTACTTCGCGTGGCAGGCGTTCAACCGCGGCTATAGCGAGGACCCGAACGCGCCGTTGCCGCCGTATCTCCAGAAGGCGCATTACGACAAGATCGTCGAACGCGTCAGCCGGATAGAGGTGCGCCACACCAACTTCACCGACTACCTGCGCAGTCAGGATGCCGGCTCGCTCGACCGTTACATCTTGCTCGACGCGCAGGACTGGATGACCGACCAGCAGCTCACCGAACTGTGGGGCGAGATCACCCGTACCGCCAAGCCGGGCGCGCGCGTGCTGTTCCGCACCGCCGGCATCGCGACGATCCTGCCCGGCCGGGTGCCGGCCGATATCCTGTCGGCATGGGATTACCGCGCCGAGGACTCGCTCGATTACACGCGACGCGATCGCTCCTCGATCTATGGCGGCGTCCATCTCTACGTGCTGAAATAATGGCGGGCGATGTGGGCGCCGGTCATGCTGGCCATATGGATGCGATCTACAAGACGCAGCGGCACTTTTACGATCTGACCCGCAAATATTACCTGCTCGGCCGTGACGCGCTGATCGCCGGTCTCGCACCGCCGCCGAACGGTACGGTGCTGGAGATCGGCTGCGGCACCGGGCGCAACCTGATCGCGGCGGCGAAGCGTTGGCCGGATGCGCGCTATTACGGCGTCGATATCTCCGAGGCGATGCTGGAGACTGCGCGGGCGAGTATCGCCAAAGCCGGCCTGACCGGCCGCATCACGCTGGCCCAGGGCGATGCCACCGCGTTTAACAGCGTGGCGCTGTTCGGGGTCGCGACGTTCGACCGCATCTTCCAGAGCTACACGCTCTCGATGATACCCGACTGGAAGGGCGCGCTGCGCGAGGCTGCCGGCAAGCTGGCGCCGGGCGGTCGGCTCGACATCGTCGATTTCGGCCAGCAGGAGCGGTTGCCGTCGCCGTTCAAGGCATTGCTGTTCGCGTGGCTCGCCAAGTTCGACGTGACGCCGCGTGCGGAGTTGAAAGGCGCTGCCTGCGGTATCGCGCGCGATACCGGCCTGACCGCAAGTTTCGCATCGCTGCGCAACGGCTATGCGTGGTCCGCTCGATTGAGCCGGGCGGCTTGACGTGCGGCGGCTGATGCCGCCGCGAGCGTTTTGCGAGTGCGATCGGTCGGTTGGGCTTACCTCCCTGATGGCGATGTCGAAACGGTCCCTTCGACATCGCCGATTTCGCGAGGTTTAGTGGTGGAATAGCAGGTACAGCACTAGGATTACGGGGATCGGCACGCCCAACAGCCAGAGAATACAGCCTTTTCCCATCGTACCGTCCTTCGTTGCAGGTTCGTTACGATACAACCTCCGGACGCAATTCAGGTTCCGGCGAGGGTCAGGCCGCCTTGCGGAGGTCCAGCCGACTCCAGATTTCCGCCAGCGCCTTCGTCAGGTCGCGCATCATCGTCTCGTCATGCGCCGGCCCCGGTGTAAAGCGCAGCCGCTCAGTGCCGCGCGGCACGGTCGGATAGTTGATCGGCTGTACGTACACGCCATATTCGGCAAGCAGGATGTCGCTGATCCGCTTGGCCTTGACCGGATCACCGACCATCAGCGGGACGATATGCGTTTCGCCCGGCATCACCGGCAGGCCGGCGTCCGTCAGCATCGCCTTCAGCTTCGCCGCCGCCGCCTGCTGCGCCTCGCGCTCCACGCTCGACGCCTTCAGGTGCCGCACGCTCGCCAGCACGCCCGCCACCAGCACCGGCGACAGCGAGGTGGTGAAGATGAAGCCCGGAGCGTAGCTGCGGATCACGTCGACGATCATCTGGTCGGCCGCGATATAGCCACCCATCACGCCGAACGCCTTGCCAAGCGTCCCCTCGATGATGGTTAGTCGATCGGCGACGCCCTCGCGCTCTGAAATGCCGCCGCCGCGCGGGCCGTACATGCCGACCGCGTGCACCTCGTCGAGATAGGTCAGCGCATTGTATTTGTCGGCAAGGTCACAGATCGCGGCCACCGGCGCGACGTCGCCCTCCATCGAATAGACGCTCTCGAACGCGATCAGCTTCGGCGTGGCGGGATCGACCGCCGCCAGCAGTTCTTCGAGATGGCCGAGATCGTTGTGGCGGAACACGAACTTCTCGCAGCCGGCGTTGCGGATGCCGGCGATCATCGAGGCGTGGTTGAGCTCGTCGGAGAAGATCACGCAGCCCGGCAGAATCTTGGCGAGCGTCGCCAGCGTCGCCTCGTTCGACACGTAACCGCTGGTGAACAGCAGAGCGCCTTCCTTGCCGTGCAGATCGGCGAGTTCGCCTTCCAGATCGACATGGTAATGCGTGTTGCCGCCGATGTTGCGCGTGCCGCCGGAGCCAGCGCCGACATCGTGAAGCGCCTCTTCCATCGCGGCGACCACCTTGGGGTGCTGGCCCATCGCAAGGTAATCGTTGGAGCACCACACCGTGATCGGCTTCGGCCCGTTATGCCCGGCGAAACAGCGCGCGTTGGGGAACGCCCCTTTGTTGCGGAGGATATCGATGAACACCCGATACCGACCCTCGGCGTGCAGCCGATCGATCGCCTGAGTGAAAATCCGCGAGTAATCGACCCCGCGCGCCGGTGCATGCGATTCCATGATCGTCGGCATTTAGGGGCAATCCCTCCCACATTCCAGCGCATTGCGTGCATTCGTGCGTGACACGTCCGCATGCAGGCACGCCCTTATAGACCGATCGCGCCGGCCTTTGCTGCTGGACACTTTGTCGCAGCCCTGCCGCATCGGTGCAAGGCCCGTCAAAGCGACTCCACGTCGCAAAGCCCGTAGCGAAGCAGGGCAGGGCGAAGCGCCGCATCGTCCGCGCCGACGCCGGTAAATACCGCGCGCCCGGCGCCGGGTGTGTTCGGCCAGTCCTGTCGCTGCGTCAAATGGGCGATCCGCCGCGCGATCCCGGCCGAGCCGTCGACGAAGGTGAGCGGCCGGGGGGCAGCGGCGGCAAGCCGTCTCGCCACCAGCGGGAAGTGCGTACAGGCGTTGACGATTACGTCGATACGATCGCCCCCGGGCTGATCGAGCAGTCCCGCCAGGATGGCGCGGTAACTCTCCGGCGCGGCGACATGGCCGCGCAACTCGGCCTCCGCCAGGGCGACCAGTTCGGCCGAGCCGTGGCGCAGCACCACGCAATCGGCTGCGAACCGGGCGGCGAGATCGTCGACATAGGGCTGCCGCACGGTGGCATCGGTGCCGAGCACGCCGATCGCGCGCGTTTTGCTCGCCTCGGCGGCGGGCTTGATCGCGGGCACGGTGCCGACCACCGGCAGGTCTAGCGCGCCGCGCACCGCGCCCAGCGCAATCGTGGAGGCGGTGTTGCACGCGATCACGATCAGGCGCGGGCGATAGCGTTCCGCCAGCCGCCCAAGCAGCGCCGGCACGCGCGCGGCGATTTCGGCCTCGGTCTTGGTGCCATAAGGAAAGCCGGCCGAATCGGCGACGTACACGAATGGCGCCTGCGGCAGCAGAGCGCGGGTCGCCCCGAGCACCGAGAGGCCGCCGACCCCCGAATCGAAGAACAGGATCGGCCGCGCGTCGCTCATCCGCGCAGGCCATAGCCGCAACCCGCGGTTTGACAATCTCCGTGCTTGATGGAGAGCATGGCGCGTGCGCCCGCGTGCCGCTAGAAGGGCGACAACTGGGGGCGAAACGATCCATGCCGACCGAATATCTATGGGGTACACCGGCGGCCGTGTTGCTGTTCGGCTATCTGCTCGGCGCGATTCCGTTCGGGCTGATCCTCACGCGTGCGTTCGGCGCGGGCGACCTGCGCCAAATCGGCTCGGGGAACATCGGCGCGACCAACGTGCTGCGAACCGGACGCAAGGGGCTGGCGGCGGCGACGCTGATCCTCGACGCGCTGAAGGGGTTCGCTGCCGTGGCGATTGCCGAGGCGCTGGCGCCGGGAACCGGCGTGTTGGCCGGGGCGGCGGCGTTTCTCGGCCATCTCTATCCGGTGTGGCTGCGCTTTCGCGGTGGCAAGGGGGTGGCGACGCTGCTCGGCATTGTGCTCGCGCTGCATTGGCCGATCGGGCTGGTCTATGCGGTCGTGTGGCTGGGGCTGCTGGCGGGGGTGCGGATATCCTCGGTCGCGGGCATGACGGCGGCGGTAAGCGCGCCGGTTGCGGCTGCGCTGTTCGACCGGTTCGATTTCGTGCCGGCGCTGATCGCCTGTGCCCTGCTCGTGCTGTGGAAGCACCGCGCCAATATCGAGCGGTTGCTCGACGGCAGTGAACCGCGGGTCGGCAGCAAAGCGCGTGGCTGATGCGGCAGAGGTCGCGCGTCTCCGCCTGATCCGTACGGCGCAGATCGGCCCGGTTACATATCGCCAGCTGGTCGCGCGGTTCGGGGACGCGGCGGCAGCGATCGAGGCGCTGCCGGGGCTGGCGGCGCGCGGCGGCGGACGCTCGCCGGTGGTCGCCTTGCCAGCCGTAGCGGAACGCGAACTTGCGGCGGCGCGCAAGCTCGGCGCGCGCCATTTGTTCATCGAGGATGCCGACTATCCCGAACTGCTCGCGCAGCTGGACGATGCTCCGCCGGTGGTGATGGTGCGCGGCAACGTCGCGCTGCTGGCGCGCGACTGCGTGGCGATGGTGGGCGCGCGCAACGCGTCGGCGGCGGCGTGCCGCTTCTCGCGGCAGATCGCTGCCGAACTGGGACGGGACGGCATCACGGTGGTGTCGGGTCTCGCCAGGGGTGTCGACACCGCCGCGCACGTCGGCTCGATCGAGGGGGGTACGATCGGCGTGATCGCGGGCGGCATCGACGTGGTATACCCACCCGAGAACGCTGACCTTCAGGAGCGGATCGCCCGCGAAGGGCTGCTGATCGCCGAGCAACCGCCCGGTATCGAGCCGCGCGCCCGGCACTTTCCGCATCGCAACCGCATCATCGCCGGCGCCGCGCTCGGTACGCTGGTGGTGGAGGCGGCGCCGCGCTCCGGCTCGCTCATCACCGCGCGGCTGGCGGGCGAGATGGGGCGTGAGGTGATGGCGGTGCCGGGCAGCCCGCTCGATCCGCGCGCGCAAGGCTGCAATGGCCTGATCCGCGAAGGTGCGACGCTGATCCAGTCCGCCGCCGATATCGTCGAGGCGATCCGCCCGATCGACGCGCGGCGGGTGCGTTCACCGACCGCGCGTTTCGCGGGACCGCCGCCGCAGGATGCCAGCGCGGCCGAACGCGATCGCATCTCCGGGCTGCTCGGCCCGGTGCCGGTCGCCGTCGACGAACTGATCCGCCAGTCGGGTGCGGCGCCGATGGTAGTCCAGACGGTGCTGCTGGAGCTTGAACTGGCGGCGCGACTGGAACGGCACGCCGGCGGGCGGGTCAGCCTGATCGGCTAAGGCAGTGCGATGTCCGCGGTTGAACGATACCGCGTCGACGACGTTTCAGGCTAAATAGACCTTCTGCGAAACGGCTCGCGTCGGAAGTCTGAACCTGCGCGGGCGTAGTTGGAGCGACATGCGATGCCATTGGTTCGTCTGGTTGTAGCCGGTGCCCTGATCGTCACCACCCTGACCGTCACGGCGCTTCCCGCCGAGGCCAAGCGCAAGCCCGACAATGTCAGCTGGACCAAACCCGGCGTGTCGTTTGCCGACTATCAGCACGATGCGCTGACATGTGCGAACCAGACTTACGGTCTTGAGGTAAGCATGAAGCCGGGAACGGCGCACGCGCTGGCCGCGCTCAACGGTGCGCAACTGGCCGGGCTGGTGCAGGGCCTGCAACAGACCACCGGCCCGGGCGGCGCCGACTACCGGGGCGCCGCCGGCTATCAGGCGGCGATGAACGTGGTGGCGCCGGACCGCGTGCTGTACCGCAACTCGACTTACACGCAGATGTTTCGCGTTGCCGCATACCACGATGTCGTCGACCAGCTACAGGCGGTGCTGGACTATTGCCTCGTCTCGCACGGGTATCGGCGCTTCACGCTGACCGGCGAGCAACTGCACCAGCTGCGCCAGTACCCGAAGGGCTCGGAGCAGCGCGCACGCTACGCCTACACTCTGGCGAGGGCGGCTGGGTAAGGCTCCTTCGACTCGTTCGCCAAGGGGCGGTCGGATCGGCCGCCCCCCGACGCGAGTGTTACCAGATGTGAACGCGCTGCGCGGGCGGCAGGTACAGCTTGTCGCCGGGCTTCACGTTGAACGCGGTGTACCATGCGTCAACGTTGCGGACGACGCCGTTGGTGCGGAAATACACCGGGCTATGCGGATCGGTGAGCAGCGCCTGACGCTGCGCATCCGGCCGCGTCTTCCCGCGCCACGCCTGCGCAAACGCGAGGAAGAAGCGCTGGTCGCTGGTCAAACCATCGATCTTCCCTGTCGCACCGTGCTTGGCGAGATAGCGCTGGTACGCGCCATATGCCGCCTCGATCCCGCCCAGATCACCGATGTTCTCGCCCAGCGTCAGCTTGCCCTGGATGTGTGTGCCGGGCACCGGTTCGTAGGCATCATACTGGTCGGCAAGCGCGGCGGTGCGCTTCTCGAATTGCGCCTTGGCGGTCGGCGTCCACCAGTTTTCGAACTTGCCGGTAGGACCGAACCCCGCGCCCTGATCGTCGAAGCCGTGGCCCATTTCGTGGCCGATCACCGCACCGATCGCGCCGTAATTCACCGCCGGATCGGCATTGGGGTCGAAGAACGGCGGTTGCAGGATCGCCGCGGGGAAGGTGATCTGGTTGGCGAGCGGGCTGTAATAGGCGTTCACCGTCTGCGGGGTCATGCCCCACAAGCTGCGATCGACCGGCTTCGGAAAGCGCGACAGTTCCAGCTGATGCTCGAACTCGCCCGAGCGCATCACGTTGCCGAGCAGATCGCCGCGGACCACCTTGAAGCTGGAATAATCGATATATTTGGTCGGGTGGCCGATGCGCGGCTCGAACGCGGCAAGCTTGGCAAGCGCCGCCTTGCGGGTCGGCTCGTCCATCCAAGGCGCTTTGGAGATCCGCTCCTGATACGAGGCGCGCAGGTTCTCGATCAGCTCGTTCATCTGGCGCTCGGCGGCGGGCGGGTAGAAGCGCTGGACGTAGAGTTGCCCCACCGCCTCGCCGAGCGCACCATTGGTGATGGCGATGCCGCGCCGCCAACGCTCGCGCTGCGAGGGTACGCCCGACAGCGTCTGGCTGTAGAAGGCGAAATGCGCGTCGTCGAACGCCTTGGTGAGGTAGGTCGCGTGATCGCTGATGAAGTGGAAAGCGAGATAGTCCTGCCACGTCGACACCGGGGTGGCGGCGAACAGCTTGCCCATCGCGGCGATCGCGGTGTTCTGGGTCATCAGCACCTTGGGCGATGCTTCCAGCCCGGCAGTCTTGACCAGCAGCGGCCAGTCGAACTCGGGCGCCTTGGCGGTGAGGCCGGCGATATCCTCGGGATCGTTCAGCTTGGCGATGTCGCGACTTTCAGCCGGAGACCACTGGTCCTTCGCCATTGCGGTCTCGAGCGCGAAGATCGCATCGGCCTTGGCGCTGGCGTCGGCGATGCCGCCCATCGTCAGCATCTGCTGGATGTATGCGCGGTAAGCCTTGCGGAACGCGTCGTACTTCTCGCCCGGCAGCAGGTAATTGTCGCGCGGCATGCCGAGCCCGCCTTGCCCTGCGACGGCGGTGTAGTGCGTCGGATCGGCGAGGCCGGGCATCATACCGATCTCGACCGGCGTCGCATAGCCGACGCTGGCGAACAGCGTCTGGAGCGCGGTGCGGTCCTTCGCCGCCGCGATCCTGGCGAGGTAGGGTTTCAGCGGCGCCGCGCCCTTTGCCTCGATAGCGGGCACGTCCATCCAGCTTGCGTAGAAATCGCCGACCTGCTGGCCGGTTGCGCCGTACTTCGCCGGATCCTTTGCCATGTCGTCGAGGATGGTGCGGACATTTGCCTCGGCATTGTCGCGCAGCAGCACGAATGGGCCGGTGGAAGCCTTGTCGGCGGGGATCGGCGTCGCCTTGTCCCAGCTGCCGTTGGCATAGGCCCAGAAGTCGTCGCCCGGCTTCACTGCCGTGTCACGCGCGGCGAGATCTACGCCGAAATCGCCGTAGACGGTCTTGGCGACGGGTGCCGCGACGATCGGAACGGCAACGGCGAGCGCAACCGCCGCCGAGCAGCGGAGCAGAACGGACAAACGCATGAAGTTCCCCAACAAACAGTGTATTGTCCGAGCGTAACGGTGCGCTCGCCGCTCCGCAATCCCCCCCCCGCGCGGCTATGCCACGCGGTTCGCCACCAGATCGTCCACCACCGCCGGATCGGCCAGCGTCGAGGTATCGCCGAGCGCGGACACGTCGCCTTCCGCGATCTTGCGCAGGATGCGGCGCATGATCTTGCCGCTGCGTGTCTTGGGCAGGCCGGGGGCGAACTGCAGCTTGTCGGGCGTGGCGATCGGGCCGATCTCGCCGCGCACCCATTTCACCAGATCGCGGCGCAGGTCGTCCGACGCTTCCGCGCCCGCGTTCAGCGTCACATAGGCGTAGATGCCTTGCCCCTTGATGTCGTGCGGCATGCCGACCACGGCGGCCTCGGCCACCTGCGGGTGCAGGACCAGCGCGCTTTCCACCTCGGCGGTGCCCATGCGATGACCCGACACGTTGATGACATCATCAACCCGGCCGGTGATCCAGTAATAGCCGTCCGCATCGCGCCGCGCGCCGTCTCCGGTGGTATATTTGCCGCGATAGGTGGTGAAATACGTCTGGAAGAAGCGATCGTGATCGCCCCACAAGGTCCGCATCTGCCCCGGCCAGCTTCGCGCGATGACGAGGTTGCCCTCCGCCGCGCCGCTCAGCACTTGCCCCTCGGCATCGACGATCTGCGGGTCTACCCCCGGCATCGGCGTGGTGGCGGAGCCCGGCTTCAAGGCGGTCGCACCGGGCAGGGGGGCGATCATGTGGCCGCCGGTCTCGGTCTGCCACCAGGTGTCGATGATCGGGCAGCGGCCCTCGCCGACGACATCGTGATACCAGCGCCACGCCTCGGGGTTGATCGGCTCGCCGACCGTGCCGAGCAGCTTGAGCGACGTGCGGCTGGTCTTGGTGACGTATTGGTCGCCTTCCTTCATCAGCGCACGCAGCGCGGTCGGCGCGGTGTAGAGCGCCTGCACCTGATGGCGATCGCACACCTGCCAGATGCGGCTGGCGTCGGGCCAGTTGGGCAGGCCTTCGTACATCAGCGTCGTCGCCCCGTTGGCGAGCGGGCCGTAGAGGATGTAGCTGTGTCCGGTCACCCAGCCGATATCGGCGGCGCACCACCACACGTCGCCCGGGCGGTAATCGAAGGCGAGTTCGTGGGTCAGGCTCGCCCACAGCAGATACCCGCCCGACGAATGCAGCACGCCCTTGGGCTTGCCGGTCGAGCCGGAGGTGTAGAGCAGGAACAGCGGGTCCTCCGCGCCCATCGGCTCGGGGGGGCAGGTGGCGGAGACGCTCGCCGCTACCTCGTGATACCACACGTCGCGGCCATTCTGCATCGTCACAGCGCCACCGGTCGAGCGCACGACGATCACCGTTTCCAGCACCGGCGCATTCGGCGCACACGCATCGACGTTGGCCTTTAGCGGCACGGTCTTGCCACCGCGCCGGCCCTCGTCGGCGGTGATGACGATCCGGCTGTCGCAATCGGTGATGCGGCCAGCCAGCGCCTCGGGCGAGAAGCCGCCGAACACCACCGAATGGATCGCGCCGATCCGCGCGCAGGCGAGCAGCGCGAACGCGGCCTCGGGGATCATCGGCAGGTACACCGTCACGCGGTCGCCCTTGGCCACCCCCTGCGCCTTGAGCACATTGGCGAAGCGGCACACTTCGGCATGGAGTTCGGCGTAAGTGAAGCGGCGCGGCTCCGCCATGGGATCGTCCGGTTCCCAGATCAGCGCGGTCTGGTCGCCGCGCTTCGCCAGATGCCGGTCGATGCAATTGGCGGAGACGTTAAGCTTGCCGTCCGCGAACCACTGGATGCGGAAATCCTTCTCGTCGAACGACCAGTCGCCTGCAATCTCGGGCCGCTTGATCCAGTCGAGCCGGCGCGCCTGCTCGAGCCAGAAGCTGCCGGGATCAGCGAGCGAGCGCCCGTACAGCCGTTCGTAGCCCGCTGCATCGACGCGCGCGCGCTTCGCCCATTCCGCGGGCACGGGGTAGAGGGTCTGTTCTGACATGCCGGTCTCCTGACAGGCTCTTTGCCCGGTCAGGCGGGGACGTGGCAAGGTGGCGGCGCATTTGAATTGCCGCTATTTGCGCGCCGCTTGTCTCGCGGCTAGGCTTTGGCCCAGCATGTGCGACCATCGCCGGAGGAAAGAGCGAAGATGATCCTGATGTTGCTGCTCCAGGCGGCCGCGGTGCCCGCCGCTGCCGCGCCCGGCTGGACCACGATTGCCAAGATCGATCCCGCGACGCACCTCGGCTCGACATCGGTGTCGGTCCGCACCGCCGATGGCGGCGCGCGGCTGGTGGTGCGGTGCGATCGGGCGGCGGGCAATATCAACAACGTATCGGTGCAGTTCATCCCCAAGGGCGGCTTCGCCAGGGCGACACCGCGACCGGTGACGCTGACGGCCGATAACGGCCCGGCGCTCGGCACCAACTGGGAGTTCCCCGGCGGGGGAGCCTTTACCGCGCAGGACGGCGTCGTCACGACGCTGACGGTTGCGATCGCGCACGCCCACACCATCAAAATTCGCGCGATCGACCCCGCCAATTCTCCCGTCGATGCGGTATTCACCGGGCCGGGCAGCGAGGCGCCGATCCGTCAGACGGTGGAGGCATGCGGGCAGGTGTTCGGCCAGATGCCAGCACCGCCACCGCCACCCGTTCCGGCACCTAAGACCGACGACGCGGGAAATTGAGGCGATGAAGCTCGGTCGGCTCAACCACATCGGGGTGGCGACGCCCTCCATTGCGACATCGATGGCGTTGTACCGCGACATACTGGGCGCCACCCGCATCGGCGAACCGTTCGATTTGCCTGCGCAGGGCGTCAAGGTGTGTTTCGTGGACACTCCGAACACTCAGATCGAATTGATCGAGCCGCTTGGCGACGCATCACCAATCCATGGCTTTCTCGCCAAGAACCCGGCCGGCGGGCAGCACCACGTCTGCTACGAAGTGCCTGACATCGCCGCTGCCAAGGCGTGGTTCGAGGGCCGGGGTGTTCGCCTGCTGGGGGAGCCGCGCATTGGTGCGCACGGCACGCCGGTGTTCTTCCTCCACCCCAAGGATATGGGCGGCGTCCTGACCGAGATCATGGAGACGCCGGCCGGGGCGCACTGACGCCCGGCGGCGGGCTGGCTATCGTAGCAGCACCAGCTCCTCCGCCATCGTCGGGTGCAGCGCGATCGTGTCGTCGAATGCCTGCTTGGTCAGGCCGGCCTTGACCGCCACCGCCGCCGCCTGCAGGATTTCCGGCGCGTCGGGGCCGATCATGTGCAGGCCGAGGATCCGCCCCGTCACGCTATCGCACACCATCTTGTACAGCGCGCGCTCATTCCGGCCGGCGAGCACGTTCTTCATCGGCCGGAAATCCGACGCGTAGACCTTCACCGCGCCGAACTTGTTCTTGGCCTGCCCCTCGGTAAGCCCGACGCTTGCGATTGGGGGATGGCTGAACACCGCCGAGGGGATGTTGTCGTAATCGACCCGCGTCGGCTTCCCGCCGTACAGCGTATCGGCGAACGCCTGCCCCTCACGGATCGCCACGGGTGTGAGCTGTACGCGATTGGTGACGTCGCCAATCGCGTAGATGCTCGCACACGCGGTCTGTCCGCTATCGTCGACCGGGATAGCGCCCTTGGCGTCGACCGTGATGCCGGCGCTCTCCAGGCCGAGGCCGTCCGTGTTGGGGTCGCGGCCGGTCGCGAACATCACGCAATCGGTCTCGATCGGGTCGTGGCCGGTCATCGACACCAGCAGGCTGCCGTCGGCCTGCTTTTCGATGCCACGGAAATCGGCGTGGAAACGGAAGTCTATCCCCTTCATCATCGAAATCTGGAGCAGCCGATCGCGGATCTGCTCGTCATAGCCGCGCAGGATCACATCGGTCCGGTTGATGAGCGTGACGTGCGCGCCGAACTGGTGGAAGATGCCGGCGAATTCATTGGCGATATAGCCGGCACCGGCAATGACGATCCGCTTCGGGATTGCGTCGAGGTGGAACGCCTCGTTTGAGGTGATGCCGAGTTCGTGGCCTGGGCACTTCGGCACGGAAGGCGTCGCACCGGTGGCGACCAGGATGCGCGCCGCCGTCACCTCGCGCCCATCACCTAGGCGCAGGCTGTTCGGGCCGGTGATGACCGCGCGATCGTTGATGATCGTCACGCCGTTGTTGGTCAGCGTCGAGGTGTACGCGCCGTTGATCCGGTCGATCTCCTCGAAGACGTTGTCGGTCAGCACCTTCCAGTCGAAATCGCAGCTCGGCACGTTCCAGCCGAACCGGCGTGCGTCCGCCAAATCCTCGGCAAAATGCGCGCCGTAGATCAGCAGCTTTTTTGGTACGCAGCCGCGGATGACGCAGGTGCCGCCGACGCGGTATTCCTCGGCCACCGCCACCTTGGCTCCATAGGCTGCGGCAACGCGCGAGGCACGGGTGCCGCCGGAACCGGCGCCGATGACGAACAGATCATAATCGTAACTATCGCTCATCCAGCGCTCCTAGACCGCGCACGAACCCCATGAAAGCGCATTTGTCGCAATGCGGCTTTGCTGCATCGAAGCGCTTGGCTGAGGGCCGGACGGCCCGCATGGGCGCAAGTTGGGGAGCGTCCCGCAGCGCCGCAAGGGTCGGCAGGATCAGGTCGATGCGCTACCTGTTGGTTCTGTGGGGCATGCTGGTGCTTGCCGGCTGTCACGGGGCACCGTGCTGATCTTCACCGACGACATGCGGGTCGCGCACCGCACCAGCGACGGCGAGCAGCCCGCGCGTGATCTGCCGAGCCGAGCCGACCGATATCGCGAGACCGCGAATAACGTGCAATTCGAGTTGGTCGGCGAAGACAAGCCGGTGACGTACGTGCTGCTCGTCCGGCGCACGTCAGCGGCGGCACCAGCGGGCCGGTTGCACAGGGCGCATAAGCCGGCGTGACGCGGTGCCGGTGTTGCCACGCATTGTTCAGGAGGAGGCGGCGGACCCAGGTGGGGCCGCCGCCTGCCCGATCATCCGAATGCGCGTTTGATGAGGTCGGTTGTGGAGACATCGAACTCCTGGCCGCCCGCGTCGGCCGCCTTGGCCATTTCCTTGCCCAGCTCCACGCCGAACTGATCAAACGAGTTGATGCCGATCAGCACGCCGCTGACGAAGGTGCGGTGTTCGTAGAAGGCGATCAGCGCGCCGAGCGTGCGTGCATCGAGCGTGTCGAGCAGGATCGTCGACGACGGTCGGTCGCCCGAATAGGCGCGCGCCTTATCGGCATTGTCGCGCCCCGCCATCAGCGCGGCACCTTGCGCAAACGCGTTGAGCAGCAACTGCCGATGGTGATCCTCGGACAGCGTGTCGCCCGGCTCGATCACCGCGACGAACTCGACCGGCACGAGGTGCGTGCCCTGGTGGAGCAACTGGAACACCGCATGCTGCGCATCCGTGCCGACACCGCCCCAGGTGATCGGCGCGCTCGGCCGGGTGAGCGGCTGGCCATCGATGGTCACGCCCTTGCCGTTCGATTCCATCTCGAGCTGTTGGAGATACGACGGCAGCAACCGCAGTCGCTCGTCATAAGCGAAGGTGGCGCGCGTCTCGCAGTGACGGACCTGCGCATAATAGAGGTCAGCGAAGGCGGCGAGCGCGGGCGCGTTCTGCCCCAACGCAGTCTGCTTGAAGTGGCGATCCATCTCGGCCGCGCCTTCGAGCAGGTCTGCGAACTCGTCCCAGCCGAGCGCGAGCGCAGCGGGGAAGCCGATCGACGACCATAGCGAGTAGCGCCCGCCAACCGAGTCGGCGAACGGCAGCACGCGCGTTTCGTCCACGCCCCATTCGACCGCCTTGTCCGGCGAGGCGGTCAGCGCGACGACGCGACCGTACACGTCCTCGACACCGCCCTCGGCCATCCATTGCAGCACGCTTTCGGCGTTGAGCATGGTTTCCTTGGTGGTGAAGGTCTTGGAGGCGACCACCAGCAGCGTCGCGGTCGGATCGAACTTGGCGAACACCTCCTCCAGCGCCGAACCGTCAACGTTGGAGACGATCGCCACGTCGTAGCGGCCCGATTCGCGACCGAGCGCGTCGACCAGCAGATCGGGGCCGAGCGCCGACCCGCCGATGCCGACGTGGAGGATATGCGCGATCGGGCCGAGTGCCTCGGCATCGATCGCGTCGATCAGCGCGCGCATGCGGGCGTGCAGCGCCTGCGCCTTGGCGACGTCCTCCTCCGCGCCCTCGCCGCGTTCGGCGACGTGCGTGACCGAACGGCCTTCGGTGGTGTTGATGACCTTGCCCGCGAACAGCGCCTCGCGCTTGCCGGCCAGATCCTGCGCTTTCGCCAGCGCCTCGAACGCGGCAACCGCATCCTTGGTGAGGTGCGTCTTGGACCAGTCGAAGTGGATGCCGGCGACGTCGAGGCTGAGGCTGCCGAGCCGCCCGGGATCGGCGGCGAAAAGATCGGTAAGCTTGGTTGCAGGGAGCTGTTCGATCGCGGTCCAGTCGGCGGGCATGGGCACCTCGGAAATGGTTTAGGACGGGATGGTCAGATCGTCCTAGCCGCGCCACATTACAACCACCAGCTTGACGAGGGGTGGCACCCTGACCAAAGGCCCGAAAATGTCCGAACCCGATTTAAAACCCGCCCGCGTTACCACCAAGGCGGGAAAGCCGCGTTCGGAGACGCGCGAGACTCTCACGTTCCTGCTCAAGCTTGCAGTGGTCGTGCTGATCTTTCGCAGCTTCATCCTCGCGCCGTTCAGCATCCCAAGCGAATCGATGATGCCGCGCCTGCTGATCGGCGATTACCTGTTCATCTCGAAGTGGAACTACGGCTACTCGCGCTGGTCGCTGCCGTGGGGCGTGCCGCTGATCCCCGGCCGTATCTTCCCGCACGATCCGGCGCGCGGCGATGTGGTGGTGTTCCGCGGTCCGCCGGGTGACGACGTCGACGTTATCAAGCGCGTGATCGGCCTGCCCGGCGACACAATTCAGGTGCGGCACGGTCAGGTGATCCTCAACGGCGTCGCGGTGCCGAAGCAACGGATCGGCGATTTCATCCTGCCGCTGTCGCCCAATTACGGCACCGATGCCTGCGATCCGCCGTTCCAGAGCGTCGACGCGAAGGGCAAGCCGGTGTGCCGCTACATGCAGTTCCGCGAGACGCTGCCTGACGGCAAGAACTACAACGTGCTCGACAAGGGCGAGATGCCCGACCGCGATGACACCAAGCTATACACCGTACCCGCCGGCCGCGTGTTCGTGATGGGCGACAACCGCGACAACAGTTCGGACAGCCGCTTCCCCGCGCCCGCCGACGCGCTGCCGGGTGAAGCCTCAGGCATGGGGTACGTGCCGATGGAGCGGATCGAGGGCAAGGCGGTGGTCGGTTTCTGGTCGACCGATGGTTCGGCCAACTGGCTGCTGCCGTGGACGTGGTTCACCGCCGCGCGGCTGAACCGCATCGGGGAAGGCTTTTGAGCGAGGCGCTTAGGAATTGGATCGCGGGCGCGCTCGGTCATGCGCCCGCCGATCTCGCCAGTTACGAGCGCGCGCTGACGCATGGCAGCCAGGCGGCGGCGAATTACGAGCGGCTCGAATTTCTCGGCGACCGCGTGCTCGGCCTCGTCATGGCGGAGTGGCTGTACGCGCTATACCCCAAGGAGCCGGAGGGCGCGCTGTCGCGGCGGCTCAACACGCTGGTAACCGGCGCGGCGTGCGCCGACGTCGCGCGCGCGCTCGGCGTGCCGGCTCAGTTGCGGCTCGGCAAACAGGCGCGCGACGACGGCGCGGCGGACAGCGACAATGTGCTCGGCGACGTGATGGAGGCGCTGATCGGTGCGCTGTACCTAGACGTCGGGCTGGAGGCAGCGCGCGCCGCGATCCGCACCGCCTGGGGTGACCGGCCGTTGCGTGCGACGGCGGCGCCGCTGCATCCAAAGTCGGCGTTGCAGGAGTGGGCGGCGGCAAACAACCGCAAGGCGCCGGCTTACGAGGTGGTAGACCGTTCCGGCCCGCACCATGCACCGCGCTTCATCGTGAAGGCGACGCTCGGCGGGTATGCGGAAGCGCAGGCCGAGGGTGGGTCGAAGCAGGAGGCCGAGACGGCGGCAGCGGCGGCGCTGCTGGCGAAGGTTGCCGGCTGAGCGTTAATCCAGAGGAGCGGAGGGCGCGGCTTACTCCGCCGCAGTCTCCACGGCCGCTTCGCCCGGTACCACGCGCGGCTCGGCGCGGAAGCCCAGCGTCGCGCGGCCCTGCACCGGCCCGGCCACATCCGCGACCAGATACAACGGCCGCCGCTTCGATTCGACGTAGAGCCGGCCAAGATATTCGCCGATCATGCCCAAGACGAACATCTGCACCGCACCCAGCAGCACCACTACCAGCATCGTCGAGGTCCAGCCCGCCACCGCGCTGCCGGTGAGGAAACCGACGAGGATGTAGACGAAAAGCAGCAGCGACAGACCGGTCAGCACCAGCCCGGCGTGGCTGGCGAGCCGAAGCGGCGCGGTTGAAAACCCCGTCACCGCGTCGAGCGCGAGACGGATCATCTTGCCGAGCGGGTAGTTGGTTTCGCCGGCGAACCGCTCGTGCCGGTCGTACACGAACGGCACCTGGCGGAACCCGACCCATGCCACCATCCCGCGAATGAAGCGCGCCTGTTCGGGCAGCGAAAGGAACGCGTCGAGCGCGCGCCGGCTCATCAGCCGGAAATCGCCCGTGTCGAGCGGAATGGCGGTGTCGGTCACCCGGTCGAGCAGGCGGTAGAACGCCGCCGCCGTCACCTTCTTGAACAAAGATTCGCCCGCGCGCTTGCGGCGCACCGCATAAACGACGTCGGCGTCCTGCGCGGTCATCATCGTACGCATGTCGGCAAGCAGTTCCGGTGGGTCCTGCAAATCGGCGTCGATGATGAGGATCTGCTCGCCCGCGCACAGGTCCAGCCCGGCGGTGAGTGCAAGCTGATGGCCGTGATTGCGCGACAGGTTGATCGCGACGAGGTGCGGGTCCGCGGCGGCGAGGCGCTGCATCACCGGCCAGCTATCGTCCTTTGATCCATCGTTGATAAACAGGATCTCGAAATCCTCACCCACCGCCGCCCGCGCCGCGCCGGAGACGCGCGCGTAAAGCTGGTCGAGACAGGCGGCCTCGTTATAGCACGGGATGACGACGGACAGGGCAGGACGTTGCATAGTCTCGCGCATAGCGCCTTGGCCGCCGAATGCCGATGCCGAAAATTGCTGCATGCTCGCGAAGCTCCCCCGATCCCCAACCGCGAAGGCGGTAGCATCCAAAGCTTTTTGATTCGATAAGGCGCCGCGATGGCCACCGATACCCGCATCTACATTACGCCGCCCGGCATCAAACTCGGCCCGCTCACCGACATCGCCGATGGTGCGGCACGCGGCTTCCGCTTGTCGTTAAAGGCCGGGAGGTTCGACGGTGTGGTCGTTCGCACCGGCGATACGGTGACGGGGTACGTCGATCTGTGCCCGCACGCCGGCGTATCGCTGGCGGCGGCACCGGACGATTATATCGTGCACCAGGTCTCGACCGGCACCTTGCTCGCCTGTCGCTGGCACGGCGCGCTGTTCGAAGTTGCGGACGGTACCTGCATCTCCGGGCCGTGCAAGGGGCAGCGGCTGGAGCCGTGGCCGGTGGCGGTGATTCGCGGCACGATCGTTACCGCGCGCACCGGCCCGCGCTTCCGCTGGTTGCCGTTTCTCGGTTAGCGGCGAGGGTAGCCGTAACGGCTGTTTTCGAACGAGACCACCGCGCCGGCATTGTCGCCCAGCGGGATCGCCGCCGTGCCGTAGTTGCCACGCGTGCCGTTCGAGCCGATCATCGCGCCGACTTCGCCGTGGATGCCCGGCAGGGGTGCGCCGCCGTTGTCCAACTCGCCCCGCGCGCGCGCCGCGCTTTCGATGGTGTTGCTGTCGAGGATCTTGTCGCGCTGTTCGTCGCTGAGGCGGATCGTGTCGCCATCAGGCGCGACGGTCGACTGCGCCGTCTCCGGTGCCGCCTGTGTCTGCGCTGAACCCGGAAGCGGGCAACAGCATGCCGCAGCGGCAAGCGCGAGCAGGTGGGCGGGGCGGGGCATCAAACGGATCATGTTGCGCTTGTAGACCCGAACCGGCCTGGCTGCAAAAGCATCGGTCGCGGCGCGCGGGCGGCCCATGGCACGGCTAGATCCGCTCCACGCCGCTGACCGCATCCGCCGCGCGGAGTGCCGCGATCAGCCGCATCAGGTGCTGCGTATCGTGCACCTCCACGTCGAAGGTGTTGGTGTGAAAACCGGAGTCGCGGTTGTCGAGCCGCATGTTGACGATGTTGGCCTTCTGCCCGCCGATGATCGTCGCGATCGTGCCGAGCGAGCCGGGCTCGTTCTTGACCCCCACGGCGATGCGCGCGGTGCCGCCCTCGGTCTTGTCGCCCCAGGCGAGATCGACCCAGTCAGCATCGTCGGCGGTGGCGAGCACCGGACATTCGATGACATGCACCTCGATGCCCTGGTCCGGTCGGCGCAGGCCCACGATGCGGTCGCCCGGCACCGGATGGCAACATTCGGCGAGATCGTAGGCGACGCCTGGCGTCAGACCACGGATCGAGATCGCCTTGGTCTGCGCTGGCGCCTGCTGCTGGCCGCTCGCCTGAACCGAGCCGGGCATCAGCGCTTCCATGACCTCGGCATCGGTGATGCGCCGCCGGGCGATCGCCTCCATCAACGCCGCCTCGTCCGCAAGCTTAAGCCGGGTGAGCGCGACCTTGATTGCCTCGGCCCCGAGCGGCGCGGGCAGGCGCGACACGACCTCGTCATACAGCTTGCGGCCCAGCGCATGGGTTTCCTCGCGCTCGGTCTGGCGCAGAAAGCGTCGGATCGCCGCACGCGCCTTGCCGGTGATCGCGAAATTCATCCAGCTTGCCTGCGGGTGCTGCGCCTTGGATCGCAAGATCTGCACCTGATCGCCATTGGCGATGATTGTGCGTAGCGGCACGACCCGCCCGTTGACCTTCGCACCGACCGCCTGATCGCCAAGATCGGTGTGGACCGCATAGGCGAAGTCGATCGGGGTCGCGCCCTTGGGCAACTGGTGCAGTTCCCCCTTCGGCGTGAAGGCGAAGATGCGATCCTGATACATCGCCATGCGGGTATGTTCGAGCAGCTCTTCAGGGCTCTCGGCATTGTCGAGGATCTCGACGAGATCGCGGATCCAGCTCACCTGCGCCTCGGGATGGGCGTTGGCCTGCTTGTACGCCCAATGTGCGGCGAGGCCGAGTTCGGCCTCCTCGTGCATGTCGGGTGTGCGGATCTGGATCTCGATGCGGCGGTTCTCGGCATGGATCACCGAGGTATGGAGGGAGCGATAGCCGTTGCGCTTTGGGGTCGAGATGTAATCCTTGAAGCGACCCGGCACCATCGGCCAGCGCCGGTGGATCGCGCCGAGCGCAGCGTAACACGCCTCCTCGTCCGGCACGATCGCGCGGAACGCCATGATGTCGGACAATTGTTCGAAGCTGATGTGACGCTCGTTGGTCTTCTTCCAGATCGAATAGGGGTGCTTCTCGCGGCCGTTGACCTCCGCTTCGATGCCGTGCCGCGACAGCAGCATCTTGAGGCTGGAGCCGATCTTCTCGATGCGGTCGTCACCACCGTCCTTCAGCTGCTCCAGCCGTCGCGTGATCGATTCAAACGCTTCGGGTTCGAGCTGGGCGAAGGCGAGCGTCTGCATCTCCTTCATGAACTCGTACATGCCGATCCGCTCGGCAAGCGGCGCGTAGATATCCATCGTCTCGCGCGCGATGCGGCGGCGCTTCTCCGGCTTCGAGATGAAGTGCAGCGTGCGCATGTTGTGCAGCCGGTCGGCCAGCTTCACCAGCAGCACGCGGATGTCGTCCGACATGGCGAGCAGGAACTTGCGCAGGTTTTCCGCCGCACGCTCGTTCTCGGTTTGCGCCTCGATCTTGGAAAGCTTGGTCACGCCATCGACCAGTCGCGCCACCGACGGTCCGAAGAGCCGGGTAATCTCCTCCGGCGTGGCGACGGTATCCTCGATCGTGTCGTGCAGGATCGCGGTGGCGATCGTCTCGTCGTCGAGCCGCAGGTCAGTCAGGATGCCCGCCACCTCGATCGGATGGCTGAAATACGGGTCGCCCGACGCGCGTTTCTGACTGCCGTGCGCCTGCATCGAGAACACATAAGCGCGGTTGAGCAACGCCTCGTCGGCATTCGGATCGTAGCTCAAAACCCGATCGACCAGTTCGTATTGGCGCAGCACTCCCCAAAGAGTGGGGCGTGCCCCGCTGCTTGGCAATACAATCTTGATCGCGTCAGTGGGCTTTTGCTGCATGGTGGCGTTGTTGCAACGCTTTGCGGCGACACGGAGACGACGATATGGCACGCGACACCTGGCTTATAACCGGCGCATCGGCCGGGCTCGGCGCGCTGTTCGCCGAACGCGCGGCGGCGGCCGGTAACGACGTGATTCTCGCCGCGCGGCGGGCCGAGCGGCTGGAGGCGCTGGCGACTAGGATCGCCGGCACGGGCGTTTCGGCGCACGTGATCGCCTGCGATCTCGGCGCGGCCGGGGCTGTGCCTGAACTGATGCGCGAGATCGCCGCACGCGGGCTGACGGTAAATACGCTCGTCAACAACGCCGGCTTTGGCGTTCGCGGTGCGCTTTCGGATAGTGACGGCGCCGTGCAGGTGGCGATGATCGACCTGAACTGTCGTGCGCTGGTCGAACTCACGCATGCGGTGTTGCCGGGAATGGTCGCCAAGCGGCGCGGCGGCATCCTCAACATCGCCTCGACCGCAGCGTTCCAGCCGGGACCGGGCATGGCGGTCTATTACGCGACCAAAGCATTCGTGCTGAGCTTCTCCGAGGCGCTGCACGAGGAGGTGCGCAGGCAGGGCGTGCGAGTGACGGCGCTATGCCCCGGCCCGACCCGTACCGAATTCGCCGGGATCGCCGGGATGGGCAGCAGCGGCTTCTTCGAGAAAAACGCCGCCGATGCGGAGACGGTGGTACGCGACGGTATGGCGGCGCTCGCGCAGGGCAGGGCGATCAAGGTGGCGGGCGTGAGAAATGCTGCGATGGCGGGTTCGGTCCGCCTGCTGCCGCGCGGGATCGCTCGGCGGATCTCGGCGCACGTGCAAAGGCTGTTGGCAGGTTAATCAAAGCTTTTGTCACGCAGGCGGAACGCTCTGCATCACGCGACGTTCAGATCAGGTATTACTAGAGGGAGCCTCAATATGCTTTGGACAATCGCCGTCATTCTCGTTGTACTGTGGCTGCTTGGCTTCGCGATCCATATCGGCGGCGGGCTCATCCACATCCTGCTGGTGATAGCCGTGATCGTCGTGATCTTCCAGCTCATCACCGGTCGCCGCTCCTTATAACCGGCAAACGTGATGGCCGCCCCGGTGGTGTTACCGGGGCGGCCATAACATACTAGATCCGGCCTGCTTCAAGGCTCGCCGTTCAGTGGGCGAACAGCAGCACCGGCGTTTCCAGATACCGCTTCAGCGCCTGTACGAAGCTCGCCGCGTCCCAGCCATCGACTACGCGGTGATCGCAACTGATCGACAGGTTCATCAGCTTTGCCCGCACGATCTCGTCGCCCCGGAACACCGGCCGCTCGACGATCTTGTTCGGACCGATGATCGCCACCTCCGGCCGGTTGATGACCGGTGTGGTCGCAATCCCGCCAAGCGGCCCCAGCGACGTGACCGTCAGCGTCGATCCCGACAGTTCCGAACTCGTCGCCTTGCCGGTCCGCGCGGCTTCGGCCAGTCGCGTGATCTCGGCGGCAAGCTGCCAGACGTTACGATCCTGCGCGTCGCGGATCACCGGCACCATCAGCCCCGCGTCGGTCTGCGTCGCCATGCCGAGATGCACCGCGCCGTGACGCGTGACGACGCCCGCTTCGTCGTCATAACGCGCGTTGAGCATCGGGAAGGCGGGGATCGTCTTGCAGATCGCCGCGATCAGTAGCGGCAGCATGGTCAGCTTGGGGCGGTCGCCGCGATTGTCGTTGAGGTCGGCGCGCATGTCCTCCAGCGCGGTGACATCGATCTCGTCGACATAGGTGAAATGCGGGATCGCGCGTTTCGACGCCGCCATGTTCTCGGCGATGCGGCGGCGCATGCCGATCACCTTTACCGTCTCGTCGGCGCGTGCGCGGTTCGCGTGTGGGGCGTGATAGCCCTGTGCGGAGCCGTAGCGCAGGAATGCGTCGAGATCGGCATGGCGGATACGCTCGCCCTCGGCTGGCTTTACCTGCGCGAGATCGATGCCAAGCGTCCTGGCGCGGTCGCGTACCGCAGGCGAGGCTAATACGGTCGCCGGCGCCTTCGCCTCGTCTGCCTTGACCGGTGCAGACTGCGGGCCAGCATCTGCGACAGCGGGACGCGGCGCTTCGGGTTCTGCGCCCTCTGACGGCACCGATGCCTGTTCCAGGGAATGCGCAGGCGCGAGAACCTCCTCGACACCCGGGTTCTCCGCCTCGAACACCTGCTCCGCCGGATCGACCAGATCGATCGGTCCGAGCGCGGGCGCTTCCTCGGCCCCGACGTCGACCGCGTCAGTCTCGATCACCACCAGCGCCGCACCGATCGACACCTGTTCGCCGACCTCGCCCGCCAGTTCGACGACAACGCCGGACACCGGCGATTCCATCTCGACCGTCGCCTTGTCGGTCATCATGTCGGCGACACGCTGGTCCTCTTCGACCCGGTCGCCCACGGCGATATGCCACGCGACGATCTCCGCCTCGGAAATGCCTTCACCGATATCGGGCAGCTTGAAGGTGAAACGCGCCATTTCAAATCCGTTTGTTCGAGCGAAATCTGGAAACACAAGCGGGATGGGAACCCATCCCTAATCGCGCATCACCTTCTTGAGCGCCTCGCCGATCCGCACCGGACCGGGGAAATACGCCCATTCGAGGCTGTGCGGGTAGGGCGTGTCGAAGCCGGTGACGCGTTCGATCGGCGCCTCAAGGTGGTAGAAGCAGCGCTCCTGCACCAGGGCCGACAACTCCGCGCCGAACCCGCCGGTGCGCGTCGCCTCGTGGATGATCATGCAACGCCCGGTCTTCTTCACCGATGCCTCGATCGTCTCGATATCGAGTGGCACCAACGTACGCAGGTCGATGATCTCGGCATCGATGCCCGCCTCGGCAATGACGGCGGAGGCGACGTGCACCATCGTGCCATAGACCAGCACGGTCAGCGCCTCGCCCTCGCGCACCACGTTCGCCTTGCCGAGCGGGATCTTGTAATAGCCCTCCGGCACCGCGCCGGCGGGATGCTGCGACCAGTTCTGCGTCGGCTTGTCCCAATGGCCGTCGAACGGGCCGTTGTAGATGCGCTTCGGCTCGAAAAACAGCGTTGGGTCGTTGTCCTCGATCGCGGCGATCAGCAGCCCCTTGGCGTCGTACGGCGTCGAGGGGATCACTGTCTTGATGCCCGAGACGTGGGTAAAGATGCCCTCGGGGCTTTGCGAATGGGTCTGCCCGCCGAAGATGCCGCCCCCGAACGGCGATCGCACCGTGATCGGCGCGATGAACTCACCGGCTGAGCGATAGCGCAGCCGCGCCGCTTCGCTCACCAACTGGTCGAGCGCGGGGTAGATGTAATCGGCGAACTGGATTTCCGGCACCGGGCGCAGGCCATAGGCGCCCATCCCGACCGCGACGCCGATGATGCCGCATTCGGTGATCGGCGTGTCAAATACGCGGGTCTTGCCGAACTTGGCCTGGAGCCCGGCGGTCGCGCGGAACACGCCGCCGAAATAGCCGACATCCTCGCCCATTACGATCACGGCGGGGTCGCGCTCCATCATCACCGCCATCGCGGAGTTGATCGCCTGGATCATGTTCATGCGCGTGGTTGGTTCGGTAGCCTGCACGTTTGCGTCCTCAGCCATCACTTGCGCGCCCACGGACGGCCGCTTGCCGTCTCTTCCGCCATCATCTGTGCCTGTTGCTCGCGTAAGTGCCACGGCATTTCCTCGAACACGCCGTCGAACAGCGTATCAAGCGGCTGGTGCAGGCCGTGTCCGAGGATGCCGTTCGCTTCGGCCGCCTTCTGCGCGGCGCGGACCATTTCGGCGACGTCCTTATCCTGTGCGACGTGGCGTTCCTCGTCCCACTCGCCGAGCGCGATGAGGTGGTTCTTCAGCCGCGTGACCGGATCGCCGAGCGGCCATGCGCTCGCCTCGCCGGCGGAACGGTACTGGCCGGGATCGTCCGAGGTGGAATGCCCTTCGACGCGGTAGGTGAAATGCTCGATCAGCGTCGGGCCCTGGTTGGTGCGCGCCCGCTCCGCCGCCCAGGCAGTGGCGGCATAGACAGCAAGCGCATCGTTACCGTCGACCCGCAAGCCCGCGATCCCATAGCCGATCGCACGCGCCGCAAAGGTGGTCGCCTCCGCGCCGGCAAACCCGGAAAAGCTCGAGATCGCCCACTGGTTGTTGACGACGTTGAAGATTACCGGCGCGCGGTACACGGAGGCGAAGGTACAAGCGGAGTGGAAATCACCCTCGGCGGTCGATCCCTCACCGCACCAGGCGGCGGCGATGCGGGTGTCGCCCTTCGCCGCGCTCGCCATCGCCCAGCCGACGGCTTGCGGATATTGCGTGGTGAGGTTGCCGGAGATCGAGAAGAACGACGCCTCCTTGACCGAATACATGATCGGCAACTGCTTGCCCTGCAGCCGGTCGCCCTTGTTCGAATAGATCTGGTTCATCATGTCGACCAGATCCCAGTCGCGCGCGATGAGCAGGCCCTGCTGACGATATGACGGGAAGCACATGTCGTCACGATCGAGCGCGAACGCGGCGGAAACGGCCACTGCCTCCTCACCGGTGCACTTCATGTAGAAGCTGGTCTTGCCCTGTCGCTGCGCGCGGAACATGCGTTCGTCGAACGCACGCACGGTCACCATGCTGCGCAGCATGCCGCGCAGCGTATCGGGGTCGAGTCGCGGGTTCCACGGACCGACCGCCTGTCCATCCTCGTCCAGCACGCGCACGAGATCATAGGCTAGGTCGGTGAAATCCTCAGCTCGATCGGCGGTGTCGGGCCGACGCGCCTGGCCGGCGGGGGGCAGTTTGACTTGCGTGAAGTCTACCGCATCGCCCGGTCGGAAGCGCGGCTCCGGCACGTACAGCGAGAGGGGGGGCAGGTTCGCGCCTTGACGGTCGCTGGACATCACATCTCCGGCTTCGGTTCGGATCGCCTTCATCAGCGCCCGAAATCATCTTGTGCACTGTTGTTATTATATTTCAACCGGCTTTGCTAGATCTCCGTTGCGCAAAGCCATTGACTCGCCGCATCAAAACAGAACAAAATAGGAACAGTTAGCAGCGAGTCGAATCGTGTCGTCAGCCACTATAGCAGAATTGCGCGAAAGCCTGCGAGCGATCCAGGGCGACGGCTACAAGCGTCGCCCGGTTTTGCCGTTCGGTGTGGCGGCGCTCGACGAGCGGATCGCAGGCGGCGGTTTGCGGCTCGATTCGTTGCATGAGGTTGCCGCCGCCAGCCCGAATCCCGGCGACGATGCCGCCGCGACATTGTTCATGGCGGGCGCCGCCGCGCGGGCATGGGGGCCGGTATTGTGGGTGGTACGCCGGCGCGATCTGTTCGCGCCGGGCCTGTATCAGGCCGGGCTTGATCCTGACCGCGTGCTCTATGCGGAGGCCTCCGACGATGCCGAGGTGCTCGCGTTGATGGAGGAGGGGCTGCGGCACCGTGGCCTCGGCGCAGTGATCGGCGAGGTCAAGCGCGCCGCCATGCCCAATACGCGCCGCCTGCAACTGGCGGCGGAAGGCGGCAAGACCATCGCGCTGCTGCTGAAACGCCATGCGAGGGAAGGCGGCAATCCGCTTCACGTCCCCTCCGCCGCAATCACACGCTGGCGGATCGGCAGCGCGCCCTCCACGCCGCTGCCGGTCGAGGGGGTGGGGCGCGCCTGCTGGCACATCGACCTCGTCCGCCAGCGCGGCGGCGAGCCTTTCCAAACCATCATGGAGGCATGCGATGAAACGGGTCGCCTCGCTCTACCTGCCCGACTGGCCGATCGAACGGCTGCGACGGATGACGCGGATCGATACGTCTATGTCGAGGCGGCCTGACGTCGCGAGACCAAATAGCGCAGCTATTTCGCACGGCGACGAAGGCGGCCGGCGGCGCGAGGCGTCGTCCGGCGACACGGGCTTTGGCCGTGGCGCTACCCCCCTCGAGAAAGCCGCTGCCGCCGAACGTGCGGAAACATGCTCTGTCCCTCGCGGCGGAGGCTGGCGTCCGGGCGCGCGCTGGGCTCGGGAAGACGTCGAAGCGCAGATCGCCGCTTTGCCCGCACACCAGCGGCCTCCGTTTCGCGACCTCGGCCGTCGCAGCGAAGCGGCCGCACCACCGTTCCGCGCGATGCGTGCCGACGAGGCGACCGGGGGCCAACCCTTCCGCCCGGCGGGCTCGGTTCCGAAATCGCTCGGGCCAGACCCGCGCAGCATGGCCGGACATCCGGACTCTTCCGGACGCGAGACGTTGCAGCGTCCGAGATTGCGTGACATCGCCGCGCCGGAGCGTCCCACCCCGGTCTGCCATAGCGGTGAGGATCGCCCGCTCGTCACCAGCATCAAACAGGGCAGCCGCCTCGTCATCGCCGCGGCCTGCGCCGGCGCACGTGCGCTCGGCCTAGCCCCCGGCATGGCGATAACGCAGGCCCGTGCGCTGGTGCCGGAACTCGACATCCGCGACGCCGATCCCGCAGGTGACGCCGCCGATCTGCTGCGCCTCGCCATCACGGCGGCACGCCGCTGGACGCCGCTCACTGCGCTTTCCACAACGGACGGGGGGGATGCGGACGGGCTGATGCTCGATATCACCGGCTCCGCACATCTGTTCGGCGGTGAGGCCCGGATGGCGCAGCGCATCGTCCGGTTGCTTGGGCGACTGGGCTTCACCGCGCGAATCGCGGTGGCGGACACGGCGGGTGCGGCTTGGGCGATGGCGCGGTTCGGTGGACGGGGGTGCAGCATCGTGCCGCCCGCGCGTCATGTCGAGGCGATTGCCGGCTTGCCCCTCGCCGCGCTCCGCCTCGATTCCGGCGCGGTCGATGGGCTTGTTCACCTTGGTGTGGATACAATCGGCCAGCTTGTCGCAATGCCGCGCGCGCCCCTCGTGCGCCGGTTTGGAGACGCGCTCGTCACCCGCATCGATCAGGCGAGCGG
Organism: Sphingomonas sp. GC_Shp_3; assembly: GCF_026540945.1. Taxonomy (NCBI): domain Bacteria; kingdom Pseudomonadati; phylum Pseudomonadota; class Alphaproteobacteria; order Sphingomonadales; family Sphingomonadaceae; genus Sphingomonas; species Sphingomonas sp. GC_Shp_3. The sequence goes on from NZ_JALNUT010000011.1 coordinate 59,545, forward strand.
GCGTGTCGCCGAGCCGCTCGATCCGGTCGTTCCGCCCGAGCCGATCTTGGTCGAGCAGCGTTTCATGGAGCCGATCGCCACGGCCGAGGCGATTGCGCATTGGCTCGGTGTGCTGATGCCGCGCCTCGTCACCGCGCTTGCGCAGGTCGGGCAGGGGGCACGGCGAATCGAACTCGTTGCCGATCGCATCGACGGCATACCGCAGCGCCTCCACATCGGCCTCGCCCGGCCAAGCCGCGATGGCGCACACATGCTGCGTCTCATCACCCGCCGTATCGAGGAGATCGCCCCGGGCTACGGCATCGACGCGCTCGCGCTCCACGTCCGCCGTGCCGACCGGCTCGATGCGCAGCCGTTCGACGAACGGCTGGAGGATCGGCCCGCCGACCTTGCTCCCCTCGTTGATACGCTCGCCAACCGCATCGGCGATGCGCGGCTATGGCGGATGCGCGCGGTCGAAAGTGATGTGCCCGAACGCTCGCTTGCACCTGCGCCGCCCATGAGCGAGGCGCCGCGTGCCGGCGTTCGGCTCAAGTCGGACGACATCCGTCAACTCGATCGCGGTGTTGATCTACACCCCTGGCATCCGCGCTGGCCGCGTCCGGCGCGCCTGCTGCGGCGGCCCGAACAGCTCGATCATGTCATCGCCGAACTGCCCGACCAGCCCCCGCGCCGCTTCACCTGGCGCGGGCAGACGCACCGGATCGTCCGTGCCGACGGGCCGGAACGCATCCTCGGCGAATGGTGGCATCGCACCGCGGAGGCGCAACTGGTCCGTGACTATTTTCAGGTTGAGGACGAAATCGGCCATCGCTTCTGGCTGTTCCGTCGCGGCGACGGCGAGCGGGCCGAGACCGGCGACCTTGCTTGGTTCATTCACGGTGCGTTCGGGTGACCTACTGCGAACTTCAGGTCACGACGCATTATTCGTTCCTGCGCGGGGCGGCGTCGCCTGAGGAACTGTTCAAGGTCGCTGCGACATTGGGTCTGCCCGCGCTCGGCATCGTCGACCGCAATTCCGTCGCCGGAGTGGTGCAAGCCCTCTACGCCTGCGATCAACTCGCCGAAATCGGCGTTGCGATCCGGTCGATCCCTGGTTGTCGGCTTGATCTGGTCGACGGCACGTCGCTGCTGGTCTGGCCCGAGGACCGCGCCGCGTGGAGTCGCCTCACGCGCCTGCTCACGCTCGGCAAGAGCCGTGCCGACCGCAAGGCCGGTGAAAAGGGGCGCTGTTTTCTGCATTGGGAGGATGTCGCGGCGTATGCCGATGGGTTGGTGGCGGCGCTGGTGCCCGGCATTGCCGACGCGGATGCGGTAGCGATGCGGTGGATGGCGGACGTGTTCGGCACGCGCGGCCACGTTTGCCTCACCCAGTTGCGCCGCCCCGGCGACGTGGCACGCCTGCACGCACTCGACCATGCCGCGCGACGTTTCGGGCTGACGCCGCTCGCCACGGGCGACGTGCTGTACGACCTGCCCGAACGGCGCATGTTGCAGGATGTCGTCACCGCGATCCGGGAGAAATGCACCATCGACACATTGGGCTTTCGCCGCGAACGCAGCGCCGACCGGCATCTTAAAAGTTCGGGGGAGATGGCGCGCCGCTTCCGTCGCTTTCCGCACGCGATCGCGGCCAGCGCCGCGATCGCGGAGCGCTGCACCTTCTCGTTGCGCGAACTCGGTCACCAATACCCCGATGAGTTGGTGATGAGCGGGCACAGCCCACAAAAGGCGCTGGAGAAGTTGGCGTGGCGCGCCCTTAACATCCGAAGTAAAGATGCGCGGCCAAGTGCGGCCTATCGCAAACTGCTGACCAAGGAACTCAAACTGGTCAAGCACTGGGGCTATGCCGCCTATTTTCTGACAGTCCATTCGATCGTGCAATACGCCCGTAGCCAAGGTATTTTGTGCCAGGGCCGCGGTTCGGCGGCGAATTCCGTAATCTGTTTCGTGCTCGACATCACCTCGATAGACCCGGTCAGGCACCAACTGCTGTTCGAGCGATTTCTGTCGGAAGATCGTGGGGAGCCGCCCGATATCGACGTCGATTTCGAGCACGAACGCCGCGAGGAAGTGATCCAGTGGATCTATGATACGTACGGCCATCATCATGCCGCGTTGACGGCCGTCGTCAGCCGTTTTCGCTCGCGGGGCAGCATCCGTGAAGTCGGTAAGGCTTTGGGCCTGGCCGAGGACGTCACCGCAGGACTTGCGAGCCAGATCTGGGGCTGGTCGAGCGAGGGCGTTCCCGATGAACATGTCGAAGCGCTCAACCTCGACAAGACGGAACCGCGGCTTGCGCTTGCGCTCAGCCTGGCCGCGCAGTTGATCGGCACGCCGCGGCATCTCTCGCAGCATCCTGGCGGCTTCGTGCTGACGCGGGACCGGCTGGATTCGCTGATCCCGATCGAACCTGCGGCGATGGTTGATCGCCGCGTGATCGAGTGGGAAAAGAACGACATTGAATATCTCAGCTTCATGAAGGTGGATATTCTTGGCCTCGGCATGCTCGGCTGCATGCGGCGCTGCTTTGAGCTGCTGCGCGCGCACAAGGGGCTGAACCTCGTGATGTCCGGTCCGGAAATGCAGGTCGACGATCCTGCGGTGTACGAGATGATCCAGCGGGCGGACACGCTCGGCGTGTTCCAGATTGAGAGCCGCGCCCAGATGTCGATGCTGCCGCGCATGAAGCCGACGAACTTCTATGACATCGCCATTCAGGTGGCGATCGTGCGGCCGGGGCCGATCCAGGGAGACATGGTGCACCCGTATCTCAAACGCCGCGAGCAGGAGCGCGAGGGCAAGGTAGAGATCGAATATCCCAGCACGAAGTTGAAAAGCGTCCTGAAAAAGACGCTCGGCGTGCCGCTGTTCCAGGAACAGGCGATGCAGGTCGCGATTATCGGTGCTGGCTTTCCGCCGACCCGGGCCGACAAGCTGCGTAAGGCGATGGCCACGTTCAAGAAAACCGGTGGTGTCGGTGAGTTCCGCGACGATCTCATCAAGGGGATGCGCAGGAACGGCATCACTCAGGAATTCGCCGAGCGGCTGGTCAAGCAGATCGAGGGGTTCGGTAGCTACGGCTTCCCCGAGAGCCACGCGGCGAGCTTTGCCAAGATCGCCTACGCTTCATGCTGGATGAAGCATCATCACCCCGACGTATTCTGCGCCGCCTTGCTCAATGCACAGCCGATGGGGTTCTACGCCCCCGCACAGATCGTCCGCGATGCGCGCGAGCATGGCGTTATGGTGCTGCCGCCGTGCATCAACGCGAGCGAGTGGGACACCATCCTCACGCCAGCCCCGAGCGGTCTGCTGGCACCGCTCCGCCTCGGCCTGCGTATCGTCTCGGGGCTGGCCGGCGCGGACGTCGGCCGCATCGTGCTCGCGCGCGACGAGCGGCCGTTCGCTTCGGTCGAGGACCTGTGGCGGCGTGCGAAACTGTCGACGCTCGCGCTCGAGAAGCTCGCGCGGGCCGATGCGTTCCATGCGCTCGGGCTTGATCGGCGGCAGGCGTTGTGGGCGGTGCGTGGGCTTGGCGCAAAGCCGCTGCCGCTGTTCGCCGCCGCGGATGCGCGCGCGTCGGGCATTGAGCCGCCGGTCGTGCTCGCCGCGCTCACCGCCGGGCGTGAGGTGGTGGAGGATTACCGCGCGACGCAACTCTCGCTGCGCGCGCATCCGCTCACCTTCCTGCGCGGCGACCTCACCCGGCGCGGCATCCGCGCATGCGGCGACCTTCAACACATAAAGGACGGCGCGCGTGTCGAGGTGGCGGGGATCATCCTCGTGCGGCAGCGGCCGGGCAGTGCAAAGGGCGTGCTGTTCATCACCGTCGAGGACGAGACCGGCATCGCCAACGGTATCCTGTGGCCCGACCGGTTCGAGGCGCAGCGCCGCACCGTGATGACCGCGACGATGGTCTCGATCATCGGGCGCGTACAGAAGGAGGGGCTGGTGATCCATGTCGTCGCCGACCGCGTGGTCGATCTTACCGGTCTGCTCGGCCAGGTTGGCGACATCGAACTGCCGCGCCTCACCATGCCCGGCGATGGCGCGACGCACGGCGGCACCATCGACCCGCGCGACCCGGAGTGGAAGCGTGGCCGGATCGACTGGCATTACCGCGAGAAGCCGGCGATTCCGGTGAAAAGCCACGATTTTCATTGAGGCAGCTCGCCGGAACCACTGGCGTGCGAGCCGTGTAGCGCGAGCGCGCGCAGCGGCTCGTCATGCCGCTTCGGCATCCGCTTTAAGACGTCACCTTGAGGATCAGCAATCCTGCCAGCAGCAGCCCCGCACCGACCAGCCGCCCCGGCGTCGCCGCTTCACCAAGCAGGACGATGCCCAGCACGAATGCGCCAAGCGCACCGATGCCGGTCCAGATCATGTACGCACTGCCGAGCGGCAGGCTCCGCATTGCATAGCCGAGCAGGCTGAAGCTCGCGATTACCGCGACGATCGTCACCGCGGCCGGTCCGGGCTTCGTAAAGCCGGCCGATTGTTTCATGGCATACGCCCATACGATCTCGAGCAGTCCGGCGATGGTCAAAGCAATCCAGGGCATACCGCCCTCCCGAGTTGAGAAGCCGGGTCGTCCCGGACATGCAACCGCGTGGGCGGTACGAGGACGTGGCCCCGGAGGCGCGCCTTAGTCGGCGGACGAGGCGACGGCAATGTCCGCCTGCAGCCGTTGCAACATGGCAAGCGCGCGATCGGCATGCGCGGCGGGGACGAAGGCGTGATCGTGGTGGAACGCCGAGACCATGTTGCAGGCGATGGCCGCCCCGGCGAGCGCGCCCGCCACCGCCGCGGTCAGCCCGACGCCGCCGAGCGCGGAGAACACCTGCAACGTGATCTGGCGCATCGGTGTGGCGCAATCAAAGCCAAGCACGATTGCGCGATCGAGCGGCAGGATCGCGGACCAGCCTTCATCCTCGCGGAACAGGCTGATCGCATCGGCTCCGAAGCGTTCGAGGTTGGGCGCGGTGCAGAACACGAAGCATCCCTCGCGCAGGACAGGCGCCATGCCCGCGATCATCGCATCGCGCCCGGTAACGACGGTCACGAAGCCTTGCTCATTGGGCCCTGCCGTAGCGTGCGATCAGCGCGCGCACCACGCCGTTGGTCCAGCCAAAACCGTCCTGCAACGGATACTCGCCGCCGCCGCCCGGTCGGGCCTGCTCGACATCGTATTTCTCCAGCATCCGCCCGCTCGCCCGGTATTCGTGCAGCACCGTCGCGAGGAAACGCTGCGCCAGTTCGCGCGCCGCCGTCTCGTGGCCGGCGCGGTTCAGTCCCTCGATCGCGATCCATTGCAGCGGCGGCCAGCCGTTGGGCGCATCCCATTGCTCGCCGGTGCGCGCCTGCGTGGTGCGAAGGCCACCCGGCGCGACCAGCGAATCCGAAATGGTCGACGCGACGATCTCCGCCCGGTCCTGCGCGGCAAGTCCGGTGAACAGCGGAAAGGCGGTGGCTGCGCTCAGACCCCGGCGCAAAGCGTGCTTGGCGATATCCCAGTCGCCGTACCGGCCGCCCTTGTCGTCCCACAGCCACTTCTCCACCGCCGCGCGGCGTGCGTTGGCGAGCGCGTCGAAGCGTTTGGCGCATTCCACATCGCCGTCGCCCCGGCAGGAATCGGCGATCGCACCCTCCATGCCGTACAGCAGGCTGTTGAGATCGACCGGCACGACGTTGGTGGTGTCGATCGTCGCCAGCGTCTTACCGTCGGCGAACCAGCGCGAGCTGAAATCCCAGCCGCTTTCGGCCGCAGCGCGGATGTCGCGGTACAGCGGCCCGGCGTCCCGCCCGGTACGCGCCTGAAGGGCGACGTCCTCGCGCCACGATTCCTCGCGCGGGCGGTCGGCGTGGCTGTAATAGCGGTTGAGCACGCTGCCGTCCGGCATCGTCACGACATGCTCGGCCTGCATCCAGAAGTCATGCTCGCGGATCAACGCCTTTAGCCGGCGCGCCTCGATCGCGGGGTCGTGCGTGTCGGACAGCGCCATCATCAGATATAGCACCGGCGGCTGCGAGCGTTCGACATAATAGCTGCGCGTGCCGTTGGGGATATGGCCATAGCGTTCGACCAGCGACACGAAATCAGCCAGCATCGAGTCGATGAGGTCGCCATGCCCGTCCGCCTTCAGGCCCAGCATCGTGAAATAGCTGTCCCAGTAATACATCTCGCGGAAGCGGCCGCCCGGGACGACATAGCGTTCCGGCAGTGACAGCGCGGAGCCGCCCGGTGTCGCGACGAGCGGCGGGCGCGTCAGGTGCGGCCACAATGCGGCGATATGGTCCTGCACCGGTGGGCGCGACGGGTCGGCCGGCGGAGTCGGCGCCGCCATCGGCACGGTGAAGTTGCGCTGGACAAAGGCATGTAACTGGTCCGGCGTCTCGGGTTGCGTCGCGCACCAGTCGGCGAGGATCGCGGCATGCGGGCGCAGCGGGGTCGCGTCGGCGAAGCTCTTGCTGTCCGGGTACAGCCGCGCGGTCTGCACGGCGGTGAAGATCGGGCCGTACAGGTCGAGCGGGGTCGGCACCGCCCCCACGATCGGCGTCGCGGGCGGGATGCACGAGGCGACTTCGGCGACGACCTCGGGGGCGGCAGCGGCGTGGTGGCGCGGGCGGCGCGCCTTGCGGTGTTTTGCCGCCTTGCCCTTCACCGTCTTGTGTGCGGTCGCGCGCTGCGGCGACGCGGCGTGCGCGACCGAACCGCCGGCCAGCGCGAGCAGCGCCGCCGCCAGAATCGCCTTCATCGCTCGCAAACCTGCCCCCTGTCTTAGCCGCCGACGGTCTGCTCGATTACGCCGAAGATGGCATGATGCCTATCGTCTTCGGCCCAGATCCGCACGGTATCGCCGCGTTTGAGGAATGGCGTAGACGGTTGCCCGCCCCGGATCGTCTCCACGTTGCGCTGTTCGGCGATGCAGGCATAGCCGACGCCACCTTCAACGATCGGCTTGCCGGGGCCGCCGTCTGCATCGCGGTTGGAGACGGTTCCAGAGCCGATGATCGTCCCCGCCGCCAGCGCGCGTGTCTTCGCCGCATGCGCGACCAGCGCACCGAAATCGAACGTCATGTCGACACCCGCCTCGACCCGACCGAGTGGGCTGCCATTGACGTCGACGTTGATGCGTCGGTGGAGCTTGCCGTCTTGCCACCAGTCGCCGAGCGCCTCGGGCGTGACCAACACCGGCGACAGCGCGCTTGCCGGCTTCGATTGGAAAAACCCGAACCCCTTGGCGACTTCGCCCGGAATCAGCGCGCGCAGCGACACGTCGTTGGCGAGGCCGACCAGCCGGATTGCGCCCAGTGCTTCTTCGCGAGTGGCGCCGGCGGGCACGTCGCCGGTCACCACCACCACCTCGGCCTCCAGGTCGAGGTCCCAGCTTTCGTCGGCGAGCGGGATCGGGTCGCGAGGGCCGAGGAACCCGTCCGATCCGCCCTGGTACAACAGCGGATCATGCCAGAAGCTGTCAGGCACCTCCGCGCCGCGCGCCTGCCGCACCAGCGCGACGTGGTTCACATAGGCCGAGGCGTCCGCCCATTGATAGGCGCGGGGCAGGGGGGCGGCGGCGGCATGTTCGTGGAAGCGCCGCATCGGGATCGTTTCATGCTCAAGATCGGTGGCGAGGTTCTGGAGAGCGGTAACCACCTGGTCCCAATCGTCGAGCGCGGCTTGCAGGGTCGGCACGATATGCGCGGCATCGGCGCACCAGGCGAGATCGTTCGAGACGACGACAAGGCGGCCGTCGCGGCCCCCTTTGAGGCTGGCCAGTTTCATGCGCGCTCTCCTGCTTGTTATGGGCCGAACATAACCCTCTCGCCGAAGCTGTCGACCCGCTTTCCGCCGTTGCCCTTGCCGCGCGGCCTCGCTAGGGGCAGATGATGGAACCGCAGGTCGGCATCATTATGGGCAGCACTTCCGATTGGGAGACGATGCGCCACGCCGCCGATCTGTTGAGCGAACTCGGCATCCCGCATGAGAGCAGGGTCGTCTCCGCACATCGCACCCCGCAGCGGCTCTACGATTATGCCGGCGAAGCGGCGGCACGCGGCCTCAAGGTCATCATCGCGGGCGCCGGCGGCGCGGCGCATCTGCCCGGCATGGCGGCGGCGCTGACGCATCTGCCGGTGCTCGGCGTACCGGTTCAGTCCAAGGCACTGAGCGGCCTCGACAGCCTGTATTCGATCGTTCAGATGCCCGCCGGGATCCCCGTCGGCACGCTCGCGATCGGCAAGGCCGGCGCCAAGAACGCGGCGCTGCTGGCCGCCGCGATCCTCGCGCTGGCGGATGCGCCGCTTTCCGCGCGGTTGCAGTCGTGGCGGACCGCACAAACCGACGGCGTCGCCACCGAACCGGCGTAATCCGTGCAGATCCGCCAACGAAAGTAGACCATGACCCCGCTTCCCCCCGGCTCGACCATTGGCATCCTCGGCGGCGGCCAACTCGGGCGGATGCTTGCGGTCGCGGCGGCACAGCTCGGCTATCGCACCCACGTCCTCGCGCCCGATGCGGAGAGCGTCGCCGCGCAGACCGCCGGCAGTTTCACCCGCGCCGACTATCACAGCCGCATCGTGCTCGACGAATTCGCCGGACTGGCCGACGTCGTCACCTATGAGTTCGAGAATATCGCGCTCGACCCGATCGTGTATCTCGCCGCCAAGGTGCCGGTGCATCCCGCCCCCGCCGCGCTTGGCGTCGCGCAGGACCGGGCCGAGGAGAAGAGCTTCGTCGCTGAACTCGGCGGCCGCACCGCGCCATGGGCGAAGGTCGAGACGCTGGCGCAACTGAACGCCGCACTCGCGACGATCGGCACACCCGCCATCCTCAAGACGCTGCGGATGGGCTATGACGGCAAGGGTCAGGTCCGTATCCACGCCGCCGCCGAGGCGGAAGCCGCATGGAACGCGATCGGCGGCCGGCCTGCCATCCTCGAAGGATTCGTGAGCTTCAGCCACGAGTTTTCGATCATTCTGGTACGCGGTGTGGACGGCGCGATGGTGAGCTATCCGCCGCCATGGAACGAGCATCAGGACGGCATCCTGGCGCGTTCGACCTTGCCTGCCCCCGCCGAGATCGCAGCGCACTGGGGCGAGGCGGCAGCGCTCGCCGGGCGGATCGCGGACCGGCTTGGCTATGTGGGCGTGCTGGCGTGCGAATTCTTCGCCGGCGCGGACGGCCCGGTGTTCAACGAAATGGCGCCGCGCGTCCACAATTCCGGGCACTGGACAGTCGAAGGCGCGATGACTTCGCAGTTCGAAAACCACATACGCGCGATCTGCGGGCTGCCGCTCGGCGACACCGGCCTCACCGCGCCAAGTGTAGTGATGGAGAATCTGATCGGCGATCAGGCAAACGGCTGGGCCGACATCCTCAGCGAACCGGGCGCCCATCTGCACCTCTACGGCAAGGATGTCCGCCCCGGCCGGAAGATGGGCCATGTCACACGGATCGGCCGGCTCTGAACACGCGCTGGCGGCATCGAGGTTTAGCTCTGCAGGAAAGCTCCATAGCATCGAGATGGGGCGCGTAACCGGAAGCATCTGCGCCGTTCTGCTACCATTTCGCCAAGACGCATGGACTGCGATGAACGCGGCCTCAGCCAATACTTGAGCAGCTTCAGACCCTCTTACGGTCGTGCGGATCCAGCAAAGGTTACGCTGGACAGCCCACGCTCTACGACAGCAGGCATAGCAGTGAGCTCAGATAAGCGACGCCCACCGCAGTGCAATCAGGGCTTACGTGTCCCCGAAAGGGGGAAGCTGCCGAGCATGCCGGCGCCGACCGATCCGGTCAGCACATCGTCCGTGATCGTGGCGCCGCATTCCAGCGTCATCGACATCGGCGTGGTGATCGACATCACCCAGCCGAGCGTGTCGCCATTCACCGTACCTTCGGGGATCTCGACCGATCCAAGCGCGCCGCTGAGCGAGCCGGTGAAGCTGTTGCCCGAACTGCGCACGGCAAGAACCGCTTTCTGATCACCAAGCGGGGTGCGCACCACGACATCCCAATTGCCATCGACTGCCGCCATCACGTCACTCCTTTACGTTCGCACTCATCAACGCGCGGTCGCGACCGACGCTGCCGGGATCACCTCGACGGGCAGGCCGCGACTGTCAAGCTGCGGGCGCACCACCTTGGCATCACCAATCATGACCCAGAACGCCTGTGCAGGATCGATCGTTGCACGCGCTGTCGACGGCACTTGGCGGAGAGTAAGCGCGCGTACCGTTGCGTACTGACCCAATCGTCTTGTTCTGAATGTCGCATATCCGCGCGCCCACGTTTTCAAATGGCCCGGTACCGCGCGCGTACATCGGCAATCGCTCTTTACGACTTAAGCGGCGTCACCTCAGTGATGGCAACTTAGCCGCCGCATTCGTTGCTCAATGCGCCGGCCTGCACCGGAACCTAAACGCCTTACGAAGCTGCGTGTTGAAGCTCCCCGGACGCTTGTCCCCGCGCATGTCGATCCTATACGGAATCGCCGCTTAGCGCATCGTTGGCGGCGACGAGGCAGCGGTTCTCCGGTTCCGGTGACGGTCTCGACAAGCGTGAGTGGCGTAAGACGCGTGGTTCATGCTGGGAGACTGCCACTACCCTACAATGATCAGCAACAGCCCTTGTGTTGTAAAAAGGCAACACCATATCGCGATCCAGTAAAGGAGGGACTTACACCCATGAACCTCGAAAAATTTACCGACCGCGCGAAGGGCTTCCTGCAATCGGCGCAGACGGTTGCCATCCGCATGAGCCACCAGCGCATCGCCCCGGAACATCTGCTGAAGGCGCTGCTCGAAGACGAACAGGGGATGGCTTCTGGCCTGATCCAGTCTGCCGGCGGTGACGCCAAACGCGCTCTGTCCGAAACCGATCTCGCCCTCGCCAAAATTCCGGTCGTATCGGGCAGCGGCGCGCAAAACGCACCGGGCATTGATAACGATCTGGTGCGCGTGCTCGATAGTGCCGAGCAGATCGCGCAGAAGAGCGGCGACAGCTATGTCACCGTCGAACGGCTGCTTGTCGCGCTTGCGCTTGCGCTGAACACGGCTGCGGGCAAGGCGTTGCAGGCGGCGGGCGTGAAGGCCGAGGCGCTTAACGCGGCGATCAACACCTTGCGCGGCGGCCGCACCGCTGACACCGCCAGTGCCGAGGATCGCTACGATGCGCTGAAGAAGTTCGCGCGCGACCTCACGCAGGCGGCGCGCGACGGCAAGCTGGATCCGGTGATCGGTCGTGACGAGGAAATCCGCCGTACCATCCAGATCCTCGCGCGTCGTACCAAGAACAACCCAGTGCTGATCGGCGAACCCGGTGTAGGCAAGACCGCGATTGCCGAAGGCCTCGCGCTGCGCATCGCCAATGGTGACGTGCCCGATACGCTCAAGGACCGCACGCTGATGGCGCTCGACATGGGCTCGCTGATCGCCGGCGCGAAATATCGCGGCGAGTTCGAGGAACGGCTGAAGGGCGTGCTCGACGAAGTGAAAGGCGCAGAGGGGCAGGTCGTGCTGTTCATCGACGAGATGCACACGCTGATCGGCGCGGGCAAAGGCGATGGCGCGATGGACGCCTCCAACCTGCTCAAACCCGCGCTCGCGCGCGGTGAGTTGCACTGCGTCGGCGCCACGACGCTCGACGAATATCGCAAGTATGTCGAAAAGGACGCAGCGCTCCAGCGCCGCTTCCAGCCGGTGTTCGTCGGCGAGCCGACCGTCGAGGATACCATCTCGATCCTGCGCGGGCTGAAGGAGAAGTACGAACTCCACCACGGCGTCCGCATCACCGATGGCGCGATCGTCGCGGCGGCGACGCTCTCGAACCGCTACATCACCGACCGCTTCATGCCCGACAAGGCGATCGACCTGATGGACGAGGCCGCCAGCCGCATCCGCATGGAGGTGGAGTCGAAGCCGGAGGAGATCGAGGGGCTCGACCGTCGCATCCTGCGCCTCAAGATCGAGCGCGAGGCGTTGCGGCGCGAGAGCGACGATGCCTCGCAGGACCGGCTTGCCACGCTTGAGGAAGATCTCGCCAATCTCGAACAGCAATCCGCCGAACTGACCACACGCTGGCAGGGCGAGAAGGACAAGATCGCAGCTGAGTCAAAGCTGAAAGAGCAGCTCGACGCAGCCCGACTTGAACTGGAGCAGGCGCAACGCGCGGGCGATCTCGCGCGGGCGGGCGAACTGTCCTACGGACGCATCCCCGCGCTGGAGCGTCAGGTGGCGGAGGCACAGGGCGCAACCAAGGGCGCGATGCTGCGCGAGGAAGTCACCGCCGACGACATCGCCGGCGTGGTCAGCCGCTGGACCGGGATCCCGGTCGACCGGATGATGGAGGGCGAACGCGAGAAGCTGCTCCACATGGAGGAAGCGCTTGGTAAGCGCGTGATCGGGCAGGCCGCCGCCGTGCGCGCCGTGTCGACCGCGGTGCGGCGTTCACGCGCCGGGTTGCAGGATCCCAACCGGCCGATGGGCTCGTTCCTGTTCCTGGGACCAACCGGCGTTGGCAAGACCGAACTGACCAAGGCGCTCGCCGAGTTCCTGTTCGACGACCCATCGGCAATGGTGCGGATCGACATGAGTGAGTTCATGGAGAAGCACGCAGTCGCGCGGCTGATCGGTGCCCCGCCCGGCTACGTCGGTTACGAGGAAGGCGGCGTGCTGACCGAAGCCGTGCGCCGGCGTCCGTATCAGGTAATCCTGTTCGACGAGGTCGAGAAAGCGCACGGCGACGTGTTTAACGTGCTGCTCCAGGTGCTCGATGACGGGCGGCTGACCGACGGGCAGGGGCGCACGGTCGATTTCACCAACACAATCATCGTGCTGACCTCGAACCTCGGCAGTCAGGTGCTGACCACGCTGGAGGACGGGCAGGACGTCGCCACCGTCGAGCCGCAGGTGATGGAGATCGTGCGCGGCCACTTCCGCCCGGAGTTCCTCAACCGGCTCGACGAGATCGTGCTGTTCCACCGGTTGGGGCAGAGCGAGATGGCGCCGATCGTCGATATCCAGGTGTCGCGCATCGACAAGCTGCTTGCCGATCGCAAGGTGACGCTCGATCTCACGTCGGGTGCACGCACGTGGCTGGGGCGCGTCGGCTACGATCCCGTATACGGTGCGCGGCCCTTGAAGCGGGCGGTGCAACGCTACTTGCAGGATCCACTCGCCGATCTGATCCTGCGCGGTGGCGTGAAGGATGGCGCCACGGTGCGGGTCGACGAGGGTGACGGCAAGCTGGAACTGAGCGTAGCCTGACCGCATCGTTGGGCAAAAAGAACGGGGCGGCTTCCGTGAGGAAGCCGCCCCGTTTGTTTTTCAGGTAAGATCGGAAGCGATCAGAACTTGAAGTTCGCGCCCGCCCGGAAGCTGCGACCAACGATGCCGGCCATGTGCCAGGTCGGCAGGTAGTTCGCGCCCGAATAGGAGGCCGGCGCGAGCGGAGCCTTCTCGCCGGTGATGTTGCCGACGAACAGGTTGAGGGTGAAGCCGTCGTTGACGCGGAATGCCGCGTTGACGTCGGCGTAGATGAACCGCTTGACGTAGCAGAACTTGTCACCCGTGCCATAAAGGTTGCCGCCGGCGCAGGAGAGGTCATCACCCTCGTCCGCCGCGACTTCCTTGATCCGCGACACGTAATAGGTCGTCGCGGTCAGAGCGACCGGACCGAACTCGATTGTGTTCTGCCAGTTGCCACGCACGCGCGGCGTGCCAGCGCCCGACGACAGCTCGTAAGGTCCAAGCGTACCGACATACTTCTGGATCTTGCTGCCGTTGCCCGGATCGAGGTCGTACTGGATCACGTAGGTCAGATCGAGGCGGCTGGTGAACTTGATCGTGTCGGTGATCGGAACGCCCACGTTGGCGCCGAAGTCGAGCCCCGAGCTCTTGATCGAGCCCGCATTGACGAACGGCACGTTGATGATGAGCACTCGCGGCAGCGCGTTCGGGAACAGCGGATCGGGCGCATCGACAGCCGAAACGGTGTACCCTGCCGGAAGCGCAGTGCCCGCGAAATAGTTCGCACGCGCGATGGCGGCATCCGGACCGGTCACGATCACGTCGGTCTTCTTGATGTTGTAATAGTCCACCGTGAAGCTGACGTTGCGAACCGGCTCGACCACCACGCCGCCGGTGAAGCTACGCGACTTCTCAGGCTTGAGGTTAGGGTTGCCGGTGGCACCCGAGCCGAGGCTGTAAGCCTGGGCATAGGGATTGGTGTTGGGGTTGGTGCCGGTGATGAGGCCGCCATGCGCCTGCTGGAAGGAGGCGGGCGGGGTGACGGTTACGAAACCGGCGTAGCTCGACAGCGGGTTGTTCTCCGCGAAAGTCGGTGCACGGAAGCCGTTCGAGTAGGTGCCGCGGATCGCCAGCTGCTTGATCGGCGTCCACTTGGCGCCGATCTTCGGCGAGAAGTGGCTGAACCCTTCCGAATAGTGATCGTAGCGACCCGAGCCATTGACCTCAAGGGTGGTCAGGATCGGTGCGTTGATCTCGAAATAGCCCGCCGTCACGTCATGCGTACCGAATGCCGCCGAGGTGTTGGCGTATTTGGTCAGGCCCGGGTTGTTGCTGTTGTTTTCCTCGGTTTCATGGCGGAACTGACCACCGACTGCGACCTGGAGATTGCCACCCGGCAGCGCGAACAGATCCTTGGCGATCGATGCGTCAACCGAGATCAGCGAGGTATGCGACGGCGTGGTATAAACCGGCGCGATCATGTCGCGCACGGCTTGCGTGTTGAGCGCCGGATTGACGAAGTTGTACGCGCCGGTGTTGACCGCCTTCTTCAGCCCGGCAATGTCGAGCACGCCGTGGTTCTCGATCGAGAAGTTGTCGCGTGCGCCGACCGCATCAACCTTCCAGTGATAGTCCCCAGCAATGTCGCCGTTCAGGCCGAACGCGCCACGGAACACCTCGTTGTCGCGCTTGCTGTAAACGGGGATGTCGCCGAATGCATAATAGATGCGGGCTGCGTTGTTGGCGGGATCAAGCGCACCAGCCGCTGCATACGGGTTGTTGGGGTTCAGCGTGCGGTCGCTTGCTGTGGCGCAGTTTACGCCGGTGGAGCAGATGTACACCGGCAGAACGATACCTGGGTTGCTGGACGATTGCGTCGGCGAGGCACCGTAAGGCTGAGTCTGGCGGATGCCGCTTGGCTGACGACCGATCGTGACTTCGCTGTGCGAGTAGCTGCCGGTCAAATAGCCTTCTACAGTCGGCGCGACGCGGAAGCTCAGCCGACCGGTGAAGCTGTAACGCTCCTGCGACGGCTGAATGTCGTTGTAGCGCGTGCCATATTCCTTGCCGTAATCGTGCTTGCAGCCCGTACCGCCCGCTGCGCCTGCGACCGTGAAGGTGCCGTAGTTGCATGCCGCGGTGCCGCCGAGCAGCGTGTAGGTGCCAGTCGCCACGCCGCCCGCGAACGGGTTGTTGAGATCGGTCTGCGGCGCACGGCGCACGACCGCGTTGGTCGACTGCGTCGTCAGCGAGCTGTCGCCGGTGTTGTTGTCGAGGCCGCCGATCGAGCTGAGATCGTTGGTGTTGTACGGGAAGCCACGCGATGTGGCGGAGATCGGCTGATCCTTCTGGTATTCGCCGTTGACGTAGAAGTTCCAGCCCTTCTCGTCATAGTCGCCGTAGCCTGCAGTCAGGTTGCCGCGATAGCGTGCGCCGTCACCCTTCTCGGTCACGCCGCCTTCGACCGTGCCGGCGAGGCCGGTGAAGTGCTTCTTCATGATGATGTTGACCACGCCGCCGATCGCGTCAGCGCCGTAGCTCGACGATGCGCCGTCCTTCAGGACCTCGACGCGCTCGACCGCGCTGAACGGGATCGAGTTGAGGTCGACATAGGCGTTGTGGCCATCGTCGTTCAGCGGGAAGTTGGTCGAACGCGTGCCGTCGATCAGCACCAGCGTCGACGAAACGCCGAGACCGCGCAGCGAGACGGCGGCGCCGCCGGCCGAGAAGCCGTTGGTGAAGCCGGTCGAGATCGAACCAGCACCATCGGCCGAGATCGAGCGCACCGCGTCGTTGATGTTGGTGATGCCGGCACGCGACAGGGTTTCGGTGGTCAGCACGGTAACCGGCGACGGCGTTTCCGTGTTGGTGCGACGGAACAGCGAGCCGGTAACCACGATATCATCGGTCGGCGCGGCTGCCGGCCCGGTTGCGGGCGCGTCGGAAGGCAGTGTCGCGGGTGCAGCCTGATCCTGTGCAAACGCAGGCGCAGCAAACGCAGCCAGCGCGCCGAGCGAGGCAGCGCCGACGAGCAGACGGTTCTTCAGAGTCGAATGCAAAATCATATACCCCCTGTGCGACCCCCCGCCCGCCGTATCGACGATGCGGGAGATACAAAGCCCCCCTCGAACCTGTTCAGGTCGATCCCGGAGCGGATGAAGGAGGCATAACGGGGCCGGAGTGGCTGTAAAGCTTCTGTACTGTG
This sequence comes from Sphingomonas sp. GC_Shp_3, assembly GCF_026540945.1. Taxonomy (NCBI): domain Bacteria; kingdom Pseudomonadati; phylum Pseudomonadota; class Alphaproteobacteria; order Sphingomonadales; family Sphingomonadaceae; genus Sphingomonas; species Sphingomonas sp. GC_Shp_3. Next base: position 76,001 of record NZ_JALNUT010000011.1, read on the forward strand.
AATATGTGTGATTCACATTCTTTGTAGTAATTATGCCACATCGGGCTTTTTACGTAGCATCGGCGTCGCGCTATCCCGGATGCGGCATCGGCCCGGCGATCAGCAGCGGGTCAAGTTTGGCGTCGCGCCAGCGGATTGCCCAATGCAGGTGAGGCCCTGTAGCACGCCCGGTCGCGCCCGAAAGCGCGACCGCCTGCCCGCGGCGGACGTGGTCGCCGACATGTACGTCGATCCGCGACAGATGCAGGAAGGCGGTGTTCAGTCCCATGCCGTGATCGATCATCAACAGATTGCCCTCCAGCGTGAAGGGGTGATCCGCTGCCAGGATCACCACGCCGTCGGCAGGACTAAGTACCACCGTCCCGGTGGGTTTCGCGATATCGACACCGGAATGGTACGCACCCGCCTCGCCGTTCTTGTAGATGCGCTGCGAGCCGAACAATGTGGAGATTCGTCCGGTCGTTGGCCAGAGGAAGTGCTGACGCCAGCCTTGTGCATCGGTCTGAACGCGCCGGGCCGCGGCGATCTGTGCGAGTTCGCCCGGACGAATCCGCGCCATTTCCGCTTCCGGCACCGGGAACTTGGGCAAGGTCGACAGCCGGGAGATGTTCCAGTCACGCGGCGCGACCGTCACTTCGTCGCGCACCTGGCGCCCGTCGGCAAGCGTCGCAACCAGAGTGGTGGACGGGCCGGCGTCGCGGTCGAACCCAAACACGAAGCGGCCGTCCGGAGCGACGGCGACGTTCGCGCCATTCACCGTCAGCTGCGTCGTACCGGCTGGGGCGATACCGATCACCAGACCACCCTGCGTCATGGTGCCGGCGTAGCTGAACGTTACCGGCTCGGCAGGTCGCGGCGGCTGGACGTCTGGCGCGTGGATGACCGGATCGACGGGGAGTGGCCGCACATCTGCGTCAACGGGCGGCACGATCGCGCAACTGCCGAGCAGCAGGATGGTGAGGCTCGCGCCGATGCCTGCGCGGCGCATCAAGCCTTCAATGATTCGGTGGCGAGGATGGCGGTCGCATAGGCTTCCTGCCGCGCCACGCTCCAGTAGCGCAGATCCTCCAGGGCGATTTGCGCGCCACTCGCAGCGCACACAACGTGATCGCCGGGCGTCAGCACGCGAAAACCGTTGGCCATGTAGTGCAGGCGGGCGAGGCGATCGGTGTTGGGCATCAGCATGGCAACGTCTCTTGTCAGAACAGGTCGGGCTGGGCCGGTTCGGGCTTGCGGTCATAGGCTTTGCCGCCGGCGCGCTCAACCTTGGCGTCGATCGCGCCATCGCGGAAGTGGAGCGTCACCGCGCCCGCCGCACGCGCCGCCACGCCGGAAACGAGCGTCTCGCCGCCCGGCCGCGCGGTCACGCGGACATAGCCGCGATCGAGCAGCGCATCGGGGTTGAGCGATTGGGCCAGTCGCCACGTCCGGTCCAGCCGGTCGCGCGCGCCCTCCAGCTGGCGCTCCAGTACCGCCGGTCGAAGCGCGCCGGCCGATCGGTCGAGCTGCCCGCGCGACACCGTCACCCGCCGTTCCAGCCCCCGGTCCAGCCGTGCGCCCAAATCGTCGGCGCGCTGCCGCTGCGGGCCGAGCAAGGCATCGCGTTTCGGGATAACCCGTACCAGCGCATCGAGCCGCTCGCGGTTGCGCTCGTGATAGCGGCGTACGCACTTCTCGGTGCGCTGGCCGTGGCTGGCGATGGTCAGGCGCAGGTCGGCCAGCACCGGCACCGCCATTTCGGCGGCCGCGGTCGGCGTCGGTGCGCGCAGATCGGCGGCGTAGTCCGCCAACGTCGTATCCGTCTCATGGCCGACCGCCGAGATGATCGGGATCGAGCAGTCCGCGATCGCGCGCACCACCACTTCTTCGTTGAACGACCACAGATCCTCGATCGAGCCACCGCCCCGCGCGACAATGACGAGATCGGGCCGCGCCACCGGACCGCCCGGCCGGATCGCGTCGAAGCCCCGGATCGCCGCCGCTACGTCCGCCGCCGAGCCTTCGCCCTGCACCTTTACCGGCCAGACGATGACGTGGCTCGGGCAGCGATCCTCCAGCCGGTGGATGATGTCGCGGATCACCGCGCCGGTCGGCGAGGTGACGACGCCGATCACGCGCGGCAGGTAAGGCAGGCGTTTTTTCCGGGTCGTCTCGAACAGCCCTTCGCCAGCGAGCTTCGCCTTCAGTTTTTCCAGCAGCGCCATCAGCGCGCCTTCGCCGGCCAGTTCCATCCGCTCGATGATGATCTGGTATTTGGAGCGGCCGGGATAGGTGGTGATCCGCCCGGTTGCGATTACCTCGATACCGTCCTGCGGCTGGAACGGCAGCATATTCACCTGTCCCTTCCAGATCACGCCGTCGATCACCGCGCCGTCATCCTTCAGGCTGAGATAGGCATGGCCCGAGGCGACGCGCTTGTAGCCAGAGATTTCGCCGCGTAGCCGAACATGGCCGAACTCCGTCTCCACCACGCGCTTCAGCTTTGCCGCCAGTTCGCCGACCGACAGCGGCGCGGCGTTGTCGCCGGGCACGTCGTCGGCTACCAGCCGCGTCTGGGTGTCGTAAAAAGGGTCCGCCATGAATGTCCTGCTGATCGGCTCGGGGGGCCGCGAACATGCGCTCGCCTGGAAGCTCGCGCAATCGCCGCGCCTCCATACGCTGTTCGCCGCACCGGGCAATCCGGGCATTGCGGCGCATGCGCGGATCGTCGCGCTCGACGTGACCGATCACGCGGCGGTGGTGGATTTCGTGGCAGCGCAGTCGATCAAACTGGTCGTGATCGGCCCTGAGGCGCCGCTGGTCGACGGCCTCGCAGATTCGCTGCGGGCGGCGGGCGTGGCGGTGTTCGGCCCCTCGGCGGCGGCGGCGCGGCTGGAAGGATCGAAGGCCTTCACCAAGGCGCTGTGCGACCGCGCCGGCATCCCGACCGCCGGTTACGCGCACGTCGCATCGCTGGACGATGGACTGGCCGCGCTTGACCGGTTTGGCGTGCCGGTGGTGGTGAAAGCGGATGGGCTGGCGGCAGGCAAGGGCGTGACCGTCGCCGAGACGCGCGAGCAGGCCGAAGCCGCCTTGAACGACCTGTTCTCCGCACCCGGCGGTGAGGCGGTGATCGAGGAGTTCCTCGAAGGTGAGGAAGCCAGCCTGTTCGTGTTGACCGACGGCACGGCGATCCTGCCGTTCGGCTCCGCGCAGGATCACAAGCGGGTTGGGGATGGCGATACCGGCCCCAATACCGGCGGCATGGGCGCCTACAGCCCCGCCCTGGTGCTGACGCCCGACCTCGAGGCCCGCGCGATCGCAGAGATCATCTGGCCTACTGTCCGCACGCTCGCGGCGGAGGGGACGCCGTTTTCGGGTGTGCTCTATGCCGGGCTGATGCTGACACCCAACGGGCCGAAGCTGATCGAATACAACGCGCGCTTTGGCGACCCGGAATGCCAGGTGTTGATGATGCGGCTGGAGGAGGATCTGCTCGACGTGCTGCTTGCCGTCGCGGAAGGACGGCTTGGCGAGCGTGGGCCCGCGCGTTTCGCGGACGACACCGCGCTGACGGTCGTGATGGCGGCACGCGGCTATCCCGGCACGCCTCAGTCCGGCGGCACGATCGGCGGCGTGGTCTCGGCGGAGGCGACTGGCGCGAAGATATTCCAGGCGGGCACGCGGTTGGCTGAGGGGCAACTCGTCGCAGCCGGCGGCCGCGTGCTGGCCGTCACCGCGAGCGGCGCTGACGTACAGGCCGCGCAGACCGCCGCCTACGCCGCGCTCGACGTGATCGACTTTCCGAGCGGCTTCTGCCGGCGCGACATCGGCTGGCGCGAGATCGCCCGAACCGGGTGATCGACGCGCCACCGTCGCTGCTTTGCGGCTGGGGAAACGACACTCCGCACGAACACGGATGCCGGACCAAGAGCTTGCCGCAGCACGTCCGCGCGGAGTTGCGGCGGAGACGGCGCAAAAGATTGAAATTGGATGCAATTCTCTGATGGGTTCGAAGGGCGGACCAGTGGGAAAAGCCGCCATCGCGGAGGTTTGCGTAGGCGCGAAACAAACCTTTCTTTACCGCAGCTTGTAAGCGGCTCTTTAGATCGCGACCACTAAGCCAGTGCACACAATCTGGAAAATACAGAGGTCGCACGTGTCACATCAACTCGCTGGGTTCGCGGGGTTTCTCGCCGTGGTTGCCGTTGCTACACCCCATCTCGGCGGCATGGTCTCGCCGGCCGTGCACGCTGCCGGGACGATCGTAGCGACGGGGGCGAGCAACGCGTCCGCGCCGGTGCCTATCGTCATCACCGCGCCGATCCCGGTCGCGCCACCACGCGTCGAGCCGATGCCGGCGTATAGTGTATCGGTTTCCTCCGATCTGGTTGCATATGGTGACGCCAAGACGTCCGACTTCGATCCCGAGCATCCCCCTGCCGACATGGGCGAGCCCGGCTGACGATTGACAGGCGCGCGCGCCATCGGCCACGCGTTTGTCGATGAGCGACCAGATTACCCTCCACTCCGCTTGGCTCGCCGCGTTGCGGGGCGAGTTGGACAGCCCGTACATGGCTGCGCTGAGGTGCTTCCTCGCGGACGAGAAAGCTGCTGGCGCGCGCGTGTTCCCCAAGTCTGAGGACTGGTTCCGTGCGCTCGACCTGACGCCGCCCGAGGAGGTGCGCGTCGTCATCCTCGGGCAAGACCCGTATCACGGCGAGGGGCAGGCGCATGGCTTGTGCTTCTCGGTGCAACCGGGCGTGCGCACGCCGCCGAGTCTGGTCAACATCTACAAGGAACTGCATGCCGATCTCGGCATCGTGCGGGCCGATCACGGCTTCCTTGAACATTGGGCGAAGCAGGGCGTGCTGCTGCTCAATTCGGTACTGACCGTGCGGATGGGGGCTGCCGCCTCGCATCAGGGCAAAGGCTGGGAGCGGTTCACCGATGCGGTGATCCGCGTGGTGGCGGCCTCGCCAAATCCGGTGGTCTTCATGCTGTGGGGCAATTACGCGCAGAAGAAGGCGGCGTTCATCGACGACGTGTCACGCGGCGGCCGGCATCTCGTGCTGAAATCGGCACATCCGTCGCCACTTTCGGCGCACAACGGGTTTTTGGGAAGCCGGCCGTTCTCCAGGGCCAACGCGTTCCTGCGCGAGCATGGCCGCGCGCCGATCGACTGGGCCTTGCCGGCGCGCGCCTGAAATTCATTTCTCGCGGTGCGCGATGACGTAGCGTGCGGCACGTTTGCGCCGCGCCCGCATTGCCGGATCAGCCCTTCACGAACGCCAGCAGATCCTTGTTGATGATGTCGGCGTTTGTTATCGGGCGGCTGGTTTGCGCCACGCGCATCCTCGCCGAGAGTGAGGCGGTCAGTGACGAGGCGCGCGAGCATGTCGCGGCGGCGCTCTGCCGCCTTACCGCGTCGCGTATCTCTCGGCACGAACGCTTGACGCCTTACTGCCGCGCGCGGAACGTCAGCCCGATCGTACGCGGATCGCTCGGCGTGCCGAGGATCAGCCCGGAATTGCCCGCCTGGATCGTCACGTTCTGAAGGTAGTTGGCGTTAAACAGATTGCGCGCGAACACGTCGATCTCCCAACCGGCGCGGTTGCGATAGCCGAGACTGGCGTTGACCAACGTATAACCCTTGATGAGCGTGTACGCGGAATCGGTCGGGTCGCCACATTGCCTTGTGCGCGACACGGAATCGGCGTGCAGGATGACGTCGCCATGCAGCCCCGGTACCGGCAACGTGTAATCGCCGCCCGCCGATACGGTCCATCTCGGCAGGCTCGATAGCGGCCGGCCCGACAGGTTGCAGACGGTGGTCGCGCTGCTGATCCGCTCGATCGGGCAGGGCGCGTTGGGGTACGAATCATATTTGCCGTCCGCGTAGGCGACCGACCCCCGTAACGAGAAGCCACGCATTACGATCGCGGTCGCATCCGCCTCGAACCCCTTCACGCTCACACGCGGAATGTTGGCGAGATAGGTGCGAAGCGCAGCCGCAGCACCGGTATCGGTCACGTTCGCCTGGAAATCGGTCACCCGCGTATAGAAACCGTCGACGTTGAGGATCAGCCGCCGGTCGAACAGCCGCGTCTTGATGCCGACTTCGTAGGCGGTGTTGGTCTCCGGTCGTACCACCGCCGTGCCGAGTGCCGGCAGCCCGGCGTTGTTGAGCGGCAGCCCCGACATGTTGATCCCACCCGACTTCGCGCCGCGCGCGAAGCTCGCATAGCCGAGTACGCCTCCGGTGACATCATACGACAGGCTGGCACGGCCGGTCAGGGCACCGCCGTCGACCTTGGCATTGTACGACTGGCCCCGCAGGATCGACAGTTGGCTGTTGATCTGCGCCTGGCTGAGACCGCTCGGGCCGCCGAAGGTGAAGGTGTTATAGCTGCCGGTCTTCTCCTCATAGGTGTAGCGCAGCCCACCGGTCAGCGTGACACGCGGCAACGGGCGCCAGTTGACCTCGCCGAACGCAGCATAGCTGTTCGACTGAAAATCGGTACGCCCGTCCGAGCCGTAACCGTCGAGCAGATTGCCCGGCAGCGCGGCGGACGGCCCCCCCAGCAACCAATAGGTGGCAAGCGGCCCGTAGATCGAGATCGGCCGCCCGATCACGCGCTGGCGAAAGAAATACAGCCCGCCGACATAGCTGATCGCGTGGGAGCCGTTCGAGGCGAAGCGCAGTTCCTCGCTATACTGGTCCTGCCGCGAGGGGATGTGCTGCGTCGTCTGGATGGGGATGCCCGTATAGTCGCGGTCGTTGGCCGCATCCCAGTTCCAGAACCGCCACGCGCTGACCGAGGTGAGCGTTACGGGTCCGACGTTCCAGTCGGCGATCGCGGAGACGCCGCCCTCGTTGGTGTTGGTGCCGAGCGCCGCGTCGATATCGGTCACACGATCATAGGGGTTAAGGCTGGCCGGAGTGTATGCGCCGCCGGGCACGTGCGCGGCCAGATAGGCATATTGCCGCGTCGCCGCCTTTAGGGTGGGGGCGACGCGCAGATACACTTGTGTACAGCAATCACTCTCGAAATTGCTGAAATCTGCGGTGAGGCGCACCTGAAGAGCTTGCGTAGGCTTGATCAGCAACTGCCCGCGCACCGCCTGATTGCCGATCGTGTTGAGATCGGCGCCGGTTCGCGTGTCGCGGATCACACCGTCACGCCCGGTGACGACCGCCGAGATGCGGCCGGCGACGGTATCGCCGATCAGCGCGCCCGATGCGGCGGCCTTGGCCTGCACGTAATCGCGACTGCCGATCGACACCTCCTCATATGCTTCGGGCGTGAAGGTGGGTGCTCGCGTGGTGATGCTGATTGCGCCTGCGGTACTGTTCTTGCCGAACAACGTGCCCTGCGGCCCGCGCAGCACCTCGACATGATCGATATCGCTGAAATCGAACGCGGCGGTGGCCGGGCGCGCGTGATAGACCTGATCGACATAGAAGCCGACGCCCGGCTCCAGCCCGTCGTTCGCCTGGCTCACCGCCACTACGCTCGAACCCAGCCCACGGATCGTGAAGGCGGTGTTGCGCGGGTTGGCCGAACTGTAGTTGAGGGACGGCACCAGCACCGACAGCCCTTGCGTGTTGACCGTGTACGACCGGTCGAGCAGCGCACCGCTCACCACGGACAGCGAACCCGGGATCGTCTGCGGGTCTTCCGGGCGGCGGCGTGCGGTGACAAGGATGTCGGCATCATTCGTGGGTTGAGCGGCAGCCTCTGCGGCGGGTGCGGGGGCGGACGCTGCTAGGGCGGTGGCCGGCGTGCACGCCAACAACGCCGCGCTCGCGGCGCGGAGGACCGGATGTGTCATGAAACCCCTTTCGGCGCAGCGGATCCGCTACGCTCTTATTAAGCGCTGACGTGGCTTATTGTATATGGCGGGATATAGTGCAAGCCATCCAGGTTCTTCATTGCGCGCTTTGGTGCATCATCGTTGAAAATGCCCGCCCGGCAGGAGGCCGGGCGGGCAGATGAGAGCTCAATATCTACCGCAACGCTTGGCGTCATGGCGACGCCAGCCGGTACGAAGACTGGAGGCGGATTATCCGAGCGGCAATCCGGCGCGCTTCACGGCGCCCAGATAATTGCGCATCGCGTCGCTTGATCCGGTCGATAGCTCCATAAAGGCGCGCCGCCGATCGAACGGGTCGGGCACGCGAACCAGCATGCCAGCGTCGGTCATTTTGGCGATCCAGCGCAGCGCCGTGGTCGGCGCAACGGCGGCTGCAATGCACAGGCTCGAAACCGAGACCTGCGCGCGTTCCAGTTGTGCTGCGAACAGATCGAGCAGAATGTCCCATGCCGGATCCTCGAACAGTCCGGCATCGAAGTGCTGGTCGCGCAGTCGGCGTGCCCGAATCGCGGCACGCACCTCGCGCGGTGCGACCGGAGGCGCCTCGCCCGTGGTGGCCGGGGGTGGCGCAGTATATCCCATCGTGCGATCGGCGATCCGGCCCCGCGGCGAGTGTTCCGAGTCGGTACGGCTGAGCCGAGCCAAGGTTTCGGCAATACGCGCGATCTCTTCGTTCAAGCGGCGCAGGCGCACCACCTCGATATCGCGCGCCGAATCGGACAAACGGTGGCTGCCGCCCTGCGATACGGACAGGGCGTAGACCGCGACCCGCTCCGCGAGCGATGGCGCGCAGAGCAACTCGACATGTGGACCGAACAGATTGGCCGCAACCAGATCTACCTGCGAGTCGGCCATCGTTGCAACCAGGCGCGCATCGGTGTCACGTGCGAACTGATCGATAAGCGGGAGCGCCGCCGCCAGCGTGTTATCGTCGGCACCCGCACAATCGAGCGCGATCAGTTGAAGTGGACCCTGCGTGTCGAGCCGTTGCGTCACCTCCGCCCAGCCAACCCGTCCAACCATGCGCGTGCCGACCGCGTCGATTGCTGCGGTCGCGTCGTCGGCATTGTGATCGGCAATCACTAGTGCGGCGACCGAAGCGGCCGGCGGCCGCGCGGTTTCCCATCCTTCCCATCTATGCATATCGATTCCCTGCTTTTTCCCCATAGCTAAAGTACGCATTTCTCCAGAATGGAGCAGGTCTAAAATCTCCGATATGGGTCATTCTCACGAATTTAACCGTTGATTTCGTTCGAATAGCGAAAGCTCGGAACGCGATCTCACCGTTACAGAGGACAAAATACAGTGTGCCATCTTCCCTGGTAACGAGATGGTGGCGTTTTCAACTGAATGTTTCAACATCTCGTGGCAATTTCTCACGATGTCTGACGCTGGCAGTCGTCAGTCGAGCGACTTGACGATTTCCTCGACCATCTTTTTCGCATCGGCCAACAGCATCATCGTGTTGTCCATATAGAACACATCGTTATCGACACCGGCATACCCGACGCCACCCATCGAGCGTTTGATGAACAACACGGTCTTGGCTTTCTCCACATCCAGAACCGGCATGCCGTAGATCGGTGAGGTCTTGTCCGTCTTCGCGGCGGGATTGGTGACGTCGTTCGCGCCGATCACAAAGGCCACATCGGTCTGTGCGAATTCGGAGTTGATATCCTCCAGCTCGAACACGTCGTCATACGGAACGTTCGCTTCGGCAAGCAGCACGTTCATGTGCCCGGGCATACGCCCCGCGACCGGGTGAATGGCGTACTTCACCCGCACACCGTGTTCCTTCAGCTTGTCACCCATTTCGCGCAGAGCATGTTGTGCCTGCGCCACTGCCATACCGTAGCCGGGCACGATGATGACCTGTTCGGCCTGTTGCATCAGGAACGCGGCATCCTCGGCGCTGCCGCGTTTCCACGGGCGGTCGACTTTGGCGCCACCACCGTCGCTTGCCACCGCTGCGCCGAAGCCGCCCGCGATTACGCTGATGAAGCTGCGGTTCATCGCCTTGCACATGATGTAGCTGAGGATCGCGCCCGACGATCCGACCAGCGCGCCGGTGATGATCATCGCACTGTTGTGCAGCGTGAACCCCATCGCCGCCGCCGCCCAGCCCGAATAGCTGTTGAGCATCGACACCACCACCGGCATGTCCGCGCCACCGATTGGGACGATCAGCAGGAAGCCGATCGCGAAGGAGAGGGCGGTGATCGTCCAGAACACCCACGCGCTCTGATCCTGCGTGAAATACGCGACCAGACCGAGGATCGCGGCCAGCACGGTGAGATTGATGACGTGGCGCGCGGGCAGCAGGATGGGCGCGCCGCCCATGTTGCCGTTGAGCTTGAGGAAGGCGATCACCGAACCCGAAAACGTGATCGCGCCAATCGCGATGCCGAGCCCCATCTCTATCCGGCTGACCTGATGGATCACCAGGAACGGCTGGCCGATCATCGGGATTACCATGTCGGCGATGCCGAACGCCTGCGGATTGAGAAACGCCGCCGCCGCCACCAGCACCGCCGCCATGCCGACCAGCGAGTGGAACGCCGCGACGAGCTGCGGCATGTCGGTCATCGCGATCCGCCGCGCGGTGACGAGGCCGATTGCGGCGCCGATGCCGATCGCGATCAGGATTTCGACGACGGTGACCGTGTCCACCACGCCGCCAAACGCGGGCGGGCCAGAAGCAAAGAGCGTTACGGTCGGATCGATCGGAACGTGCGTTATCAAGGTCGTCACCACCGCGATGGTCATGCCGATGATGCCGTAGCGGTTGCCGCGCTGCGACGTCGCCGGGCTCGACAGCCCACGCAGCGCAAGGATGAAGCACACACCCGCGACGAGATAGGCGAGTGCCGCCCAGGGATTGACCGTCAGCTGTTCCATATTCCCCCTACCTCGTCATGCCCGCGCCGGGCCGGCATCCGCCGGTCGTCCGCGCCGGAGCGGCGTCCATCCAAGCCGCGATATCGGCTTGGGTGGCGCCTATTTGTGAACGGCCGCCGGCCGCTCCTTCTTCTTGTACATCGCCAGCATTCGCGCGGTGACCGCAAAGCCACCGAAGATGTTGACGCTCGCCAGCACCACCGCGACCAGCCCGAGCCACTTCGACACCGCGCCGCCCGCACCGATCCCGGCGGCCGCCGCCGCGATCAACGCGCCGACGATGATGACCGAGGAGATCGCGTTGGTCACCGCCATCAGCGGCGTGTGCAGCGCGGGCGTGACCGACCACACGACGTAATAGCCGACGAAGCAGGCCATGACGAAGATCGACAGGATCGAGATGAAGTCCATGATTTGCTCCTATCGGTCCAGCTTGCTTGCCAGCAACGTCTGCAAGCCGCGCACATCGGAACTGCGGCCGATCTTGAATTCGATCGGCGCGAGGCCCGACAGCGACAGCTTGATCTCGGCGTCGAGGTCGAACGTCCCCGCGCTGACGATCGCGAATGACGTGATCGAGCGGTAGGGGATAGTCAGATACGAAGTCTTGGACCCGGTGATGCCTTGCACGTCGATGTAGAGCAGCCGCCATTCGGTGAAGACGATGAAGTCCCGAACCGTCTTGAACGCGAACAGCACCCGCTCGGACTCGAGCAGCGCATGGCCATGCGCCTTGTCGACATCATGCGGATCGATCGCGGTGGCGTTGAAAATCCCCATCAGGTGAGCAACCGCGCGTTGACGACCTGACCGCCACGGGTCAGCCGCACCGCGTCGCCGATCTCGTCATCCAGTACCGGCGCGGCCGCGTCCTTGTCCCAGAACGCCGACAGGAAGTTGAACAGGTTGCGCGAGAACAGCGCGCTCGCGTCCGCCGCCAGCCGGCTGGGAACGTTGCGGTGGCCGACGATCTTCACGCCGCCGACGGACACGATTTCGCCAGCGACCGCACCTTCCACGTTGCCGCCTTGTTCGACCGCGAGATCGACGATCACCGAGCCCGGCTTCATGCTCGCCACCTGTGCGGCGGAGATCAGCCGCGGGGCAGGGCGGCCGGGGATCAGCGCCGTGGTGATGACGATATCCTGTTTGGCGATGTGCGCCGACACCAGCTCGGCCTGCGCCGCCTGGTATTCGGGCGACATCTCACCGGCATAGCCGCCCGTCCCTTCGCCATCGATCCCGGCCACGTTTTCCACGAAGATCGGTTTGGCACCGAGTGACAGGATCTGCTCCTTCGTGGCGGACCGCACGTCGGTGGCGGACACCTGCGCACCCAGTCGCCGCGCCGTCGCGATCGCCTGTAGCCCCGCCACGCCAACGCCCATGACAAACACGCGTGCGGCGGAGATCGTGCCTGCCGCCGTCATCATCATCGGGAAAGCCCGGCCATATTCGCCGGCCGCGTCCAAGACCGCCTTGTAGCCCGACAGGTTGGACTGGGACGACAGAATGTCCATCGATTGCGCGCGGGTGATGCGGGGCATGAACTCCATCGCCAATGCCTCAACACCAGCGGCGGCATAGCCGTCGATCCGCGCGCGATCGCCGAACGGGTTCAACCCCGCCACCACCAGCGCGCCGGGTGCCACGCCGCCAAGCACAGCCGGGTCCGGCCCCTGTACGCCAAGCACGATGCCCGCGCCTGCCAGCACACCTGCGTGGTCGCTCACGCTCGCGCCGGCAGCGGCATAATCGGCATCGGCGATTGCGGCGGTCAGGCCGGCACCTGCCTCGACCGCGACGGATGCGCCGAGCGCGATGAACTTCTTGACGGTTTCGGGCGTGGCGGCGACACGACGCTCACCGGGGGCACTTTCCCGCAGGACGGCGATCTTCACCTGCGTGTTACTTGCTGGCAGGGGCGAGGGCGAAATAGACGATGACGAAGGCGAGCAGAAAGCACGCCACCGCGCCATATTTCAGCAGGCCGATCACCTTCGAATAGGTCGCTTCGTGGACCTTGATATCGCCGTCTTCGGCCATGTCGCATCTCCCCAATGCTTATCTCCCAACAGGCTTAGCTTGTGTGGGCCTGTCTCTCAAGTCCCGCGATGGGGCGCTTAAGGCGGCTTTTACCCTCATCGTATAGCAGAGGTGCTCCAAAGGGTACTTGGGGTGTGGGAATGACGCGTAACGGGCAACGCCTGCTGATGCTGATCGACGACGAGCCGGCGCAGCGTCGTCTCGTTGCGGCGATCGCGGCGCGGCGCGGCTGGCGCGCGATCTTCGCCGCCGATGGGGAGATGGCGATCGCCACGCTCGGCACGCAGGACGGGATGCAACTCGATGCGATCCTGCTCGACCATTGGGCACCCGATGCCGACGCCACGCCGCTGATCGCCGAATTGCGAAGCCGGCGTCCGGCGTTGCCGCTGTTGCTGCTCACTGCCAACGGTTCGGTCGCGCAGGCCGTTGGCGCGATGCGTGCGGGGGCGACCGATTTCCTTGTCAAACCGCTCGCGCCCGAACGGCTGCTCGGCGCGCTCGACGCGGCGGTCGCCGGCAAGGCGGCGGGCGAACTGCGCCCGCTTACCGAGAAGATCCCCGCGCTGCTCGCCTTCGACGAGATTGTCGGCTCCGCGCCCGATTTCCGCGCTGCACTCGCCATCGCTGCCAAGGCGGCGCGCGCGCGCGTGCCGGTGCTGCTGGAGGGCGAATCCGGCGTCGGCAAAGAGGTGGTGGCGGAGGCGATCCACGCCGCATCCCCGCGCGGCAAGAAGCCGATGGTGACGGTGAACTGCGGCGCGATTCCGTCCAATCTCGTCGAAAGCGAATTGTTCGGGCATGAGAAGGGCGCCTTCACCGGTGCGTTCGAACGCAAGATCGGCCGTTTCCAGGAAGCGGACGGCGGCACGCTGTTCCTCGACGAGATCGGCGAGATGCCGCTGGAGGCGCAGGTCAAACTGCTGCGCGTGCTACAATCCGGCGATATCCAGCCGATCGGGGCGCGTCACGCCCGTGAGGTTGACGTGCGCGTGATCGCCGCCACCAACAAAACCTTGATCGAGGAGGTCGAGGCCGGTCGTTTCCGCGAGGACCTCTATTACCGGCTCAACGTGGTGCAGGTGACGATCCCACCCTTGCGCGAACGGCAGGGCGACATCCCCGCGCTCGCCCGCCACCTGCTCGCCCGCATCGCGCAGCAACCCGGCCTGCGCCCGCTCGGCATCACCGACGAAGCGCTGGCGCTGCTCGGCAAATACGACTGGCCGGGCAACGTCCGCCAGCTTCAGAACGCATTATTCCGCGCGGCCGTGCTGTGCGACGGCGCCGCGCTTACCTCGGCAGATTTTCCGCAGATCGCCTCGCTCAGCGCGCAACGCCACAGCGTACCCGGACCTGCGCCGATGGCGACTTCGGGCGGCGTCACGCTGTTCCATGCCGACGGCAATCTGCGCGCGCTGGAGGAGATCGAGGCGGACGTGATCCGTCTCGCCATCGGCCATTATCGCGGCCGCATGACAGAGGTTGCGCGGAGGCTCGGCATTGGTCGATCCACCCTGTACCGCAAGCTGGGTGAATTGGGCATCGACAACGCGGCCTGACCGCTAACGGGACCGCTTGAGGTGCCTTGGCTTCGGCTTGGCCTTGGCGTCAGGTTTGGGAGCGGTCTTAGGCTGAGCGTCGGGTTCAGTGTGACACGGATAGGCGGTCACGAAAGCCTCTCGCACGACAAACCACGGGGCGCTGCTCCACCCCTTTCGGTTCTTGCGGATGTACTTGCGCGCCACGGCGACCGCATCGATCGTGGAAACGTCCGCCGCCGAGGGGCATATCTGATAGGATGACGACAGCGTGTCGAACACGCCCATGATATAGCCGGTGCAGAAATTGGCGGTCGGATCGGTGTCCTTCCCCCGGCAATCCTCGGCGAGATGACGTGTCGTCAGCGCGCTTACCACCACCGGCGGCTTGGTTGATGCCAAGGCCAACAATAACAGGATCATGGTCTCTCCATTCGGCTTGCAAGGTTCGGTGTGCGTCTGTGTCAGCCGACCAGCGCACGGTCGCGCAGGCCCCGCCACACGCGCAGCGCCTGCACCGTCTCCGCGACGTCATGCACGCGCAGGATCTGTACGCCCGCCTCCGCGCCCTTCACCGCCAGCGAGATCGATCCGCCGAGCCGCTCAGCCACCGGTGCTTCGCCCGACAGCGCACCGATCAGCCGTTTGCGGCTCACCCCGAGCATGACCGGGCAGCCGAGCCCGTGAAACAGCGCGAGCCCGTTGATCAGTGCGAGATTGTCGGCCAGGCTCTTGCCGAAGCCGATACCTGGATCGATGATGACCTTGGCGCGGTCGATCCCCGCCGCCACCACCGCCTCGATCCGCGCCTCCAGCCAGTCGTACACCTCGGTCAGCACGTTCGCATATCCATCGCCGCCATGTGGCCCGCGTTTGGGATCGGGCGAGTGCATCAGGATCACTGGCGCGTCCGCGCGCGCGACGATGCCGGCGGCACGCTCATCCCAGAGCAACGCCGACACGTCGTTGACGATCACCGGGCCGAGCGCGAGCGCTGCCTCCATCACCGCGCCCTTGCGCGTGTCGACCGACACGAGGGTGCCCGCGCGCAGCAGCCGCTCGATCACCGGCGAGACGCGCTTCGCTTCGTCACCCTCCCATACCAGCGCGGCGCCGGGACGGGTCGATTCGCCGCCTACGTCGATCATCGCCGCGCCTGCCGCTGCCATCGCGACCCCCGCCGCTGCGGCCGCTTCAGGATCGTCCTGAAGCGTGCCGCCATCGGAAAAACTGTCCGGCGTCACGTTGAGGATGCCCGCTACCATCGGCTGATCGAACCGCAGCGTGCGCTCCCCGATCGTCAGCGCAGCGCGCGGCGCGGTGATGCGCGCGTGGATCGCGGCGGCGCCCGGTCCCAGGTTGGCGATCTCGGCGACGGGCACGGTCCTGCGCCGCGACCTCTCGATCACCTCATACGCGGCGAACCACAGCATCCCCCCTGCCAGCCGCGCCACGCCGCCGTCGGGGTGCGTGGCGGGTGTATCGACGAACTGGGTAGGGCGCAGGTGCAAGGTCATGGCGGTAGCCGTAATCCGGCGGAGCGGTTCGTGTCGAGATGCCGTCGACCCCTGCTACCTTACCCGGTGAAGGCCAGAGTAGAGTTGCCAGCCCCCCCTTAAGGCTGCGTCGCCAGCAGATACGTTTGCCGCAGCGTATCGATCGGCTGCAAAGCGCCCGCCGTCTCGATATGCCAGTAGGTCCAGCCGTTGCACGAAGGCGCGCCCTGCACGCCGGCGCCGACCTTGTGGATCGATCCGATATGCGTGCCGCACACGCTTGCCACGCTGCCGTCCGCGCGCACCAGCACGCGGTGCTTGCGTTTGGCGTCGAACAGCACCGCGCCGGCGGTGAGGTAGCCGTTTTCCACCAGCACGCCGAACGCCACCTTCGGCGCGGCCTTGGGCGACTGCATCGTCGTCAACGCGGATTCGTCCAGCGGCAGCGCCGCATCGATCCGTTCCTGTGCGGCGGCGACATAAGCGTCTTCGCGCTCGATGCCGATCCAGTGCCGGCCGAGCCGCTTGGCCACCGCGCCGGTGGTGCCGGTGCCGAAGAAAGGATCGAGCACCACGTCGCCCTTCTTGGTGCACGCCAGCAGGATGCGATACAGCAACGCCTCGGGCTTCTGTGTCGGGTGGACCTTGTGGCCATCCTTCTTCAACCGCTCCGGGCCGCCGCAAACCGGGAACTCCCAGTCGCTGCGCATCTGGAGTTCGTCGTTCAGCGTCTTCATGCTGCGATAGTTGAACGTGTAGCGCGCCTTCTCGCCCATCGACGCCCAGATCAGCGTCTCGTGCGCGTTGGTGAAGCGGGTGCCTTTGAAGTTCGGCATCGGGTTCGACTTGCGCCAGACGATATCGTTGAGGATCCAGTAGCCGAGATCCTGGATCGCGGAGCCGACCTTGAAGATGTTGTGATAGCTGCCGATCACCCAGATCGAACCATTCGGTTTCAGGATGCGCCGCGCCTCGGCCAGCCAAGCGCGGGTGAACTTGTCATATGCGCCGAGGCTGTCGAACTTGTCCCATTCGTCCGTCACCGCATCGACATGGCTGCCATCTGGCCGCGACAGGTCGCCGCCGAGTTGCAGGTTATAGGGCGGATCGGCGAAGATCATGTCGACCGACGCGGCCGGCAGGGCGCGCATCGCGGAGATGCAATCACGCTGGATGATCCGGTCGAGCGGCAGTTCCGCAGGCGCTGCCACAACCGGCTTCGCGCCGCGCGTCTTAACCTTTTCCAACAGCCCCATGCCCGTATCCCCGTGTTCCATTCCGCCCCTTCCTGCGGATCGCGGGACTCGCGTCAAGCGAACATTGGTTAATGGGAATCACTGCTAAAGCGTTAACACGGCGGAACATTCCGAGACTTATCCACATATTGAGTCGTGGAGTTATCCACAGGCCCAAGGGATGGTGTGTGGCGCGAAAGACTCACTGAAATGGCGTAGCTATTTCCCCTACGCGCCACCGCTGTGCGGCCCGGCCTGGATAGCGACCTGTTCCGATGCAGCCGCAGTGTCGGATGTTGGTGGATGGCGATACGCTCGCTCAGAACGGCTTCTGCAGCACGCCTTCGGTTTGCGAGACACGTATCACATGGATCATGTGGTCAGGTCCAAAACGATACTGGACTGCGCGCGTCAGGAAACGTGAGTCGAAAATTATGTCGGGATTATCTGGTAAGGCGGACCTGTCGTCGAACTGATCGAAGACAAGGATCGTGTTGTACCCAACCGCATACCCCAAGACACGTCGGTCGACCTTCCCAACCCTGCGACGCTCCATCACGAGCCAATCGGCTTTGTTCGATGCGATCTTCTCGCCATCGACCCACACTGTTACGTCGCCTGCCAACTCGTCAGCATAGCCATCGAATGTCGCCGCCGTTTGTGTGGGAACAAGGTGCTTGGCCGCTTCGACGATATAGCCCGGCGGAGGCGGCCCCGGCGACGCCAGCACAGGAGCGGCAAGAGCCAGAGAGCAGATCGCCACCGGCAAGAACGCGGCCGACGTTAACGTGCGAAGCATGGCGGAACTTTCACAAGACGAGCGCTGATAGCAGGTGTCCGACAGAACGGGAACCGCAAGGGATCGCGCGACAGCATCACTCCCAAACGTGCGCGTTTCCTCTACCTCCCGCGAACCCGTCGCCACCGCGACCACCCAACCGCCCGCTCGCTATTCCGCCGCGACGGCTGGCGCGAACGCAACCGCGGCCTGCGCGACCGGAGCGAAGCTGCGGCGGTGCAGCGGCGAGGGGCCGTGTTCGCGCAAAGCGCGCAGATGTTCGGGCGCGCCATAGCCTTGATTGGTGATCCAGCCGTAATGCGGATGCGCGTCGTGATGCGCGCGCATGATCGTGTCGCGGGTATGTTTGGCGATGATCGAGGCGGCGGCGATCGACAGGCTGATCGCGTCGCCCGATACGATCGGCGTGGCGGCGAAGCTCCAGCGCGGCAGACGGTTGCCGTCGACCAGCACGTGGCCGGGCGCGCAACCGAGCGCCTCTACGGCCAGCGTCATCGCCTTCATTGTTGCCCAGTAGATGTTGAGCGTGTCGATCTCGTCCGGCTCGACGATGCCGATGCCGATCTGTGCGCAGGCCTGCAACCGGTCATGCAGCCGCAGGCGTTCGGCGGCGGGGAGCTTCTTCGAATCGTCGATCCCGCGCGGAATGGCCTTGGCGGGCAGGATCACCGCCGCCGCCACCACCGGCCCGGCGAGCGGCCCGCGCCCCGCCTCGTCCACGCCGACGACGGGAGCGAGGCATAGCTTCTCGTGTTTTAAACTCGGCTTGGGGAGGGGGCGTTTCCGCGTCGGCATCAGGGGATCCGCCATGCCGGAAACCGCCGCGCCTCACCAGCCCGGTAGAGGCAGATCGCGTTGCCTGCGGGGTCGAGCGTGCGCGCCTCGCGCCAGCCCCAGCTTTGGTCTTGCGGATCGCTCACCAACGCGCCGGTCGCCCGCAGCGCGGCGAGGGCGGCGTCGAGGTCGTCGCATTCGACGTACAGCATCGGCCCGTTCGGCATCTCCTCCGCCGCCTCGATCGAGACGGTGACGCCGTTCGCGCTCTCGAAGCGTGCATAACGCGGGGCGGCATCGACGATGCGGGTCAGGCCGAGCGCTTCGTAGAAGGCAGCACTCGACGCAAAGTCGGTGAGCGGCAGCGTGATCTGGTTGGGGCCATCACGATCGAGCCGCACGCTCTGCTGCGCCATCGGCCCATGTCCGCCGCCAAGGCCGGCCGCGCCAAGCATCGCCAGCCGCACGAACGCCCGCGCGCGCTCGACCGCGCGGGGCAGCGTTGCCCCGCGCGCCAGCCCGACCGCGATCGCCGAGGCGAGCGTGCAGCCGGTGCCATGCGTGTGGCGCGTGTCGATGCGTGGACTCTTCCACCGCGCGATCTCGCCATCCGGTCCGACCAGCCGGTCGGTCAGCATGTCGCCATCGCCGTGGCCACCTTTGGCGAGCACCGCTGTGCCTATGTTCGCCGCCAGCGCTTCGGCATCGCGGCCCAGCGTCGCCAGTTCGGGCAGGTTCGGCGTCACCACGCTCGCCAGCCGCATCAGCCGTGCGAACGCCGCCACCGTCGTGTCATCCGCGAGCAACGCACCGCTGGTCGCCACCATCACCGGATCGAACACCACCGGCACCCGCAAGCCTGCGATCGCATCCGCCACGACATGCGCGATCTCCGCCGATCCGATCATGCCGATCTTCACCGCATCGACGCCGATGTCCGAAACGCACGCCGCGATCTGCGCCGCCACCATCTCCGCCGGCACCGGCATCACCGCCTGCACCCCCAGCGTGTTCTGCGCGGTGACCGCGGTGATCGCCGTCATTGCGTGCCCGCCGAGCATCGTCACCGTCTTGATATCGGCCTGTATCCCGGCACCGCCGCCCGAATCCGATCCGGCGATGATGAGGATCCGCGGTGTCGTCACGCATGCCCCTTGAAGCGGCGCACGGTCGAGGCGGGGTTGCCCGCCAGCGCCTTGCCGACCCGCGCGGGCCGGTCCATCAGCTCGCCGCCGCAGGTCGGGCAGCGATCGTCGAGATCCTCGGCGCATTCGGCGCAAAAGGTGCACTCGAACGAGCAGATGAACGCGCCCGCCGCATTGGCGGGCAGGTCGACGCCGCAGCGTTCGCAATCGGGGCGCATCTCCAGCATGTCAGGCCGCCGCCACGCGCACCGCGTCGCAGATCCGGTCGACCACGCGCTCGACCTGGGCGAGATCGTCGCCCTCCGCCATCACGCGGATCACCGGCTCGGTGCCAGACGGGCGGATGACGAGCCGGCCCTTGCCGACCAGTTCCGCCTCGGCCTCGGCGATCACCGCCTTGACGCTCTCCGCCTCGAGTGGCTTGCCGCCCGAGAAGCGCACGTTCTTGAGCAATTGCGGCAGCGGATCGAAGCGGTGGAGCAGCTCGCTCGCCGGCACGCCCGCGCGCACCAGTTCGGCGAGGATTTGGAGCGCCGCGACCAGCCCGTCGCCGGTGGTGGCATAATCGGCGAGGATGATGTGACCGGACTGCTCGCCGCCGACGTTATACCCCTGCGCGCGCATCGCCTCGAGCACGTAGCGATCCCCCACGCTGGTGCGCACCAGCTTGATGCCCTGCGTGGCGAGGTGCCGCTCCAGCCCGAGGTTGGACATCACCGTCGCGACCAGACCGCCCTGTTGCAGCCGCCCGGCGCGCGCCCAGCCGCTCGCGATCGTCGCCATCAACTGGTCGCCATCGATCACCTTGCCGGTTTCGTCCACCACGATCAGCCGGTCGGCATCACCGTCGAGCGCGATGCCGATATGCGCGCCGCTCGCCACCACCGTCTCGCACAGCAGTTGCGGCGCGGTCGAGCCGACGCCGTCGTTGATGTTCTTGCCGTTGGGCGTCACGCCGATCGCGATCACCTCCGCGCCCAGTTCCCACAGCGCGGAGGGCGCGACCTGATAGGCGGCTCCGTTCGCGCAATCGACCACGATCTTGAGCCCGTCGAGCGTCAGCCCGGGCGGGAAGGTCAGCTTGGCGGCGTGGATATAGCGCCCGCGCGCATCCTCGACGCGCCGCGCGCGCCCGATCTCCTCGGCGGCGGCAAGCGGCACCTCGCCGTCGATCAGCGCTTCGATCGCGAGTTCGTCGGCATCGGACAGTTTGTAGCCGTCCGGCCCGAACAGCTTGATGCCGTTATCCTGATAGGGATTGTGGCTGGCCGAAATCATCACGCCAAGATCGGCGCGCATCTCGTGCGTCAGCATCGCCACCGCCGGCGTCGGCATCGGTCCGACCAGCACCACGTCCATGCCGACGCTCGTAAACCCCGCCACCATCGCGTTTTCGAGCATATAGCCCGACAGGCGCGTATCCTTACCGATCACCACGCGGTGACGGTGGTCACCGCGCCGGAAGTGCGCACCCGCCGCCATGCCGACCTGCATCGCCATCGCCGCCGTCATCGGGCTCTTGTTGGTGAGGCCACGGATGCCGTCGGTGCCGAAATACTTGCGTGCCATGCGTCGCTCCAAGGGTGGATTACCGCCCTGATAGCGCTGGCGGGCGGCCAGCGCGAGAGGGCGGGGGCGTCACTTTACCCCGTGCATCCACTTCTTGAGCGGCCACGACAGCAGCAACAACACCACGCCCAATACGATCGCCACTTCGGAAATCGTCACGAACACCCGCACATAGGTGTCGAGGCTGACCTTCAGGTTGGTCACTTCGCCGCCGACCGTCTCCACGCTGGCGAACTGCGCCACCACGCCCGCGACATATTGTGCGACCGAGATCGACAGGAACCATACGCCCATCATCAGCCCGACCACGCGCGCGATCGACAGCTTCGTGATCATCGACAGCCCGACCGGCGAGATGCACAGCTCCGCGACCGAATGGATCAGGTACAGGCCGGCCAGCCACCACATCGCGACCTTGAAGTCCGGCCCGACAAACGTCGTCCCCCACACCAGGAACAGGAAGCCGAGGCCGACGCCGACCAGCGCGAGGCCGAACTTCACCGGAATCGATGGCTCGAGCCCGCGCTTGGCGAGGCTCGTCCACAGCCAGCTCATCACCGGCGCGAGCGTAACGATGAAGAACGCGTTGAAGAACTGCGTCTGCCCGGCCGAGATCGGGATGCCCCACAGCTCAGGCTGGGTGTTGCGATCCGCGAACAAGGTCAACGACGATCCGGCCTGCTCGAACAACGTCCAGAAGATCACGTTGAAGGTGACCAGCACCATCGCCGCCAGCATCATCTGGAATTCCTTGCGCGAGCCTGCGATGAACGACCAGATCAGAATGCCCGGCACCGACACCAGGAACGTGCCGAACAGCAATTTACCCATCAACGACAGGGACGCGACATAGCCGACAAAGCCAGAGCCCGGCACCGGCGGCTCCGCGTTCATCAGGTTGACGAACAACAGGTAGAAGATCGGTACGCCAACTAGCGCGGCGGCATAGATGCCGAGCGCGCGATCCTTGACCGTACCCGCCGCGATGCCCGCTGGCGGCTCGCCGTAGCCGCCGAGCTTGCCGCCGTTGAACTGGATCAGCGCCCACGAAAACAGCATGCCGATCGCGGCCAGCCCGAAGCCTGCCCACCAGCCGACCGCATCCGCCAGCCACGGGCACAGCAATTGCGAGCCGAGCGAACCGAGGTTGATGCCCATGTAGAAGATCGTGAACCCCGAATCGCGTCGTCGGTCGCCTTGCGCGTAGAGTTCGCCGACCATCGTCGAGATGTTGGGTTTGAAGAAGCCGTTGCCGACCGACACCATCGACAATGCGATCAGCAATACCGCGATGTAGAACGGGCTGCGTTCGCCGTCCGAGACGAAATGCCCCTTGGCGACGGTCTGCGCGACCGCGCCGTTCTGGCGAAGCAGCGATACGCTGCCGTCGTCGTTCCCTTTGATGCGCAGCCGCTGCGCGCCGTCGACCACGTAGCGCGCCTCGGTGCCGGCCGTGGTCGTCACCTCGACCGTGTGGCGCGTCCCGTCGACCACCGCATAGGGCGTCGCCGCCGGGCCGCCGAAACACAGCACGAAATAACCGACCGCCATCAGCAGCGCGCCGAACTTCACCGCGCGTTTCGCGCCGAGATACTGATCCGCCAGATAACCGCCGACCAGCGGCGTCAGATACACCAGCGCGGTATAGCCACCGTACAGCCCGGTGGCGGCGCGATCGCCGAACACGAAATGCTTTGTGAGGTACAAGGTCAGCAGCGCACGCATGCCGTAATAGCCGAACCGTTCCCACATCTCGGTGGTGAACAGCCGCGCGAGCTGGCGCGGATGGCCGAACCACGTCTCGCCCGCCGCCGGATTGATATGGGTGATGTCCGGCTCTCGCGGGCTGTCCGCGGTCGGGGTGTCCACCATGTCGATACGCTCCCAAAGACTGTCCGGCCCGCTCGAATGGGGGCGGTTGGTAGCGGATGAAACTAGCGGCAATCGCCGGTCTGTAAATACTTGGAAGCACAGGCTACATACGGCGGCATGTTCAACGACACCCATTCGCCGCTTTCGCTGCTCACCACCCGCCGCTCCGGCAAACCGCGCGACATGGTCGCGCCCGGCCCCTCTGCCGAGCAGATGCAGGCCATCCTCCAGGTTGCCGCGCGCACGCCCGATCACGGCAAGCTCGCCCCCTGGCGCTTCGTGGTGGTGGGTGAGGGTCAGCGCGACCAGCTCGCCCAAGTCATCACCGACGCTTATCGCGCCGAGCGCCCGCAGGCGACCAAGGTTGAGGTCGATGCGCTCGTCCAGTTCGCGCATCAGGCGCCTGCGCTGGTGGTCGTTCTGTCCGCGCCGCACCCGACATCCAAGATCCCGGTGTGGGAGCAGGAACTGTCGGCGGGTGCGGCGTGCATGAACCTGCTCCATGCCGCGCACGCACAAGGCTTCGTCGGCGGCTGGCTGACCGGCTGGCCCGCCTATTCGGATGCGGTGCGCGATGCGTTCGGCGCCGCGCCGGAACGGATCGCCGGGTTCATGTTCCTCGGCACGCCCGAACGTCTGCTCGATGAGCGGCCACGCCCGGACCTGGGCGCGGTCGTCTCGGAATGGGGCGGCTGACCGCTGGACGGGCGGCACGGTTGCTGTATTAGGGCGGCATGACAGCGCTTAGCAACGACGACAGCCCGGTCTACATCCGGCTGCGCGGTATCATCGTCGCCGCGATCCTTCGCGGTGATTTCCGCGCCGGCGATCAGTTGCCATCGGTGCGCTCGCTCGCCGCGCAGCACGGCGCCAACCCGCTCACCGTCGCCAAGGCCTATCAGACCTTCCAGGACGATGGCTATGTCGAGGTGCGGCGCGGCGTCGGCATGTTCGTGCTGCCCGGTGCCGCCGAGCAACTCCGCGAGGCCGAGCGCACGCGATTCCTGCGCGATAGCTGGCCGCGGATCCGTGACCACATCCGCCTGCTCGGACTGAGTGCCGCTGATATGTTGGAGGGCGTCGACGCCTGATCGGCTGAAGTGCGTTGCCGTGGAAACCTAGCGTCATTCAGAACGCCCTCACGAGGCGGTAGCTGCGTCGGCAAACGGCGTAGCATCGTAAATCCGGTATCTAGCCTCTCAAAACAGACCCAGTTTCGCGACATCTTCGGCGGTCAGGTCAATGCCGAACAACATGCTCAGCCGCATCCGGTAAACGCGCGGATCGGTGATCTCCGCCTCCGTCGTGTCGTTGCCGGAACGGCGGCGATACAGGCGGTCGGTCAGCGAAGCGAAGCCCTTCGGCAGCACGATGCTGACGACATTGGTGGTGCGGAACCGGCTGCCCGGTGCGGTTGCAGCCCACAAGTTGCCCATCGCCAGATCCGAATCATAGGCCGGCCCGACCACGAAACTGTACTGGGGCTGGAAGCCGTCGCCTCCGCCGCGCCCGTCTGTCGTGGCGATGTCGCCGGCGCGCCACAGCATCCAGCCGTGTTCGGCATCGCGTGTCAGACGGAAGCGCGCGCCATCTGGCGCATGCGCTTCAGCACCTTCCACCAGCGGCATCGGCGGCGTGTAGCTACCCCCGAAACCTGCATCGGCGATCCATTCGTCGCCTTGCAGCGTAACGATGCTGATCGCATGGGTGCGCGGCGGTACGGCGGTCGCTCCGAGCCACACCCGCGCAAGCTGCGGACGCGCGGCGAAACCAAGCGCGGCGAGTGCGTCGAGGAACAGTCGGTTGTGCTCAAAACAATAACCACCACGCCGTGCGGTCACCAGTTTGGCGAACGCCGCGTCGCTATCGATTGCGATTGTTCGGCCCAGCATGACGTCGAGGTTCTCGAACGGGATCGCCAAACGGTGGGCACGTTGCAGGGCCTCCAGCGAAGCCGCATCGGCTGCCTCCGGTTGGGGCAGGTGAAGGCGTTCCAGGTAGGCGGCAATGTCGAAGCTATTCATCGCGGCCCTCTTATATATTGCGACGCAACATGCTAGGCTGCGATCCAATGAACGCGTCCGGTCCGACCGACAGCACCCGCATCTTACCCTTCGGCGACGCCGCCATCGCCGAGGCGGCGGCGCTTATCAAGGCCCGCGCGGTGGTCGCAGTCGCGACTGAGACGGTGTACGGCCTCGCTGCCGACGCGACCGAGCCGGTGGCGGTTGCCGAAATTTACGCCGCCAAAGGGCGGCCTGCATTCAATCCGCTGATCGTGCACGTGTTGGATCTGCACATGGCGCACCGCCTTGGCGAGTTTGACTCACGCGCCGAGGCGCTCGCCACCGCATTCTGGCCCGGCCCGTTGACGCTGGTGGTGCCGCGCCGCGCCGGATCGGGGATCGCGGCGATCACCACCGCCGGGCTTGATACGATCGCCATACGAGTTCCTGCCCACCGCGCCATGCGCGCGTTGATCGTAAGGTCCGAGCGGCCGTTGGCGGCACCCTCCGCCAACCGCAGTGGGGCGATTAGCCCGACGCGGGCAGCACATGTTCAGGCGAGCCTCGGCGGTCGCATCCCGCTGATCCTCGACGACGGCCCGTGCGAGCAGGGGGTGGAATCGACGATCGTGCACGAAGTTGACGGCACGACCCGCGTGTTGCGGCACGGGCCGATCGGCGTGAACGCGCTGCTCTCCACAATCCAGCAAGGTGCGGGCGAACGATGGCAGTCGATCCCCGGCGTCGAGCGCTTCGATCCGGGACTAGGCGGCTTCGAGGCGCGGATCGAGGCGCCCGGGCAACTCGCTTCGCACTACGCGCCGACCAAACCGCTTCGTACCGGCGCGATCTACGCTGAGCCGGATGAGTGGATGATCGGGTTCGGCCCGATTTTCGGGGATGCATCGCTGTCGCGCACGGGCGACCTCAAGGAGGCGGCGGCGCGGTTGTTCGATTTGTTGCATCAGGCGGATGCAAGCGACAAGGCCCGCATCGCTGTAGCGCCGGTGCCGGGGGAGGGCGTCGGCACCGCGATCAACGACCGGCTGCGCCGCGCTTCGCACCCGCGCTAGGTCGCAGTCGTCTCCACGTGTGCCTCACCGACGAAATCGCGCCATAGCATGATGAGCACCGCCATGGTTGCGGGGCCGACGAACAGACCAAGCAGTCCGAAGGCCTCAACCCCGCCAAGGATACCGATCAGCACCCACAGGAAAGGCAGGCGAGTCGCGCCGCCGATCAGGATTGGTCGGATGAAGTGATCGGCGATACCGACAACGACGAGTCCGATCACGACCACCGCGATCGCACCCGCCACCGAAGACTTGGCGAGCAACAGTAGTGCCGCCACCGCGAACATCAACGCCGCTCCAAACGGGATCATCGCCGCCACTGCCGTCAGCGCGCCTAGCAACAAAGCGTGCGGTACGCCGAGCGCAAGATATACCACCGCCATCACCACGCCTTCGCCGATCCCGACCAGCACGAGCCCGTCGATCGTGCCGCGAATCGACAGCGCGGCCAGCAGTGCGACGCGCTCGCCAGGCGGGCCGAGCATACGGTCGCTGGCGTGGCGGCACTGCGTGAGGATCGCGTCACGATCCCGCAGCAGAAAGAACAGCGTAAGCAGCGTGAAGCCGAAGATCACCGCGCGGTGCAGCACGTTGCTACCGATCAGCCGCGTGCGCGCCACCCATTCGGCGCCGCGAAAATGCTGCCATTGCAGCGTGGCACGCTCGGGCGTGGAGAGGTTCTCCTGCCACCAGTTCGACAGGACATGGGAACCGAACGGAAGATGCGAAACCCAATCCGGTACCGGCAGCCCCTGCGTCTGCGCCAGCGTGACCCAGGTGGCCACATCATGCGCCTCACGCGCGGCCTCGGCGATGCCCAATATCAGGGGGATCACCACCAGCAGCGCGAGTGCGGTCGTGCCGATCGCCGCCAGCCATGTCCGCGCGCGGTCGCCCGGCCATCGCTGCACAACGCGTTGCCGCAACGGGTCGATCGCCACTGCGATGACGACGGCCCACACCAATGCCGGCACGAACGCACCGGCGATCCACAATCCCAGTCCGGCCAGCAACACGGCCAGACCGATGCGGGTCATCCGGCGCACCCGTTCGCGCGTAGTGATCTCATTATCCATCCGCATAGCTTTAGCGACATCGCAGCTTTGCGAAAGCGCTGCTAAGGTGACGCGAATTTCACGCGATTTGGCGTGTGCGTGCTGGCAAGCCCACCCCCAGGGCTCGTTTAGCGAAGTGGAAGAGTAACATGCGCTTACTGATCGTCGAGGACGACAGCGCCGCCGCCCGGCAGCTTGCCGGTGATCTCGCGGAGCTCGGCCACGACTGCGAGATCGCAGGCGATGGACGTGTAGCGCTGATCCAGGCGACCGGAACCCGGTTTGACGCAATCCTGCTCGACTGCTTGCTGCCGTTCGTCGACGGCATCGCCGTCACCGCGCTGCTGCGCGATCGTGGTATCGATCTGCCGATTATGATGATCTCTGCCGTCGATGATCTCGACCATCGGCTGATCGCGCTAGAGGCGGGTGCCGACGATTACCTCATCAAGCCCGCAGCCCCTGCGGAAGTCGACGCGCGCCTGCGCGTCATCCTGCGGCGCGGTGCCTCCACGCAGAAATCGGGCGTGATGTGGGCTGGGGATATCGAGGTGAACGAAGTCAAGCGCAGCGCGACCAGGGCGGGGCGCACGATCAAGGTGCAGAATATCGAGTTCCGCATCCTGTGCGAACTGGTGCGCAATGCGAATACGATCGTGACCCGGCAGATGCTGTACGAAGCGGTGTGGAATTACGATTTCGTACCCCGAACCAACATCGTTGAATCGCATATGACGCGGCTGCGCAACCACCTCTCCATTGCGGACGAACGCGATCCGATCGCGACGATCCGCGGGGTCGGCTACATGCTCACCGACAAGGCCTGATGTGGCGTGGCGACCTGCAACATGGGTACGGCACATCGTGCGCGCGTGGCTACCGAGGGATCGCGAGCGGCAAAGGATGCAGGCGGCGATCGACGCGGTGGTCGCGGGCGATTTGCACCGACGCATTCCGCTGCATGGCTCCGGCTCAGCGGGAGACCGGCAAGCGGCTTCGTTCAATCACATGCTCGACCGGATCGAGGCTCGCATGACGAACCTGCAGCATGGTGCAAAGGATATCGCGCACGAATTGAGGGGGCCGCTCGCGCAGCTGCGCGGCGAGGCGGCGTCACTGGCGCGGCATGCGGCTGATTCGCCGCAGGCCGACGGGCTTGCGGCGCTCGTTGCGCGGGCTGATCGCATGCTGGACCTTTTCACCAGCCTGACGCGCTTGTGGGAGATTGAAGGAGACGCGCGGCGCAAAGGGTTTGGCACCGTAGATGTCGCCACTTTGGTCGGCGACGTGGTCGAAATGCTGGAAACCGTGGCGGAGGATGCCGGCGATCGGCTTTCCGCTAACCAGATCGTGTCGGCCTGGGTGCTGGGCGACGCCAATTTGTTGCGCCAGATGCTCGTCAATCTGATCGAGAACGCGATCCGGCACACACCCACCGGTACGACGACGACAGTATCACTCGCGGGATCGGCGGACGTCGTGGTGCTGACAGTTCAGGATGATGGCCCGGGTATCGCCCGCGAGCATCACGCACTGGCGATGCGGAAGTTCGGCCGGCTCAACGATCAGGTTGAGGGGCAGGGGCTTGGTTTGTCGCTGGTCGATGCGATCGTGCGGTTGCACGATGGGACGCTGTGGCTGGAGGACGCTGCGCCGGGCCTCCGGCTGGTGATCTCTTTCCCACGTTTGCGGTAGGAAACGAGAAGGCCGGCAACTTTGCGGTTGCCGGCCCCGTTCGTGGGCGTTCAGCGGATCAGAAGCTGACGCTGACCTCACCGCCGAACGTGCGCGGCGGGTTGAAGTTGGCATAGTCGCCAAGCACGCCGGCATAGCTGGTCGAAACCAGCGTGGTGCCGTTATAGTTGTTGACCGGTACGGAGTTGGCTGCCGAACGCCGGTAGATGTAGGTGGTGTCGAACAGGTTGCGCGTCCACACCGCAAAGGTGACCTTGCTGCGATCGCCGACCATCACGTCCGCCAGCGCGAGGCGACCGTTCACGACAAAGCTCGCGCTTGTCTTGGTCGGCTCCAGCTGGAAGCTGTACTGGCTGCTCGCATAGTTCGCGTCGAGGTGGAGGCGAATGTTAGCACCACCCGCGATCTGGACCGGCTTCACATAGTCGATTGCGCCCGATGCTGCGTTTTTCGGTGTGTAGACGATGTACAATTGCTGCGGCAGGCCACCCGTGATCGAGTTCACCGCCGACGGTGCGCGCCAGTAGGTGTAGGCATACGAGCCAGTCAGCGTAAGGTCCGGGATCGGCTTCACGGTCAGATCCGCTTCGATGCCGCGGATCTTACTGTCGCCAGCATTCTGCGTCTGCTCGATATGGCTTCCGTTGGTCGGGCTGGTCGCTGACGTGTCGTAAAGATCGAAGTCGAACTGCGTGTTGCTGCGGTCCATGATGTAACCGGCGATGTTCAGACGCGCACGGTGCTCCCAGAAGTCCATCTTAGCGCCGATTTCATACGATTTCACGGACTCGGGGCCGAACGCGTTGAAGCTCTGCGAGCGGTCGTTGGCACCGCCGGCGCGGAAGCCGGTCGCGTATTTGGCGTAGAGGTGAACGTCCTGCGTTGCGTCGAACGCGATGTTGATCATCGGATCGAATCGGCTGATGCTGTTCTTGAAGCTGAATGGCGACGCGACGTTCGTAACAGCCGGCGTTACCAGGTTCGAACGGTTGTTTACGACATACAGCGTACCGTGACGGTCGTCCTTCGTCCAACGGCCGCCGGCGGTAATGTGCACGACGTCGCCCAACGCCTCCGGGGTGAAGGTCAGGTTGCCAAACACGGAGTAATTGTGGTCGTGCGCCTGGCTTGCGCGGGTGATGAACTGGCAACTGTTGGTGAATTGCGGAACGGTCGGCGCCAGCGTGTTGTTGCACGACGGGTCGTACTGCTGGTAGCCCGAGTTCGCGCTCGAAATCGCGGCCGCGTTGCCCGGGATTGGGCTGCGAACCGTGTAGCCCGTGCCGTCTGCGTTCCACAGATTGCTCAACGGGGTTGCGGCATATTCGGTTGCGTGCTCAGTATAGTAATAGGCACCCACGACGTAGTCGAACTGCGGAACGCTGCCGACTGCCTGAACTTCCTGGCTGAACTGGTGTTGCCGGAAGAAAGACAGGCTGTACCGGCTGAAGTTCGAGTTGGGAGCGAAAGTCTGACGTTCCGGACCGCCGGAATTGTCCCACTGGTCCGTGCTCACACCGCGCCACGCCGTGATCGAACGCAGCTCGAGCCAAGGTGCAACCTTGTACTTCAGGTTGGATGAGAAACCATGCGTGATATCCTCGCTTGGCTGCTGCGGCACACCGACGTCCGCCACATACTGGCGGTCCGGATGGACGCCGACGAGCGGCGCCTTCGGCGCGATACAGATGCGGCTGCTGGTGCCGCCGCAGGTCTGGCCATTCGCTTGGTATAGCTGCGTGCCAACCACGCCGGTGGCGGGATTGGTGTAGCTGCCAACGGCGTAGCCGTTCGGGTTGTAGTTGACCAACTGGCTGAAGTTCGGCGTGTTGTTGTCCTTCGCATAGTCATATGCGAAATCCGCCGTCAGCCCGTCGATCGGCGTCCAGCGCGCGGCGGCGCGGCCGCCCTTGCGATCGTAATAGTTCCAGCCGGTCGAACCCGAGAGCGGATCCTTCACGGTCGGGTCCTGATGCTGGTATACGCCGTCGAACTTCAACGCGATGTTCATGAAGGATGGCAGATCGAGGTGTGCGTCAACGTTGCGGCTGCCGTAATTGCCGACGCCAGCGGTCATGCGACCGTCCAACTCGCCGGTGGGCGCCTTGGAAACGAGGCTGAGCGCGCCGCCTTCGGTGTTACGGCCGAACAACGTGCCCTGCGGCCCCTTCAGGACTTCGATGCGCTCGATATCGAACAGCGCGGCGTTGAGGCCCTGGGTCTTACCGAGGGCAACACCGTCGATATACACGCCGACGCCGCCGTCACGTGCGGTCTGGTTCTGGTCATAAGGAACGATGCCGCGGATGCCGATCGTCAGTGCTGACTGACGTGCTTCGAACGTGGCGACGCGCAGCGACGGTATCGAGCCATCGGCGAGATTGAACAGGCTAAGCACATGCCGGTCGGCAATGCCTTGCGCGCCGAGAACGCTGATGGAGATGGGTGTCTTCTGAAGATTGGTTTCGCGGCGCGTCGCGGTAACGACAATGTCAGGTACGCCGACGTTTTGAGTATCTGCTGCGGGCTCGGCATCAGCGGGCGCTGCCGCGGGAACGGGGGCAGCTGCATCCGCGGCGTGTGCCGGCGAAGCACTGAGTGCGATAAGAGCGCTGCCGAGTAGCAGCTGCAGGCGGACGCCTGGCGAAGTTTTCATGTCGTTACCCCTAGCCTCGGGACGTTCTCCCGATGCCCGGGCCGCTACCCGTTGTTTAAGTCGCCAGCGTTACAACCATCGTCACCCAAGGGACCGTGCGGCATCACATCACAACGATGTACATTAAATAATCTCCATGTTGCCGTCGGCAGGTACTCTCGGGAGCAGGTCCCAAGCTGTTCAAAGATCGTCTTCCGCCGCGCGGACAATCAGATTGATGAACTTATGACGACGCGCCGACTGGGAACGCGTAAATTTGGGCACTGCCGGCGGAGATGGTGCATGTCCGCAAGGTTTACGCCACATGCTTTCGCGATCGTCC
>NZ_JALNUT010000012.1:0-103071 GCF_026540945.1 Sphingomonas sp. GC_Shp_3
CGGGCGGGGGCGGCGGTGGCGGCTTCGGCGGCGGTCGTGGCGGTCGCGGCTTCGGTGGTGGTGGACGCGGCGGGCAGGCGGGCGGTCGGCTCCAGTTCGCGGTCTATCATACCTGGCACTTCACCGATCGCGTGCTGGTCGCGCCGGGCGGTCCGTCGCTCGATCTGCTCAACGGCGACACGGTCGGCTCGGGCGGCGGGCAGTCGCGTCACGAGATCGAGGGGCAGGCCGGTTACAGCAACAACGGCTTCGGCGCGCGTCTCTCCGCCGATTGGCAGAGCGCGACGGATGTGACCGGCGGCACGATCGGCAACCCCAACCCGCTGCGCTTCTCCGCGCTTGGCACCATCAACCTGCGGCTGTTCGCCGATCTCGGCCAGCAATTGCCACTGGTGCGGGCGCATCCGTGGGTGCGCGGCATGCGGGTGGCGCTCGGCATCACCAACCTGTTCGACACGCGCCAGACCGTGACGGACGCGCAAGGCGTGACGCCGATCAGCTACCAGCCGGGCTATCTCAACCCGCTTGGCCGGACGATCCGCTTTTCGGTCCGCAAACTGTTGTTCTGACGGCATCGCATGTGAACCAATCGCGACCCCGCGCGTCGGGCTTGCATTCGTGACAGCGTCCGCGACATGACCGCGGCGTAAACCCCAAGGAGTCCTGCCGATGCCAACCGCCTTCATCACCGGCGCCACCTCCGGCATCGGCGCCGCCACCGTGCGCGAACTGGCGAGCGCGGGCTGGCACGTGGTCGCGACCGGCCGGCGCGCCGACCGGCTCGAGGCGCTTGCCGCCGAAGTGGGCGAGCTCGTCCACGTCGCCGCATTTGACGTGCGCGACGAGGCGGGGTTCGAGGCGGCGCTCGCCGCACTGCCGGCGCCGTTCAGTGAGATCGACCTGCTCGTCAACAATGCCGGCCTCGCGCTCGGCACCGCGCCCGCCCACGAGGCGAAGCTCGACGACTGGCGCACGATGATCGACACCAACGTCACCGCGCTCACCACCGTCACGCACCGCCTGCTGCCGGGGCTGGTCGCGCGCAAGGGCGCGATCATCAACCTGTCGTCGGTGGCGGCGACCTATCCGTACACCGGCGGCAACGTCTACGGCGGCACCAAGGCGTTCGTCCACCAGTTCAGCCTCGGCCTGCGTTCCGATCTCGCCGGTACCGGCGTGCGGGTGACGTCGATCGAGCCGGGCATGGTCGAAACCGAGTTCACCCTGGTGCGCACCGGCGGCAATCAACAGGCGTCCGACACCCTGTACGGCGGTGCCGAACCGATGACGGCGGAGGATATCGCCGCGACCATCGCCTGGGTTGCGACACTGCCGCCGCACCTCAACATCAACACGCTGGAACTGATGCCGGTACGGCAGAGCTTCGCCGGCTTTCAGGTGACGCGGGCGTAAGCGGGAGGGTAGGTCGCGAGGGGAGGGGGGAGCCCTACTCCTGTATCCAGTTGCCCTCGCGGAACCACTTGGTCACGATATACTTCGTGCCCTTCATTACCGCGACGCCTTCGTGCAGCGTGTTGTCGTTGGGGCTGCCGTCCGCGTTCATGTTGTTCCATGCGATCAGCAGCCCGCGCTTCGGGTTGACGCGTAGCCCCGCCAGCGGAAACCACGTCGCGCCGCCTTCCTCGACATCGTTGAGGTAGATCATCGCCGTCCAGGTGCGCTGGCCGCCGCATTGCTGCATCGCCGGCCAATAGGGCTGATCCTCGCTGAACCAGTCGCAATGCGCGCGGAACTGCTGGCCGGGGGCATAACGCTGGCCCTGCATCGTCTCGCCATGCACCGGATCGAGCCCGAGCAGCCCGGCGATTGCTTCGTCGGTCGGGCGCACGTCGGGCGACCAGCGATCCATGTCGCAACTGTCGCTGGTGCGGTAATCGGGTTCGGCGGTGCTCAGCACGGTGGAGGGGCGGCGGTTCGCGTCGATCATCGCGCGCAGCCGTCGGCATTGCTCCGCGCTCAGGAAGTCGGGATGGTAGAACAACTGCACCGCGTCGCTCCTGCCCCGCGTGGTGGCGGGATTGGCTTCGAGCCGGGCACCCACCGACTCGCCATAGAAGGCGCGCACCGGCGAAGCCTTGGTCGATTTCTTCTTGAAGAACATGGGCGTGCTTTTCACCCGGAAGTGACGCGGAAAACAAGAGGCCGGACGATGCTTCGTCCGGCCTCGCCGCTCGCTTTACCAGAAGATGTCGTACACCGTGTCGACGACCCGCCCGGTGTAGATGTCGACGAGCAGCGCGTCGTTGTAATAGCGCACCCACCGATATGGGCCGTAGGCGGGCGGCAACCGATAATCCGCCGCATCGTCGATCCAGTAGCTCTGGTTGTACAGGATCGAGTCGAGCGTCAGGCCGACGCCGAAACGGCGGTAGCCGTAGCCCCAGCCCGACGGCGCATAGTAACGCGGCAGGTGGTAGGCGCCCCGGTTGCTGCTGCGGTAGGCGTTATAATTGTAGCGGTTGTCCTGCCGCCAGCCACGGTTCCAGTCGCGCCCGCCAGTGTCACGGCCGTTCCACCCGGGGCCGCGGTTCCAGTCGGTGCGGCTGCGATTGTCGCCGAACGCACCCCCGCGATCGTCGCGCCGCCCCTGCCAGTTGCCGCCGCGCCCATCCGCGCGATCATCACGGCGCGGTTCGTTGCCCTGCCAACCGGGGCCACCGGGACGATCGCGATTGCCCTGCCAGGCGGGATTGCCCGGTCGGCCCTGATCGCCACGGTCGCCGCCCTGCCAGCCGGCGCGCGGCTGATCGCCGCCCTGACCGACCGCGCGCATCTGGTCGCGGCCCTGCCAATTGCGGCCATCGCCGTCGCGGCCCTGGAAGCCCTCGCGGCCAGCGCCGAAACCCTGCGACCGTGGCTGCTGCCCGATCCCGCCGGCGTTGCCGCCGCCCTGCCAGCCGCGATCACCCTGATACTGCGGCCGAGTGTTGCCATCGTTACCACGCGCCTGCCAGCGCCCCTGGCCCTGCTGCACCTGGGCGGGTTGCTGAGCCTGCACAGGCGGCTGAGCCTGGGGCTGTGCCTGCGGCCGGGGCTGGCCCTGCGCGCGCTGCCCGCCGTCGCCACGCTGGCCGCCGCCATGCCATTCGCGATGGTCCTGCGCGAATGCCGCCGCCGGCACCAGCGCCGATGCGGCCATGATCGCCGCAAGCAGATACTTACGCATCGGGAAATCCTCCTCCGGGCCAGCGAATGATTCGTGGCCGATGATGCGGTATGCAGTCCGACCGCTGATCCTTGTCTGAACTATCGTGACAGCATCCAGAAAGGATTCATTGCGGTGTCGGCGTCAATGCAGGCACTCGCTTTGCCGCTTCATCGGGGGAGGTTCCGGGCGATGCGCCCGCTTCGATGTTCTCGTCACCACGCGCCACGCGCGCCGCCTGTAATACGGCATCGACCACACGCGGATATACCCCGCACCGACACAGATTGGTGATGCCGGCGCGGATCTCGTCTTCGCTGGGGTTGCGGTTCTTCTTGAGGAACACCGCCGCCGCCATCACCATGCCGGGAATGCAGAAGCCGCACTGCGTGACGTTCCTGGCTAGCCACGCGAGCTGCACTGGGTGTGAGCGGTCGCGCGACAAGCCTTCGATCGTCGTGACGAAACTGCCCTCGATTGCGCCGATCATCGTCTGGCAGGATTTCACCGCCTCGCCATCGACATCGACGATGCACGCGCCGCAATCCCCCGTGCCGCAACCATATTTCGCGCCGGTCAGATTGGACGCATCGCGCAGCGCCCACAGCAGCGGCGTCTTCGGGTCGAGCCGGTATTGGACCGGCTGATTGTTGACGGTGAAGCGGGTCATGGTCCTACTCCTGTTCCGACCGGCAGCCTAGAACGCCGAGATCCCGGTGATACCGCGCCCAAGGATCAGCGCGTGGACGTCATGCGCGCCTTCGTAGGTGTTGACCGTCTCCAGGTTCATCAGGTGGCGCATCACCTGATATTCGCCCGAAATGCCGTTGCCGCCGTGCATGTCGCGCGCCACCCGTGCGATATCGAGCGCCTTGCCGACATTGTTGCGTTTGACCATCGACACCATTTCCGGCGCGAAGCGGCCCGCATCCATCAATCGCCCGACCCGCAGGCTTGCCTGTAGCCCCAGTGCGATCTCGGTCTGCATGTCGGCGAGCTTCTTCTGGAACAACTGCGTCCCCGCCAGCGGCCGGCCGAACTGCTTGCGATCGAGGCCATATGCCCTTGCGGCATGGAAACAGAACTCCGCCGCGCCGAGCGCACCCCAACTGATCCCGTAGCGCGCACGGTTGAGGCAGGAGAACGGCCCCTTCAACCCGGAGACCTCGGGGAACAGCGCGTCCTCGCCAACCTCGACATCCTCCATGACGATCATGCCGGTGACGGAGGCACGCAGCGACAGCTTGTTGTCGATCTTGGGCGTCGACAGCCCGGCCATGCTCCGCTCAAGCACGAAGCCGCGGATCGCGCCGCCATGCGCGTCGGACTTCGCCCACACCACGAACACGTCCGCGATCGGTGCGTTGGTGATCCACGTCTTCGCGCCCGACAGGCGGTAGCCGTCCGACGTCTTCACCGCGCGCGTGGTCATGCCGGCCGGATCGGAGCCGGCATCCGGCTCGGTCAGTCCGAACGCTCCGATCCATTCGCCGGTGGCCAGACGCGGCAGGTATTTCGTCTTCTGCGCTTCCGATCCGAACGCGAGGATCGGGTACATGACAAGGCTCGACTGGACCGACATCATCGAACGATAGCCGGAGTCGACCCGCTCCACCTCACGCGCGACGAGACCATAGGCAACGTAGGAGGCGCCAACACCGCCATATTCCTCCGGCACCGTCGCGCCGAGCAGGCCGAGCGCGCCCATCTCGCGGAAGATCTCCGGGTCGGTCTCCTCGTCGCGGAAGGCGGCGACGATGCGGGGGGCGAGCTTGTCGTCGGCATAGGCGCGCGCGGTGTCGCGGATCATCCGCTCGTCTTCCTCCAACTGATCGTCGAGGAAGAAGGGGTCAGCCCAGTCGAACGCGCTCATGCCGGCCATGTCAGTCTCTCCGAATGTTTGTCAGCGCCCGAGCACGCGCGCCATGATCTTGTCCAGTTTCGCCAACAACGCCGGATCACGCGCTTCGGGCGCGGTGATGAGCGCATGGTCGAGCACGGTGTCGAGCGGCGACGCCTCGCGGCGCTCCGGCAGCGCGGCGATGAACGCCGACACCGTCTTGCGCGCAGTGTCGCCGTTGGCCTGCATCTGCTTGATGACCTCGCTCACCTCGACATGCGCTTCGCTGGTCCGCCAGCAATCGTAATCCGTCACCATGCCGATCAAGGCATAAGGGATCTCGGCCTCGCGCGCGAGCTTGGCCTCGGGCATCGCGGTCATGCCGATCACGTCTGCGCCCCATTGCCGGTAGAGCAGGCTCTCCGCCCGGCTTGAGAATTGCGGCCCCTCCATCGCGATATAGGTGCAGCCGGTGGCTACCCTGCCGCCCGCTGCCGCCACGGCTTTCGCCGCGAAACCCGACAGGCGCGGGCAGACCGGCTCCGCCATCGACACGTGCGCAACCATGCCGGTGCCGAAGAAGCTGGACACCCGCGCGACGGTGCGGTCGATGAACTGGTCGACGATCACGAACTTGCCCGGCACATATTGTTCCTGAAGGCTGCCGATCGAGGAAATCGCGAGGATGTCGGTCACGCCGCTGCGCTTCAGCGAATCGATATTGGCGCGGAAGTTGAGCTCGGACGGACTGATCCGGTGGCCGCGACCGTGGCGCGGCAGGAACACCAGATCGACGTCGCCGATCGAGCCGAACAGCAGTTCGTCAGACGGTTCGCCCCACGGCGTCTCGACGCGACGCCACTGCGCGTTCTGCAACCCCTCGATCGCGTACAGGCCGGAGCCGCCGATGATGCCGATCGTCCATTTGCTCATTGAAGAGGTTCCTGAATTGCTGCGCTTTGGCAGCGGTCTTGAGCCGAAGCGTCCCCCGCGCGCAAGGCTGTTGATGGTGTGATGGAAGGGCCGGGTGCCGCCGCCGGCGAAGCCGTCGGCCGGGTTCGGCGTTGGCGCCGACCCGCCGGCCGTGCCGGGCGTTGCGGCTTGGCCGCAGCGCCCGGCATCAGATCACCACCATCTCGCTGTTGTAATGATGCCACGTGAAGATCGCGAGCGCGCCGCGATGTGGCCGCCACGCCTCCGCCAGTTTGCGCACCCGCTTCTCGCTTGGCCGAACCTCATGCCCCAGCAGGCGTCCGATCTCGATCTGCACGGCCAGATCACCCGCCGGCCAGATATCCAGCCGCCCTTCCGCGAACAGCAGGTAGATTTCCGCCGACCAGCGACCGATTCCCTTGATCCGCACCAGTGCGGCGATCGCTTCCTCGTCGTCCGCCGGCAGCGCGTCGAAGTCGAGCCGGCCGCTCGTGACCTCCTCGGCAAGGCTGCGCGCATAGCTTGCCTTCTGCCGCGACAGGCCGGCGGCGCGTAGCGTCTCGTCACTGGCGCGGGCGATGTTGTCGGGGTCGTCGAGCGATCCGACCAGCCCCTCCAGCTTGCGATAGGTGCTGTCCGCCGACAGCGTGCTGACCTGCTGGCCGACGATGGTACGCAGCAAGGTGGCATGGCCGCGCGGGTTGATGCGCGGCGCCGGATACCCTGCGCGCAGGATCGCGGCGGCGAACGCCGGTTCGAGCCGGGCCAGCGAATCCAGTTCGCTGCGCAGTTGTTCGGCAGTCAGGCCCATGGAAGCATCCTTGATTTGGCCCGGCGTGCGCGGCATGGCGGGCGCGAAAGCACCCGGAGACGTTTCAATGCCCAAGCTTATCGTCGTGACCCGCGAAGGGGAAGAACGCGCACTGGACGGTCAGACCGGCCACAGCGTGATGGAGATCATCCGCGACGCCGGCATTGACGAACTGCTCGCGCTGTGCGGCGGCTGCTGTTCGTGCGCCACATGCCACGTCCATGTCGACCCGGATTTTGCGGCCAAACTGCCGGCGATGAGCCCGGACGAGGACGATCTGCTCGATTCCACCAGCGACCGCAACGCCACCTCGCGCCTGTCGTGCCAGCTTCCGT
This sequence comes from Sphingomonas sp. GC_Shp_3, assembly GCF_026540945.1. NCBI lineage: Bacteria > Pseudomonadati > Pseudomonadota > Alphaproteobacteria > Sphingomonadales > Sphingomonadaceae > Sphingomonas > Sphingomonas sp. GC_Shp_3. The sequence continues at coordinate 7,086 of NZ_JALNUT010000012.1, forward strand.
TCAGCGACGCGCTGGACGGGCTGAAGGTAACGATCGCCAAGGAGGACTGACGGGTAGAGGCCAGCACGCTGCTGGCCGGTGCGGCAAGGCCGCACTACCCGGCACGGCCGGCGGGTCACGCCAGCGAACCCGACCGACGGCGGCGGCTTTGCCGTCGCCGCTGCTGCACCAAACACGCGGCAGCAACCAGGGGGAGCAGGCCAAAACCCGCTCCCCCGAACTTCAGATCAGCCCTTCTTCTCGGGCGCGATCGTGATCTTCACCGTTTCGCCGCTGTTCCCCGGGAAGCCGGTGAACATCGCCTCGACCAGACGCGGCACCAGATAGGGCAGGTCGTCGGTGCGCGACTGCGCCTTAGCGGTACCCTCGAACACATGCGCGCCGGTGTCGGCCCGTTCCATCGTTACCATCAGCTCGCTGGTGTAGACGGTATAGCTCGACACGTCGGGGCCGAAGCCGCCGCCGAACAGGAACGGATCGTTGAAGCCATAGGCGAAGCGGCTGCGGCCGTAATAGCCCCAGCGCGGGCCGCCCCAGCCGCCGAACCCACCAAAGCCGCCATACCCACCGTATCCGCCAAAGCCGCCGATGCCCGGCGTCGTCACCGTGCGCTCACGGCCATGATCGACACCGTAGGCGACCTTGACGATCAGATCGGCCGGGCCACCCTGCGCCGGGCGGTATCCCTGCTGCTGAAGCTTGCCGGCGACCATATTGGCGTATTCGGTAAACTCGAGCCCGCCGCGCAGGTTCGGATCGACCGCCTGCACCACGAAGGTCTGGCCGGACGCAGGCGCAAGTTGTTGGAAACGGGAAACCTTCGCCGCGAACGGCTGCGCACAGCCGCCGAGCGCCAGAAGCGCGACGGCAGCGAGAGAAAACATCTTCATGATTTCACGACCTTGTTGGAAGCGACACGCTCGCGATGGAGCACCACGGCCGTCACAATGCCGCATCCGGCATGAATAACGGTTGAACGGACATCTGCATAGGACGGATCGTTGCGACGACCGCCCCTGCAAACCTCCCATTCATGTTGTGCCGCGTGGCACGTCCCGCAAGGGTGTCGCCTACAGATGCAGGCCGACTGCCGCCTGCGCCGCGCGCAAGGTCGGTGCGCCGAGCGCCGCCGCCTTGGCTGCGCCGTCCGCCAGCGTCGTCGCGACACTCGCGCGATCGGCGAGCAGGGCGGTCAACCGGTCCCGCAGCGGCCCGAGCGTGGCGATGGCGAGATCGGCCAGCGCGGGCTTGAACGCCCCAAAACCTTTGCCGGCGTGCTCGGCCAGCACCGCATCCGGCTCCACGCCGGCAAGCGCGGCGTAGATCGTCACGAGGTTGAGCGCCTCCGCACGACCTTCCAGCCCGGCCACTGTTTCGGGCAGCACGTCGGCGTCGCTCTTCGCCTTGCGGAATTTGGCAGCGATGGTGTCGTCGCTGTCGACCAGGTTGATGCGCGATGCGTCGGAGGGATCGGACTTCGACATCTTCGCCGAACCATCGCGCAAGCTCATGATGCGCGGCGCCGCCTTGGAGATCAGCGGCTCGGGCAGCGGGAACAGCTCGACGCCGAAATCTCCGTTGAACTTAGTGGCGATGTCGCGCGCCAGTTCGAGGTGCTGCTTCTGGTCGTGCCCGACCGGCACATGTGTCGCCTTGTAGAGCAGCACGTCGGCGGCTTGCAGGACAGGGTAGGTGAACAAGGCGACCGATTGCGTCTCGCCGCTCTTGCCCGCCTTGTCCTTCCACTGCGTCATGCGGTTGAGCCAGCCCATCCGCGCGGTGCCGCTCAGCAACCAGCAGAGCTCACTATGCGCGGGGACGCGCGCCTGGTTGAACAGGATTGACCGCGTCGGGTCGATGCCGCAGGCGAGCAGGGTGGCGGCCATCTCGATCGTGTTGGCGTGCAACTCCGCCGCGACCACCGGCTGCGACAGCGCGTGCAGGTCGGCGAGGAAGAACAGGCAGGTGTCGTCCGGGCCCATCTGGTCCTGAAGCGCGACCCACTGTTTGATCGCGCCGAGGTAATTGCCGAGGTGGAGATTGCCGGTGGGCTGGATGCCGGAGACGACGCGCATTGCAGTCTTTCGTGTCAGGCGGCGCGACGGCGCCGCAGGAAGGCGAGGTCGGCGCGGGTGAACGCGCCGAGAGCGAAGGTGGCGATCGCATAGACCACGCCACCCGCGCCGACCAGCACCGCCATCGCACCCGTCCGCACCGTCCAACTGCCGTGCGTATAGGGCGTCAGCAACCCTTGCAGCAGCCACAGCACCAGCCCCATCGCCAGCGCCGCCGCCGCCAGCCGCCACGCCCGCCGCCGCAACCGCGCGTCAGGGGCGAAATGGCCACGCTGGCGTAGCGCCCGGTACAGCAGTGCGGTGTTGACGGTGGAGGCGAGCGCTGTCGCCAGCGGCGGTCCCATGTGCTTCAACGGCAGGATCAGGACGAGGTTGAGCACCAGATTGACGACCATCGACACCGTCGCATAGCGGACCGGGCTTTTGGTGTCGGCGCGCGCGTAGAAGCCGGGGGTCAGCACCTTGACGAGGATGTAGCTCGGCAACCCGATCGAGAAGGCGGCGAGCGCCTGCGCGGTGTAGAGCGTGTCGGCGGCATCGAACCGGCCGTGTTCGAACAGCGCCGCGACGATCGGCCCGCCGCACACGATCAGCGCGACCGTGGCGGGCAGGGTGAGCAGCAGCGCCAGCTCCATGCCCCGGTTCTGCGTCTCCATCGCCGCCGCCTCCTGCCCGCTGCCAAGCTGGCGCGAGATCATCGGCAGCAGCACCGTCCCAAGCCCGATGCCGATCAGCCCGAGCGGCAACTGGTTCACCCGGTCGGCCATGTAGATATACGTCACCGAGCCGTGCGACAGGAAATGCGCGGCGAGCGCGGAGGACACCACAAGGTTGATCTGCACCGCGCCGGCCCCTGCAGCGGCGGGCCAGATCAGCGCGAGCATGCGCTTCACGTCGGGGCTCAGGCGCGGCAGGCGCGGGCGGATGCCGACGCCGTTGGCGCGGCACGCCCAGGCCAGCCACGCGAGTTGCAACGCGCCCGACACGCTGACGGCGATCGCTTGATTGCGGCCGGTCACGATCGGGTCGGGGCTGTGGAACAGCAGCAAGGCGGCAATCTGCGTGATGTTGAGCAGGATCGGCGCCGCCGCGTTGACCCAGAATTTGTGCAGCGAATTCAGGATGCCGCCGAGCAGCGACACGATGCTGATGAGCATCAGATAGGGTATGGTGAAGCGCGAGAACATCACCGCCTGCGCGAACTGCGCGTCGGTCACGTCGTGGAAACCGCCGGACAGCGTCAGCGTCACCGGCCAGGCGGTGAGTTCGAGGATCACCGTCATCACAATCAGGATCGGCAGCAGCACCGACAGCACGTCCTGTGCGAAGGCGATGCCATCGGGCAGGCCGTTACCGCGCTCGTCACCAACCTTCTTGTTGAACATCGGGATGAACGCGGCGGAAAACGCGCCCTCCGCGAACAGCGCGCGAAACATGTTGGGCAGGCGGAACGCGATCAAAAAAGCGTCGGACGCGAAGCTTGCGCCGACATAGCGGGCGAACAGCGAATCGCGCACCAGCCCCAGCACACGGCTGGCGAGCGTCAGCCCGCCGATCGAGCCGAGCGCGCGCGCGAGGTTCATCGTTCGCTGCTCGGCTCGTTACGTGCGATCAGGCGTGGCCGGTCACGTTGACGTTGCCGTTCTGCTGCGCCGCCTGCTGGAGGTACAATGCGCCAAAGTCGATCGGCTCCAGCATCAGCGGCGGGAAACCGCCGTCACGCACCGCGTCGGCCAGCACACGGCGGGCGAACGGGAACACCAGACGCGGCGCTTCGCCAAGCAGGAAGGGCTGGACATGCTCGGCGGGGATGTTGCGCAGGCCGAACAGCCCGGCGAACGAAAGGTCGACCAGGAACGCGACGGTCCCTTCGCTCTCGGCGCGGACCTCGATGCGCAGAACGACCTCGTGCACGTCCTCGCCGACCTGATTGGCGGCAATGTTGAACTGCACGTCGATCGAAGGGGCGCTCGCCGTCTGGTAGATCGCCGGCGCGTTCGGGTTCTCGAACGACAGGTCCTTGACGTATTGCGAGATCAGCCCGGCCTGCGGTGCCTCGTCCTCGCCGCTCGCGAACGGCGCGTTGCTGGTGATGATGCCGTCGTCCTGTTCGTCCATGGAACTCGCCCTTAATCTCATCGAAGATATGCAGCCAGAAGCGCTGGCGCTGCCGAAGCGCGGCGCCTAGCAGGGGTGGCGCGGCAGTTCAACACGTGTGGCGGCGGCGCCGTTTGTAACTGTCGTGCGTTGCGCCTATATCAGAGTTTCGCCGAAGTTCAGGAGGCAAAGTGTTTTACGTCGTTCTGCTCGGGATGGTCGCCTGTTTTCTGGCGTTGCGTCTCTACATGGTTCTCGGCAAGCGGACCGGGCATGAGCAGCCTTTGCCCAAGCCCGCGGAGGATCGCGCGCCGGTAACGGTGCTGCCGCGTCCGATCGAGAATCAGGCGCAGCCGCGCGAACTCGCCAACCGCAACATCGCGCCGCGTGCCGAAGCCGGCCTGCGCGCGATCGTCGCGGCGGAGCCGGGTTTCGATGTCGCACGCTTCGTCGAAGGCGCGCAGTCCGCCTACCGGATGATCCTGGAGGCTTATTGGCAGGGTGACGAGCAGCAGCTCGACTGGCTGACCGAAGCCGATGTGCGTGACGCCTTTGCTGGCGCCATCGCCGAGCGGGCGGACGCCGGCCACACGCTGGACAACCGCCTTGTCACGATCGAGCGGGCGTCGATCACCGATGCGTCGCTGGTCGGCAAGGCGGCGCGAATTACGGTGCGCTTCGATGCCGACATCGCTGCCGTCACGCGCGATCGCGACGGCGTCGTTGTGGCCGGATCGATGACCGATGCGGTCGAGACGCATGATATCTGGACCTTCGCACGGACGCTCAAGAGCAGCGATCCGAACTGGAAGCTCGCCGACACCGACGAAGCTTGAGCGCGGGCATGATGCAGCGGGGGAAGCGCTGGGCAGCGCTCGCGACGGCTATGGTGCTCGGCGCGTGCGTCAGCCCGTCGGAACAGGCGCGGCCAGGTGCGGGACTGCCCGCTGTCGGTATGGCGCCGGTGCACCGTCCGCCGGTCGCATCCCGACCGCTGCCGCCGGTTGCGACCACCGCGCCCTCCGCCGGGCCGGATGCGCGCGATGCGGGCGTCGTGGCAGGGCCGCCGATCTACTCGCTTCCCATCGACGAGGCGCAGGCCGCACGGTCGCTCGCCGCGTTCCGGCTGTCCTGCCCGAGCTTGCGCAAGCGCACCGATTCTTCGGGCCTGACGCGCGGCGTGGATTGGGTGCCCGCCTGCGATGCCGCCGCGAGCGTCGCGCGGGGCGAGGCGCGCAGCTTCTTCGCGCAATATCTCGAGACGGTGCAGGTCGGCGACGGCAAGGCCTTCGCGACCGGTTACTACGAACCGGAGATCGCCGCCTCGCGTGACCATCGTCGCGGCTATGACGCGCCGATCTACGGTCGCCCCGATGATCTCGTCGACGTCAATCTCGGTGCGTTCAGCGATAGCCTGAAGGGCAAGAAGATTCGCGGCCGGGTCGATGGCAGCAACTTCGTGCCGTATTTCGACCGTGCCGCGATCGAGGAAGGCGCGCTCGCCAACCGGGCGCCAGTGCTCGCCTGGGCGGCCGATCCGGTCGAACTGTTCTTCCTCCAGATCCAGGGTTCAGGGCGATTGCGTCTGCCGGATGGCGCGTCAATGCGGGTGGGGTATGCCACGCAGAACGGCCGCGATTACACCGGCATCGGCGCGCTGATGCGGCAACGCGGTCTGCTAGCGCCGGGGCAGGCGACCATGCAGGGCATCGTCGCGTGGCTGCGCGCGCACCCCGCCGAGGGTCGCGACCTGATGCGCGAGAACAAGAGCTTCGTGTTCTTCCGCGTACTCGATACGCCGCCAATGGGCGCGCTCGGCTATGCGGTGACGGGTGGCGTCAGCGTGGCGGCGGATCCGAAGTTCATTCCGCTCGGCGCGCCGGTGCTGCTGTCGATGGACCGCGCCGATGCGAACGGCATCTGGGTGGCGCAGGACACCGGCGGCGCGATCAAGGGCGCCAACCGCTTCGACACCTATTGGGGCGGCGGCGAGCAGGCGGAGGTGACCGCCGGCGGCATGTCCGCGCACGGCACCGCGTTCCTGCTGCTGCCGGTGGGAACGCTCGCGCGGCTCGCGTCGGAAAGGCCGTATGGGAAAGCGCCCGCTCAGCGCTGAGGAGGCCGCGCTGTGGGCGCGCGTCGTCGCCAGCGTCCGCCCGATGCGCGTTGCACCGCGCCCGGCGCGCGCGGCTGCTGTCCCGGTCAGGCTACCGGAGCCGGTCGCACCCCCACCACCCGCGCCGCTGAAGAAGGTGCGCGGGCGGGTGCCGGCGCCGCTGCACCCACCCGTCGTCGCCGCGCCGCCACGCCCGATCACCGCCAACACGCTAGACGGGTCGTGGGATCGCGATCTCGCGCGCGGTCGTACGGTGCCGGACGCATCGATCGACCTGCACGGCCATACGCTTGGCTCGGCCTATGCCCGGCTCGACGCCGCGCTCGAATTCGCGGTGGCGAGCGGCCAGCGCGTGTTGCTGGTCATCACCGGCAAGCCGCCGCGCGCGGAGAGCGAGCGCCCGCACGCGCGCGGCGCGATCCGCGCGGCCATCGCGGACTGGCTGGCCGGTTCACGCCACGGCGCGCATATCGCCGCCGTCCGTAACGCCCATCCCCGCCACGGCGGCACCGGCGCGCTGTACGTGATCCTGCGCCGCGGTTCAGGACAGCGAAACCGCTGATTGCGCAAACGTGCGGCGGGCCGTTTCGCGTCACCGCATATCCCATTCCTGCGGTGCACCCACGACAGCAATGGGTCACATATTCCTGCAGATAAACCGATATTCGGACCGATTCTGGCCTAGTGTGACTTTCCTGCACTTGTCACCCTTATAAAGTTGCGTCTCTATGCCGCTCGATAACAGAGGGGGTGTCTTGAAGCGCGAATAGGGGACATATTCGATGCTCAAGATCAAGTTCAGGACATTTTCCGGCGCGGCCATGGTTGCGATCACGGCGGCAACGCTCGCGATGCCGGCCGGTGCGCAGGTCAGCGCGCCGGCTGACGTGCCGGCCGCAGGTGGCGACGATATCGTCGTGACCGGTTCGCGCATCCGCCGCGATCCGCTCGATCAGGACAAACCCGTTCTTACCGTCGACCAGTCGGCGATCGGCAAGACCGGCCTCTCCTCGATCGCGGACGTGCTGCAACGCCTGCCGAGTGCGAGCGGCGGCCTCAACACGAAGGTCAACAACGCGGGCAACATCGGCGGCCCGCCCGACGGCACCGGCGTCAGCTCGGGCGCGGCGGAGATCGACCTGCGCTACCTCGGCGCGAAGCGCACGCTCGTGCTGGTGGACGGCATCCGCTACGTCAACGGCTCGTCGGCGGGCGGCATCCCCGCCTCGGTCGATCTCAACGAAATCCCGACCAACATGATCGAGCGAGTCGAGGTGCTGCAATCGGGCGCATCGCCGCTGTACGGCTCGGACGCGGTCGCCGGGGTGGTCAACATCATCACCAAGCAGAGCCAGAAGGGTCTGCAAGCCAATGCGCAGTTCGGCACCTATCGGCAGGGCGACGGCCACACCCAGAATTACGAGCTGAGCTACGGCATCCAGAAGCCGGACAGCGGTACCTCCGCGGTGTTCGGCGGCTATTACACCAAGCAGGACCCGGTCCGCACCGCCGACCGCGCGATCTCACAATATCCCGCACCCTATGCAACGAGCTGCGTCGACCCGAACTTCCCGGATGGCGTCGGCTGTAGCGGCACCCCGCCGCTCGGCCGCTACCGGGTCAGCGCGGCGGTCGGCAATCTGATCGGCGTCGGCACCAACCTGACGCTGAAGGCGCCGGTTACCGGCCGCAACCCGACAGCGGCGGATTTCACGACCTTTACCGACGCGAGCCGGTTCAACTTCTCGCCGTTCAACTATCTGCTCACCCCCAACGAACGCTATGGCGCGTTCTTCAACTTCAAGCAGGAATTGTCCGACGCGGTCCATTTCCGCACCAAGCTCGTCTACAACAAGCGCAATTCGACCACCCAAGCGGCGTTCCTGCCGCTCGCGATCGGGCCGGGCGCCGGTAACGGCAATCTGCTCGACCGCATCTCGATCGACGCGACCAACCCGTACAATCCCTTCGGTGTCACGCTCTCGTCGGGGGTCAATCAGGACGGAACCCCTTCGGCGTTGCCGGCCAACTATACCGGCATCAACCGCCGCTTCGTCGAGGGCGGTCAGCGCACCTTCTCGCAGGACGTCAACACCTTCACGGCATCCGCCACGCTCGACGGGTCGTTCCACGTCGGCGAACATAAATGGTATTGGGACGTCAACGGCGTCTGGGGCCTGAACGACGCGCACCAGATCTTCACCGGCAACCTCAACGCGGCCAGGCTCGCGCAGGCGCTCGGTCCGGTGGCGAACTGCACCGGAGACTGCGTGCCGTTCAACATCTTCGGCGGCGCGGCGGTGGGTGGTCCCGGCACGATCACGCCGGCGATGCTCAAGTACGTGACGTTCGACGAACACGACAAGAGCGAGCAGCGCCTCGCCGATTTCACCGCCAACCTGTCGGGCGATCTGTTCCAACTCCCGGCCGGCGCGGTCGGTGTGGCGATCGGCTATGAACATCGCGATCAGCGCGCGAGCTACGATCCCGATCCGGTCATCGTCGCCGGGCTCGGCGCCGACGTACCGACCAGCCCGGCGCGCGGCAGCTACAATACCGACGAGGTTTACGGCGAAATCCGCGTGCCGATCCTCGCCAACATGCCGTTCTTCCACCGGCTCGAGTTTGACGGCGCGGTCCGCCACTCGGATTACTCGACGTTCGGCGGCAACACCGTGTTCACCGCATCCGGCCTGTGGAAGCCGGTGCCGGACCTGCTGTTCCGGGGCGGCTATGCGGAAAGCCTGCGCGCACCGAGCCTCGGCGAACTCTACGCCGGTCGCTCGCGCTTCGATGCGACCATCAACGATCCGTGCACCAGCGCGAGCGGTGGCGCGTTCCAGAGCAACGCGACCGTCCGCGCCAACTGCATCGCCAACGGCGTACCGGCCAACGGCAGCTACGCGGAGTCGCAGGGCGGGCAGATCGGCATCTTCTCGCAAGGCTCGACCGCGCTTAAACCCGAAACCGCGACCACCTGGACCGCGGGCGGTGTCTACAGCCCGTCCTGGGCGCGCGGCAGCTTCGCCAGCAGCATGAGCCTCGAGGTCAATTACTATAGCATCGAGCTCAAGAACGCAGTCGATTCGGTCCCCGGCACGCTCACGCTCAACCGCTGCGCGTTCAACGGCGATCCGGTTAGTTGCGCCAACATCACCCGCACCGTGTCGGGTGAAGTCGCCGGCATCAACGGCACGCTCCAGAACCTCAACGCGATCAACACCTCCGGCCTCGACGCGACGTTCCTGTATCGCTCGCCCGCCGTCTACGGCGGTACGATCGGGCTGAGCGCCAATGCGGCGTACATCATCAAGTACGACGTCGCACCACCCGCCGAACTCAACGCGCCGACGCTGCGCTGCGTTGGCACCGAACGCTGCCTCAACACCGATCAGGCGTTCCCCGAGTTCAAGCTGAACTCGACGCTCGACTGGTCGAGCGCGGCATTCGGCGCGAGCTTTACCGCGCGCTACATCAGCGCGGTGTACGAAAGCGACGGTCACCGCATGGGCGCGACCTTCTACGGCGACGTGCAGGTGTATTTCTCACCCGCATGGCTCAACAGCAAGCTGCGGCTGACCGCGGGCGTCAACAACGTGTTCAACAAGGCGCCACCGTCGTGCAACACCTGCGACAGCGCCAATTTCGATCCCACCACCTACGATCTGCCCGGCCAGTTCGGCTATCTGCGGCTGTCCTACGGTCTGTGAGTCCAGGCGCAGGCGGCGGGGGCTTCGACGCCCCGCCGCCTGCGTTTACCCGCAGATCGTCGCGTCGACGTGCGGATCCTTGACCATCGCGGCGACCACCGCACCAAGCGCGCCTGCCGGCACCTCCGGGGAGGAGAGTTCGCCCAGCACGCTCGCGAACGTCTGGCAGTGCGTCACCGTCGTCGCGCCGCCGCCGTAGATGTTGGTGACATGGGTGATGTAGCGTTGATACGCGATCCATCCCGTGCGGCCGTCGTCGGCATGGTAATGCGCCTTGATCGCGCCGTCCGCCGCGTCGAAATCGCCCCGGTAGCGTTCCAGGACGCGAACATAGCCCGGCGTCAGGTCCAGCCCGATCAGCCGGCAGCGCAACTGCACGTCGAGCCCGATCTCGCGGAACTCGACCACCCTTGCCGCGGACAGCGTGCGATCGTCCCAGCACACCGCCGGCCCTTCCGTCGCGGCGGCGGCATGGCCACTCAGGCCGACCAGCGCGGCAACCGCGCCGCCCAGCATCCGCCTCATGACGCGCGACACCGCGTGATCGGCGTCGCCATGATCCGGTCGAACAGTTTGAGATAGACGTTGCTGGTGGCGAACGCCGCGCCCGCTACCGGCTGATATGCCTTCGATCCCGCCGCGACCGCGTTCATCCCTGCCGCATCGCGTTGCGCGCCCGACGCGCGATATTGCGCGTCCAGCGTCTGCAGGTAGCGGATCGTCGCGGCGTTGTTCGCCGCCGCCAGCGTCATCGCCGGCTTGTAGACGGTGTCGTGGAACTGGTTGCGCGCCTCGGCCGAACAGAACCGGTCGGGTACCGCGATCGCCGGCACCGGCGTGAGCACCGGCGGCGCGGGCAGGGCGGTGGCGGATGCGACCGGTACCGCCCCGCCGATCTGCGACTGCGCCAGTGCTGCAAGCAGCGCTGCGTTGCCGATCACCGATCCCGCCGGCGGCGGCGCGGGCGTGGCCGGCACCGGGAACGGCGCGATCATCGCCGGGATCATCCGCATCGCCGGTTCGGGCGCGGCGGCAACCGGCGTCGGCGCCGGCGCAGGCGCAACCGGGGGTGCGACCGCGACCGCCGCCGGCACGGGCACCGGCGCGACCGGGGCAACCGGCGCAACCGGCACCGACACCGGCTCCGCCCGGCGCATCCCCGCGATCTTGGCACGGGCGAGCGCGGCGAACGTGCCGGTCGGATATTGCTCCAGATACGCCTGATACAGCGACGGATCGGCACTCGCGCCAACCGATTGCCAGAACGCCAGCTCGAAGGCGGTGCCGACGCCGTTCGTCGCGACCGGACCCGACGATTGCGCCCCCACCGGCGCCGCCATCCCCACCAATCCCGCACACCCCGCCGCCAGCAGCGGCCACAGCCGAACCCTCGAACGCACACCATCCTCCTCAAGACGGATCGGTCGCCGATACCCCCGCGACCCCCACCTGAGTCTATTCCTAGGGGCGTTAATGTTATCCCCCCGAAACGAGCGTGCCCCCCGGCGACGAACGGTGCGATCCGCACGCCCGGCCGATCGCCCCGCAACACCGCTGTCCTACACGAACCAAACGGGTTAGCGGCGCACCCCATGCAGAACCTCACCCCCACGCTCCGCCCGGTGCCCGAGTTCGAGCCCGTCCCGCGCAAGGCCCGCTACGACGGCTGGACGCCCGAGCGGCAACGCGCCTTTATCGACGCGCTCGCCGAACTCGGCTCGGTCAAGGCCGCCGCCAAACGCATCAACATGAGCGCGGAGGGCGCCTATTACCTCCGCCGCCAGCCCGGCGCCGAAAGCTTCCGCGCCGCCTGGACCGCAGCCCTTGATCACGGCGTGCAGCGCCTCGCCGATATCGCCATCGACCGCGCCACCGAAGGCGTCGCCGATCCCGTGTTCTGGCGCGGCGAGATCGTCGGCGAAAAACGCAAGTATAGCGACCGGCTGCTCATGTTCATCCTGCGCCACCACCTCGCCGATCGCTACGGCGGCCCCGGCCTCGCCCACGGCACCCGCAGCCGCGAGACGATCGAGCGCGAGGCGCAGGAGCATTGCCCGGTCTGCAAGGCCGCGCGCGAGGCGGCCGAGGCCGAGGACAATCTGCCCGAGGAAGAGAAGATGGAGCGGCTCACCTGGCTCGCCGCCACGCTCGATCGCTACAAGGCCAAGATCGCTTACGAACGCCGCGCCCGCCGCGCCGGGGAGGTGGTCGCCGCCGACTTCACCGTGCGCCAGCTCACCTGCATCGAACTGATGCTCGGCTCGGCGGGGCTCGGCGCCCGCGCGATTGAGCTATGGACCGACAGCATCGCCGGCGCAGAGTCCGCGCCGACCTATGCCAGCGAATTCTGCAAGATGATGGAGGAGGTCCGCCGCGACGTCTGGGCGCGGGAAGATGCGCCGCCGCGTCCCGACACCAACCCGCACTACGACCGGCCGCGTTCGTTCTGGGGCGGCCCGACCTACGCCGCGCGGGAGCGGGCACAGCGCGACGCGCAGCGACAGATCGCCAAGGCGCAGGCGATGTGGGAGGCGGCGGCGAAGGAGGAGACTTGGGCGGCTTGGCGTGGGGGGTGAACTGTTAAAGCGTCCCAAGTGACGTGTAATCGCCTGAGCCGAGTGATCAAACAGATCACAAACCCAGAATGTTGGACGTAGTTGAGCCTGCACGTTTCTAATGTCAAAGATCGATCCGTGGCTCCGGCTTATGGAGACCAGATAGATCGGAGACGTTATGGCGAGACGGCAAACACCCGTTATTGTTCAACCGGAAATGACCGCCGACCAGCTTCGTCGTGGGGTCGCTCGCCTAAAGAAGCGCGTGACGGAAATTGAAGAATTTGACGTAAACAGAATAATGACGAAGCACGGTGATCCGGAAACAATTAGGATTACAAATTCTATAGAAGAAGCTCTAACGAGGACTTTTGAGCAAGGTAGCGTTGAATACAAAAGATATCAGTCGGCAGCTGGGGTGTACACCGGAGGTATTTTCATGGCCGGGTACGATCCGGATACAATTGGAGATGTAAGGGATTACGCAAAGAAATCTCTAGATGAATCAAAATCGACTTTGTGTTCCGCGATTGCAGCGCTCGAAGAGCGCCTATCTGAAGTCTCTGACGAATCCGTTAGCGTCGTAGCTGCGATTGGCGGCGACTTGAAAAGTGCTTTTATTGTTCATGGTCATGATGGCGAAGCAAAAGAAGCGGTTGCACGATTTTTATCGTCTCTTTCAATAAAGCCTATCATTCTGCACGAACAAGCCAGTCAAGGGCGAACGATAATTGAAAAAATTGAGCATCACTCCGACGTTGGATTTGCTGTCGTAATTTTGACGCCAGACGATTCCGGTGCCGCAAATGGTCAAGAAGCAAAGGCGAGGGCACGACAAAATGTTATATTAGAGTTAGGATATTTTATTGGTAAGCTAAATCGAAATCGTGTGTGCGCTCTAGTTCGATCAGAATTAGAGATACCAACCGATTTTGGCGGTGTCGTATATGAAAAGTTTGATGAGGCGGGCGCATGGAAAGTAGCGCTTAGCAAAGAGCTTTCTGCCGCCGGATTTTCCATTGACTGGAATACGGTAATGTCACGATGATGCGCTTAGTAAAGCAACCCCGCCGCGGCAAAGCCGCGTCGTCGGACGGCGCTAAGGCGCCGCCGGCCGGGCCGGTTTCGATCCGAGGCTAAGCTGCGCTTAGCCTGACGCGCTTCCTAATTTTCGTCGCCCATGCGCAGCGCGGCGATGAACGCTTCCTGCGGGATCGAAACCGAGCCGTACTCGCGCATCCGCGCCTTGCCCTTCTTCTGCTTGTCGAGCAGCTTGCGCTTGCGCGTCGCGTCGCCGCCATAGCATTTCGCGGTCACGTCCTTGCGCATCGCGCTGATCGTCTCGCGCGCGATCACCTTGCCGCCGATCGCCGCCTGGATCGGGATCTTGAACATGTGGCGCGGGATCAGTTCCTTCAGCCGCTCGACCATGCCGCGCCCGCGCGTTTCCGCCGTGCTGCGGTGGACGATCATGCTGAGCGCGTCGACCGGCTCCTCGTTGACGAGGATGCCCATCTTGACGAGATCGCCCTCGCGGTAGCCGATCTGGACATAATCGAAGCTGGCATAGCCCTTCGACAGCGACTTCAGCCGGTCGTAGAAATCGAACACCACTTCGTTGAGCGGCAGTTCATACGTCGCCTGCGCGCGCCCGCCGACATAGGTGAGGTCCTTCTGGATGCCGCGCCGGTCCTGACACAGTTTCAGGATCGAGCCGAGATATTCGTCGGGCACGTAGATCACCGCCTGAATCCACGGCTCGGCGATGCTCTCGATCTTGTTGGGTTCGGGCATGTCGGCGGGGTTGTGCAGCTCGATATGGCCGCCACCATGCGTCAGCTCGATCTCGTACACCACCGACGGCGCGGTGGTGATGAGGTCGAGGTCGTATTCGCGCGTCAGCCGCTCCTGGATGATCTCCAGATGCAGCAGCCCGAGGAACCCGCAGCGGAAGCCGAAGCCCAGCGCCGCCGACGTCTCCATTTCGAACGAGAAGCTCGCATCGTTCAGCCGCAGCCGCGAAATGCTCTCGCGCAGTTTCTCGAAATCGGCGGCGTCGACCGGGAACAGCCCGCAGAACACCACCGGCTGCACTTCCTTGAAGCCCGCCAGCGCCTCGAGGGCAGGGCGCTTCACATCGGTCAGCGTATCGCCGACGCGCGCCTGCGCGACATCCTTGATCTGCGCGGTGATGAAGCCGATCTCGCCCGGCCCGAGGTCGGCGAGCTGCTCGATCTTGGGGCGGAAGCAGCCGACCCGGTCGACGAGATGCTCGGTGCCGGCCTGCATGAACTTGACGTGCTGGCCCTTTTTCAGAACCCCGTCGATCACGCGGATCAGGATGACGACGCCGAGATACGGGTCGTACCAGCTATCCACCAGCATCGCCTTGAGCGGCGCGGTGGCGTCGCCCTTGGGGTGCGGGATGCGCGTGACGATCGCCTCCAGCGTCTCGCGGATGCCGATGCCCGATTTGGCGGAGGTCAGCACCGCCTGGCTCGCGTCGAGGCCGATCACCTCCTCGATCTCCGCCTTCACCTTGTCGGCATCGGCGGCGGGCAGGTCGATCTTGTTAATGACGGGCACGATCTCATGATCATGCTCGATCGACTGGTACACGTTGGCGAGCGTCTGCGCCTCCACCCCTTGCGCGGCGTCCACCACCAGCAGCGCGCCCTCGCACGCGGCCAGGCTACGCGACACTTCATAGGCGAAATCGACGTGGCCGGGCGTGTCCATCAGGTTCAGCGTATACGTCTCGCCATCGTCCGCCTTGTAGGCGAGGCGCACCGTCTGCGCCTTGATGGTGATGCCGCGCTCCTTCTCGATATCCATATTGTCGAGCACCTGCTCGGACATCTCACGGTCGCTGAGGCCCCCGGTCTGTTGGATCAACCGGTCGGCCAGCGTCGACTTGCCATGGTCGATATGCGCGATGATACTGAAATTACGGATCTTTTCGAGAGGCGTTGTCACGTCGACCATTCTGTCATCAGGAGGATGTCGTGCCGATAGCATTGCTTGGCCGATAAACCAAAGCGGGAAGGATCATGCTGGCGGCGCACCACCGCAGCGCGTAGAGCAAGCGGGTTCGATCTGTTCGACAGGAGATCCCCGATGCTGAAGTTCGTAGCCGCCTTCACCGCCGCCTCGCTCGCGTTCGTCGCGCCCGCCCATGCCGCGATCGCGGTCGGCGCCAAGGCCCCGCTGTTCACCACGCAAGCGGCGGTGGGTGGCAAGAGCTTCACCTTCATACTTCAGAACGCGCTGAAGAAGGGGCCGGTGGTGCTGTATTTCTTCCCCGCCGCCTTCACCTCCGGCTGCACGATCGAGGCGCATGAGTTCGCCGAAGCCGCCGACCAGTATAAGAAGCTTGGCGCTACGCTGATCGGCCTCACCGCGGGCAACGTCGATCGCATCAAGGAATTCTCGGTGCAGGAGTGCCGCAACAAGTTCCCGGTCGGCGTCGCAACGCCGGCAACGATCAGCGGTTACGATGTGACGCTGCCGCAAAAGACCGGCTGGACGAACCGCACGTCGTTCGTGATCGCGAAGAACGGCACGATCGCTTACGTCCTGTCCGAGCCGAGCCCGGAGGGTCACGTCTCGGGCACGATGGCGGCGGTCAAGGCGCTCGCCAAGAAGGGCTGATTCGGGAAGGTGCGGCGGCGGTGCGTACTGCGCATCGCCGCTTCCATGCGACACGTCGCCGGTGCACGATGCATCACATCCTGCGCCGCCGCTAACGCGCGGCGGGAGCTCAGGGTCACCGATGATTTGGGGAATGCTGCAATGGTCGGGGCGATAGGATTCGAACCTACGACCCCTGGACCCCGAGACCAGTGCGCTACCAGACTGCGCCACGCCCCGACACATTGCAGGAGAGCGCCCCTAGCGGGATGGTCTGGCGTGGGCAAGCGTTAAATCGGCAAATGCGGCAAGATGCCTGGAGCAGGTCATCGCTCGCCTTGTACGCGCTCCGGGTGGACGAGCGCCGGCGTGATATGCCTACGCAGGAACCCGGATGAACGCTTTGTCATCGCCAAGCCTGCTTTCGGGGTCGCAAACACGCTGTTAGGGTCGGTCCGAAACGGGAGAATGTAAGGGTTTATGTCGAACGCGCCGGTCTTCTTCGATGCGTCGGGACGCAGGCGGCGGCGCTTTGCCGTCGCGGTCGGTGCCTTTATTGCACTTATCATTCTGTCGATCGTCGCGCTTGCGCTGTCGATCGGCGTCGTGCCGCGCGCGCCGTTGCTGCCGGTCAGCGCCGAACATCCCGCGCTCGTCCGCCTGCCGCCGCCGCATGAGCCGCTGCTGAAGCGGACGCGCCGCCAGTTGCTGGATTACGCACGCACGCTCACCGGCGCGCCGGCGCGCGGTGTGCAGCCGGGTGACAATGCACCGCTCGCCATCGCCTTCCATGTGCCGTGGGACCCATCGAGCGCCTCATCGCTGCGCCGCCATGTCAACGATCTCGACTGGCTGATCCCCGGTTGGGTGAGCGTGACGGGCGCTAACCATCACATCACCGTGTTCCGCGATACGGCTGGCAAGGAAATCCTCAACCGCGCTCAGCGCCGCCCGCTGCTGCTGCCGATGATCCAGAACGCTTTGCAGGGCGATTGGGATAGTGCCGGCATGACGGCGCTGCTGCACGACCCGGCGCAGCGCCGCGCGCTGCTCGACAAGCTCGAGCCGTGGCTTGCCGCAAATCAGGCGGGCGGCGCGTTTTTCGATTTCGAGGAACTGCCCCGCAAGGCGCTGCCCGATTACCGCGCCTTCCTGCGCGAGGCCAAGGCCCGCTTTGCCAAGCGCGGCTGGATCATCGCCATCGCGGTACCGGTCGGCGAGGATTCTTGGGACCTCAAGGCGTTCGTTCCGGTCGTCGACCGGCTGTTCCTGATGGCGTATGACGAACACGAACTGAGCAGCCCGCCCGGCCCAATCGCATCGCAGGCTTGGTTCGAACGCGCGGTCGCACGTGCCGCCAACGGCTTGCCCCGCAACAAGATCGTCGTGGCGATCGGCAATTACGGTTACGACTGGCACAGCGACAGCGCGGCCGGCGGTGACCCGGTGGCGATCGACGAAGCGTGGGAGGCCGCGCGCGAGTCCGGCGCGACGCCCGTGTTTGACAAGACCAGCGGCAACACCAGTTTCGCCTATCAGGAGGGCAATGTGCGCCACGTGTTGTGGATGCTCGATGCGCCTTCCGCCTATAACCAGATCCAGTTCCTCAATCGCGCCAAGCTCGGCGCGGTGGCGTTGTGGCGGCTCGGTTCGGAGGACCCGGGGCTGTGGTCGATCTTCGGGCGGCCGCATCGCACCCTACCGGCGCCTTCGGTGATGAACACGATCCCTGTCGGCACCGATGTCGATATCGACGGCAATGGCGAGATCCTCAAGATCGCCGGCACCCCGGTTACCGGGCAACGCAACGCCACCGCCACCAACGGGCTGATCGACCGCGTCGATTTCACCCGGCTGCCGTCGCCGTACGTGGTGCAGCGCACCGGCTACAAACCGGGCTATGTCGCGCTGACGTTCGACGACGGACCCGATCCGACTTGGACGCCGAAGATCCTCGATATCCTGAAGGCCGAGCATGTCCCCGCCACGTTTTTCGTCATCGGCGAGAACGCACTGACGCAGCGCTCCTTGCTGGAACGGATGGTGCGTGAGGGGCACGAGGTCGGCAGCCACAGCTATACGCATCCCAATATGGCGGGATCGACCGATACCGAGACGGCGTTCCAACTCAACACCACGCAGCGGCTGTTCCAGGCGTTCACCGGGCGATCGCTCCGGCTGTTCCGCGCGCCGTATTTCGGCGATGCCGAGCCGACCACGGCGGACGAAATCGAGCCGGTGCTTCAGGCGCAGAATCGTGGCTACATTTCTGTCGGTCTCCATGTCGACCCGGATGATTGGAAGCGGCCGGGCGTGCAGGAGATTATCGACAAGGTCGTGAGTGAGGCGTACCCGCCGCCGGTGTGCAATGCGCAATCGGATGCGAGTTGCAGCCGCAATGTCATCCTGCTCCACGACGGTGGCGGCAATCGTCAGCAGACGGTCGACGCGCTGCCCATCATCATTCGCGAGCTCAAGGCGCGCGGCATCCGTTTCGTTCCGGTCTCGACGCTCGCCGGTATTCCGCGTGATGTCGCGATGCCGCCGATCTCGGAGAGCGACCGGCTTGCATCGTCGGCGGACCTGTTCGTGTTTACCGCACTCGGCAATACAGTTGTCGCGCTTGGCTGGATTTTCTTTTTTGCGATCACAATTGGTATCGGGCGTGCGCTGACGCTATCGGCGCTGGCGCTTATTCAGGCTCGGCGCGAAGGATTGACGATCTTCCCGCCAATAGACCCGAGCCGCTTCGTCACGGTCATGATCCCGGCATTCAACGAGGAAACCGTGATCGAGCGCGCCGTGCGTGGTGTGCTGGCGAGTACCGACGTGCGGCTCGAAGTGATTGTCATAGACGACGGATCGAGCGACGGCACCAGCGCGGTGGTTCGCAGCGCATTCGCGGATGAACCGCGTGTACGGCTGCTGACGCTGGAGAATGGCGGCAAGGCGCGCGCACTCAATCAGGGCATGGCGCTGGCGACTGGCGAGATCGTCATCGCGCTTGATGCAGATACCCAGTTCGAGCCGACTACGATTGCGCGGCTGGCGCGCTGGTTTGTTGATCCCGCGCTTGGTGCGGTGGCGGGAAATGCCAAGGTCGGCAACCGCGTAAATCTGATTACCCGCTGGCAGGCGCTCGAATATATCACCGCCCAAAATCTTGAACGGCGTGCGCTTGCGCGGCTGAACGCGATGACCGTGGTGCCGGGCGCGGTCGGCGCGTGGCGGCTGGAGGCCATACGCAGCGTCGGCGGCTATCCCGATGATACGCTGGCGGAGGATCAGGATCTCACCATCGGTATTCAGCGCGCCGGATGGAAGGTCACCTACGACCAATATGCGGTTGCCTGGACGGAAAGTCCGGAAACGCTGAAGGGTCTCGCCAAGCAGCGCTTCCGCTGGGCCTACGGCACGCTGCAGTGTCTGTGGAAGCACGGCATCGTCATCGCGCGCGGCAAGCCTGCGGGCCTTGCCCGGGTCGGCTTGCCGCAAGCGATCCTGTTCCAGATCGTGCTGGCGGCGATCTCGCCGATCATCGATCTCGCGCTGATCATCAGCTTCATCATGACTTACATCGCGGTGCGTGCGCACGGCTGGGCGCAGACCCAGCACGATGTCGAGACGATGCTGATCTACTGGCTGGTGTTTACCGCAATCGATCTGCTCGCCGCCACCATCGCCTTCGCGCTCGAACGACGTGAAAACTGGAAGCTGTTACTGCTGCTGATACCGCAGCGGATCGGCTATCGGCAGGTGATGTATTACGTGGTGCTGAAGGCGATAACCCAGGCGTTGCGCGGACCGAAGGTCGGTTGGGGCAAGCTCGCCCGCACCGGTCGGGTCAACATGTAGCGCTGCGCCGCGCATGCTGTATACCGGCAGATATGTTGATCCGTTTCTTGTGTCGCCTCACCACGTTGGTCCTGCTCTCGATTCCGAGCGTAGCCGTTGCGGCAGCACCCGTGCCGCCGCTTGTGCTCGCTGCCGCCAGCCTGCAGGAATCAATGAACGCCGCAGCCGATAGCTGGGCGGCGCGCGGCCATCCCCGTCCGGTGGTATCGTTCGCAGGCTCTTCCGCGCTCGCCCGACAAATCGAGGCGGGCGCCCGCGCCGATCTGTTCGTGTCCGCCGATGAGGGCTGGATGAACGAAGTCGCGGCGCGGAAGCTCATCGTCCCTGCCAGCCGCGCGACCTTCCTCGGCAACCGGCTGGTGATCGTCGCCCCGGTACACAGCCATATGCGTGCGCCCGCTGGCGGCCCTCGGCTGGCACGTTTCCTCGCTGGAGGGCCATTGGCGATGGCCGACGCCTCGGTGCCAGCTGGCAAATACGGACGAGAGGCACTGACGAAGCTGGGTGTGCTGGCGGCGGTTCAGCCGCGTATCGTGTCGGCCGAAAACGTCCGGGCGACTTTGGCTTTGGTCGAGCGTGGTGCTGCGCCGCTCGGCATCGTCTATGCGACTGATGCGCGCGCTTCGTCGAAAGTGCGAATCGCGGGCGTGTTCCCGGAGCGCACGCACCCGCCGATCACCTATCCAATCGCGCGCTTGGCGTCGTCGAACAATCCGGAGGGAGAGGGGTTCCGGCGGTTCCTGTTAAGTGCTGCCGGCAAAGCGATCTTCGTACGGTACGGTTTCTCGGTGAAATGATCGCCCGGGTGCGACCTGGATGGCGGCGTCGATGCTGACTGCGGCCGAATGGCACATCGTGGTATTGTCGCTCCGCATCGGCGCCGTTGCGATCACGGCAACGTTGCCGATTGCTTTTGCGCTCGCGTGGCTGCTCGCGCGGGTCGCCTTCCCCGGCAAGTTGCTGGTCGATGCCGTCGTACACCTGCCGCTGGTGGTCCCGCCGGTGGTGACGGGATGGGTGCTGCTGATCCTGTTCGCGCCACAGGGGCCGATCGGCTTCTGGCTGGACCACTGGTTCGGCGTCACCGTGTTGTTCCGCTGGAGCGGCGCTGCGATCGCGGCCGGTGTGATGGCGCTGCCGCTGATGGTGCGTGCGATACGGTTGTCGATCGAAGCGGTCGATCGAAAGCTGGAGAATGCCGCGCGTACGCTTGGTGCCGGGCGATGGCGGGTGTTTCGGACAATCACGCTGCCGTTGAGCTTGCCGGGCGTATTGGCGGGTCTGGTGCTCGGCTTTGCGCGCGGTCTCGGCGAATTTGGCGCGACGATCACGTTCGTGTCGAACGTTCCGGGCGAGACACAGACACTGCCGCTCGCGATCTACAGCGCGCTCCAGCAACCCGACGGTGACGCTATGGTGTGGCGGCTCGCAACAATTTCGGTGATATTGTCGCTGCTTGCGCTGGTCGCATCCGAAGTGCTCGTTCGGCGCGCAGGAAGGGGGCAGGGTGGCGTTTGACGTGCGCCTCCGTAAGCGCCTCGGTGATGCGCAAATCGCTGTCACGCTTGAGGCTGACCAAGGCGCGACCGTGTTGTTCGGGCCGTCGGGTGCGGGCAAGACGAGCGTGTTGAACATGATCGCGGGCTTGTTGCCGCCGGACGAAGGGCACATCCGTGTCGGCGACAGAACGCTGTACGAGTCTGCCACAGGGGTCAACGTGCCACCAGAACGGCGCTCCGTCGGCTACGTCTTCCAGGAAGCACGGCTGTTCCCGCACATGCGGGTGCGGGACAATTTGCGCTATGGTGTTCGGGGGGCTGCGCCTGACTTTGGCGGCATCGACTTCCTCGGCATCGCGCATCTGCTCGATCGCTGGCCGAGAACGCTGTCGGGCGGCGAGGCGCAGCGGGTCAGCATTGGTCGGGCTTTGCTCAGCGCGCCCGAGTTCCTGTTGCTCGATGAGCCGTTATCCTCGCTCGACCGGGCGCGGCGGGACGAGATCCTCATCGCTATCGAGCACGTCCGGGATGTATTGGGTCTGCCAATCCTGATGGTCACTCACGACATGGGAGAAGCGGAGCGGATCGCCACGCGCATCGTCGCACTGTGAGCAGGGCGGGCGCTGCGGCACCCGCCCTGAGACTTCACTTGCGCTTGCGATGCATCATCTTGTGGCTGCCGCCCATGTGCTTGCCACCAGCGCCTTCGCGGCATTGGTCATGCACGGTCGCTGAGCAGACAGGATAGCTGTCCTGTGCGGCGGGCGCGGGCGAGGACATTGGTACGCCCATCTGCGGCGAGCCAGCCGCCGGTGCCGAAGCGGCAGGGTCTGCCGGAGTGGCTGCGGGATCAGCAGGCGCGGCCTGCGCTGCGTCGGTTGCCGGTTGCGCCATGGCGGGATCGGCCGGAGCCGGCGTCGTCTGGGCGAAAGCGGCGACTGGGGTAGCGATCGCCAGTGCGGCGAGCATCATCAGCTTCATCGGTTCACTCCTGAAATTGAGCAGCGACTTCTGCTGCGCGGCGATCAAACGCGCATCTTCGCACAAGGCTCCCTCGTTTCGCAGGCGACTCGATATTTGCGGTTCAGACGGGGGACCACTCGATCGACTCTTCGCCATCATCGTGCTCGTCGACCGTTGCGGCGTCCGGCCCGATCGCCTCCAGCAGACGGTCTAGCGCCCAATCGGTACCGGTGCCGGCCGCGCCTGAAATCGCGATCACTTCCGTGCCGCTCGCTTCCTCCAGTTCCGCGAGCAGCGCGGCGATCAGTTCATCGTCCAGCGTATCGACCTTGTTGAGCGCGACCACCACCGGTTTGTCGGTCAGCCCGCCGCCGTAATTCTCGAGTTCGTCACGGACGATGCGGTAGCTCTCCGCAACATCCTCGTCATTGGCGTCAACCAGATGGAGCAGCACCTTGCACCGTTCGATATGGCCGAGGAAACGGTCGCCGATGCCAGCGCCCTCGGCCGCACCCGCGATCAGCCCGGGAATATCGGCGATGACGAATTCGCGGCTGTGATGGCGCACCACGCCAAGCTGCGGGCGCGTCGTGGTGAAGGCATAGGCGCCGACCTTGGCCTGCGCGTTGGTAACGGCATTGATGAAGGTCGACTTGCCCGCATTGGGCAACCCGACCAGCCCGGCGTCAGCAAGCAGCTTGAGCCGCAGCCACAGCCACGCCTCCTGATACGGCCAGCCGGTGCCGTGCTGACGCGGTGCGCGGTTGGTCGAGGTCTTGTAGGTAGCGTTGCCGCGCCCGCCGTCGCCGCCGCGCAGGAACACCTCGCGCTGGCCGGCGTGGGTGAAATCAAGCAGCACTTCCTCGCGCTCCTCGTCCATGATCTGCGTGCCGACCGGCACCTTGATGACGAGATCGTCGCCGCCGCCGCCGGTGCGGTTGCTGCCCGAGCCGCCATGGCCACGTGGCGCGCGGAAATGCTGGGTGTAGCGAAAGTCGATCAGCGTGTTGAGACCGGCGACCGCTTCGAAGATGATGTCGCCACCCTTGCCACCGTTGCCGCCGTCGGGGCCGCCATATTCGATGAACTTCTCACGCCGGAAACTGACGGCGCCGGGGCCGCCCGCGCCCGAGCGGACGAAGATTTTTGCTTGATCGAGAAAATGCATAGCGCGCTGCCTAACGCTTTAGCGCAGCTAAAGCGAGGGGGTGAAGCGCGCCCGGCCGGCCTTGCCATAGCGAGGGCCGACGACGCGGCTATGCCGCGGCGCTACCCAGCCGCACTACCCGGCCACCAACCGCGACGCCACCAGCGCCTGCGTGGCCAATTCCCGCGCACTCTCGCGCGGTACGCCCAGCGCCTTCGCCATCGCACCTCCAAGCAACGCATCCCCCATCGCCGCCAGCACCAGCTGCAACGTCTCCGCCCGCACGCGTGCCGCATCGTCGCCCTCGGCAAGATCGTCGACGAGCCGGTGGATCGCGCTCAGCACCGGGTCGAGCGCGTCGTGCTTGCCCGACAGGATCATCCAGCTCGCCATCGCGCCGCCGCCGTGCGCAAATGCATCGAAGGTAAGGTCCACCACCTCGCGCGGATCGGCGTCGCCGCTACGGGCGCGCTTGGCGGTGTCACCGATCCGCGCGGTGATGGTATCGGCGAGGTGGGTAATGAGCGCGCTTTGCAGCCCGGCGGCGCTGCCGAAATGGTGGAGGAGATTGGCGTGCGTCCGCCCGATCCGCGCCGCCACCGCCTTCAGCGTCACCGCTTGCGGGCCATCGGCGATCAGCAGGTCGCGCGCGGCATCGATCGCGGCCAGACGCGACTGTTCCTGATTCAGGCGTTTCGGCGTTATTGACACGGGTGTAAGTAGTACCTAGTTCATGGCCCCAAGCATTCTGTCTGGAGGTTTTCATGGCGAAAGCAACCACGCCTGCCGATCTGACGATCACGCCGCGCGATCTGCGCTTTGGCCGAGGCATGCGTCGGACGCGCTGGTGGATGAACGACGATCCGGTCGCCACCGCCTTCTACAATGCGCTGTCGATCACCTTTCCGAAAGGCGAGGGGTTCTTCGTCGATAGCGTGCGCGCCTTTCGCGAGGGTACGCCGCCGCGTCTGGCCGCCGAGATCAACGCCTTCATCAAGCAGGAGGTGCTGCACACGCGCGAGCATGTCGCGTTCAACCGCCACGTCACCGATCAGGGGTATGACGTGTCGCTGCTCGATACCCATGTCGACGAGGCGCTGGCGCTGACCGATGGCAAGCCGGCGATCGCACGGCTGGCGGCAACGATGGCGCTGGAGCATTTTACCGCCATCCTCGCGCACGCGCTGCTCGCCGATCCGCGCCATCTCGACGGGGGGGCGGAGCCGCAGGCGGCGGCGATGTGGCGTTGGCACGCCGCCGAGGAGATCGAGCACAAGGGCGTCGCCTATGACACCTGGTTGCATGCGACGCGCGACTGGTCGCGCACGCGGCGCTGGCTGTTCAAGTCGCTGGTGATGCTCACCACCGCGCGAAAGTTCTTCGTCGGCCGCTATCTCGGCATCATCGAGTTGCTGCGGCAGGATGGTATCACCGGGCCGCGCGCGCACCTTGGTACGCTTGGCTACGCGCTGGTGCGGCCGGGGATGGTGCGCAAGATCTTCGGCGCATGGGCGAGCTACTTCCTGCCCGGCTTCCATCCGTGGAACAGCGACGATCGCGCGCTCATCGCCCGGGCGGAAAGCGACTATGCGGCGGCGGTGCTGCCGCGTGCGGCGGTGGCGGCCTGACCGACCGGTCAGGCCGCGAGTGGCATGTCTTGTGGCGGCGAGTCGGCGAGGTCGCACGCCATGGTGACGCTCGCCACCTCACGGCCACGCGCCCGCGAGAAAGTCGCGGCCCGACCGGTTTCGCGAAAGCCAAGCTTGGCGAGCACGCGTGCCGAGGCAGGGTTGTCGATAAAGTGCCGCGCGTTCAGCCGCGTCATGCCGAGTGCGTGACGCGCCATGTGCAGCATGGCATGACCGGCCTCGGTGGCATAACCGCGCCCCCAGGCAGACGGCGTCAACCAATAGCCGAGTTCAGGCGGGCCGTTCGCCACCGCCTCGATCGAGATCGCGCCGATCAGGCTCGGCTCGGCCCGCTCATGCGCCAAGATCAGCAAGCAGGGGTCGGTCGCACCACGCGGCATCGCCAGCCACGTGCGGGCATCGGCTTCCGTATAGGGCCAGGGCACACGCGACAGATTGGCGGCGACCGACGGATGCGCGATCGCTGCTGCGACGGCAGCGGCATCCTCGGGCCAGCCGGGGCGCAGCGTCAATCTGGAAGTCCGGGCGAACATCTTGAAAACTCTCCTCGTCTTTGCGCGGACGTCTGCCATGCCGGGATGACATGGCGACGACAGTGCCGTGGAGGGAGCATGAAAAAAGGGAGCCGGGGCGACCCGTCTCCCTTATTCGATGTCTGTGGACATCCGGGTCGCCCTGGTGGGCAACCCGTCCGGTTACCCGTTATTCTGCGGCTTGCGCCAGCGCCTCGACCGAGCAGAACTTGCGGCCGAGCTTGCCTTCCTTGAACACTACGCGGCCCTCGACGAGCGCGAAGAGGGTATGGTCCGTGCCCATGCCGACGTTGGTGCCCGGGTAGAACTTGGTACCGCGCTGACGAACGAGAATGTTGCCCGGAATGGCGATCTCGCCACCGAACTTCTTCACGCCAAGACGACGACCGGCCGAATCACGACCGTTGCGCGACGAACCGCCTGCTTTCTTATGTGCCATATCGTGAGACTCCTTACGCCTGCGCCGACTCACCGCCGATGGCGGTGATCTTCAGGATCGTGTGCTGCTGACGATGCCCGTTCTTGCGGCGATAGTTATGACGACGACGCTTCTTGAAGACGATGACCTTATCGGCCTTCGCCTGCGCGATGATCTCTGCAGAGACGGTCAGCCCCTCGATCGACTTCAGCTCCGAGCCTTCGCCCGCAAGCAGGATATCGCCGAGCGTGATCGACGCACCGGCTTCACCGTCGAGCTTTTCGACGACGATCTTGTCTCCAGCGGCAACGCGGTATTGCTTGCCGCCCGTGCGCACGATTGCGAACATGGCCCTCATCACTTTCAAAACATCGATACCCCACGCTCAGGACGGACCCGGCGCGGGAAAGAAGCGCCAGCTATGGCACGGTGGCCGCGCTGTCAACCGCAGAACCGCACCGATCGCGGATCGGGCGAACCGTTGCACATATGCATCACATTCCTGAGAAACTGGTTTTCCTGAAGATAGTGGCGCTCAAGGCATGATGTTTATGTTGCAATGCGGCGATCGATATGGCGTCATTCGCGTGTCGACATGACGTCAAGCGGCTTCGGGTAAGTGCCGCGGCAGCTGAGCGTAGTGTTTGACCGGTGGTCGCGTCAGATTAGGACGCGGCTGCCTCAAGGGGTGTAAGAAGAACGCGAACATTTTGAAGATGCTGCTTTGCGGCAGGTAAAGGTGTGACTTCCGCCGACCGTTATTGATTGTCGGGATGTGCCGATCATCGCGAACGGAGCGCAATGAGAACAGAATATCGGAGTGGACGTCTGACGGAATGCATTCACCTGGGGGAAAGACATTGATGACACGACATTCGATATCCTTGGCTGCGCTGGCCTGTGCGATGGCCTGGGTCGCGCCAGCGCTCGCCGAGACCGCGCCCGCCGCAACACCGGCGGATCCCGCGCCGGCCGCCGAGCCCGCCGATCCGCAGGTCGCCGACAGCGACGGAACCGACATCATCGTCACCGGCACGCGAACCACCGGCATGCGCGCGGCGGACAGCCCCGCGCCGATCCAGATCCTCGGCAACGACGCGTTGAAGCGCACCGGATCGCCCGACCTGATCCAGAGCCTCGCGCAGAACCTGCCGTCGATCCAGGCGCAGTCGTTCGGCAGTGATCTTCAGGCGCACAACCTCCAGCTCAAGCTGCGCGGCCTCAGCCCGAACCACACGCTGATCCTTGTCAACGGCAAGCGCCGCCACGGTACCGCCAACGTGTCGGTCGCCGGCGGCCCCTATGGCGGCAGCGCCGCGCCCGATATCAGCTTCATCCTGCCCGACTCGATCGATCACGTCGAAGTCCTGCAGGATGGCGCCGCCGCCCAATACGGTACCGACGCGATCGCCGGCGTCATCAACTTCATCCAGAAGACCGCCGACCATGGCGGCGTACTGAGCGCGACCGGCGGCCAGTATTTCGATCAGGGGGGCAAATCCTATACCATCAGCGGCAACATCGGCATCGCGCCCTTCGACGGCGCGTACCTGAACGTCACCGCCGAGAAGAAGTTTAAGGACTACAGCTTCCGCGGCGACGTCAACCCGCAGGTCTATGGTAACACGCCGGGCGCAGTCGCCTATCTCGCCAAATATCCGGCGATCCTCAACCTGCCATATTATCCCTACACCAACCGCATCGAGGGCGATCCCAAGATCGACCAAACCTCGGTGATGTACAACGCGGGCTACAAGTTCGGCGATTTCGAACTCTACAGCTTCGGCAGCTACGGTCACAAGATCGCCAGCGCCTATGAAAACACCCGGCCACCCGACACCGTGGTGAGCGGCGCTGGCACGATCGCGGCGGGCGGCGTCGCCGGCGTGCCGTTCTATGCTGGCGGGTTCCAGCCGCAGGAATCGATCCGTGAGACGGATTATTCGTTCACCGGCGGCTTCAAGGGCGCACTCGGCGAGACGACCTTCGATGTGGCATCGACATACGGTCGCGATTTTGTCGGCGTATACGTGCTCAATTCGGCCAACGCACAGCTTTACAAGGCGACCGGTACTACGCCGACCACCTTCCACGACGGCGATTTCGTCAACAGTCAGCTCGACAACACGCTCGATCTGACCCACCCGTTCGATATCGGGCTGGCTGGTGATCTCAACGTCGCCGGCGGTCTCGAGTACCGGCATGAAAAATACCAGCTCCTCGCCGGCGATCCCGCTTCCTATTATGGTGGCGGCGCGCAGTCCTTCTTCGGGTACAGCCCGAACGATGCCAGTTCGAACACGCGTAACGTGTTCGCGCAATATCTCGACGTCAGCGTCAAGCCGATCGAGCCGTGGTTGATCGACGGCGCCGTCCGCCACGAACATTACAGCGATTTCGGCGACACCACGGTGTTCAAGCTGACGACGCGCTTCGATCTGTCGAAGGAATTTGCGGTTCGCGGTACGGTCTCCACCGGCTTCCGTGCGCCGACGCTGGCGGAGGGCTTCTACTCGGGCATCAACGTCGGCCCGAGTTCGGTCAGCGGCGTGCTGCCGCCCAACTCGGCGGGTGCGGCGTCGCTTGGCTTCGGCGGGCTGAAGCCGGAGAAGTCGACCAACTTCAGCCTCGGCTTCGTTGTCAATCCCGCCCCGCGCGTGACCTTCACGCTCGACGGGTACTGGATAGAAATCCGCAACCGCATCGTCATCTCGAGCAGCTTTTCGGGCTTCAGCGGCGGCTATTGCCCGCAGGGTGTCACCGCCACGGGTTGCCAGCCGTTCAACGCGGACAATTATGCAATCCAGAACCAGCAGGTCGTGCTCGATGCGGTCGCCGGCGCGCTTGGCGGCAGCATCCCGAGCTATGTGTTGCTCAACAACCTCGGCACCCGCAACATCGATGGTTCGGTCTCGATCCAGTCGTTCGTGAACGGCGTGAAGATGCGGACGCGCGGTATTGATTTCGTGGCGAATTATTCGACCGATTTCGACAACCTCGGCCATGTCGACTGGTCGTTCACCGCGAACTACAACGACAACAAGGTGCTGGGCATCAACGCGCTGCCGTCCGCGCTCTACACCAGCACCACGCAGCCGACGAAGACGCAGTTGATCGACCGCTACAGTGTTAGCCAGCTTGAGGAGAGCACACCGAAGTTCCGCGCGACGGCGGCGGCGTATTGGGAGCTTGGCAAGTTCAGTGTGAACCTGCGCGAGAGTTTCTATTCGGTGACCAAGAACCTAGTCGCCACGCCGGGCAACAGTCCGCTCAAGGGCGCCGACTACGAGGTCCGCATTGCCCCAGCGTTCCTCACCGATCTCGAGCTCGGTTTGCAGGTTCTCAAGCCGCTGAAACTTTCGATCGGCGCGAACAACCTGACCAACCACTATCCGACCAAGACATCGTTCGAGAACATTCGCGGGGCACAGCTTGCCTCGGGCTCACGGACCTATTCATCCAACGTGTACCCGACGTTCTCACCGTTCGGCATTAACGGCGGCTATTATTACGCCCGCGCGACGCTGCGTTGGTGATGTGACGGGTGGCGGGCGGCGACCGGAGATGGTCGCCGCCCGTTGCCGCGTCGCCGCCTGCCGCCCTTTGGCGGAGACGAGCAGAATGCCCGGGTCAGATCAGTGGCGATGCTCGCGCCGGAGCGTGTAGCGGCCATCCGCGAAATCGGTGAACAATCCGGAGATGGCGGGATGATCGACCGGCTCGTCGGTATCGTCGGCCACAAGGTTCTGCTGGCTGACATAGGCGACATATGTCGACTCCATGTTCTCGGCGAGCAGATGGTAGAACGGTTGGTCCTTGCGCGGCCGTGCGCTCTCGGGGATCGACTCGTACCATTCCTCGCTGTTGGCGAAGACCGGGTCGACATCAAAGATCACGCCGCGGAAGTCGAAGCTGCGGTGACGGACCACGTCGCCGATCGCAAAGCGGGCGTGCGCGACCGGGGGCAGGGGGGTGGCCGTGTCGAACGGCGGAACGGAAAGGGTCGATCGCTGCATGAGCCCAATCTAGGGCATGTTCGCGGCCGCACAAGAAGATTGCGATGATCGGACTTGTGCGCCCACCGCCTTTGCGTTAGAGGCGCCCGCTCACCGACCGGTGCGGATCTGCGGCACGTTCGCAGATTGGCATCATATGACCTCGCGGAGAGGTGGCAGAGTGGTCGAATGTACCGCACTCGAAATGCGGCGTGGGTGCAAGCTCACCGTGGGTTCGAATCCCACCCTCTCCGCCACTTCCTCTCTATGACTGGGATCGTAAGACCGCCGCATGGCTTATAAGGAACCTTCGTTCAAGGATCGCGCATCGCTGTCGGCGGATGCCAAGCAGCGTGCACTCGAGAAGCTGAAGGCGAAGCCGCCGCTCGACCCCGAGGTCGTCGCGCAGCGCCTTGCCGCGCGCGAGGTCAAGGAAGCCGCCGAGGCGCAGAAGCGCGCCGACAAGAAGGCCGCGATTGAACAGGCCAAACTCGACAAGATCGCCAAGGCCGAAGAGGCCAAGCGCGCCGCCGAGGAAGCCGCGCAGAAGGCGCAAATGACCGACGCTGAAAAGAAAGCTGCTCGCGACGCCAAGTACGCCGCGCGGAAAGCCCGCAAGAAGTAAGGGCGGGGCGCGCGGCGCCGCGTTTCTTCCGCGATAAGCATGTTCAGCGACCGGCCGCGGCATTGCGGGCCGGTCGTCTTGCGTTGTGTCTTGGAAGGCAGCGCCTACCGGCACGTCAGGGTAGATTGTCTGCCAATTCCTTCAGCCATGCCGCCGCCGTTCCGTCCGATGGCGCGCGCCAGTCGCCGCGCGGGGACAGTGCGCCGCCCGCCGATACCTTCGGCCCGTTCGGGATCGCCGAGCGTTTGAACTGGCTCGTCACGAAGAAGCGGTGCAGGAATTTTTCCAGCCATTCGCGGATCACCGGTAGATCATAGGCAACGCGGGCCTCATCGGGCAGATCACGCGGCCAGCGCCCCGCCGCCGCGTCGGCCCAGGCATGCAGTGCGAGGAACGCGATCTTCGACGGCGCCATGCCGTGCCGCACCACATAATGCAGGAAGAAGTCGTTGAGGGCATATGGCCCGACCTTCGACTCGGTGCTCTGGATCAGTCCGTTCGCATCCGCCGGGACCAGCTCCGGCGAAATCTCGGTGCCCAGGATCGCGGCGAGGACGTGGTTGGTCTCGTCGTCGAACTGCCCGCTCGATATGCACCAGCGGATCAGGAACTGGATCAGCGTCTTGGGCACGCCTGCGTTCACCGCATAATGGCTCATCTGATCGCCGACACCGTAGGTGCACCAGCCCAGCGCCAGTTCAGACAGATCGCCCGTTCCCACCACCAAGCCATTGTTATGGTTGGCAAGCCGGAACAGATAATCGGTCCGCAACCCCGCCTGCACGTTCTCGAACGTCACGTCGTACACCGGCTCGCCGCCTGCGAACGGGTGGCGCATATCGGCGAGCAACTGGCGTGCGGCGGGGCGGATGTCGATCTCCTCCCCGGTGATGCCGAGCGCGTTCATCAGCGCCCATGCGTTGCCCTTGGTCCCGTCGCTGGTCGCGAAACCGGGCATGGTATAGCCGAGGATGTCGGTGCGTGGCCGGCCCAGCCGGTCGAGCGCCTTGGCGGCGACGATCAGCGCGTGCGTCGAATCGAGCCCACCCGAAATGCCGATCACCAGCTTCTGCGCACGCGCCGCCGCCATCCGCTTGGCGATACCCTGCACCTGGATGTTGAAAGCCTCGTAGCAGTCCTCGTCGAGCCGTTCGGGCGTGTTCGGCACAAACGGGAACCGGCGGATCTGGCGGCGCAGCCCGACGTCGGCGAAATCAGGCCGATGCTCGAACGCGATCCGCCGAAATCGCGTCTCCGGGTGCCCGGCCAACACCGCCGCATCGTTGAATGTGCCGACCCGCAGCCGCTCCGCGATCAGTCGCCCGCAGTCGATATCGGCATAGACCGTTCCGGGCGCCTCCGCGAA
Organism: Sphingomonas sp. GC_Shp_3; assembly: GCF_026540945.1. Lineage (NCBI taxonomy): Bacteria > Pseudomonadati > Pseudomonadota > Alphaproteobacteria > Sphingomonadales > Sphingomonadaceae > Sphingomonas > Sphingomonas sp. GC_Shp_3. The sequence continues at coordinate 39,319 of NZ_JALNUT010000012.1, forward strand.
GCGCGGCGATTCGACCAGCAGTTCGCCCAGTTCGTGGATCATGCCCTGGCCGTCCCAGGCGAGATCGGTGGTGCTCTCACCTGGCCCGGCGGCGGAATAGACATAGCCGCACACGCCTCGCACGCTCTGCGCCGCGCACAGCAACGCCCGCTCGCGCGCCTTGCCGATCACGATGTTCGATGCCGACAGGTTGCAGCACACCAGCGCCCCTGCCAGCGCGCCAGCGGTGGAAGGCGGGGTGGGCGCCCAGTAATCCTCGCAGATTTCCGCGTGGAACACGAAGTGCGGCAGGTCCGACGCGGCGAAGATCAGGTCGGTGCCGAACGGCGCGGTCTGCCCCGCCACAGTAATGTCCAGCCCGCTCAGCCCGGCCCCGCTCGCGAACCAGCGTTTCTCGTAATATTCGCGGTAATTGGGCAGGAACGTCTTGGGCACCACGCCCAACACCCGCCCGCGCGAGATCACCACCGCGCAGTTATACAGCCGCGCACCCCGCACCAGCGCGGCACCGACCACCAAGACCGGCCGCAGATCGACGCTGGCCGCGACGACGTCGCTGAGCGCCGTGTCGGTCGCGCGCTGCAAAGCGTCCTGCAGATGCAGATCGTCGACCGCGTAGGAGGTGACATTAAGCTCCGGGAACACAAGCAGGTCCGCGCCCTCGGCATTGCCGGCGTGCGCCAGCGCGATCGTCGCCGCGGCGTTGGCGGCAGGATCGCCGACGCCGGCGCGCGGCGTACAGGCGCCAGCGCGAATCATCTGGTGGGTGTGTATCGAGTGGAACGGGTGCGTCTTCGCCATGGCCGAGCCGTAACCTTCTTCACCTTCGCTTGCCACACATGCTAACGTACGCGCCGCACATTGGGGAGCAAACACATGAAGATCAGCGCACGTAACCAGATCACCGGCACCGTCACCGCGATTACGCCGGGTGCGGTCAACGGCACGGTCAAGGTCGATATCGGCGGCGGCAATATCATCACGTCGAGCATCACCGAGGAAGCGATCGCCGACCTCGGCCTTGCTGTCGGCGACAGCGTGACGGTGATCGTGAAGGCAAGCGACGTGCTGATCGGCAAGTGAGCGTCCTGCGCGTCGGTGCGCTCAAGCTGAAGGCGCAGCTCTACTGCGGTGACGAACCCGCGATCGGCCCCGGCAAGGCCGATCTGCTCGAGGCGATAGCGCGCGACGGGTCGATCTCGGCGGCGGGCCGCGCCCTCGGCATGAGCTACCGGCGCACGTGGCTGCTGGTGGACAGCATGAACCGCTGCTGGCGGGACCGGCTGGTCGATACCACGGCGGGCGGCGGCAAGGCGCGTGGCGCGCGGCTGACCGACACCGGCCGTACGGTGCTCGCCGCCTACCGTGCGCTGGAGGCAAAGCTTGCCGAGGCGGCGGGCGAAACGCTCGGCGGCCTCGATGGAATGTTGCGCACCGAACCGCTTCCGCCCGCGCAGATGCCGCTTTCCGATTGACGCGGTGCAGCAATCCCATAGCTTGGCCACTTAAAGCCAAGGGGGAACGGCGGTGGTACTTCGTAGCGTAGCATTTGGAACGATGATGGCGGCGGCGATCGTACCCGCGAGCGCGAAGGTCGCATCGCACCCGGTCGCTGATGCGCAGGCGCTGGAAATGGCGAAGAAGGCGATCGCCTTCCGATCGGTGCGTGGCCCCGGCAACCAGACGCCGCAGACGCTGGCGTACATCAAGGACCAGCTCGTCGCCGGCGGCTTCAACGCTGCGGACGTGACGATCACGCCGGTCGACGACACCGCCTATATGATCGCCCGCTGGCCGGGCAGCGACCCCAAGGCGAAGCCGCTGGTGATCTCCGGTCATATGGACGTGGTCGAGGCCAAACCCGCGGACTGGCAGCGTGACCCGTTCACGCCGGTGGTGGAGAACGGCTATCTGTTCGGGCGCGGGGCGACCGACATGAAGTTCGACGGCGCGATCGCGGTCGCTGCCCTGATCGAGCTGAAGCGCGAAGGCTACAAGCCACGCCGCGACATCATCATCGAATTTTCCGGCGACGAGGAAACTACGATGAAGACCGGCAAGATCATCGCCGACAAACTCCGCAATGCCGACATCGTGCTCAACATCGACGGCGGCGGCGGCGTGCTCGACGAGGTGACGGGGAAGCCGCGCTACTTCACCTGGCAGGGTGCGGAAAAGAGCTATTCCGACTTCCAGATGACGGTTACCAATCCCGGCGGTCATTCGTCCGCCCCGCGCAAGGTGAATGCGATTTACGAACTGTCGGCCGCGCTGCTGAGGATCGGTGCGTATCGTTTTAAGCCCGAAGTCAACGACCTCACGCGCGCCTCGCTGACAGAATCGGCGAAGTACGAGACTCCTGAGATCGGCGCGGCGATGCGTGCGTTCGCCGCGAACCCGGAAGATCAGGCCGCGATCGAGACGCTGGCGGCGGACCCGGCCACGGTCGGTCGGATCGGCACCACTTGCGTGGCAACGCTGATCTCGGGTGGCCACGCCGAAAACGCGCTTCCGCAGCGGGCGACCGCAAACATCAATTGCCGCATCTTCCCCGGTCACAAGCCGTCGGACATCATGGCCGAACTGGCGCGGGTGGCGAACGACCCGGCTGTGACCTTCAAGGACGTGACTGAAGGCTCGGTTGCGACGGCGGCCTCACCGGTGCGAGCGGATTTCGTCGGCGCGGTCAAGAAGGCGTTGGGCAGCGTCTATCCCGGCGTGCCGGTCTTCCCGAGTCAGGCTTCCGGCGCAAGCGACAGCATGTGGTTCCGTGCCAATGGAGTCGACAGCTATGGCGCCAGCCCGATGTTCACCAAGGCCTCGGAGGATTTCAGCCATGGCCTCAACGAACGCGCGCCGATCGCCAACGTCGCGCCGTCGATCACCTATTATATGTCGTTGTTCAGCGATCTCTCTAAATAACCCGGTCGGCGCGTCTGCCCGGCGGGGCGGCGCGCCACGTTCGTCAGAACAGGTATACGGCTGCCGCGATCAATAGCGCCCAAAGCGCGAGCGAAATCGGCACCGCCAGCGTCAGAGCGCGCATCACTTCGCCCTCATGACCGAGATCGCTGCTTTGGCGGCTGCGTTTGAACGGGGTCGTGCTCCAGAACGCACGCGGCAAGGCGCGTGCGGTGGCGCCAACAGCATTGTCTGAACGGAAGGCGTTTGGCGAGGACTTCATCTGCGCGACCTATTCTTAAGACACGTTTATAAGCAGCATTTGATGTTCCGCCCGACGGACTTCAATCGAAGCAGGTGCAGCATGGAGGCGACGATGTTGATGCGTTGCAACGCGAATTTGGCCGAGATTGCAAACGTCGCGAAGTTCTTATGCAAAAACAGAGCGTTGCTTAATATTTTTGATAATATGGGACTGTATTTTAATTTCGCGTCTGCGCAAAGTTCGTCGGAAATATTTTGCGTGTGATCGTGCCGACCACCACTTCGTCGCATTGGTGATCTGGCGGGTCGTTGCCTGAGCGACGAGCCGTATTGGGTTCACCGGCATTTCATGATCCATCTGGCCGTGCGAGCGATAGGCGCTAGAACCGGACGCAATGGACCGTTCGATCTCTCCCGACCAGACCAGCCTGCGCTGGCCACCCCGCCTGCTCGAAGCGGCGCTCGCGCTGCACGACAATCGTCTTGCCGATGCCGAGCCGCGCCTGCGCGCCCACCTGAAGGACGATCCGTTCGATGTTGCCGCTATCCGCATGATGGCGGAGCTTGCCGGGCGGATCGGCCGCTATAAGGACGCCGAGGCGTTGCTGCGCCGCGCGCTGGAGTTGTCGCCCGACTTTACCGCCGCGCGCGCCAACCTGGCGGTCGTCCTGCATCGGCTCAATCGCCCTGCGGAGGCGATCGCCGAACTGAACATCGTCACGCAGGATGAGCCGGATCATCCCGGTCACGCCAATCTCAAGGCGGCGGCGCTCGGGCGGATCGGCGGTTTCGACGAGGCGATCGTGTTGTACGAACAGGTGCTCGCACAGATGCCGCGCCAGCCGCGCATATGGATGAGCTACGGCCATATGCTCAAGACGGTCGGGCGGCAGGCGGACGGCATCGCCGCCTATCGCCGCGCGCTCGATCTCGCGCCGGGCTTGGGCGAAGTGTGGTGGAGCCTCGCCAACCTCAAGACGATCCGCTTCGACGATGCCGATATCGCCGTGATGGAGGCGGCGTTGCAGCAAGCCGACATCTCGACCGAAGACCGCTTCCACCTCGATTTCGCACTCGGCAAGGCGTACGAAGATCGCCGCGAGGCCGAAGCGGCGTTCCGCCATTACGCCGCCGGCAACGCGCTTCGTCGCACCACCGTCCAGTATGACGCGGATGAGACGACGCGCTTCGTCGATGACAGCATCGCGACCTTTACCGCCGACCTGTTTGCGGGGCGCGAAGGGCAGGGGTGCCCCGCGCCCGATCCGATCTTCATCCTCGGCATGCCGCGCGCGGGATCGACGCTGGTCGAACAGATCCTGTCGAGCCATTCGCTGGTGGAAGGGACCTCCGAACTGCCTGACATCCCGGCGCTCGCCCGTACCATCGCGGACTATCCGGCCGGCGTCGCCACCCTGTCCGCTGACGAACTCGCCGCCATCGGTGCTGACTACCTTCGCCGCGCTGCGATCCAGCGCCGCACCGACAAGCCGTTGTTCATCGACAAGCTTCCCAACAACTGGGCACGCGCCGGGCTGATCCGGCTGATCCTGCCCAATGCGAAGATCATCGACGCGCGCCGCCATCCGCTCGGTTGCTGTTTCTCCAACTTCAAACAACATTTCGCGCGCGGCCAGGCGTTCAGCTACGATCTCGCCGAGATGGGTCGCTACTACCGCGATTACGTGCGGCTGATGGATCACCTCGACATTGCCATGCCCCGCCCACCGTACCGGGTGTTCTACGAGACCATGGTCGACGACACCGAAGCACAGGTCCGCGCGTTGCTGGATGCGTGCGGGTTGGAGTACGAGCCGGCCTGTCTTGCCTTCCACCAAACAGAGCGTGCCGTGCGTACTGCCAGTTCGGAACAGGTCCGCCGCCCGATCTTCAGCGAGGGCAAGGCGGCGTGGTTGCCGTTCGCGCTCTATCTTGATCCGCTTCGTGCCACGTTGGGTGACGTTCTGACGATGTACCCGCACGCATCAGCATTATAGCGTTGCATATCCGCAACGCAGCGTCAGCGAAATGACACGCCCGCAACGGTCCTTGTTGACGATTGTTGCACCGCCGCACACCCTTACAAGAACAGTTGGTTCCTAGGGGGAAGCGGGAATGAGATTTGGGGCAGGCGCAGTCGCGTCGGTATTGCTGGCGTCCGCGGCGTTCCTGCCGGCCACGGTGCAGGCGCAGACCCAATCTGCCCCGACCGCCCCGCCCGAGGCCGATCAGCAGCCCGACAATGGCGACATCATCGTCACCGCGCAGAAGCGCGAGGAGAGCCTGCAAAGCGTTCCGATCAGCATCCAGGCGATTGGCACCAAGAAGCTCGACCAGCTCAACATCAGCAATTTCAACCAATATACCCAGTTGCTGCCCTCCGTCTCGTTCCAGACGACACAGCCGGGATCGACCACTGTCTATATGCGCGGCGTGGCGTCGGGTGGCGACGGCAACCATTCCGGCTCGCTGCCCTCGGTTGGCTTCTACCTCGACGAACAGCCGATCACCACGATCGGCGGCACGCTCGACATCCACATCTACGACGTCGCGCGGATCGAAAGTCTCGCCGGGCCGCAGGGTACGCTCTACGGCGCCTCGTCAGAGGCCGGCACGGTACGCATCATCACCAACAAACCCGACCTCAGCCACTTTTACGGCCGGATGGACGGCGAGGTGAACACGGTCGCGCATGGCGGGCAGGGCGGCAAGGTCGAAGGCCTCATCAACGCCCCGATCAACGCCAGCATGGCTTTCCGAGTGTCCGGTTTCTACGAGCGCGACGCCGGCTATATCGACAACGTGCCGGGCACCCGCTCGTTCTGCGGCACCACGCTGACCGCGGATGGCTGCGTGCGTGACGGTCTCACAATCGACAACAAGGCCTTTGTAAAGAAGGACTACAACGAGTCCGATCTGTGGGGCGGTCGCGCTGCGCTGAAGATCGACCTCGACGATAGCTGGACCGTAACACCGACCGTATTGTATCAGGAGGCCAAGTATCACGGCGCCTATGCGATGGACCCGCAGGTCGGCGACTTGCAGATCCAGCGCTTCTTCCAGGAATATCGCCACGATCGCTTCATCCAGGCCGCGCTGACGATCGAGGGCAAGGTCGGCAACTGGGACGTCACCTATGCCGGCGCGTATCTCGACCGGCAGGACCAGCAATCGAGCGACTACACCGATTATGCCGAGGCGTACGACCAGATCTACGCATCGTCGGGCGGCATCTTCTACTACGGCGATTATGCCAACGCCGCCGGCCAGCAGATCGACCCGCGCCAGCACATCGTCGCCAGTGACCATTTCAAGAAGCTGAGCCAGGAGTTCCGGGTGCAGTCCCCGCAGGACGAGCGGCTGCGCGTCACCGCCGGGCTGTTCTATCAACGGCAGAGCAATGCGATCCACCAGGATTATCAGGTCGACAATCTCGCGCCGGATCTATCGGTCAACGGCCATCCCGGCACCTTGTGGCTGACGCAGCAGCACCGCGTCGACAATGATTATGCGATGTTCGGCGAAGCGTCATTCGACATCGTGCCGACCGTGACACTCACCGCCGGTGGACGCGCGTTCATCTACGACAACTCGCTGATCGGCTTTTACGGTTTCGGTCGCAATCCTGGCGACGGCTATACCGCGCAGCCTTATAACGGGGCGCTGTCCTCGGGCACCGGCGTGGCGCGCTGCTTCGCCACCGACGGGCTGCGGCTGACCGGCTATGGCGACCAGCCGAGCAGCACCACCCGCGTGCTGCTGCCCGCAGCCGTGCGGGGCGGGCCTTGCACCAATCTCGCCAATTACGTGCAGGGCGCCGGGATCGAGCCGATCACCGCACGCGGCGAGGGTTTCACCCACAAGCTCAACCTGACGTGGAAGCCGAGCAAGCAGTTCCTGCTGTACGGCACCTGGTCGCGCGGCTTCCGCCCGGGCGGCATCAACCGGCGCGGCGATATCGCGCCGTACAACCCGGACTACCTGACCAATTACGAGATCGGCGCGAAGGCGACGCTGTTTGGTGGCAAGCTGCGCGTCAGCAGTGCGCTGTATCAGCAGAACTGGCGCAAGTTCCAGTTCAGCTTCCTTGGGCCGAACAGCTTCACCATCATCAACAACGGCCCGAATGCGCGCATTCGTGGTATTGAGGCAGACGCGAGCCTGACGCTCGGTGGGCTCGCGCTGACTGCGGCGGGCGCGTACAACGACGCGAAGACCACCAGCAACCTGTGCACGACCGCGATCTCGACCTGTTCGGGTGACGATCTGCTCGCGCCCAGCGGTACGCGCCTGCCGATCACACCGCGTTTCAAGATCAACGGCACCGCGCGTTATACCGTGCCGGTCGGCGCGGCCAAGGCTTACGCTCAGGTGCTGGTCGCGCACCAGAGTTCAGCCTCGTCCGACATCCGCGTGGCCTATGCGGCGACGCAGGGGCGGCTGAAGCAATATACCACCGGCGATCTCGCGCTGGGCGCTGAATGGGCGACGTTCAGCCTCGAACTGTTTGCGCAGAACCTGTGGGACGAACGCGCGCAGCTTTCGCGCTTCCAGGTGTGCGGTGTCTGCACACAGCGGTCGTACATCGTGACGAGCACGCCGCGCACGATCGGCCTGCGTGGCGGGGTGAAGTTCTAAGGCTCCTGATCGGGGGAGCGGGTGCGCCGGAGCTTTGGGGAAGGCCCCGGCGCGCGATCGCTCACGCATGGAGCGGGAGATCTGTCGCGCTACCGACACGTCGGTATGGATGCCGAAACGTGATGGCCCGTAGTGATCACACTAATCCTGTGATCTTCGTGTAAGTCTTCGCTGCCGGCGAAGCTTTGATCTTGTCGCGTAGGATTGCAGTGAGCGTGTGCTGATCGTCTGAGTGTTCACGCCGTGCGCTACCTAATCCGCACGGACACCCAAGCTTGGCCGGGGAGGTTTGAAGCAAATCCGCATCATCTGGCTAGTCGTCGCCAAGCGCGAATCGCTAAACGAACGATAGCGGCGGCTCGAAAGCCGCCGTGCTGTACGAACTGAATGTCATCGTTAGCTATACACAGCGGCTATCCACGCGACCGGCTGCCGCGATTACCGCTGCAAGCCTACTTGCTGCGTTCGACCTGCTCGAACTCAAGCTCGACCGGAGTTGCGCGACCGAAGATCGACACCGACACCTTGACGCGGCTGCGATCGAAATCGAGTTCCTCGACCAGGCCGTTGAAGCTTGCGAACGGACCGTCCAGTACCTTGACCGAGTCGCCGATCTCGAAATCGACCTTGACCTTCGCCTTCGGGGCGGCAGCGGCTTCCTCCTTGGAGTTGAGCATGCGCGCAGCCTCGCTCTCGCTGATCGCCTGCGGCTTGCCCATCGAACCGAGGAAGCCGGTCACCTTCGGCGTGTTCTTGACGAGATGGTACACGTCGTCGTTCATGTTGAGCTTGGCTAGCACGTAGCCCGGCATGAATTTGCGCTCGACCGCGATCTTTTTGCCGCGCCGCGCCTCGGTGACGGTTTCGGTCGGCACCTCGATCTGTTCGACAAGCTGTTCGAGACCCATGCGGGTCGCTTCGGCCATGATCGAATCGCGAACCTTGCCCTCGAAACCCGAGTAGGCGTGGATGATGTACCAGCGTGCCATGTGTCGTCCCGTAATCAGTTCGCGAGGGTGAGCAGATATTTGACGATCAGTTCGAAGATCGTGTCGATGCCGAAGAAGAACACTGCCAGCAGAGTCGTCATGATCATCACCATAACGCCAGTCATGATCGTCTCGCGCCGGGTCGGCCACACCACCTTGGCGGTTTCGGCGCGTACCTGCTTGTAGAATTCGATCGGGGTCGTTTTGGCCACTGTCTGCACTCGCCTTGGTTAGCGCCGGAGCCGGGGACATGGGCCCGCCGTCCGGCCCCGCCAAGGGGCCGAAGACGTATGTTCCCGATTTCGGAATGGGAAAGCGTTACTGCCGGCGATCCGCAAAATCAAGCGCGGCGATAAGAAGTGGCAGGGGAGGTCGGACTCGAACCGACGGCCTTCGGTTTTGGAGACCGACGCTCTAACCAACTGAGCTACACCCCTGTGCGGAAGCGGTCTTTAACGCCGGCTTCCGGCAACTTCAAGCGGCAAGATCGTAAGGTTTGATCTCGCCGTTGAGGTAAAGATTACGCGCCTTCGCCCGGCTGAGCTTGCCCGAGGAGGTGCGCGGCAGCGTGCGCGGCGGGATCAACTCGATCACGCAGTTCATGCCCGTCACCGATCGCACTCGCTCGCGGATCTCGTCGCGCAGGCGCACGCGCTCGGCATCGTCGGAGCTGCGGCACTGCACGAGCACGGCGGGCGTCTCCTCGCCACCCGGCGTGGTGATCGCGAAGGCCGCGATGTCGCCCGCCTTGAAGCCGGGCAATTGCTCGACCGCCCACTCGATATCCTGCGGCCAGTGGTTGCGCCCGTTGACGATGATCATGTCCTTGGCGCGACCGACGATGTAGATGTAGCCGTCCGACAGATAGCCCATGTCGCCGGTGTCGAGCCAGCCGTCGATCAGGCACGACTCGGTCGCCTCGGCATCGCGAAAATACCCCACCATCACCGATGGGCCGGAACACCACACCTTGCCGATCGCGCGTTCGGGTAGAGCCGTCCCGTCTTCCTCGCGGATCTCGACCTTCATGTCGCGGACCGGCTTGCCGCAGTTGACGATCGCGCGGTAGCGTTGCGGCCGGTCCTGACCGGCGGGAACGCCGGAAAGCTGCGTCTCTTCAACCAGTTCTACGCGGATGCCCTCGGTCGGTGGCATGATCGACACTGCCAGCGTCGCTTCGGCAAGGCCGTAGCTCGGCAGGAACGCACTTGCCTTGAAACCCGCGTCCGTGAAAGCGTCGACAAACCCCTGCATAACGTCAGGGCGGATCATGTCCGCGCCGTTACCGGCCAGCCGCCAGCGCGACAGGTCGAACCGGTCGCCGGCGCGAGTCTGGCTGGAGATGCGGCGCGCGCAGATATCGTAGCCGAACGTCGGCGAATAGCTGATCGATGTGCCAGGGTTGCGGGAAATCATGTCGAGCCAGGCGAGCGGCCGGCGGGCGAAATCCTCGGTCTTGAGGTAATCGCACGAAACCTGATTGGCGATCGGCGACAGGAAACAGCCGACCAGCCCCATGTCGTGGTACCAGGGCAGCCACGATATGCAGCGATCCTGCGCCTCCAGTCGCATCCCGTGGCTATGCGCGGCGAGATTGTTAAGCAAAGCCTGGTGCGTGATGACGACACCATGCGGGAAGCGAGTCGAGCCGCTGGAATATTGCAAGTAGGCGATGTCGTCGGTCGCGGCGGTCGGAAGCGTGACGTCAGGCGCGGGATGCTGCGCAAAGGTGGTCCAGTCAACGCCGTCAATGCCGACCAAGCGAGCGGCTTCACCCGCCATCTGGGCAAGTTCGGGCGGGTAGACGAGAAGCTTCGGGTCACAACTCGAAAGCTGAACCCGCAATTGTTCGATGTATGATTCGCGGCCGCCGAAAGACGTCGGCAAGGGCAGCGGCACCGGCCATGCGCCCGCGTAAACCACGCCGAAAAACAGTGCGGCAAACTCCGGCCCGGTTTCGGCGACAAGCGCGATACGGTCTTGCGGTGCTATACCAGAGGCGATCAGACGACGCGCGGTCGCCAGAGCGTCGCGGCGCAGGTCTGCAAAGGGGTACGGCTGGAGCAGATTGCCGCGCGCATCATGGAAGTTCAGTCCGCGGGTTCCGGCTGCCGCATAGTCGAGCGCCTCGCCCAGCGTCTCGAAATCAGCCAGGCGCCGCGGGAGCGCGTCATCGGTGGGGGTGGCGTCGAAGGCCGGCCGTTCCAGCGCTTTTCCCGAGCCCGCAATGTTCGTCGTCATTATCGTCTGCGCCCTTGCTTGCGGAAGTTAGCCATCTCCGCCGCGATCTAAGCGTGCACCCCTGCTTTCGCCAAGCGTTCAAAATCGGTTTCGACTGTGGCACAATGATGGCGCAATGTTCCATACCGACCCCAAGGGCCGCCGTCAGGCGCCGCCGCTCGACAGCGCTGCCCTCGAACGGCTTGCGTTGCGGTATGTGGAACGCTTCGCGACCACGCGCGCGCGTCTGGCCGACTACCTCACGCGGAAGATCCGCGAACGGGGTTGGCAAGGCGACGCGGCCGATCCGCGTGGACTCGCCCAACGCATGGCGGAGCTTGGCTATATCGACGACCGTGCATTCGGCGAGGCGCGCGCTGGCGCAATGTTACGCCGGGGGCTTGGCCGTCGCCGCGTCTCGGGTGCACTGCGCGCGGCTGGCGTTGGTGAGGAGGATGCCGCCGCGATCGCACCGGCGGTCGCGGCGGGCGAACAGGCAGCGGCATTGGCTTTCGCACGACGCCGCCGCATCGGCCCGTTCGGAAACGCCATTCCGGACCGAGAAACCCGTCAAAAGCAGATTGCCGCGATGATCCGCGCCGGTCACGATATAGACCTCGCGAGGAAAATCGTTGATTCGACGCCTGACCAAGAGGTTGAAGCGCTAGACTGACCTTTTTCATCGTGAGCGCACGTGCTAATCTCCTCATGGGGGATCGTTGGGCATGCGTAATGAAATGATTACCGCTGCGGGCGACAGCGGCTGGAGCGACATGGATGAAGCGTTGACACCAGGCGAGCAACAAGGCCAGCCGTACAGCGGCGTCGTGAAATGGTTCGACGTGACGCGTGGCTTTGGCTTTCTCGTCGCGGACGATCCCGCCGCCGGTGATATCCTGATCCATTTCTCGGTTCTGCGTCTGCACGGGCGGCGTAGCCTGCCTGAGGGCGCGCGGATCGATTGCCTTGCCGTGCCGCGCGATCGCGGTTTGCAGGCGAGTGAGATTCTGACAATCGATCTCAGCAGCGCCATTGAACCGCCTGCGCGCGTTCGTGAGCGCGGTGATCGGGTAGACCCGACTGCGCTTATCGAGACCGCCGGTACGTTCGAGCCGGTGCAGGTCAAATGGTTCAATCGTCTGAAAGGCTATGGTTTCCTGGTGCGTGCGAGCGATGGTAGCGACGTGTTCATCCATATGGAGACGCTGCGTCGCGCAGGGCTCGACGAGGTCGAGCCGGAACAGCCGCTGACGGCTAGGATCGTCGATGGCGGTAAGGGGCCGCTCGCCGTCGTCGTCGCGATGGCCGTCTGACCACCGTCGTGGGGCGCGGAATGGTCGTGACGCACGATGATCGCGGTTGATGACGGCCGCAGCACAGGCTAAGCGGCGGTTATGGGACTGAACCTCAATCCGTTTACGTGGTGGAACGGCGCCACTCTCGGCACCATTATCGGGCTGCGCGGCAAGGCGCGGGTCGGCGATGATGCGCTCGGCAACGTATATTACGAAGGTGGTAAGGATACCGCCGGCAATCCACGCCGTTGGGTAATCTACGAGGGCTCGAACGACGCGAGCCGGATCGCGCCAGAATGGTTCAGTTGGTTGCACCATCAGGTCGACGACATACCTAGCCGGGCCATGCCTGCGCCGCGCCCGTGGCAGAAAGATCCCCTGCCGAACATGACCGGCACCGCGCTGGCGTACCGACCGCCCGGAGCGCTGGAGAAGGGCGGTCATCGTGCCCCCGCGACCGGCGACTATGAAGCCTGGACGCCCGACGCGTGATGACGCGGCTGCTGGGCGGGGCGGCGCTCTGCGCGCTGCTCGCCTGCGGCGGGTGCGGCAAGAGCGAGCAGGCGGGGCCGGCGCCTGCCGAAACCTCGGCTCCGCGTACGGCGCTGGAAGAGGAAAGCGGCTCGTCTGATATCGTGACCGTCGATGTCGATCACGCAACCGATCCGTCGCTTGGCGCGACACCGATGGCGCAGCGCGTGGCGGTTCTCGGCGTGCTCAACAAGCGCAATGGAGCAACGCGCGAAGTAACGCTGAAACCGGGGCAGTCGGCGCGGATCGGTGATGCTGTGATCCGCTTGCGTGCCTGTGAGCAGACTGCTCCCTGGGAGCCTGATCATTACACCGGCGCATTCGTGCAGCTTGACGTGCGGCAATACGATCAGAAGTGGCATCGCGTGTTTTCAGGTTGGCTCTATAAAGAGCGGCCATCTCTGAATGTGGTGCCGAACGCGATCTATGATGTTTGGCCCAAAAGTTGTGCGATGACCTTCCCGGCGGGCGGCCCGGATACTGTAGCCATCGGTAACGAAGCCGCCACGGTGCGCTCCAGCGCAAAAAAGTCGGCAGGCCCTGATGGGGATAATGCACCAGCGACGCCGACGGACCCCTCAAGCGCAGACGACAGTAACGCAAGGTAGGCTGCGCGCGATACCTCGACCGCGCCGAGCGAGGCGAGGTGGTCGGTCATGAACTGGCAGTCGAGGAGCGAAAAGCCACCGACCCGAAGCCGCGCCACCAACCAGGCGATCGCGACCTTGGACGCATCGCGCGCGCGACTGACCATGCTCTCACCAAAGAACGCGCGGCCGAGCGCAAGCCCGTAGAGGCCGCCCACCAGTTTCGTATCGTCCCAGATCTCGACGGAGTGGGCGAAGCCCATCGCGTGCAATTCGCAGAACACCCGTTCGATTTGACCGTTGATCCACGTATCGGGCCGATTGGATACGCTTTGCGCGCACAGTTCGATCATTTGGGGGAAGGCGGTGTCCGCGGTGACTCGGAAACGATCTGCCGTGATCGTCTTCTTCAGCGAACGTGAAAGGTGAAATCCGTCTAGCGGCAAGATTGCGCGCCGGCGCGGCTCTACCCAATAGACGCTGTCGGCATCCCGAGCGTCGGCCATCGGGAACACGCCGACCGAATAGGCACCAAGCACGAGCTGCGGGTCTAGCTGCGTCTTGCTGGCGGCAGTCTCGCTGCGCGGTGTTCTCACGGTATCGACCTCATGCGGCGAGACGGCGCTCGATCGCCTGCCAGAGTTGCGCGAACGCCTTGCTGCTTGCAGATCTTGCGGCAAATGCACCGACCGCTTCGCGCCGGGTCGCCATGGTCTCGATCACACTCGTCATCGGGATCACCGGCCAGTCGGGATGCGCGGCCAGTGCTGCTGCATGCAGCTTTCGACGGCGATCGACCATCGAATGGACCGGCAGCACGTTTGATTTACCAGCAAGGTGTTTCATCACATCCGCAAACGCCCGCTCGGACAGTGGCGAGGGGATAACTGGTACGATGATAAGATCAGCGGCGCGCATCACTTGATCGCTCGTTTCAGTCAGGCCGGGCGGACAATCCAGCAGGATGCGGTCATACCGTTTGCGCAGTCCGGCCAATAGCTTCTGCAGACGCTTCTTGCGGTCAAGTTCGTGGAAGAGCACGTCAAGGCGGCGCAGCGAGGTGTCGGCGCCGATGATGTCGAGCCGCGGCACTGCCGTTCGACGCACGAGGTCGATTGCCTCGGCATCTTTAAGGAAAACCGAGTGCGCCGTTTCGCGCACGCTGGCAGCCGTTGGCGGCGCGAGCATGAAGGTGCTGGCGCCCTGTGCGTCCAAATCCCACAGCAAAGTGCGCCGGGACGATAGCGTCGCGGCGCACCAAGCGAGGTTTACGGCAAGCGTGGTCTTCCCCACGCCGCCTTTGAGGCTGTAGACCGCAATTGTCGACACGAACCAACCTCCCGCAGCGGGAACGCTATATCGCGGCGCGCAGATTGGCTAGGCGGACATTGCCGCCCGCGCGCTTCAGGCCTTGCAAGCCTGAGCGGGCTTGTTTGGCTCAGTCAGGGTAATTCCATCGGGACCGCCGGTCATTTCGTAACCGGAACCCTTGTATGGATCGCCTGCCTTGTCGGCGGTCAGGGTCGTCACGCTGCCTTCCTTGGCGGGCTTGATGAGCACTTGCTTGTCGCCCTGGAAGAAGTCGACGATGTGGACGCTCTGGTCCTTGCAGCGGAAGGTGACTTCCTTGGTCATCATCGGTGGTAGTTCGACCGGGCCACGCTTGGCGAGTTCAGCCGCGTTTGGATCGGGCGCGGTCGTGCTGACGACGGTCGGTTTGTTGTCGCACGCGGCGAGCGAGACCAAGGCAAGGGCGGCGACGGGGAGGAGCAGCTTTTTCATGGTGCAACTGCTTCGCCCATGCCAAAGATCGCGTCAACCACCTTGTGTGCGCAACAAAATGTTTTTGCCGTGGCGCGGTATGAGGCGGCCTTAGTGATCGGGAATTTTTGTACGAACAGCAATGTGCAGTAACAATTGGTCCCAACCGTGGCGGCTCTGCAGCCTCCGCCGCGACTCAAAACGAAGACATTTTCGGCCGGCTTATCGAAGATACGATGCCAATGCCTGCCATGCGGATCTTTTTGCCTCGAAGCCGATCGTGTGCATCGGGCTGCTCGAGGGCAGGCAGTGCACCGCATACTGTTCGGCCTGAGTGCGGATCTGCCGCATCCCGTGCGTGAAGGACGCCCCACCGTTGAAGCCGATCGCGCGAAGATCGGGCAACGTGGCGAGCAGCGCTGCGACATCGTTGACGCAGATGTCGCGGAGCGCCGCATCGGTGCTGCCTTTCCGCCTCGCGCGCGCTACCACGTCCCACAGCGCTACGCGCCTGGCGAGCAACCGGGCAATACGGGCGTCATAGCCAAGAGCTACCAGATCCTCGTCCAGCACCGCCGACATCAAGCGCCAGAACTGGTTCTGAGGATGTGCATAATAGCGCGCGGCGGCGAGCGAGCGTTCGCCTGGCAAGCTCCCAAGTACCAACACCCGCGCGTCGCAGGCGACAACAGGCGCGAGGGCGTGTTTGAACGTCAGATCGGGTTGCGGCATCTCGGCGCTCGGTTCGTGCGGCATCGTCCCTCCTCTGGCAAAGCCCTATATCGTTGCGGCAAGATTTGCATGCATTGCAGCCGGCCAGCGCATCGCTATCTGAGAACCATGCACACAACGTCCAACACGCTCGCCCTGATTGGCAACACGCCGCTTGTCTTGTTGAAGGGGCCAAGCGCTGCGGCGGGAGCGGAAATCTACGGCAAGTGCGAGTTTGCCAACCCTGGTGCGTCCGTCAAGGACCGTGCTGCGCTCGCAATCGTCGAGGATGCGGAGGCGCGTGGCGTGATCGCGCCGGGCGGCACGTTCGTTGAGGGTACGGCGGGCAACACCGGCATAGGAATCGCTCTGGTCGCCAGTGCGAAGGGTTACAAGACGATCATCGTCATGCCCGAGACGCAGAGCCGCGAGAAAATGGACACTTTGCGTGCGCTGGGCGCGGAGCTCGTGCTGGTCCCGGCGGCGCCATATTCCAATCCCGGACATTTCGTACACACCTCGCGCCGGATCGCCGAGGAGACGCCGAACGCCGTCTGGGCCAACCAGTTCGACAACGTCGCCAACCGCCGCGCGCACATCACCGGCACAGCTGAGGAGATCTGGGCGCAGATGGAGGGTCGGGTCGACGGGTTCACCTGCGCCGCCGGTACCGGTGGTACGATCGCCGGCGTCGGTATGGGGCTGAAGGCGAAGGACGAGCGGATATCCATCGCGCTAAGCGATCCGCACGGTGCATCGCTGTACGAATACTATGCCCACGGCGAATTGCGGTCGGAAGGGTCTTCTGTCGCCGAGGGGATCGGGCAGGGGCGGATCACCGGCAATCTGGAGGGCGCGCCGATCGACACGCAGTTCCGCATTTCTGATGACGAAGGCCTTGAGTGGGTGCGTCGCCTGCTCTCCGAAGAAGGGCTGTGCCTTGGCTTGTCCTCGGGGATCAACGTGGCCGGTGCGGTTCGGCTCGCGCGCCAATTGGGGCCGGGCAGCCGCGTGGCGACGATCTTGTGCGATACTGGCTTCAGGTATCTGTCAACCCTCTACAATAAAGCGTGGCTGGAGCAGAAGGGCTTGCCGGTTTTTCCGTGGCTTGCGACGAGTTGAGGCTAGGCATCGACAATCGGATAATCTTACGTTACATTTCTGCCACACTATGAAAATGATCGCACCGGAACCGGGCCATGCAGGCCACCGCGCGAAGGTCGGGATGATCGGGCTTGCGGCCGTCCTTCTGTTGATCGGCCTTGCCGCCGCCGTCTTCGCCACAGCGACGAAAGACCGGCCGCTGGTTGTCGCCAGTGGTGCGCGTACGCAGGTGGAGCACCGCATATCGGATAACACCACCGCGCCCAGCGATCAGGCTACCAACGAACCCCTCGCCGAGTTGGGTGTCGCGCCGAGCGCAGCGACATCCGAATCGCCCGCCAGCGACAATGCGTCCGAGGCGGCTGCGAAGTAGCGAAGCTGCTGCGCGAGGCGCGTTGTGGCGTGTTTTATCGCCAGGGAAAATACGGGAAATCACACCGCAACGGCGCCGCGTCTGTTTGACGCCCGGGCGGCGATGCTTGTCATACAAGAACGTTCGTAGAACGAGGTGACGTGTTGCGGAAAAAATTCGTGGCGAAGTCCGCTGCATAGGCGTTCTCCCGCGAAATCCCCGGAATTCCCCTTGAATCCCGGCTTAGCCATATGTTAACCCGTTCCTCGACAGGGGCAGCATTAATTCGCCTGCGCGATCCTCACCGAAGCGGCTGACGACAGCCGCTTTCCGGGCCGGGATCGGCTTGCCTGTCGCTTTGTGGAGCGTAGCAAGTGGGGGACCGGCTGGAGTATCAGGGGAAAGGACTTGGCCTTGTCGATGACAAGGGTCGTGTCGCTATTCCCTCGTCGCTCCGCAGCACGCTCGCCAAGAACGCGCCACGTGACGATGGCAAGGATGGCGGCACCGTCATCATCGCCCCGCACCCGACCTATCGCTGCCTAATCGCCTATGATCCCGGCTTCGTTGCTCAACTGAAGCGGGAGTGCGAATCGCGCGACGACGCGCATGTCGCGGCGACCGGAGGATCGGATTACAACATCCTCGCTCGCGCAGGAGCCGCCGAGGCGATGCCGTTCGACGGCAGTGGCCGCTTCATCATGCCCGCGTTCGAGCGCAAATACGCCCGTATCGACGAGGTCGCGTTCTTCCACGGCACCTTCAAGTGGATCACGATCTGGTCGCCGCGTATCATGCTCGAAACCGACGGCATCGATCCGTTCCTGAAGGAAGCGGTCGAATTTCAGTGCGCAGAGAAGGGCATCGTGCTGTGAGCCCCGATTTTGCTGATGCTCCACACATCCCGGTGCTGCTCGATGAAGTGCTTGCGAGTCTTGCGATCCAGCCTGGTTCGTCTCAGGTCGACGGCACGTTCGGGGCGGGCGGCTACACGCGCGCGATGCTTGGGCAGGGTGCGCGCGTGTTCGCGTTCGATCGCGATCCAGACGCGATCGCTGACGGGCAGGCGCTGGTTGCCGCGTCGGATGGCAAGCTGACGTTGATCGCCGCGACCTTCTCCGCGCTGGAGGCTGAACTGGCCGCTCGCGATGCGCTGCCGGTCGATGGGGTTGTAATGGATATCGGCGTCAGCTCGATGATGCTCGACCGTCCGGAACGCGGCTTCAGCTTTCAGCAGGACGGCCCGTTGGACATGCGGATGAGCCAGGCGGGCGAGACTGCGGCGGAGTTCCTCAACACCGCCGACGAGGCGGTGATCGCCGACGTGCTGTACGAATATGGCGATGAGCCACGCTCGCGTCGGGTCGCTCGCGCCATCGTCTCCGCAAGACCCCTTACGCGCACCACCGAACTGGCCAACGTGGTTAAGAAGGCATTAGGACATAAACCGCATGATAAGAAGGACCCGTCGACACGGACCTTCCAGGCAGTTCGGATTCACATCAACCGGGAGCTTGGTGAACTGGCCGACGGGCTTGTTGCGGCGGAGCGTGCGCTTCGTCCGGGAGGCATATTGGCGGTGGTGACATTTCACAGCCTGGAAGACCGGTTGGTCAAACGGTTCTTCCGCGAACGCAGCGGCGGCCTGCCGGGTGGATCGCGGCATTTGCCGCAAGTTACGGCGAAGGCCGAACCGAGTTTTGAGAATGTCGCCCGCGCCGTGCGCGCTGGTGAGGCCGAGATCGCGCGCAATCCGCGTGCGCGCTCGGCGACGTTACGGGTCGCGCAGCGGACGGCGGCTGCGGCTTGGGTTCATGAAGGGGCGTTGTAATGCTTGGGTATGCGTGGAAGACCATGGGCTGGTTTCTGGCGGGCGTCGCGGTGGCGCTCGGCTTCCTGCTTGTGCCGCTTCAGGTCGCGGCCGAGCGTAAGAAGCTCGACCACACCGTGGCCGACATCGCCCAGGCGCGTCGCGATATCCGCGCGCTGGAAACCGAGTTCGAGACCCGCGCCAATCTCGCCCAGCTTGACCAGTGGAACAACGACACGCTGCGTCTGGTCGCGCCGGGCGCCGGCCAGTTCGTCGCGGATGAGGCGGCACTCGCCTCGATCGACGTGCATCAGCAGGGCGGGGCCGATATTCAGACCGCGTCATTCGTGCCGGCGCCGCCGATGAGCGAGACGCTTGCCGAGGCAGCGCAGGTCCAAGTTGCGACGGTCGCCCCCGAACCGCACGCGCAACCCGCCGTGGCGGTGAAGACCAAGGCCGCGCCGACGCTCGCCACTGCCGTCGCCAAGGTGAAGGATATCGATGTGAAGCGTGTGAAGGTACAAGCGGTGGCGATGCTCGATCGTAAGTTGCTGAGCGACTCCACGGTCGGCGATCTCCTGTCGAGTGCACGCCGCGAGGCACGTTCCGGACGATGAGCACGTTTCTCGCCCGCCCGCTTTCGCAACGTCGCGTCAGCGGCCAGCGTCATGCGCTGGTCGCCGTCGCGCATGTGCGACTGATGATCCTGATGCTGTGCCTCGGCGCCGGCTTTCTGGTCGTGGTAGGCAAGATTGCGTTGCTTGGTCTGCTGTCGTCGCCGGCGAATGCCCAAGGCGGGACGGTCAATCCAGTGGTGCGCAGCGACATCCTGGATCGCAACGGCGAGCCGCTTGCCCGCACGATCGACGCCTGGACGATTGGAGTGCGCCCGCACGATATCCTTGGCGACAAGCGTGCGCTGGCGGAGGCGCTGGTCAAGATCATGCCCGGGCATGATGAGGAATGGTTCTATTCCAAGCTGTCGATGAAGGCGAACTTCACCTATCTGGAGAAGCACGCCTCCCCGGCGCTGGTCAACGCAATCCACGACCTTGGCGAGCCGGGTATCGTCTTTGCTCAGGAGCCGGAGCGGCTGTATCCGCAGTCGACGCTCGCCGCGCACGCCCTGGGATACATCGGGCCGAGCGCCAAGGATCCCAACATCGCCGGTCGTGCCGGCATTGAACGCGCGTTCGACGAGCGGCTGAGCAGCCCAGCCGAGCGCGGCGAGCCGATCACGCTGTCGATAGACGCGCGCGTGCAAGCGGCGATGGAGAGCGAACTCGGCCGCGCGATGGTGACGTTCAAGGCGCGCAATGCGACCGGTATCGTGCTCGACGTAAATACCGGCGAGGTGATCTCGATGGCGTCGCTGCCGGTTTACAATCCGAACAAGATCGGCGGTACGCCGGGCGACGCGCTGCGCAACAACGTGACGCAGAGCGTGTACGAACTGGGCTCGACCTTCAAGCCGATTACCATGGCGAACGCGATCCAGAGTGGCACCGTCACCTCGATGATGCGTCGCTTCGATGCGACCGCGCCGCTGAAGGTCGGCAGCTTTACCATCCATGACGAACGCGGTGATCCGAAGCGCTGGCTCAACATCCCCGAGACGCTGATCTATTCGTCCAACGTCGCCACCGCGCGGATCGCGGACGAACTCGGCGAGGATCGTGAGAAGGCAATGTTCCGCGCGATGGGCTTCGACACCAAGCCGGTGATCGAGCTGAAGGAGAAAGCGCGCCCGCTGTGGCCGAGGTACTGGTCGCGCACCGCGACGATGACGACCGCCTACGGGCACGGCATCGCGGTTACGCCGCTGCAACTCGCCAACGCCTATGCCGTCCTGGTCAACGGTGGCATCTGGCGCCCGACGACGCTGCTGAAGGTCGCGCCGGGCCATGCGGCGGAAGGGCGGCGCGTGCTGTCTGAATCGACCAGCGCGCGGATGCGGCAGTTGCTGCGGCTCGTCTGTCTGTACGGCACCGGACGAAAGGGCGATGCGCCCGGCTACCGCGTCGGCGGCAAGACCGGCACCGCGGAGGCGGCGGCGAACGGTGGCTACGATCACTCCCGCAACGTTGCGACCTTCGTTGCAGCCTTCCCGATGGATGCGCCACGGTATGTCGTGTTGGCCATGCTCGATTCGCCGCAAGGCACCAAGGAAACCGCCGGCTGGAAAACGGCGGCATGGAACGCCGCGCCGGTCGTGGGTCGCGTCATTGCGCGGACCGGCGCGCTGCTGGGCGTGATGCCGGACGCTAAGCGAGAGATCGACCTTGCCGACCTGCGGCCGGCGCTTACGCTGGTCGCGGGCGCTACGCCGCCGACGGGTGGAGAAGAACAGTGAAGCTTTCGGTGCTGGTCCCCGGCGCTGTTGATGTGCCGGTTACCGGTTTCGCGATCGACCACCGCAAGGTTGCTCCCGGTACGGTGTTCGGCGCGTTTGCGGGCGGCCGCTTCAATGGTGAGGATTATATCGCAGCGGCGGTGGCGGGTGGCGCGATCGCCATTGTAGCACGTCCCGAAGCGGTGGTGGAAGGCGCCATCCATATCGCCGACGCAGCACCTCGACGGTGCTTCGCGCGACTGGCGGCCCGCTTCTTCGCTCCGTTTCCGGCGTGCGCGGTGGCGGTTACGGGCACCAATGGCAAAACCTCGACGGTCGAGATGGTGCGGCAGGTGTGGCGCATGGCGGGCCACTCCGCCGCGTCCATCGGCACGCTGGGCGTCACCACCGGCGACGACCGCGTGTCGACCGGGTTGACGACGCCCGACGTGGTGACCTTCCTGTCGAACGTCGCCGGGCTCGCGCGCGAAGGTGTGACGCATCTGGCGTTCGAGGCGTCTAGCCACGGGCTCGATCAGTATCGGACGGAGGGTGTCCCGCTGACGGCAGCGGCCTTCACCAACCTCAGCCGAGATCATCTCGACTATCACGGCACGATGGAGGAGTATTTTGCCGCCAAGCTGCGGCTGTTCGCCGATGTACTGCCGGAAGACGGCACGGCAGTGGTCTGGGCGGACGATGCGGTGGCGGGTGAGGTCGTTGCTGCGGCGAAGGCGCGAGGCATCAACATCATTTCGGTCGGCACCAGGGGCGAGACGCTACGGCTGGTCGCGCGTGAACCGAGTCTGCTCGGCCAGACGCTGACGGTCGAGGCAGACGGGCGTACGCACAAGGTCGTGCTGCCGCTGATCGGTGCGTATCAGGCCGCCAACGCGTTGGTGTCGGCCGGACTGGTCATGGCGACCGGCGGGGAGATGACGGCGACCCTGGCCGCACTGTCGCGACTTCAGCCGGTGCGCGGGCGGCTTGAACGGGCGGTGATCACGCGAAGTGGTGCGCCGGTGTATGTCGATTACGCGCATACGCCCGACGCTCTCGAAGCGGCGATCGCGGCGTTGCGTCCGCACGTCGTCGGGCGACTGATCGTCGTGTTTGGGGCGGGCGGGGACCGCGATACCGGCAAGCGCGTCGAGATGGGCCGCGTTGCGGCCACCAAGGCCGATTACGTCATCGTCACCGACGACAATCCGCGCAGCGAAGACCCCGCAGGCATCCGCGCGATGGTGCTGGCCGGCGCGCCGGATGCGGTCGAGATCGGCATGCGTCGTGACGCGATCGGCGCCGCAATCGCCGCGGCAGGACCGCAAGACATCGTGCTGATCGCTGGCAAGGGGCATGAGCAGGGGCAGATCGTCGGCGAATTCGTCCTGCCTTTTGACGACGTGAGCGTCGCGCGAGAAATGGCGGCGTGACGGGGCGTGATCGGCTGTTGGGGGTTGCCGGCGACCCCTGTACCTCCATCCCGAAAAACGCGGACACGCCGGCTGCACCGCGCTACGAGCGTTTCTGCCATCACACCCCGAACTCTGCGGGGAAGCACTTCATCGTCGGACCATCTGCATGAGCCTTTGGACATCTTCGGACATCGCGGCGGCGACCGGCGGCAGCGCCTCCGCGGACTTTGCCGTTTCGGGCATCGCATTCGATTCCCGTGAGGTTGGTCAGCGCGACCTGTTCGTCGCCTTGAAGGGAGAGGCGACCGACGGGCACCGCTTCCTCGATCAATGCTTCGCACAAGGCGCAGCGGGTGCGCTGGTCAGCGTCGCGACAGACTACCCGCACATCCTTGTCGAGGACACCGCCACCGCACTGGATGCGCTTGCCCGCGCGTCCCGCGCGCGAACGCAGGCGAAGATCATCGGCGTCACCGGCTCGGTCGGCAAGACCGGCACCAAGGAGGCATTGTTCGCCGCGCTGGAACGGGGTGCGCGTGGGCAGGCGCATCGTTCGGTCAAGAGCTATAACAATCACACAGGCGTTCCGCTCAGCCTCGCGCGGATGCCTGCGGACACCCGCTTCGGCGTGTTCGAAATGGGCATGAACCATGCCGGCGAACTCGCCGCACTGACCCGCATCGTCCGGCCCCATATCGCCCTGGTGACGACGATCGCGCCGGCACACACCGCGTTCTTCTCGGGCGAAGAAGCGATCGCCGACGCGAAGGGCGAGATCTTCCAGGGGCTGGAGCCGGGTGGCACCGCTATCGTGCCGTTCGACAGTCCGCATCGCGATCGGTTGATCGCCGCCGCCACCCCCTATGCCGGGCAAGTCGTTACCTTTGGTTCGGGGGTGGGCGCCGACGTGCGTGCGATCGAGGCGATGCCGGTGTCGTCAGGCGGCACTTTCGTAACGGCGCGGCTCGACGATCGGGAGGTCAGCTACACGATCAGTCAAGCCGGCGCGCACTGGGTGTCGAACACGCTGGCGGTGTTGGCCGCCGTGCGCGCGGCCGGTGGCGATCTCGCGCTTGCCGGCCTTGCCTTGGCCGAACTCGAAGGTCTCGCCGGGCGAGGCGCGCGCTTTACGGTACGGCGCGGCGGCGGCGAGGCGCTGGTGATCGACGAAAGCTACAATGCCAATCCGGCGTCGATGCGCGCAACGCTTGCGGTGCTCGGGCAAGAGAAAACCGCGCGTAAGCTGGTGGTTCTTGGCGAAATGCGGGAGCTTGGCGATGACAGCGACGCGTACCACGCCGCGCTGGCCGAGCCGCTCCGCGCGGCGGGCGTCGAAGCGGGCATTCTGGTCGGTAAATCCATGGCGCCGCTCGCGAACGTGCTTGAGGGGCAGGGCGATTTCGTCCATGTGGCCGACGCCGCAGCGGCACGAGAGCGGCTGCGGGCGCTGCTCGCGGCAGGCGACGCGGTTCTCATCAAGGGCTCGAACGGCGTGGGGTTGTCGGCGGTGGTCGCGGCCTTGCGCAGCGGGATTGGGTAAATGTTCTACTTCATCGCCGAGCTGTTCCATTTCCACGGCCTGTTCAACCTGGTCCGCTACCAGAGTTTCAGGACGGGTGCGGCGGTGGCGACAGCGCTGTTCCTTGGTTTGCTGATTGGCCCGCGCTTCATCGGGTGGTTGCGCGTGCGGCAGGGCAAGGGCCAGCCGATCCGCGCTGATGGTCCGCAGACGCATCTCGCCAAGCGCGGCACGCCGACGATGGGCGGGCTGATGATCCTGACCAGTCTGACGCTGTCGGTGCTGTTGTGGATGGACCTGACCAACCCGTTCGTATGGGCGTGTACGTTCGTGACATTGGGGTTCGCCGCGATCGGCTTCCTCGATGATTACGACAAGGTGCGCAAAGCGAGTACCGCTGGCGTATCCGGACGCGTGCGATTGTTGGGTGAATTCGTAATCGCCATTATCGCCAGCGCGATGATCGTGCACCAGAACGGCACACATCTGTATTTGCCGTTCGTCACCGGCATTTCGATCGATCTTGGCTACTTCTACATTCTGTTCGCGGCGTTCACGATCGTGGCGTTCGGCAATGCGGTGAACCTGACCGATGGGCTTGATGGACTTGCGACCATGCCGGTGATCATCGCCGCCGTCAGCTTCATGCTGATCGTGTATCTTGCCGGTAACTTCAAGTTCGCGACGTATCTCGGCATCCCGCATGTGCCGGGCGCTGGTGAACTCGCGATTTTCTGTGGCGGAATCGTCGGCGCGGGACTTGCCTTCCTGTGGTTCAACGCGCCGCCAGCCGCCGTCTTCATGGGCGATACCGGCAGCTTGGCGCTTGGCGGCGCGTTAGGCGCGATTGCGGTGACTGCGCATCACGAGATCGTGCTCGGCATCATTGGCGGGCTGTTCGTGGTGGAGGCGCTGTCTGTCATCATCCAGGTTGCCGTCTACAAGCGCACGGGCAAGCGCGTGTTCCGCATGGCGCCGATTCACCACCATTTCGAGCAACTTGGCTGGGCCGAGGCGACCGTCGTGATCCGTTTCTGGATCATCGCGCTGGTGCTGGCGCTGGCCGGCCTTTCGACGTTGAAATTGCGGTGATTTTCAGCCCCGCCTGGCGCGGCAGACGCTACGCTGTGCTGGGACTTGCCCGTTCCGGCGTCGCGAGCGTGCGCGCGTTGCTCCCCGGTGGCGCGGACGTGGTGGCGTGGGATGCGGACGCTACTAGGCGAGCGGCGTTAGCAGGTGCCGGGGTGACATTTGCCGATCCGGAAACGATCGACCTGAACGGGTTCGATGCGCTGGTCGTGTCGCCGGGGGTGCCGCTAAACCGGCATCCGGTCGCAGCGCAGGCGCGTGCGGCAGACGTGCCGATCATCGGCGATATCGAGCTTTTCGCGCAGGCTAGAGCCTCGTTGCCGGCGGCTAAAGTGGTCGGTGTCACCGGAACGAATGGCAAATCGACCACGACCGCACTCGTTCATCACATCTTGCGATCCGCCGGCATCCCGAGCCTGATGGGTGGCAACATCGGTCTGCCGATTTTGGCGCAGGAACCGCTGCCGGAGGGGGGCGTGTATGTGCTCGAACTCTCGAGCTATCAGATCGACCTGACCGAGAAACTCGATTGCGAGGTCGCGGTGCTGCTCAACATCACGCCGGACCACCTCGATCGGTATAATAATTTCGCGGGCTATGCTGCGTCCAAGGCGCGGCTGTTTACGATGCAAACCGAGGGTCACGTCGCCGTGATTGGCATCGGCGATACGGCTTCGGCCGAGATCGCGCGCAGCCTGCCGCCGGAGCGGGTCACCAAGATCGCCGCTGCCGGTCTCGACCAGTCGCGCTGGCCAGCGCTGCAGGGCCCGCACAACGCACAGAACGCGCTCGCCGCGATCGCCACATGCGAGGTGCTCGGCGTCTCGGCCGAGGCGATCGAGGCGGGGTTGGCCAGCTTCACCGGCCTGCCGCACCGCATGGAGCGGGTCGGCGAGCGGAGCGGTGTGGTGTTCGTCAACGATAGCAAAGCGACCAATCCGGAGAGCGTTGCCCCGGCGCTCGCCGCGTTCGATCGCGTCCACTGGATCGTCGGCGGCAAAGCCAAGGGCGGCGACCTCGAAGCGTGTCGCCCGCAATTCGGCCATGTCGTTCGCGCCTATACGATCGGCGATGCCACCGCGGCGTTCGCCGGCTTGCTCCGCGCCGATATGCCGGTCGAGGAGGCGCACACGCTCGCCGCCGCCGTCGCCAGCGCCGCGCGTCAGGCGCGGCCGGGCGATACCGTGCTGCTGTCTCCGGCCTGCGCCTCGTTCGACCAGTTCCGTGATTTCGAGCAGCGTGGCGACACGTTCCGTTCGCTCGTGGAGGCGCTGGCATGAGCGCGAAGCGTCCATCCATGTGGAAGCGCATGCAGGGCAGCGGCGGCCGCTCCGACCGGTCGTGGTTGGGCATGTGGTTCTGGGATATCGACCGGGTGCTGCTGCTGCTGGTGCTGCTGCTGATCGGCGTCGGGGTGATCGCGGTCGGTTCGGCGTCGCCGTCGGCGGCGCAGCGCTATTCGGACGAGCGGCACCATATTCAGCCGCTCTATTACCTATGGTGGCAGATCGCCTGGGTCAGCGTGTCGATTCCCGTGATGCTGCTCATCTCGATGCTGCCGGTATCGGTGGCGCGTCGGCTCGCCTTGTTTGGCGCGGTGCTGTTCGTGGTGGCGCTGGCGGCGGTACCGTTTATCGGCGTGTCCAAGAACGGTGCGACGCGCTGGCTCAACCTCGGCATCTCGCTGCTCCAGCCGTCGGAGTTCCTGAAGCCCTTCTTTATCGTCACGGTGGCGTGGATCCTGTCGATGAGGGCGCAGGACGATGCGTTGCCGGTGGTGTTCATCACCGGGGCGATGACGGCGCTGGTCGGCGCGCTGCTGATGATGCAGCCCGATTTCGGCCAGACGATCGTGTTCGTAAGCGTGTGGTTCGCGCTGCTGATGATTTCCGGCACATCGACCAAGGTGATCCTCGGGCTGATCGCGCTCGCCCCCGCCGGCCTGGTGTCGGCCTATTTCTTCTATTCGACCGCGCAGAAACGTATCAACGCCTTCCTGTTCCCGGACGTGGAGGGCGAGGGCGCGTCGGACCATTTCCAGACCAACGCCGCGCGCGCGACCATCACCCACGGCGGGTGGCGTGGCACCGGGCCTGCCGGCGGCACCATGAAGTTCCGTCTGCCCGAGGGGCATACCGATTACATCTTTTCGGTGATCGGCGAGGAGTTCGGGCTGATCGCGTGCATGATCATCGCGCTGATCTTCTTCGCGATCGTGGTACGCGTGTTTGTAAAACTGCTCGACGAGGTCGACGAGTTTCGCCTGTTCGCCGCCGCCGGCCTCGCGACCCAGTTCGGGGTGCAGGCGCTGATCTCGATGGCGGTCAATACCGGGCTCGCCCCGTCGAAGGGGATGACGTTGCCGTTCATCAGCTATGGCGGATCGTCGCTGGTGGCGCTGTCGGCGGGAATGGGCTTGCTGCTGGCGTTCACGCGGCGCAATCCGTTCGTGTTGCGATCCCCCTATATCGCCAAATGGAGCGGCGTATGAGCAAACCCCGTCACTTCGTCCTCGCTGCGGGCGGTACGGGCGGCCACATGGTCCCCGCCGCCGCGCTCGCGGCAGAACTGATCCGGCGCGGCCATTACGTCGCGCTGGTCAGCGACGAGCGTGGCGTGCGCTTTCCCGATCTGTTCGAGGGCATCCAGACGCATATCCTGCCGGCCGGGCGGCTGGGCGGTGGTCCGCTCGGCTACGTACGCGCGGCGCGTGAGATGTGGCGCGGCCGCGCGATGGCGGTGGAACTCTACAAGACCTTTCGCCCTGCGGCGGTGATCGGCTTTGGCGGTTACCCCGCGTTGCCCGCGCTGCTGGCGGCCTTCAACCAGAAGATCCCGACTGCGATCCACGAACAGAATGCGGTGCTGGGTCGCGTCAACCGGCTGGTGGCGGGCAAGGTCAATGCGATCGCCACATCCTACGCCAAGGTCGAGCGGCTCAAGCCGGCGCTGAACGACAAGACCCGTCTGGTCGGCAATCCGGTACGCGACTCGGTCATCGCGATCCGCGCCAAACCATATCCCCTATTGGAGGAAGACGGCATCTTCCGTGTGCTGGTGACCGGCGGCAGCCAGGGCGCGAGCGTGCTGAGCAAGGTGGTGCCGGATGGGTTGTCGATGTTGCCGGTCGCGTTCCGCCGTCGCTTGCAGGTGACGCATCAAGCGCGGGTCGAGGATATCGAGGCGTGTCGCGCCAAGTACAAGGAACTCGATATCGCCGCCGACCTTGCCACGTACCTTCCCGATCTGCCCGAGCATCTGGCGTGGTCGCATCTGGTGATCGCGCGCGCCGGCGCCTCGACGCTGTCCGAACTGACCTGCGCCGGCCGCCCCGCCATCCTCGTCCCGCTGCCGAGCGCGACCGACGACCATCAGACCGTCAACGCACGCGAGATGACTATGGCGGGTGGTGCGCGCACGATCGACCAGCGCAGCTTCACCGCGCCGGAACTCGCCAAGCAGATGCAGCGGCTCGGTCTCGATCCCGAAGCGCTCCAGAATGCGGCGACGCGTGCGCGCGGCTGTGGCCGGCCCGATGCGGCGCGTGATCTCGCCGATCTGGTCGAGAGCCTGGGCGAAACGAAGGGGGAGTTGCCGATCGGCGTGCCGCTGCCCGTCAAATTCCGGAACAAGGCAGCTATGGCATGAGGGGTGTCGCAACCGACATCGGCACGATCCACTTCGTCGGCATCGGCGGCATCGGCATGTCCGGCATCGCCGAGGTGATGAAGAACCTCGGGTATAACGTGCAGGGTTCGGACGTGGCCGAAGGCTATGTGGTGGAGGGCTTGCGCGCGAAAGGCATTCCGGTCGCGATCGGCCACAAGGCGGAGAACCTAGGCGACGCGGCGGTGATCGTCACCTCCACCGCGATCAAGCGCGGTAACCCCGAGGTCGAAGCGGCGCTCGCCAACCGCGTGCCGGTGGTGCGCCGGGCGGAAATGCTCGCCGAGCTGATGCGGCTGAAATCCACCGTCGCGGTGGCGGGCACCCACGGCAAGACCACCACCACCTCGATGGTGGCGGCGTTGCTTGATGCCGGTGGCGTCGATCCGACCGTCATCAACGGCGGCATCATCAACAGTTACGGCTCGAACGCGCGACTGGGCGCGAGCGACTGGATGGTGGTGGAGGCGGACGAGAGCGACGGCAGTTTCCTGCGGCTCGACGGCACTATTGCGGTGGTGACCAACATCGACCCCGAGCATCTCGATCACTACGGTTCGTTCGACAAGGTCAAGGATGCGTTCGTCGAGTTCGTCGAGAACGTGCCCTTCTACGGCGCGGCGCTGCTGTGCCTCGATCACCCTGAGGTGCAGGGCATCCTGCCGCGCGTGCGGGATCGGCGCGTCGTCACCTATGGTTTCTCGACGCAGGCGGATGTGCGCGGCGTCAACGTACAGCCGATCCCGGGCGGCAATCGCTTCGAGACGATCGTACGTCAGCGTGACGGGACCACCCGTTCGATCGAGGGGATCGAACTGCCGATGCCGGGTCGGCACAACGTGCAGAACGCGCTCGCCGCGATCGGCGTGGCGCTGGAACTCGGCATCGACGATGCGACCATCCAGCAAGGTTTCGCCAAGTTCCACGGCGTGAAGCGACGCTTCACCAAGGTCGGCGAAACCGGCGGCGTGACGGTGATCGACGACTACGGTCATCACCCGGTTGAGATCCGCGCGGTGCTCGCCGCCGCGCGCGAAGGCGTGGAGAACCGCGTGATCGCGGTGGTGCAGCCGCATCGCTTCTCGCGGCTCGGCAATCTGATGGAGGAGTTCCAGGGCGCATTCAACGATGCCGACATGGTGTATGTCGCGCCGGTGTATGCGGCCGGCGAGGCCCCGGTCGAAGGTGTCGATGCCCAGGCCTTGGTCGAGGGGCTGCAGCGCCGCGGCCACCGCTCCGCCGCGACGGTCGCTGATGCCGATGCGCTGGCGACGACGCTCGCCGGCGTGGTGCAGCCTGGCGACATGGTGGTGTGCTTGGGGGCCGGGGATATTACGAAGTGGGCGGCGGGACTCGCACCTGCTATCGAAGCGTTAAGATGACGAATGATCTGTTCACCCATTCGCTGAAGCTCCAGAAGGAGATGCTCGACGCACAGCGTGCGTCGGCGGCCGATCTGCGTGCGACGGTCGGCGATGCCAGCCGCGAGATCGCCGACGCGAACCTGGCGGCGATGACGGCGTGGGTGCGGGTCTGGAACGTTTGGCTGTGATCCGCGCGGCGCTCGCCTTGCCCGAGGTGCGCGGCCGATTGACGGAGCGCGCGCCACTGGCACCGCTGGTGTGGTTCAAAACGGGTGGAGCGGCGGACTGGCTGTTCGAACCGGCCGATGCGGATGACCTTTGCGTGTTCCTCGCCGGTCTCGACCCGGCCGTGCCGGTGATGGCGCTTGGACTGGGCTCCAACCTGATCGTACGCGATGGCGGCTTCCCCGGTGTGGTGGTGCGGCTCGGCAAGGTGTTCGCCGGCGTCGAGCCGATCGACGCTACGACGCTACGCTGCGGTGGCGGCGCATCTGGTATCCTCGTCTCGTCGAAAGCCCGCGATGCAGGCATCGGCGGCATCGAGTTCCTGCGCTCGATCCCCGGCACGGTCGGCGGGTTCGTGCGGATGAACGGCGGCGCGTACGGTCGTGAGGTGAAGGACATTCTGGTCGATTGCGAGGTGGTGTTACGCTCGGGCGAGCGCGTCACGCTGTCGCTCGATGATCTCGGCTATACCTACCGGCACAGCGACTTGCCCGAAGGTGCGATCGTGGTGAGCGCGACGTTCCGCGGCCGCCCGGAGCAGACGGCGGTGATCCAGGGCGAGATGCTGCGCATCGCCGCCGCGCGTGAGGCATCGCAGCCGCTGCGCTCCAAGACGGGTGGCTCGACCTTCAAGAATCCGGCTGGTCACAAGGCGTGGGAGCTGGTCGATGCGGCTGGGTGTCGCGGGCTGACCCGTGGTGACGCGCAGGTCAGCGAGAAACACTGCAACTTTCTGCTGAACCTCGGTGATGCGACGAGTGGCGATATCGAAGCCTTGGGGGATGACGTGATCGAGCGGGTGAAGGCACATTCGGGCGTGACGCTGGAGTGGGAAATCCAGCGCATAGGGTCCGCGAAGTGAGTGCGCCGCTTCACATCGCCGTCTTGATGGGCGGCTGGTCGTCCGAGCGCGAAGTGTCGTTGATGAGCGGCAAGGGTGTGGCCGACGCGCTCGAATCGCGTGGCCACCGGGTGACGCGGATCGACATGGGGCATGACGTTGCCGGTCGGCTGGCTGCCGCCAAGCCCGACATCGTGTTCAACGCGCTGCACGGCACCCCCGGTGAAGACGGATCGGTGCAGGGCATGCTCGATCTGATGCGGCTGAGATACACGCACAGCGGCCTTGCCACTTCGGTGATCGCGATCGACAAGCAACTGACCAAATTGCTGCTGGTGCCCGCCGGTATTCCGATGCCGGGCGGTCGCATCGTCAAGTCGGAGACGCTGTACGAGGGCGATCCGCTACCGCGCCCGTACGTACTCAAACCGGTCAACGAGGGGTCGTCGGTTGGGGTGGCGATCGTCACCGCCGAGGGCAATTACGGCAGCCCGATCGGTCGCGACGTGGCGGGGCCGTGGAGCGAGTTCGACGAGTTGCTGGCCGAGCCCTACATTCGGGGGCGCGAGCTCACGACAGCGGTATTGGGCGGCCAGGCGCTTGGTGTGACCGAGTTGAAGCCCAGGAACGGCTGGTACGATTTCGATGCGAAATACACTGATGGCCTGACCGAGCATGTTTGTCCCGCGCAGATCCCCGATGACATCGCCGAGGCGTGCAAGCGTATCGCGCTCGACGCGCACCGTGTGCTGGGCTGCAAGGGCGCGTCGCGATCGGATTTCCGCTGGGATGACGAGCGCGGCATCGACGGGCTGTTCCTGCTCGAGGTGAACACCCAGCCTGGTATGACGCCGCTCAGCCTCGTGCCGGAACAGGCGCGGCACCTCGGCATGAGCTATGCCGATCTGGTGCAGGCGATCGTGGATGAGGCACTAGCCGAGCCATGACCAGCAAGACGATCAAGCGCGGCACGCCCCGCCGCCCGGTCCAGCAGAAGCGTCGCAAGGCGGCAAAGACATCGGTCATCGATCGCGCCATCGCCGCGCTACCGTTCAGCGAAGCGACGCTGACGAAGATCGCGACGTGGACGATCGTCGGCGCGGTCTGTGCGGGCGTGCTCGCGATCGGTGTGTGGATGGGCATCCCGGGTGCGATCGGCACGGCGGTGGGCGAGGGCGTCGGCGAGGCGGGTTTCCGCGTGAACAACGTGCAGATCACCGGCCTGTCGCGGATGGATCAGAACACCATCTACAAGATCGCGCTCGATCAGCCGTCCCTCGCGATGCCGCTGGTCGACCTCGAGCAAACGCGCGAGCGGCTGGTCGCGCACAGCGGTTGGATTGAAGACGCGCACGTATCGCGGCGGCTGCCCGACACGCTCCTCGTGCAGATCGTCGAGCGCACCCCAGCGGCGGTGTGGCAGAACAACGGCCAGCTTGCGCTGATCGCGGCGAACGGCACCTTTCTGGAGCCGGTATCGGCGGATGCGATGCCGGATCTGCCGCTGGTCGTCGGGGATCATGCCAATGAGCAGCAGGAATCCTATGATCGTCTGCTTGCCGCCGCGCCGGCGCTGCGCCCACAGGTCAAGGCAGCGACGTGGGTCGGCAACCGGCGCTGGAACCTCACCTTTGATAGTGGCGAGACGCTGGAACTGCCGGAGGGCGACGATATGGCTTCGCGTGCGCTGGTGAAGTTCGCGCAGATGGACGGTGTGCAGCCGCTGCTCGGCAAGGGCTGGGTCGGGTTCGACATGCGCGATCCGTCGCGGTTGGTCGCGCGCAAACCGGGCGACATCGCCGGCGGGACCGTGCCCACGCCCGCGATCGCGCAGCCCGCCAAACTGAAGCCGGCGAACACGCAGGCACAACAATCCGCGCGCCTGGCGGCGCAAGGCTAGAGACGGGCAACAGGGGTAACGCGCATGGCGAAGATGGCACCGGAAGGACTGATTACCGCGCTCGATATCGGCTCGTCGAAGGTCTCGGCGATGATCGCGCAGAAGGGTGATGGCGGCGAGTTGATCGTGCTCGGCACCGGCCAGCGCGAGAGCCGTGGCGTCAAGCGCGGCTATATCGCCGACGCCGCCGCCACCGAAGCGGCTGTGCGCGAAGCGGTCGAGCAGGCCGAGCGGATCGCCGGCACCAATATCGAGAACGTTTGGGTCAGCTTCTCGGCGGGCGGGCTGGTGTCCGATGTCGCCTCGGTAGAGTTCGAGCTTGGTGGCCACCGGGTCGAGCAGACCGACATCGACGCCTTGTTGCAGGCCGGTCGTGACTCGATTGATCCGGCCGGGCGCATCGTGCTGCATGCGCAGCCGGCACTCTACACGCTCGATGGCCTCACCGGAGTAAAGCGGCCGCTCGGCCTTCATGCCGATCGGCTTGGCGTGCACATCCATGTCGTCGCCGCGGACGGTTCGCCGGTGCGCAACCTCGGGTTGTGCGTGGCGAACGCGCATCTCGAGGTGAAGTCGATCATTGCGTCCCCGGTGGCGACCGGCATGGCGTGCCTGTCCGACGAAGAGCGTGAGCTTGGCGTCGCGCTGGTCGAACTGGGCGCGGGCATCACCAACGTGTCGCTGTTCGCGGGCGGGATGCTGGTCGGGCTGACCTCGATCCCGATCGGTGCCGCCGACATTACCGACGATATCGCCTCCGCATTCGGCACGCGGCGTGCGCAGGCGGAGCGGATGAAGTGCTTCCACGGCTCGGCCAACGCGTCCCCGCGCGACAATCACGAAATGATCGACGTCGCGCCGATCTCGGCGGAGGACGGGGTTGGTGACGGCAGCCGCATCACCCGCGCGCAGTTGATCGGCGTGATCCGCCAGCGGCTCGATCATCTCATCGGCGAAGTGCGTAAGGCATTGGTCGAGCTCAAGTTCGAAGGGCCGGTCGGGCGCCAGGTGGTGCTGACCGGCGGCGGCGCGGAGCTGAACGGCATTGCCGATTACGCTCAGGCTGCGCTCGGTCGTTCGGTGCGGGTCGGCCGTCCGCGCGGGCTGTCGGCGCTGCCGGAGGCGCATTCGGGGCCGGCGTTTGCGACGCTGGCGGGTCTGGCGTTCTACGCCGCATCCGACCCGGTCGATCTGCGCGCGCTGTCGCGCAGCCATCAGATGGTCCACCGGCCCAAGGGCTTGGCGATCTTCCGCCGGATGATGGCGGCGGCGCGGGCGAATTATTGAGGATTTACGACACCGCCGCATCATTCGGGCTGGAACGCCGGCAGGTGATGGTGCAAGATAGTTAAGCGTGAGCGTGCCGGGTATCTGGGGGGCGCGCAGGAGACCAGTATATGAGCATCGAATTTCTTGCGCCCGAAGTGGACGAACTTACCCCGCGTATCGCCGTGATCGGCGTCGGCGGCGCGGGCGGCAACGCCATCGCCAACATGATGCGCGCGGACGTGCAGGGTGTCGACTTCTTCGTCGCGAACACTGATTCGCAGGCGCTGAAGCAGTCGACCGCGAACACCAAGATCCAGCTTGGCGCGAAGATCACGCAGGGACTCGGCGCGGGTTCGCGGCCGGAAATCGGTCGCGCCGCGGCTGAGGAAACGATCGACCAGGTCGCCAAGATGCTCCAGGGCGCGCATATGTGCTTCATCGCCGCCGGCATGGGCGGCGGCACCGGCACGGGTGCGGCACCGGTCATCGCCAAGGCGGCTCGTGAAATGGGTATCCTCACCGTCGGCGTCGTCACCAAGCCGTTCGCGTTCGAGGGTAACCGTCGCGCCAAGAGCGCCGATGCGGGTATTGAGGAGCTTCAGAAGTACGTCGATACGCTGATCGTCATCCCCAACCAGAACCTGTTCCTGGTCGCCAATGCGAACACCACGTTCAAGCAGGCGTTCGAGATGGCGGACGAAGTGCTTCAGCAGGGCGTGCGCGGCATCACCGATCTGATGGTGATGCCCGGCCTCATCAACCTCGATTTCGCCGACGTGCGTTCGGTGATGCAGGAGATGGGCAAGGCGATGATGGGCACCGGCGAGGCCGAGGGTGACAATCGCGCGATCGAAGCGGCGTCGAAGGCGATCGCCAACCCATTGCTCGACGGCGTGAGCATGAAGGGCGCCAAGGGCGTGATCGTCTCGATCACCGGCGGTGACGACATGCGCCTGCTCGAAGTCGATGAGGCCGCGAATCACATCCGCGAGCTGGTCGATGAGGATGCAAACATCATCTGGGGTTCGGCGTTCAATCCGGATCTCGAAGGCAAGATTCGCGTGTCGGTGGTCGCCACCGGGATCGAGGCGGAAGTGCAGACCGCGCCGCCTGCGCCGACCCCGTCACGGTCGTTCAGCTTTGGCTCCAACCGTCCGGCTGAGCCGACGCAGGCTGCCGAGCCGGCGCCTGTCGCCGCGCCGGAGCCGGCACCGGCACCGCGCGCGGAGGCTGTGCCTGCGCCTGCGCCCGCTCCAACGGCGACCGTTGCGGCGACCGCACCCGCAGCACCAGCCGAACCCGATGAACTCGTGCTGGGCAGTGACACGCAAATGGCGCCCGCCCCGGCTGCTTTGCCGGTCGGATACGGCGATGCGGCTGCCGAACCCGCAGCGGAAGCGCCAGGGCGCCGTCGTTGGCTGTCATCGGGCAGCGCGCCCGAGGCCGCTCCAGCCGAACCGACCCCGCCGGCACCGCGCGTGAAGCTGGGCGGTACTTTGTTCGAGCGGATGTCGAGCGTGTCGCGTGGTGCCGCGCGCGAAGACGAGGCCGCTGCTGACAAGGACGCGGTCGAAATCCCACGCTTCCTGCATCGCCAGAACAACCAGTGATACGAAACACGGCACGCCCGGTAGCGGGCGTGCCGTGTCGTCCGCCTGCGTCGGACGGTCGCAAGGGAGTTTCGTTCACGCCGCTTTCTGTCTAGGTTCGGCCTGACTCAACCGGGGCTCTTCCCGATCGTTCGTGATCCGCACCGGTGCGAACGAAGTAGGTGGTTCAACCCACGTGAAAACGAAACTAGGCACAGCCGCGATGCGACCGCTCGTCACCCTCTCGCTCATTCTGGCGCTTGCGCCGACGGCACCGCTGGCCGCGCAATTTGTCCAGCCGTTGCCGCAGACCACGCCGCCGGGCGACGCCGATGCACTTGCCGATCAGGTGCGCGCGCTTGCGGCCAATCCTTCCGATCTCAACGCGCTGATCCGCGCGGGCGAACTCGCGCTGAGGCTTGAAGACCCGACCGCCGCCGCCGCCTTCTTCGCACGTGCCGAGCGGATCGATCCGCGCAACGGGCGTGTCAACGCGGGGTTCGGGCAGTTGCTGGTGCAGTCCGAGCGACCGGGCGAGGCGCTGCGTCGCTTCGCGCAGGCCGAAAGCTATGGCGCGCGCGTCAGCAGTTTCGCGGCAGATCGCGGGCTTGCCTATGATCTGATCGGTGAACAGGAGCGGGCGCAGCGTGACTATCGCCTGGCGCTGAAGAGTGGGCCGAACGACGAGACCACGCGCCGCTATGCGTTGTCGCTCGGCATCTCGGGCAAGCGCGAGGAGGCGCTGGCGCTGCTCGATCCGCTGTTGCGCAAGAGCGATCGCGGCGCGTGGCGCGCGCGCGCCTTCATCCTCGCGATGAGCGGCAATCGCGTCGATGCCGAGCAGATTGCGACGACGATGATGCCCGCCGGCATGTCGCAGGGGCTGCAACCTTTCTTTGATCGTCTGCCGACGCTGTCTCCGGTCGATCGCGCCTTTGCGGTACATTTCGGCGAGGTGCGGGCCTCGCCGCAGCGCCTCGCGGACGCACGGATGGTTCCGCAACTGCCGGCACTCGGCGTCGATCCGGATGCGCGAGAACTCGCTGCCGCTGCGCAGGCGCGCGCGAAGCCGGCCCGCGCCGAAGTCGCAAAGGTCGAGAAGGCGGCAAAGCGTAAGCACGGGCGGCGTGATCGCGTCGAAGTCGCAGTGCAGGCTGTTGCGCCACCGGTGGCCATGTCGCTGCCCGCTCCGCCAGCCTATGTCGGGTCGGCGGGTGGCGCGCGGAGCCCTGCAGCGCCGGTTGCGACCAACTTCTACGTGCAGCAACTGCCGGGCGCACGGGCATCGGCGCCGAGTTACAGTCCGGCGGCACAGGCGAACCGTGCCGCAGCCGCAGCCGCAGCCTCGACCTCGTACGCGCAGCCGGGAATGCCCGCGTCGGCTGCGGTCGCACCACAGCGGCAGGTTGCGCCTGTCTATCAGCCGGTTCAGCCGGGCGGCGGACGGGTGATGCCGCTGGCCCCGCTCCAGTCGCAACCACTGCCCTCGACAGCGGTGGCGCAGACGCGCTGGCCGACGCAGTCCGTCACGCCGATAACCCCATATAGCGCGGCACCGGTTTCGCCTGCGTCGCCACCCGCCGAGACCGCGACGCGGGTCGAAACGGCGGCCCCGATGCAGCGCGTGATGGCACCGGCACCGGGGTTTTCCTCCGTAGGTCCGGCGCCGCAGGCGGTGGCGGTGTCACCGGTGGCGAGATCGCCCGAGGCGCTGGCGACCCGAACGGAAAGCGTTAGCCCGTCGCGGTACGCCGCGACCACTCCGGCCGCGAGTACGCCGACTTCGCTTGCTTCTGCATCGCCAGCGGCTGCGGTGCCGACGGCCGTCGTCAGGGCCAGTAGCGAGGATGCGGCGCTCAAGGGTATTGTTGCTAAGATTGGTGTTCCCGGTGCCGAACTCGGCGTTGCGCCGGTCGAACGTGCTCCAGCACCTCTTCCCGCGCCGGTGGAGGTCGCTGCAATATCGCCGCCTTCGGCAGCGGAACCCCGTCATCGCCCAACGCCGGAACCAAGCAACAAGGCGGAGCCGAACCGGCCAAGCGAAGCGAAACCGGTGGTCACCAAGACCAAGGTGGAGCCGGTTCTCGACAGGAAGGCTGCGGAAACAAAGAGAGGCGCGGACAAAAAAACGCTCGACGCGAAAAAGCTCGCTGACGAGGATGATGCTGTCGATGCCAAAAAAGCTGGCGCGAAGAAGCCGGGCGACAAGAAAACCGTCACCAAGAAGGGCGTCGATACGGACGCCGAGCCAGAGACCAAGAAGGCCGCAGACACGAAGAAGAAGACTGGCAAGGGCAACACGGCAGTAGACGATGCAGACGCCGAGCCCGACACCAAGAAGTCGGGCAAGCTCGCCAGCAAGAAGGCAGACGCGAAGAAGGCGGCTGATGCCAAGAAAACGGCCGACGCCAAGAAGAAGGACCCCAAGGTGCTTGAGCCGTCGCGCATCTGGGTACAGGTGTCCGGTGGCGCGAACGAGAATGATCTGCCCAAGCAGTGGAACAAGCTGCGTGGCGATCAGCCGGCAATGTTCAAGAACCGGCAGGGCTATTCCACGCCGCTACGAGCGACAAACCGCATCCTGACCGGTCCGTTCGCGAGCGAGTCCGAGGCGCAGGCCTATGTTAACAAATTGGCCAAGCAGGGGTTGTCCGGTTTCCTGTTCACCAGCGACGCCGGGCAGAAGGTCAGCAAGTTGCCGACAAAATGACGCGCGTTCCAGGACCGCTCGCCTTCCTTGCCGCCGATCCTGCCGCCAGCCGAGGCCGCCTCTACCCGGAGGCGGGCGGTGATCTGCGCGGGCCGCGCGATGCGTTCCAGCGTGACCGCGATCGCATCATCCACTCGATCAGCTTCCGGCGGCTGCGGCACAAGACGCAGGTGTTCATGGCGCCGGATGGCGACCATTTCCGGGTCCGGCTGACGCATAGCCTGGAGGTTGCGCAGATCGCGCGGACGATCGCGCGCGCGCTTGGCCTCAACGAGGATCTGACCGAGGCGCTAGCGCTGGCGCATGACATCGGCCATCCGCCCTTCGGCCATGCCGGCGAGAGCGCGCTGCAAGCCGCGCTCGCTCATGCCGGCGGGTTCGATCATAACGGCAACACGCTGCGCGCTCTGATGGTGATCGACAGCCCGTATCCCTGTTGGCCGGGGCTGAACCTTGGTTGGGAAACGCTGGAGGGACTCGCCAAGCATAACGGGCCGATCGTCAGGCCGGGCTGGGCGCTGGCCGAAGCCGATGCGACCTTCCCGTTGGATTTGACGCAATGGTCATCATTGGAGGCGCAGGTCGCCGCGATCGCTGATGACATCGCTTACGATAATCACGATATCGACGATGGGCTGCGTGCCGGATTGCTGACGCTGGATCAGTTGCTTGAGGTGCCGTTGGTCGCGCGCGGCTGGGCAGGGGCGTGCGCACGGTTTGCGGGGATCGCGCCCTCGCGACTGACCGGAGAGTTGATCCGCAGCCAGATCGGCGTGATGGTCAATGATCTGATCGCGGAGACGCAGCGTCTCGTGGCGGAATATCGCATCGAGAGCGCAGCCGACGTGCGGGCGGCAGGGCAGTGCCTGGCCACTTTCTCGCAGACCATGCGTGATGAGGAGCGTGCGCTGAAGCGCTTCATGTACGCCAATCTTTATTATCATCCGGTCCAGTTGGAGGCGGCGCGGGTGGCGGAGGGCATTATCTCCGGGCTGTTCGCCGCCTATCGCGACGATCCCGCGCGAATGCCGACAGAATGGGCAATGCGCCTGCCAGCGGACGAACCATGGCGCAGCCGCCATATCGCCGATTTCATCGCCGGCATGACCGACCGCTACGCGGTGACACGCTACCGAGAGTGCGTCGGGGCGATTGATCTTCCTGAAGGGTTTTGAGGGTTTAGCCGCATCATTCCGGGCAACATGCGAACCGGGCCGCGAAGGGTTGTCGTCAATCCCGCCCGGTGATCGCCAGTGCGATCTCGTACGCGCCGACGAACGGATCGTAATGCAGCTTTGAGCGCAGTTGCCGCGACAAGCCTTCGATCACGCGACCATAGCGTTCCTCGACCAGCACCTGCAGATCATCGGTCTGGATCAGCCCGGGCGAAACAACGCGCAATACTGCCCGGTCCGGTGTCTCGCCATCTCTGACCGTGATGCGGATCGGAGCCGATGGGTTCGACGTCATCGACAATTCGATGATCTCGGTAGTGAGGAACGATACCGCTATCGCAATATCCTGAGTCGCGAGCACCGGTGCGATATCGAGTGCGATGCTGAGTTTGGCGGAACCCTCTGGCGCTGTTGCGCGAATGTTCGATGCAAGGTCCCCCAGCACAGAGCGTAGCGCTAGCCCGCGGTTTACCTCGAGCTCGGCGAAATGGTGGCGATGTACCACGGCCAGCGCATCGACACGGCGCTGGATCGAGGCATAGGCCGCGCTCGCCTCGGCACTACGCGCGCCGCGCGCGTGGAAGTTGATGAGGCTGGAGATCACCTGCAGGTTGTTCTTGACCCGGTGATGCACTTCGCGCGTCAGCTTGGTCTGGCGGACAAGGCCCTCGGCGAGCCCCGCTTCATGCTCTACGACGGTCCGGCTGATAGCACGGAAGGTATCGCCAAGCTCGCGTATCTCCTGTGCCGGCAGCGAGGTGATGGCGCCCGGATTGATTTCCTCGCCGGGTGTGAACGCGGCGACGCTGGCATTCAAGCGACGGAGCGGCCGGATCAGCAGCCGATCGACGATAAACCATGCGATGCTGGCGGCCGCGGCCCACATCACGATCGGCAGTAGCATCGCGATCAATACCGGCGAGGTAATCGGCGCGCTGCGGGCCCGCGTCTGCAAGGTGAGATCACCAAGCCCAAGACCGATCCGCAATGTGCCTCTCCGCTCAAGCACCTCACGTGGCGGCAGATCAAACAACGTCAGCGCGTCGTCTCCGCCCAGCAGTTGCGCCTCGTAATCAGGAGCGAATTCGCTTGGTTTCGCGGTCTTGGCAAGGAAACCGACAGGAAAGAATGCCTCGGCTTGTGTCTGGCCGCTGGCACCCCGGATAGCGAGCGTTACACCACGCCCAGAGATGACACGGGTGGTAATCGAGGATTTGCCGGACGGCGCGACCGCCAAGCTCGACGGCAAGGGTGTGCCGCAGATCAGCCGACCAGCTTCGTCGGAAATCGCAAACTGTGATCCGCTCGCCGCCTGCGGTGCGAAAACACCCTGCGCACGTGCGCAACTCGGCGCATCCGCCTTATCAGCGTCAAGTGCGTTCAGCGCGACCCGCAACGCGGTCATGTCGCCGATCAGTTCGATGCCGATCTTTCGCGCGCTTTCCGCCGAAGCAATGCGCAACGCGGCGCGCGCGCCCTCATCGGCGATCTGGGTCGTGCGGAACGACGCGAAGAGCGCGATGATCGCCAATGGCAGCAGCGCGGTGCTCAGGATCAAGAAGACCTTGGCACCGGTGGGCATGCGCGCGGCGAGACTACGCTGCTGAGACCGACTGGCCGCAGACGCGTCCAGAGTCTGATCCATGTCGACGCTCAGTCGAGCTTGCCGAGGAGATCAAGCATCTCGGACGGGACGGTCTCGTCAACCGTCTTTTGATAGACGGTACGAAGGGCCGCGCCCATGTCGCGATCCTTGCTTTGGACCTTCGCACGCACGCTCGGCGGTTTTTTTGAAGACTCGTCGCCCGAACGCAATGTCGTCCCCTTCGGCATCCGGCATCGCCGGGATTTTAAACATATCCACCCGGGGATCCGGATGGAAGCGGTGCTGATTACACGTCGTGTAGCCGCAATGAAACTAAAGAGCGCTTCGATTGTTCCACCTGCGATGCGAAAAACCACCGCCGTTGTTTTTCGACCAAATCGCATTGCATTGGCGACCGTCCGCTTCCAGGAATGGGCGGCGCTTTCTCACGGAGGACCCCAAAGGTCATGTCGCTAGGACAACAGCTTGCACCGCATCTTCCCTTTCTTCGGCGGTATGGCCGTGCACTCACCGGTAGCCAGACGCAGGGCGACCGCTACGTCCGGGCTACGCTCGAGGCGATCGTAGCGGCGCCTAACGAATTCCCGCGTGAGGTCGATCCGCGGCTTGGCCTGTACCGGATGTTCCAGGCGATCTGGACCTCGGCGAACTTTGATGAGACTGCGGACGAATCGAGCATCGATCCCGCTGCCGATGCCGAAGCGATCGCGCGTGCGCGGCTGGCGCGGATGACGCCGCTGTCGCGTCAGGCGCTGTTGCTGACGGCAATGGAAGGCTTCACGCCCGAGGATGCGGCCTATCTGATCGACGTGGACCACGATGAAGTGGAGGCGCTCGTCGCCGAGGCGCTGGTCGAGATTGAGAAGC
Organism: Sphingomonas sp. GC_Shp_3; assembly: GCF_026540945.1. Lineage (NCBI taxonomy): Bacteria > Pseudomonadati > Pseudomonadota > Alphaproteobacteria > Sphingomonadales > Sphingomonadaceae > Sphingomonas > Sphingomonas sp. GC_Shp_3. The sequence continues at coordinate 82,049 of NZ_JALNUT010000012.1, forward strand.
AGACGCGCAGTCGTGTCCTCATTATCGAGGACGAGCCGATCATCGCGATGGACATCGAAACGATCGTGCGCGATCTCGGCCATGAAGTGACCGGTGTCGCTGTCACCCGTGACGAGGCGGTGGCGCTTGCGATGGAGGATCGGCCAGGTCTGGTTCTCGCCGACATCCAGCTTGCGGATGACAGTTCGGGCATCGACGCGGTGAAGGACATTCTCGCGGAATTCTCGGTACCCGTGATCTTCATTACGGCATTCCCGGAACGTCTGCTGACAGGCGAGCGTCCTGAGCCGACGTTCCTCATCACCAAACCGTTCCAGCGATCCACGGTGAAAGCGGCGATCAGTCAGGCGCTGTTCTTCGATTCCACGACCGTACCGGCCTGATTATTTTCATGGGTTCCAACCGGTACGGAGCCAAAACGGTTTTCGTAGGTTGGAACCCGTATGGCTGATCCAGAAGACACCACCGAAGTTAGCGGAACCGAGGCGCGGAGCGGCGCGACACCCCATGTCACGCGCTACGTGCTGGGGGTTTCGTTGGTCGTGATAGTGATCCTGTTCGCGGTACTGCTTGCCATAGGTATGCGCTGAACCGGTTGCCCTTTGCCGGCGTCCGGATGGACTTTGCACTCCCCGCTCACCATGTAGTGTATCGGGAATAGAAACGGATATTGATGAGCGACGCGCGCGATACGGATGACGAGGAAGTTGCTGCCGCAGTGGAGCATGTTGCCCTCTCCGATACGGAGTTTAAGGCGCAGCTCGCTCAGGTGATCCCACATCTGCGTGCATTTGGTCGTTCGCTGTCGGGAAGTCGCGATCTCGCCGACGATCTTGTGCAGGAGACGTTGATGAAGGCTTGGGCGGCGCGTCAGCGATTCCAGGCCGGCACCAATATGCGCGCATGGACCTTCATCATCCTGCGCAACCTTTACCTGTCGCAAATGCGACGTGCGCGCTTCAAAGGCGAGTGGGACGACCTTGTGGCGGATCGGATCCTTGCCGCTCCGGCGAGCCAGGATCGTCACGTCGAGCTTGGCGATATGCAACGTGCCTTGTTGCACCTGCCGCAGCCGCAGCGTGAAGCGTTGATCCTAGTGGGGGCAGGCGGTTTCGCCTACGAGGAAGCTGCAGAGATTTGCGGTGTCGCGGTCGGCACGATCAAGAGTCGCGTTGCGCGCGGGCGAGTCGCGTTGGAATCGCTGATGAGCGACAACAGTCTGCCGTCACGGCGCACGCACAGCAATGAGCCTGGCATGACCGCACTCGACACCATCATGGGTGAAGTCGACGATCTAAGCCGCGATCGGGACCGGGACTAGCTCGGGCGAAATTCTTGCGTCTCGCGGTCGATCATCGCTAGCAGAATATCAAAATCCTGATCGTCGACAGGTGTTGCGTACGCGCAGCAGAGCGCAGTGGCGATGGTGTCGCTGCGGCGCGGGGCGGCCACTGAAAAGCTTTGCCCTGTGGCGCTGTCGGCGCTTGAGGTTAAGTTGATCGACATAAAGACTAGAACCGTCCAACTGGGCTTTTGTTGCTTACAGTGGCGAAACAACTCAAGCCGATGTCGCGCCGATGATCTCACCAATGGTCAATCCATCTTCCATTCACGCTGCACTTGAGCAGGCCCGTGCGCACGCGCCATTCCTCCAACTGGCGTTGCAGCGAGAGACAGAGCTGGCGGATGTCTTCGCGGCCGGTCGCTTGCCGCTGCCCTTTGTGCGCGAGGACGGGGAAGCAACCATGCCCGTGCCGACGCAGTTGCGGCTGGCGCGGCGGCGGCTCGCGCTGAGTGTTGCGATCGGCGATCTTGCCGGTGCCTACGACCTTACCGATGTGACCTCGATATTGTCGACGTTTGCTGACCACGCGCTGGATGCTGCGATACGGACGGCGATCGCGGAACGTACGCCCGATGTCGAGCCACGCGGTTTTGCGGCGATCGCGCTCGGCAAGCAGGGTAGCCACGAACTTAATTACTCGTCGGATATCGATCCGATCCTGATCTTCGATCCCGCGACGCTACCGTGCCGTCCTCGTGAGGATGTCGCCGAGGCGGCGGTGCGGATCGCACGACGCGTTGTCGAGATCCTCCAGAATCGTGACGGTGACGGCTATGTCTTACGTGTCGATCTGCGGCTGCGGCCTTCGCCGGAGGCGACTCCGATCGCGCTGCCCGTGGATGCGGCAATCTCCTATTACGAATCGCTGGCGCTGCCGTGGGAACGCGCTGCCTTTATTCGCGCGCGGGCGGCGGCGGGCGATCTCGGGTTGGGCAAGCGGTTCCTTGCCGCGATCCAACCCTTCATCTGGCGGCGTGCGCTCGATTTTGGCGCGATCGGGGAAATCCGTGGCATCTCGCGGCGCATCCGCGATCATCATGCGCACGGGCAGGCGTTTGGCCCGGGCTATGACCTGAAGCGGGGGCGCGGCGGCATCCGCGAGATCGAATTCTTCGCGCAGATCCACCAGTTGATTCACGGTGGGCGGGATGTGTCGGTACGCGCGCCCGCCACACGCGACGCGCTTGCCGCGCTGGCTGCGGCAGGTTGGATCGGTGCCAACGAGGCAGCGGCGCTGAGCCAAGCCTATACGCTGCTGCGCACGATCGAGCATCGCGTGCAGATGGTTGAGGACCGGCAGACGCACCGACTGCCAGAGGGTGCGGCGCTCGACTCGCTCGCGCAGTTGCATGGGCTGGACGACGGTGCGGCGCTGCTCGCTCTGTTGCGACCGCACGTCGAGCGTGTCGGGGCGATCTACGATGCGCTCGATCCGGCGGAGGGCGCCGCCATGTCGTTCAGCGCCGAACATCTCGCCGCGCAACTTGCCGCAGCGGGATTTGCCGATCCGTCGGGCGCCGCGCGTGCGATCGGGCAATGGCGTGCCGGCATCTATCCCGCGCTGCGCAGCGAGGCGGCGCGGTCCGCGCTGGAGGCGGTGCTTCCCGGCCTGATCGAGGCACTGGGGCAGGCGCCCGATCCGGGTACTGCGGTTGCCCGGCTGGACAGTATGTTGTCGCACCTGTCGAGCGCGATCAACTTCTTCCGACTGTTGCAGGCGCGGCCGGCGCTGGCGCGGCTGCTCGCGCTGATCCTGAGCCACGCCGAGACGCTGGCACAGGCGCTCGCGCGTCGGCCCGAATTGTTCGACGGGCTGATTGATGCAACCGCGCTGGGCCCGGTTGGCGACGTTGCGGCGCTGGCTGCGGAGATGCATGGCGGGCAGGATTATCAGGCGCAGCTCGACCATGTTCGCCGTATCGTTGGAGAGAAACGGTTTGCGCTCGGCACGCAGATCGTTGCCGCGGCCAGCGATCCACTCGCTGTCGCGGCGGGTTATGCGCGGGTGGCGGAGGCCGCGACGGAGGTGCTGGCGGCGGCGACGGTAAGCGAGTTCGTCGCTGTGCATGGCAGTGTGCCGGACAGCGAACTGGTCATCCTTGCGCTTGGGCGATTTGGCGGCGCGGCGTTGACCCATGCATCCGATCTCGACCTGATCTACCTTTTTACGGGCGATTACCGCCTGGATTCGGACGGCAGGAAGCCGCTCGGCGCGGTACTGTATTACAACCGGCTCGCGCAGCGGATCACCGGCGCCTTGTCCGCGCCAACCGCATCCGGCCCGCTTTACGAGATCGACACGCGTCTGCGCCCCTCAGGTACGCAAGGGCCGCTCAGCGTCTCGCTCGACGGGTTCTCGCGGTATCAGCGCGAGAGCGCGTGGACGTGGGAACACATGGCGCTGACCCGCGCGCGGCCGGTGTTCGGCTCCGCACGCGCGCGGGCCGAGGTGCAGTCGGTGATCGACGCGGTCCTGCGCGGGGAGAGACCGCAGCGCGACATCGTTGCGGATGCGATGACGATGCGTGCCGACATGGCGAAGCACAAGCCGCCCGCTGGCCCGCTCGATGCCAAATTGCTGCCGGGCGGTCTCGTCGATCTGGAGTTCGCCGTCCACGTTCGCCAACTGACCTGCTTGGCCGGCTTTTCCGCCAATTTAAGCGAGGCGATCGGCGCGCTGGCGGCGGCCGGACTGGCGCCGCCGACGCTCGGCGATGCCGAGGCGTTGCTGACGGGTTTGCTTGTCACGCTGCGGTTGGTCGCGCCTGATGCCGCGATTCCGCCGGCGCCCACGCAGCGCCTGATTGCCGGCGCGCTCGGCATGGCCGATTGGGACGGCGTGGTTGCCTCGCTCGCCGCGACACGGCAGGAGGTCGTCGACTTTCTGGTGGCAGTCGCGACAGGAGACCGGATATGACGATTGCAGAGGGCGAAGCACTTCCCGATCTGGAACTTGCAGGCGCGGACGGCGCGAAAGTTTCGCTGCGCAGCTTCGTCGGCAAGCCGTTCGTGCTGTACTTCTACTCCAAGGACGACACGACGGGCTGCACGCGCGAAGCGCAGGATTTCAGTGCGCTAGCGGCTGACTTCGCGACGGCGGGGGTCGCGGTGCTGGGCGTATCACCCGACACGCCGGCCAAGCACGCCAAGTTCACTACCAAATACGATCTCACGGTACCGCTCGCCAGCGATGAGGATCATGTGGTCATGGAAGCATTCGGCGTGTGGATCGAAAAGAGCATGTACGGACGCACCTACATGGGTGTCGAGCGCTCAACTTTCCTGTTCGCCGCGGATGGCACGCTCGCGCGGCGCTGGGGCAAGGTTCGCGTCGCAGGTCATGCCGAGCAGGTCCTGGCAGCGGCAAAATCGCTGGCGTGACGTTGCCAAGCGTTTCAGCCGCGATCCGCGACGTACTCGAAACCGCGGAACCGACCGCCAAGGTGATGCGCGCCCGCGCCGTTGCACGCGGCTGGCGGCGGGGCGCGTTCGGCCCGGTCGATGGCAGCGCCATGCCGGATCGTCCTGCGCGACCGGCCGAACCGCAATTGCTGCCGCCGACCCATATGCCCAGGCGTGGCAAGGGTGGTTCGTTGCGCGGACGCGTCGCGCTGTTGCACGCGCTCGCGCACATCGAGTTCATCGCAATCGACCTCGCGTTCGACATGGCCGGGCGGTTCGGCGCGCAGTTCGCGCCGGAGTTTACCAGTGACTGGCTTTCGGTTGGGGCCGACGAAGCGATGCACTTCGCCTTGGTCGAGCGGCGCCTGCGTGCTTTCGACAGCCGCTACGGAGCGCTACCGGCGCACGACGGCTTGTGGGAGTCGGCGGCGGACACCGCCGGCGATGCGCTTGCCCGGCTGGCGATCGTGCCGATGGTGCTGGAGGCGCGGGGCCTCGACGTGACGCCGGATATGATCGCGCGTGCAGATGCCGCTGGCGACCGAGCAACCGCCGCGATCCTGCGGAGGATCTTCGACGATGAGATTCGGCACGTACGAACGGGCACGAAATGGTTCGAATCCGGTTGCGCGAGCGCCGGCGTGCTTCCGGCCGCGCATTGGAAAAAGCTGCTGTCACAATATTTTCGTGGCGAACTGAAAGCACCGTTCAACGATTCAGCGCGTCATGCTGCCGGTCTGACGCGGGAATATTATCAGCCGCTTGCCCAGGCTTGGTAAATAAGGGCAAGAAAAGGCGTCCGGGCGTGGAGGGGCTGCGATCTGGACGTGGGGCGGGTGCCGTCGTAATCGGCAAGCGCGTTAACGGCCACTGGGAACCGATGAACATAACCACGCTTACATCGTGTGCGTCTTTCTCGGCGCTCCAATCTCTCTTCACCAATCGTGACTGCATCCGTCATAACGATTATCATCATGCGACGTTCCGTACGGCGCGAGGACTGGTCGCCGGCATCGCTGGCATCGCCTCTTGCATGCTGGCTGGCGGCGTTGCGCATGCGGCCGAAGGGGCCGCGGCAGTTGCTGCGGTCCATTCCGCCGCGGCAGGCAGCGCGTTCGACGCCGCCGACAGCGCGACGACTGCTGCCGACACGCGCGCGGACGTGCAGTTCCGTTCACTGTTCCAGACCTGGAAGAAGCTCGACACCTTCGACCAGGGGGGCGCGATCGCGATTCCATCGGTTCAGCCGGTCGAGCATCTCGCCTTTACCAGCAACTTCGGCATCCGCTCCGATCCGTTTCGCGGCACCGCGAAGATGCACGCTGGCGTGGACATCCCCGGCCCGGTCGGTACACCGGTCTACGCAACCGCAGACGGCTTTGTCGATCGCGCCGAGCGTGCCGGTGGTTACGGCAATCTGGTCGAGATCGATCACGGCAAAGGTATTCAGACCCGGTATGGCCATCTTTCCAAGATCCTCGTAGCCGACCACACGCGCGTGCATCGTGGGCAGTTGATCGCGTTGATCGGTTCGACAGGACGCTCAACCGGGCCGCATCTGCACTATGAAGTTCGCATCGACGGCCACGCCGTGAACCCGGTGCCCTTCCTCCAGACCGCCGACTATCTGCTGGCGGCGCAGGATCGTTCGGTACACACGATCCCGGTCGGCGTCGGCCCCGCGGCGGATGACGCTGCCGATTGATCAATGGTGTTTGGGCACTAAAAAAAAGGCGCCGGTCTCGTGACCGGCGCCTTTTTTGTGTCCTTCTCAGACTTTCCGCGCGCGTTTTGTCGATGGCGGCTTCGACACTAGGTCGGGTGAGAAGCCCAACTCCCGGCTGATCGACAGCGCGGTGTCGAGAACGGCGGTCGCAACCTCCGCCATGCGTTCATCGTCGAGGTATTGCGCCTGTGCCGCGACGTTAATCGCCGCTACGATCTTGCCGGTCGCATCGCGCACGGGTGCGGCGACCGCATTGATGCAATCAGGCGCGGGACCGATCTTGAGCACGACGCCGCGTTCCGCCGCGAGGGTCATCTCGGCAAGCCAGTCGCCGCGCTCTTCCGCCGCGATCGCGCCGAACAATTCGGTCCAGCTCGCGACATCGTCGTCCAGCAGCAGCGCCTTGCCAAGTCCGGTCTCCGGCAGGAATCGCGTACTGCCGGCACCAGTCGTCACAGCCACCCGCTCCGCGCCAGCTGCGCGCATCAGGTGCACCGATTTGTCGAGCTCGCGCCGCCCGAGGAAGGCGCTCAGCCCGGTCTGACGCGCAAGCGCAAGCACCCACGGCCGCGCCACGGAAACCAGGTCGAGCCGTTGTAGCGACGCCTGGCTCAGCCGCAGCAATTCGCCGCCGCCGCGCACGACGCTGTCCGGCGCAATCGCGAGAAACTCGCGGGCGATGAGCGTCTTAACAAGCCGCCGCACGATGCTCAGCGGCAGGCCACTGGCGTTTGCAAGGTTGCCGACCGTCATCGGTTCCGACGCGGCGAGCGCGAGCAACGTCAGCCCGCGCTCCAGCGTCTGCGCGCCGAGGTTGCGTTCGGGTGCCGGCCGCGCGACCTCGGTATCATCATCGGGCGCCAGCGCGGCGGGGCTCATCGGGGTCGCCAACACATCCTCCTGTAATCATAACCGTACCGTCCGATCCGGCCGGTAAAGGCTGTCGGTCTAAGCGGTGTCGGCCACCGCGTCGAGCCGGGATGGAGCGGTTGCCGTGCGGCTTGGCACCGCCTATCTCAACGTCATGGCCACACTCGCTCCCGAAATCGCCCTGACCGACTCCGCTGCTGCCCGCGTCGCAGCCATCGCGGCCAAACAGGGCAAGCCGCCGATCCTGCGACTGTCGGTAGATGGGGGAGGCTGTTCTGGCTTCCAATACAAGTTCGGGTTCGCTGAGACGGTGCAGAGTGACGACGCGGTGGCGGAAAACGGCGCGGTGCGGCTGGTGGTCGATTCGGTCAGTCTGGATCTCGTCCGCGGCGCGGCAGTGGATTACGTCGAGGAACTCGGCGGCGCGGCATTTCGCGTGACCAACCCGCAGGCGGCGTCGGGCTGCGGCTGCGGTTCCAGTTTCTCGATCTGATCGCCGCTACATCGTGAAGATCGTCAGCTACAACGTCAACGGCATCAAGGCACGCCTGCCGCGCCTGATCGAGTATCTTACCGAGCAACAGCCTGAGATCGTCTGCCTTCAGGAGTTGAAGACGACGGATGAGACGTTCCCGATCACCGAAATCCGGGATGCGGGCTATGGTGCGGTGTGGCATGGCCAGAAGGGGTTCAACGGTGTTGCGGTGCTGGCGAAAGGCGTCGAGCCGGTAGAACGGCAACGCGGCCTTGCCGGTGAGAGCGAGGATGACCACAGCCGCTACCTCGAAGCGGATGTCGATGGGTTGATCGTCGCCTCGATCTACCTCCCCAACGGCAATCCGCTCCCCGGGCCTAAGTTCGATTACAAGTTGCGCTGGATCGAGCGGCTGACGACGCGTGCGAGGGATCTTCTGGGCGAGGAGCGGGCGGTCGTGCTGGCGGGCGACTACAACGTCATCCCCAATGATGATGACACCTTCTCGGTGCGTGCAATGGCCAGTGATGCGCTCATGCAGCCGGAAAGCCGCTCAGGGTTTCGTGCGCTCGTCGCGCAAGGGTGGACCGATGCGTTGCGGACGCGGCATCCTAAAGGCGGCGTCTGGACGTTCTGGGATTATCAGGCGGGTGCATGGCAGCGCGACGCCGGCTTCCGTATCGATCACCTGCTGCTATCACCGATCGCTGCGGACCGGCTTGTCGACGCCGGCGTCGACAAGGAATATCGCGGTCGTGAGAAGGCGAGCGATCATGCCCCCACCTGGGCGCGCCTCAGATAAGTCGTTTCGGCGGGAGCGCCGGAAAGCTTTGCTCTCCGGCGCCCCCGCCCGATTACTTTACGCTGGCGAGATTGGTGTCTTGTGCACCGCATGTCTTCTCGACCCACTGGCCCTTTTTGTCCCAGCAGCGCGGATCGAGGTTCGGTATACCCTTTGCAGTTGCGATCACGGGATGGCGCGGGAAGCGCTGGTCACCCCAATAAACGAGGCTGTTGCGGAGCGTGCCGCTCTCTTCCAGTGCGACTTTGTAGAACTGGCCGCGCGGCGCCATCGCGGCTTTGACCGCGATCTGCGCAGCCGTCTGGCAGAAGCCATATTGTGCATCGACGGCGGTGAAGGTCGAGTAATTGCGCGTGTCGAAATGATCGAAAGCGGTCTGCCCGGCCTTGGGCGTCTTGTTGACCCGGATGAAATATTTGGTGACGGTATCGTACGACTTCTTGATCTCGTCCTTATGGTTGAACAGGACCGCATTGTAGTTCGGCACGGCGAGCAGCGTCGGCTCGAACTGGCATTGCAGCGCCGCGACGTTCAGCGCGGCGCGCATCTGCCACACCAGCGCGGCGCGGACCTCCGTAGGCGTGGCCTTCGGGAAATCGGTCGCGAAATTGGCCTCGGTGCCGGTAATCGGCGGCGCCGTCATATCGTGCGGCGAGAAAAAGAACTGCGCGTTGGCAGGGAGAGAAAGCGTCGCTGCACACACCGCAGCAATTCCGCCTAACGCACGCGACAGTTTCATCTTTTTCTCTCAGGCAAATTGGATCTTTACTATGTTTAGGGCGTTTCGCGCCGCTGTCCAAACCCTATTTCGCACGACGCCGTAACGGTTTGTCGATTTGCGACGGATCAGATCGACGGAATCAAAAAGGCCGCCCGGATGGTCCGGACGGCCTTTCAGAACACCGTTGCCGGTGATTACATCGCGTTCGACGAACCGTTCGACATCATCGCGCCGTTGTCGCCCATCATGCCGTTGTCAGCCATCGTGCCGTCGACTGCGGTCATGTTGTCGGACATCGTGTCCGTGCTGTCCATCGAGTTCAGGTCGGTGACAGTGGTGTTGTCGGTGGTCGACGTGGTCTTGCCGCAAGCCGACAGCGAAACCGCAGCAGCGGCGACGAGCGACACGACAGCGACCTTGGAAATGAATGCACGCATAGAAAAGCTCCCTAGATAGGCGACCCGGGTGGCCGTCTGACCTTATTACCCAAATCGAGGGGGATATTAGTCTGAACCGGCTTTTGCCTCAAGGCTGTTTTCCGCACTGCCGCGCAAACGCTGTAGAAACGCCGGAAACGTAGCTGCCAGCGCAGCGTCGAAGGTGGTGAAATCACTCGCTTTGCCAAGCGCCCGTGCACTGGTGACGGCGAAGTCGGGCAAGCCGCATGGCACAATGCCGGTGAAATGCGACAGATCGGGCGCGAGGTTGATCGCGAAACCGTGCAATGTCACCCAGCGTCGGACACGTACCCCGATCGCGCCGATCTTGGCCTCCGCGCCATCGGCCGTGCGCGTCCAGATGCCGATCCGACCGGGTGCGCGGAACGCGACGATGCCGAGTTGAGCGAGTGCGTCGATCAGCCATCCTTCCAGTGAACAGATGAAGTGGCGGATGTCGCGTCCGCGCGTGTTGAGATCGAGCACAAGATAGCCGACCCGCTGGCCGGGGCCGTGATAGGTGAAGCGGCCGCCACGCCCGGTCTGAACCACCGGGAAGCGCGGATCGAGCAGCTCGGCGGGGTTCGCGCTGGTGCCGGCGGTGTACACAGGCGGGTGTTCGAGCAACCACACCAGCTCTCGCGCGTCGCCCGTGGCAACGGCGGCGGCACGCGCCTCCATCGTCGCGAGCGCATCCTGATAGGGCATGCGCGTCGGCTCGACACGCCATTCGATCTCGGTCGTCAAATCCATCGCCGTCGATTGCGCTCAAGTGCTGCCAAGCGCAAGATTATGCGGGATCGGTTGGCAAGCTTCCGCCGCTTGCGCTAACGCTACGCAACGGCGGCGCTTTTGTCGGGGGACGCATGGTCAGCATCGGGACAACGTGGGACGGAACGTCGGGGTTCATCAGCGATCGCTTCGGCGCGGTGCTGCGCATTGCGGTTCCGCTGATCTTCGTGCCGATGGCGCTGCTCGGCAACCTCATGCCGCTGGTCGGTCGCGACGCGACGCCAGCAAACATCGTGTTCGGCCTTGCCACGCTGGCGATGAGCATCGTGACCTTGTGGGGTAATCTCGCACTGACAGCACTCGTGATCGAGCCGGTCGACTCATCGGGGGCGATCCGTATCGGGGCGGCGCGGCTGCCGGCTAAGCTGCTCGTCGCGGTGATCGAACTCGGTATTGTTGTGGTGGCGGCGGCTCCGATCTTCGTCGCGTTCGCGCTCGGCGGGATCGTGCCCGGGCAGATGCCGGCGCCCGGCGCCATGCCGACGATAGCATTCGGGCCGGCCGTGTTTGCGCTGGTGTACAGCCTCTTTTTCACGGTGTTGGTGCTGATCCTGTTCGCCCGGCTGCTGCTTGTCGACCCGGCGCTGGTGGCGGAGCGGCGGGGCGTATCCGCGCTGCCACGATCGCTGCGGCTGACACGCGGGCTGACGCTGAAGCTGGTCGGTGTGCTGCTGCTGTACATCATCGTCTCGCAAGTCGCGACGATGGCGACGCGGACGGTTTTCGGTACGATCCTTGGCCTGTTCGCGCTGGGCGCGGGCCCGGTGAATTTTGCGACGATCATCACCGCGATCCTGGTTGCACTCGTTCAGACGGGGTTTTCCATCCTGGCCGTCATTTTTGCCGCGCGCCTGTTCGTCGCGGTTCGCGACGTTCGTGAAGCGGTCATCGAACTCGCATGAAAAGTTGTTTATGAAGATCAACATAGGCCGTGCACTTCGTACCGCGTGGGAGATGTGGCGAGCAGATTGGGACTTGTTGCTGCGCGTTACGGGGTTCTTCGTGTTCCTGCCCCAATTTGCCTGTTCGCTGCTGGTACCGGTCGCCCCGATGATGCCGGAGGGGCAGCCTGATGAAGCGGCGGTGCGGACGTGGCTGGAGGCATTTACCGGCTGGTTCGGCGCATATGGTCCTTGGCTGTTCGGCGCGGAACTGCTGACCTTGTTCGGCAGCCTGGTGATGCTGCTTTTGTATCTCGGCAATGGGCAGCCTGCGCTCCGCGACGCTTTGGCGGATGCGCTGCGGCTGTTCCCGCGCTACTTCCTTGCGGCGCTGCTGGTGTCGCTTCCGGCGGGGCTGTTCATGCTGCCGGCGATCGGCGTGGTGCTGGTGCTGCCGTCGCTGTACCTGCTGGGGCGGCTATTGCTGAGCGGGGCGGTCATCGTCGCCGAGCAGCCGATCGGCGTGGTGGCCGCGCTTCAGCGCAGTGTGCGGCTGACGCGTGGCAACGGTGTCGTGATGATGGCGATCGCCGGCCTGCTGCTGTTCGGCGGGCAGCTTGTCGCGTTGCCCTTTGCGGTGGCGGGGCGGACGATGGGTGGCGCGCCGATGGCCAACCCGGTCGCGGCGGCGCTGCTCGACGCAATGGCGGCGGCGACGCTGACGGTGACGCTGACTGCGGGGATTCTGGTGCGGATCGCGCTTTACCGCGAAGCGCTGGCGCTCAACCGCGGCACGTGAGGACCGGCCGATTCGGGTAGCAGCCCCAGGATGCGCGGATCGGCAAACGTCTCGATCGTGCGTGCGATTGGCGTGAAACCGGACGCGCGGTAGAAGTTTAGCGCCGATGGGTGGTCGAGCGTACAGGTATGGACCCATACCCGCTCCACACCGGGTGCCCACGCTCGGCCAAGCGCCTCTGCCATCAACCAGCGACCGAGCTTTTGTCCGGCGAGATCCGGTACCAGCCCGAAATAGCCGAGCTCACATTCGCCGTGGCGGCGGAAATCGAGTTCCAGCATGCCAGCGTCTTTGCCCGCCGGGTCCACAGCCGCGAACACCGCTACATCGGGATCGTGGATGATGGCCGTCAGTGTCGGATCATCCATAACCAGCCGCGAGAACCACAGCCAGCGTTCCCCGACGGCGCGGAACAGCGCCCGGTAGCGATCGGGTGTGGGGCTTTCGAGCCGCACCAGCCGCAACGGTGATACCAGCGCCTGCGTCACGTCAGGCCGCGCGCGCATCTCCAGCGTGGTGACGATCGTCGCCACGTCGGTCGCGCGCACGCCGGTCAGACCCACGGGCTCAACTCCAGGTCGCGACCGGTGGCAGGCTCATCAGGATGGCGTCGATGTTGCCGCCGGTCTTGAGCCCGAACAGCGTGCCACGATCATAGACGAGGTTGAATTCGGCATAGCGCCCCCGCCATGCGCGCTGCGCGGCGAGGTCCACCGCATCGAAGCGCGTGTCCATTCGCCGCCGCACGATCTTGGGAAAGATCTCGAGAAACGCGCGGCCGACGTCCTTGGTGAAGGCGAAATTGGCGTCGAAATCGCCTTCGAGATGATCGTAGAAGATGCCCCCCACACCACGATGCACCTTGCGGTGCGGTATGTAGAAATAGGTGTCGGCCCATGCCTTGAAGTGCGGGTAATGCGCCGGATCATGCGCGTCGCACGCTGCCTTCATCGCGGCGTGGAAAGCGGCGGTGTCCTCTTTCACCGGCAGCGGGGGATTGAGATCGGCGCCGCCGCCGAACCAGCGTTTGGTGGTCGTCAGGAAGCGGGTGTTCATGTGGACGGCGGGGACGTGCGGGTTGGCCATATGCGCGACGAGGCTGATGCCGGTCGCGCAAAAACTCGGGTCGTCCGCTGCGCCGTGGATGGTCTTGCCGAACTCACCTTCGAGCTGGCCGCCGACGGTCGAGACGTTCACGCCGACCTTTTCGAAGACCTTGCCCTTCATCACGCCGCGCACACCACCGCCTCCGGGCGCACCAGACGGATCGGTGCGGTCCCAAGGGGTGTATTCGAAAATCGCGTCGGACCCGGCTTCGGTCTCGATACGTTCAAATTCCGCGCAGATTAGGTCGCGCAGATGCTCAAACCAGGTGCGGGCGGCGGTTTGCTGTTCGTCGAGCGGTTGCATGACGGTTGCTCTTGCGCGAGACGCCCGCGCAAGTCGAGTGGTCAAAACTCGGCATCGCCCGGCCAACCATCCGTCTGCCGCAACGCCTCGCCTAGCGCGATGCCGCACGCCACCGCGAGGTTGAGCGAGCGCATGCCGGCACCAAGCGGGATGCGGATACGCGCGTCGGCGCGATCGTGCACCGGCTGCGGCACGCCGCTGCCCTCCGACCCGAACAGCAAGGTGTCGCCCGCGTCGAAGCTGGCCGCATCAAGCCGGGTGCCGCCGCGTGTCGTCAGCAGCACCAGGCGTGACGGTGCCGTCTCGACGAACGCGGACCAGTCGATATGACGACGCACTTCGGCGGCGCGCGCATAGTCCATGCCCGCCCGCGCCAGCGCGCGATCGCTATATGCAAAGCCCATCGGCTCGATCAGATCGACCGCGACGCCGAAACACGCTGCCATGCGCAGGATAGTGCCGACATTGCCGGCGATTTCGGGCTGGTACAAAGCGATCCGCATCGCGCGCCTTTAACAGAGGTAAATTGCTGTTGGCAAAGCGCGCCACCTCCGTCTATCAGATCACTACCTCCCGTGGGGACGGAGAGGTTCAGGGTGGCAGCGTCTAGCGCGTTTCACCTCAGAAAAGACCCACCGCCGAGGCCGCAACGGTCGACACGGAAGACAAGGGCAGAGAAATGGCAACACTCGATCATGCCGTGCCACCCGGAGAGGACCCCGCCCCGTATCACGAGGGCGAAGACGATCCGCGTAGGCGCGACTTCATCAACATCGCGGCGGTGGCCTGGGCCGGCGTCGGCGGCGCGATCGTGGTGCTGCCGCTCATCAACCAGATGAGTCCGTCGGCGGACGTGCTGGCGCAATCCACCACCGAGGTCGATCTGTCGAAGATCGAGGCCGGGCAGGGGGTCGTCACCAGTTTCCGCAAGCAGCCGCTGTTCGTGCGCCACCTCACCCCGAAAGAGATCGAGGAGGCGAATGCCGTGCCGCTGTCCGAACTGCGCGACCCGCAGACTCTGGCGGAGCGCACCAAGCCCGGCAAGGCCAACTGGCTGATCACGCTCGGCGTGTGTACGCATCTCGGCTGCATCCCGCTCGGTATCCACGAGGGCGAGAACCGCGGCCAGTTCGGCGGCTATTTCTGCCCGTGCCACGGCTCGCAGTACGATACCGCCGCGCGCATCCGCAAAGGGCCGGCGCCGAAGAACCTGGCCGTGCCGCCATACACCTTCTCGTCGGACACGACGGTCACCGTCGGTTGAGGATGCACTGAGATGAGCTTTCCCTGGGCCAAGCATTACGAACCGAAATACGGCGTCACCAAATGGGTGGACGAACGGCTGCCGCTGCCGCGCCTCGTCTACAATGCGGTCGGCGCAGGCTATCCGGTGCCGCGCAACCTCAACTATTTCTGGAACTTCGGCGTGCTCGCCGGTGCCGCGCTTGGCATCCAGATCATCACCGGCATCGTGCTGGCGATGCATTATGCCGCCAACGGCGGCGTCGCGTTCGACTCGGTCGAACACATCATGCGCGACGTCAACGCCGGCTGGTTCCTGCGCTATGCGCACGCGAACGGCGCGTCGATGTTCTTCATCGTGGTCTACACCCACATCTTCCGGGGCCTCTACTACGGATCGTACAAGGCGCCGCGCGAGATGGTGTGGCTGCTCGGCGTGGTCATCTTCCTGCTGATGATGGCGACTGCGTTCATGGGCTATGTGCTGCCATGGGGACAGATGAGCTTCTGGGGCGCGCAGGTCATTACCGGTTTCTTCTCGGCTATCCCGATCGTCGGCGATACCATCCGCGTGTGGCTGCTCGGCGGCTACGCTCCTGATGACGCCGCGCTCAACCGCTTCTTCTCGCTGCACTATCTGCTGCCGTTCGTGATCGCGGGCGTGATCGTGCTGCACATCTGGGCGTTGCACATTCCGGGCTCGAACAACCCGACCGGCGTCGACGTGAAGGGGGAGCAGGATACCGTACCGTTCCACCCCTATTACACCGCGAAGGACGGCTTCGGGCTGGGCATCTTCCTGGTGGTGTTTGCCGGGTTGATCTTCTTCGCGCCGAACTATCTCGGCCATCCGGACAATTACATTCCGGCCAACCCGCTTTCCACGCCCGCGCACATCGTGCCGGAATGGTATTTTTGGCCGTTTTACGCGATCCTGCGTTCGTTCACGTCGGACTTCATCCTCCCCGCGAAGCTGTGGGGCGTGCTGGCGATGTTCGGGTCGATCGCGCTGCTGTTCTTCCTGCCGTGGCTGGACAGTTCGCCGGTCCGCTCGACCAATTACCGACCGGTGTACCGCACCTTCTTCTGGATTCTGGTGGCCGACGTGCTGGTGCTGGGCTGGTGCGGCGGATCGCCGGCGGAGCCGCTCTACGTCATCACGGCGCAGGTCGCGGCGGCCTATTATTTCGCACATTTCCTCGTCATCCTGCCGATCGTGTCGCGGATGGAGCGTCCGCGCCCACTGCCGACCTCGATCACCGAGGCGGTGCTGGCGAAGCATGGCGGCACCAGCCCGACGAAATCCGCGGTTAGCGGTTCCGTGCTGGCAGCCGAATAAGGGGGACGACCATGATTCGCTGGATTTCCGGGATTGTCGGCCTCGGCATCGTCGCCGTGCTGGCCTGGTCGCTGCTCTGGTCGGTCATCGGTGTCGTCACCGATCCGCCCGCGCCGACCGCCGAACATTACGTCCGCTCGCAGCACCCGCTGCTCAGTGCCGAACTGCCATCGGAGGGCGTGCTCGGCAAGTTCGATCTGCGTCAGCTTCAGCGCGGTTTCCAGGTCTATAAGGAGGTCTGCTCGGCCTGCCATTCGATCCGGCTGGTGTCGTTCCGCGACCTCAAGAAGCTCGGCTATGACGATGGTCAGGTGAAGGCGATCGCCGCGGGCTGGCAGATCGAACAGCCGAGCATCAACCCGGACACCGGCGAAATCGCCACGCGCAAGAACATCCCGTCCGACCATTTCCCGCTGGTGTTCGCCAACGACGTGGCCGCACGCGCCGCCAACAACAATGCTGTCCCGCCCGATCTCTCGCTGATGACCAAGGCGCGGCATGAGGGGCCGGACTATATCTACTCGCTGGTCGGGCATGGCTATGTGAATCAGCCGGCCGATCTGCTCGCCAAGTTCCCCGACGTGAAGACGCCGAAGGGCCTGTACTACAATCAGTATTTCGCCAACCTCAACATCGCGATGCCGCCGCCGCTCAAGTCCGACGGGCAGGTCCAGTATCTCGACGGGACCAGGCCGACGGTCGACCAGATGGCGAAGGACGTTGCGGCGTTTCTGACATGGACAGCCGAACCCAATCTCGATACCCGCCACGGCGCCGGCCTGGCCGTGCTTGGGTTCCTGCTGGTGTTCTGCTTCCTCGCATACGGCGCGTATCAGAACGTCTGGCGTAACGTGAAACACTAGAGAATGACCGCAGGCCAGAACGACGATCTCAAAGCCCTGATCCGCACCATCCCGGATTTCCCCAAACCGGGGATCATGTTCCGGGATATCACCACGCTGCTGCTCGACGCGAACGGCTTTGCCGAGGCGATCGCGCGGATGGCGGCGCGAGTGGTGGGGAAAGTCGATCTGGTCGCGGGGATCGAGGCACGCGGCTTCATCTTCGCCGCCGCGCTGGCAGCGCCGCTGAACGCGGGCGTGCTGCTGATCCGCAAGGACGGCAAGCTGCCCGGCGCGACCATCGCCGAGGATTACGTGCTGGAATACGGCACCGATCGCATCGCCATCCACGAGGACGCACTGGTGCCCGGCCAGCGCGTGTTGCTGGTCGACGATCTCATCGCGACTGGCGGTACCGCACGCGCGGCGGTGCGGCTGTTGCGCAAGGCGGGCGCGGTGGTGGAGCAGGTGCAGTTCCTGCTCGACCTGCCCGATCTCGGCGGTGCCGACGCGCTGCGCGGCGACGGGCTTTCGGTCGACGCGCTGATCGCGTTCGACGGGCACTGAGCTCTCGTCACGGCTGAGCGTGCAGTGATCAGCATCCGGCGCGGCCGATCCGGCAATCTGCCGTGGCCATCGCGACCAGTTGGGCAGGTTACCGCAACCCCGTGTTTCGTGGGGGGAACGGATATGGAACTCTGGCGACAATATATCGTTGATCCGACATGATGCGCCGCAGGTCTCGCGGCACCGCGTCCTGTTGGAGTAAAACCATGCTTTCACGCAAAATCCTGATTGCCGGTCTTGGCCTTGCCGCTGCGGTGGGCCTATCCGCCTGTGTCGATGATGGCTATGGCTACGGCGGTGGCGTCGGCTATGTCAGCGACGGCTACGATCCCTATTATGGTGGCTTCAACGCCGATCCATACTGGGGCTGGTACGGCGACTATTATTATCCGGGCACCGGCTATTACGTCTATGATCGCAACCGTGGTCGCCATCGGTGGGATGGTGGTCAGCAGAACTACTGGCGCGGGCGTTCGCAGACCTGGAACAACGCGCACCGTGATGTACGCCCGATGTGGCGCGACTTCGGTGGCGCACGCGGCGGCATTCAGGGCGGTCGCGGTCCGGGTGGCGGTGGCTTCCATGGCGGCGGTGGTCGCGGTCCGGGCGGTGGTGGCTTCCACGGCGGCGGTGGCGGCGGGTTCCACGGCCGTGGCGGTGGCGGTCACCACCACTGATCGGCGAGCGGCGCGGCGGTCGTACACACCGCCAGCCTAGCTTACCCAAATCCCAAACGGGCGACGTGTCGATGACACGCCGCCCGTTTTGTATCACCGTCGCAGCGCGTCCCGGAACGGCGCATCGTTGCCATCCACCCCCGCAGCGGGCGGCAGCGCCAGCAGATCGCGCAAGAGCGGGTACACATCGACATTGTCGAACGCGGCGAGCTTGCCCTTGGGCCTGATCGCAGGGCCGCTGGCGATGAACAGCGCGTTCATCTCCGGCGCCATGTTGTCGTAACCGTGGTCGCCGCCGGTGCGCGGCTTGTCTGGCGTGGTCTTGGCGGTTTCCCAGCCGGCATCAGCGAGGCAGAAATACGGCTGGATGCGCGGATTGGCGCCGTAATGGAACCGCGCCGGAATATCCGACTTGCGCCAGCAATGCAGATGCGCGTGCGGCGCGAACAGCGCCTTTTCCAGCGCCGCCTCATGCCCCGGCACCGCCGACAGCGACGCGAACGGACCGGTTTCGAACACGCGGTAGTCGGCCGGGTTGGCGATCCGGTCGAGCGCGATGGTACGCTCGCTGCTCGTCGCCGCCATGCCGTGATCCGCGACGATGACGAGATTGGCGGGTTGCCCAAGCGCACGCAGCCCATCGGTCAGCCTGCCGATCAGCGTATCGACGTCGGCGACGGCAGCAGTGGTGCGCGCGTCGTCCGGACCGAACATGTGGCCGGCACTATCGACCGTATCGAAATAGAGCGTCACGAAGCGCGGCCGGATCGCGGCCGGTCGGCGCATCCAGTCGAGCACGCCCTCGACCCGCTGCGCGCCGGTCACCGCCTGGTTGAACTGCATCCAGTCTTCCGGCCGGGTACCGCCGGTGGTCGCGCCGTGGCTGTTCGGCTTTACCGCACCGCCCCAGGCGACGTTCGCACCGGGCCAGAACATCGTGGCCGTGTGGATGCCGGCCTGTTCGGCATCGACCCAGATCGGCTTTGCCTCGTTCCACCAGAATGGATCGTCGGTCGCCATGGTGAAGGTCTCACCGGGGCGGGCGGCATCCTCCATGCTGTTCGAGACGATGCCGTTGCGATCGGGCCGCAGCCCGGAGACGAGCGTCCAGTGGTTGGGGAAGGTCTTGGACGGAAAGGCAGGGTGCATCACCGCGCTGATCCCGGCGGCGGCGAGCGCGTTCAGCCGCGGCGTCACGCCGCGCTGGAGATAGTCGCTGCGAAATCCGTCGATCGAGATGAGGATCGTCACCGGCTGTCGTGCCGCCTCCGTCTGCGCCACCGGCGGCGCGGGTGCGGCGGCGGGCGGGGTGACACAGGCTTGCAGGCTGGCGCACAGCCCGGCGACGACGATTTTGCTATACCAACGCATGGGGCGCCCTCTGCGCCCGCTTCGCGACATCTTCAAGACAGCGCTCATCCTCCGAGCATGAATTTGGCGAACACGCTCGCGCTGACCGGAAAGCGCCCGTACGCGGCGTCGAGCGCGCCCGGTTTGGCATAGACGCCGAGCGCACCGCCCAGCGCGACGCCGGTGTCGCGGGTGAGGCGCAGGCGGTGCGCATAGCCGGCTTCGAACAGGCTGATGCGGTATTTCGCGCCATGCAGCGGATCGAGCAGATCGGGAAACAGTTCGTCGTTGGCGACATTCTCGATGCGGCCGAACACCGTCTCGCGGGGCGCGAAATCCCAGCTCAGCTCACCGAGAAACGCGGTCAGCGTGCGACCGGGCAGCTTGTTCTTGGCGGAAAAGGCGGCGAGCGCGGAAAGGCCGCCACCGGCATATTGCACGCTGGCGGTGGTGCGCGCCTCGTTGGTGAAGGGTTCAAGCTGTTCCGGGCTGGTGATGTGGCCGTGGCTGATCTGTGCGGACCAATGCTCGCTCGGGTTCCACGTCGCGCGGATGCTCCAGCTATCGAGGCCGGGCGTCTCGATGTTCCAGCGGTACTGGTCCGGCTCACGCCCGCGAAAACCCGATGCCTCGATCTGCCAGTGCGTCGCGGCGACGCCGGCAGTGACGACGCCGTAGCTGATGTGCGTGCTGTCAAACCAATGGTGCGTGATCGGGCTGAGCGGCTGATACTGCGCGGAGGCGCGGTGCATGAACGCGGACGGCCCCAGCGCCGGTTCCGCGACCGGGCCGCCGTAGAGGAACAGGCTGGTGCCGGGCGCGACATCGCGGTCGATGCGGGCAGACAGTTCCATGAACAGATCATGCGGGTGCTGCCGGTCGATCAGCGGATCGCGCCCGTTGGCGGTTTCCCCGGTGGCGAACAGATTGGGGTAGCCGCGTGGCCCGATCAGCGGGTCGAGGCTGAGCATGGTACGCAGTTGCAGATGCGTTTCGGGCGTGAGGTCGTGGCGCGCGCTGAGCATCGCCATCGAGGTGACGAACCCCATATCACGCCCGCGCGGTCCGCCCTGATCGGTGTAGGTGGCGAAGGCATAGCCGTGCAGCATCACCATCCAGTCGCCGGTGGCGAGATGCAGGCCGCGCATCATACCCTCCGCGCCGGGGTTGCGCGCGGTGCCGGAGCCTTCGGCATAGCCAGCGAGGGCCATCACCATGCCAGGCATCGCCGCCATGTCGTGCGGCGGTGCCGCAGTGTCGGCGGGCGTGGGCTGCGCTGGCATCGCCTTGCCCGGCATCGCGGCGGGCGGGTTTGACGGCATCGTCATCTCCCGCATGATGTGTAC
>NZ_JALNUT010000013.1:0-78218 GCF_026540945.1 Sphingomonas sp. GC_Shp_3
CTTGATTTGCAATGCCTCCCCGGTCACCACCGCGGGGGCCTTTTGCGTTTCCCACCCGGCGCATAGCCACAGTATCAACGAGGTCGTGCTCGGCAGGCGCGTTCTGGATTTCTAGCCTGTGCCGCAGCCACGGTCTCTTGCTGAAGTTAATGAGCATCGACGTCACCAGCCGACCGCGAATGCCCGCCAGCGCCGGGGTGTTGGGTGGTGCTGATCGAAACGCTGTCGCATGTTCCAGTGCGGTGACCTTTGCAGCGCCACGGCCATCGCCGTTCGCCGGGATAGTGCGCCGCATACACCGCAGGTCACCAGCTCGGTGAGCAGGTGGGCTGGGCGCTGCGCGCCGCTCAGCAGATTGCCGGCCAGCTTGAACTTCGCGCCCCCGCGCGCTGCGCGATAGCGCATGCCTCAAACGGCCATGGTTTCAAGCTGCCAGTCTTGCCGATGCGACCGGCAGCCAAGATTAAGCTAGAAGTTCACGCGGGCGCCCAGCCGCAGTGTGCGCGGCTCTACGACGCGGCTCAGTCGCCCATCGCTCGGACCGGTAGTGTCGAACGCGGGAATGTAGGACTCGTAATAATAGGCGATATCCTTGTCGCGGCTGTTCAGGATGTTGAGCAGCTCACCATAGACCTGAAAGCGCCCAATCCTGCGTGCCGCACGCAGATTGACGACCGTGCTCCCGCTCTCGCGCACGCTATTAGATCAGCGGATAGGGCCCGAGATGACGCACCCGGATACTTGCTTCCCAGGGATCAAGCACGATCGATGCTCCGGCCGAAGCGGCGTTCTCGAACGCGTTGGGAATGCGGTCGCCGTTGTCATAACGTGAGTGGCTGGCGATAAGTTGCCGTCAAGCGCCAGCCACGGCAGCGGCCGCCAGAAGGCGACCAACTCGTAGCCGTGCCGCTTGCTCGCCCCGGTCGGCTCGACTGCATTGGAGTCGCCGACGAAGCGCAGCTCGCTGTCGACGTCGAGCCACCATTAGGTCGCTGTCAGCATCAGCCCCGATGCCTGCCAGCGTGCGCCGACCTCGCGACCGTCGCGCGCACCAGCACCGGCACCGGGTGTCGACGTTCACCGCACCGCGCACGTCGTTGGAGTGAAAGCCACGGCCCCAATTGGCATACAGCTCCACATGCTCAGTCGGGGCATAAACGACCGACGCCTTGGGTGAGACAATCGCATCGTCACCGCAGCCTGTTCCTGCCGCCGCTGCCGCGCTGTTCTGCGCGCGCACGGCGTAATGATAATACTCGCCACGTAGCCCGCCGACCGCTCGCACGCCGGCGAGTGGCGTCCACGTCGCTTCACCATAGAGCGAAGTCGACGCCTCCTCGACGTGGTAGCGACCGAGCGAGAACAGAAACGCACGCGCGGCGGTGCGGTCGACACCGACGCGTCTGGTGTGGTCGATATGCCCCGCTTCGCCATCACCGCCGTCGCGCCGTCAACAGCCAAAGGCTGCGTGCGTGCTTCGGCCGGGGTTAGCATCTCGATCGGCTTGCCGCCGAGGCCCGCAGGCGCATCCAGTCCCATCTGCATGTCGGGCGCTGCCTTGGGCGGCTGCGTGCTGATTGCAGGCGGCGGGGGCGGGGCGGCGCGCTGACTGCACGCGGCGATTGCGCGAATACGCCTGCAGATGCCGTCATCAGCGCGGTGGCCACGACACCGAGGATAAGTGGCTGTCTTGAGATCATGCGTTCCTCCTCTCACTCCAGGCATGAACAATCGAGCGCTTCGCAACCTTTCTGTACGAAACCGTTCCGAACATGCATGGGCACAGGAGAAGCAATGGCGACGATCGTGCCCATCAGTGGCACAACATCGCCCGCCGCCCCGAACAAGCGGCAACCGTCTGCTTGCTGCGGTCGGGCAGAGCACGTCATTGCGCATGGCGCTGCTGCGGTTCGCGCACGTCTTTATGTTGCAGATGGGACGCAACATCGTGTCCTCACTGGCGCATTCGATCGACCGCCGAATGGCCCGCTGGATCCTGTTGTATCATGATCGCGTGCAAGCCGATAAGATTTGCATGACGCAAGAGGAATTTCGTTTGATGCTGGGCGTGCGGCGCAGCAGAGTTACCGACGCACTTCATCGCCTTGAGGAGGGGCGGGCGATCCAAGCCGTACGGGCCAAGGTGCTGGTCGTCGACCGCGCCAGCTGATGGCGTTGGCGGGTGATACGTATGGCTACGCCGAACAGGAATACGCGCGCTTGGGTGACGTGATGCGGTACGGAGCAACTTATTGGTTGCTAAAGTCTCCGCAGACGCGGCCTCCCAAATTCAGGAGATCGGCACTAGGCAAAGGCAAAGCAGAATTCGGGTAAGCTTTGCGTCAGGCGGCTTTCATAGAGGTCCGGCCGCTGTCACCGCCTTCTGTCATCCAGCGCTCAAGTTGGATGGCTTCCATCGGTCTTGCGAATAGGAAGCCTTGCGCTTCCTCGCATCCGGCGTTCGTGAGGATCGCTGCCGCTTCCGGCGTTTCCACGCCTTCGGCGACGACACGGTAGGCCAGCTTGTGTCCCAGGCCGATCATCGTTTCCACCAGCACGAAGTCCGGCCCGTGGTTCTCTATGAGATCGCGCACGAAGGACTGATCGATCTTGACGACCTGCGCCGGCAACTTCTGCAGATAGGCGAGACTGCTCTGGCCAGTCCCGAAATCATCGATCGCGACGCAGATACCGGCATCTGCCAACTCGCGCAGCATTTCCAGCGCCTGATCCGGCTGATCCATGATTGCGCTCTCGGTAAGCTCGACTTCGAGTTGGTCAGGGCGCAGCTGACGTTTGAGCAGGCCAAGCTGTATACGTTGTATCAGGTCGGCTTCCGCAAGATTTGCAGCCGAAATGTTGATCGAAAGCGTGAGGCCGATGCCGCGCGCTGTCCAGGATGCCAGCTGATCCAGCCCGGCATCCAGCACCCACTGCGTGACCGTTCGGGCCAGCGATGTTTGTTCAACCAAAGGGATGAACTCGCTGGGAGAAATTTCGCCCAGCATCGGATGACGCCACCGTAGCAACGCTTCAGCGCCAACGCAGCGTCTGGTCGCCAGATCGATGCGTGGCTGAAAGACAAGCCGCAATTGGTCCGTCGCATCCAATGCCGTACCGAAGTCTTGGAGCAAGCCGTACTGACGGCGATGAGTCCTATCCCGGGAGGCAGAGTACAGGCTGATTGCTCCGTCCGTCGAGCGGGCATCTTGTGCTGCACTCATGGCGCCGCGCAGAATGTCGTCAGCCGATATCGCGCCCAATGTAAAAGGACGCATGCCTATGGAAACGCTCGTAACGAAGCGGACCGAAGACGATACCCGTATCTGCTCGAACCCGGACCGCAGGATCTCCATATATGCCTCCTGTCCGAGTCCCGACGGCGACAGAAATGCGAACTGTGTGGCGCCTACATGATAAACGGATCGGCTAGGCCCAAGCGCTTCGCGAAGCGCCAACGCAGCTTCACGGACCATCTCGTCTACCCGGCCGCTACCCAAGGCGCGGGTCATCTTGCCGACTTGATCGTCGCGGGCGAGGTCGACCACGACAGCAAAACGCTCTTCGCCCGGCAGATCACGCGCGAGATCGGTCAGGTCATCACGGAACTGAGTCCGGGTGGGCAGGCCGCTGACCGGATCGATGCGCCCGAACGCGTGTTGCAGCTCGATCTGCCCCATCACCATCGCCGCGAGGTCGGTAAGCGCTCGCATTTCCGCTGGTGACGCGTGCCGCGGCTCGGTACCCAGAACGCACAACGAGCCAAGTCCATAGCCATCGCTGGTGACGAGCGGGGCACCGGCATAGAAGCGCGTTCCAGCGCGTGCCAGCAGGCTATCCGCGTAACATGGGTCGGCGAGGAAGTCGGTGATCACCAACGGGCTGGCGGTTTCGGCCACCTCGGCACAAGGCGCCTTGTCGCGCGGGATGCTCCAGTGATCGATACCGACGCGTGACTTGAACCACTGCCGGTCGCGATCCGTCAGTGAGATGGCGGCAATCGGCAGATCGAAAATCTGGCTCGCCATGCGCGTGATCCGGTCGAAGCTCTCGCTTGCTGGAGTATCCAGCAGTTTGAGTTGACGCAGGGCGTCTAGCCGAGCCTCTTCCTGATAGTTACGCACTGATTGCTCCTTCGAGCGCGACGATACCGTGGCCGAATTAACAACTTGCTGCCGTTCTGATTGCCAAGGGTCGCCAGTCGCAGAGCGTCCGTGCCGCCGGCGTTTCGCCCGCCTTCGCGAGGAAATAGCATTTTGCAGGATGCTACCTGTCCGGGGTATGTATGGAGAGGCAGCGATCAGTCGCTCACCATCGCCGATAGACCGGGGGTGAAATATTCTCGGACTGTGCCGTCGATCACCGTGACGATCCGGGCGGCGATCCCGAAATCGTGCGCGAGCTCTAGGCCGCCCTGACCCAAAACGGTGAGCGCCGTCGCCCAGGCGTCGGCGTCCAGTGCGGTCTGATGGATCACGCTCGCGGATACGACGTGCGTTTCGACCGGACGACCGGTGCGCGGGTCGAGCGTGTGGGCGCCGCGGCGATAGTTGCCCGAGGTCGCCACGGCCATTCCGTGCAGCGCTATACGCAACGCGGGGAGCGCCAGTCCCGGCGGGCTTTCCAGATCGACCCACCAGGGATCGCCATTTGGCTTGATGCCCCGACCGACGAGTTCACCGCCGATCTCGACCAACGCGTTTAAAATGCCGGAGTTATGCAGAAGGTCGGCGATGGCGTCGACCGCGTGCCCCTTGGCGATCCCCGACAGGTCAAGCGCCAAGCCGCCCGGTTGGCGAAGATGGGCGCCGCTGGGCGCGAATACGAGCCGGCGCCAGCCCGATGACGCCCGCGCCGTCTCTACTTCAAGTCGGCTGGGCACGTGCGTGACGGGGAAAACGCCGAAACCCCAGGCATCGACGAGCTTGCCGATTGCGGGATCGAACGCCCCGGTCGTTGTTTCGGCGATCGCAAGGCCGCGCGTCATGACATGCGCGAAGTCGGGCGGAAGCGTCGTCCAAGTGCCGGGGGGCGACCGGTTGAAGCGGGACAGCAGAGAGTCCGGCTCCCAGTGGCTCATCTCCGCGACGAGGCCGCTCAGTCGCGCGACGATCGCCTTGCGGATCGCCGTTGCATCGACGCCGGCGGGCGCAGCGAAGCGCACACTCCACGATGTCCCCATGGTCTTGCCGTGCAGATCGAGCACCGCCGCCGACGACTCGCGCGCCGCGAACGCCGCGGCGTCGATCGTTGGCGGAAGCGCAATCCTCATGCCGAACGCCTCAGGGCGTCAGGACTTCGAGCGTCGTGGCGTAGCTCATCCGACGCTCGGTCGCGCGTGGCGAGGTTGCTTTGGTGTCGGTCAGTGTGGCGTTGAGCCAGTACATGCCAGCTGCCGGCCACGAAACGCGCAACATCCCGTCAGCGCCGGTGGTCAGCTCGCGTGCACCCTCGTCGTTGCGATAGCGCTTGCCGCCGGGGATCACCGTGACCTTCAGGCCGGCGGCGGGCTGGCCGTCGACCAGGAAGCGGAAGCTGGCGGTCTCGCCCGCGACCAGTTCGTCGGGGTGCGTGACCGGTGCGAACTCGAGACCCTTGCCGGTCGTTTTGAAGACGGTGGTGGTCGGCGCGCCTGCTGTCACGAAGATCTCGTTGCGGCCCGATACCTCGGTGACCTTCACATCGGTCGCGTTGGCGGGGATGTCGGCGATGGTCAGCGGGGCGGGTGCGTTTGGCTGCGGCGGGCCGCGACGACCGCCGATCCGCTTCTCGACCCCATCGACCTTGAAGCTACCCATGACGGCGGACATCTGCGCGCCGATCTTCCAGGTGCCAGGCTTATCGAGCTTGACGTCGAATACCGAGCGATAGCGCCCGGTCGCGCCGTTCTGGAGAATGCCTTCGCTGCCGTCGGGCTGCCAGACCTTTACGCCATCGAGGCGGAGCGGCTGGTGATCAAAGAAGAACAAGTCGTTTGAGACGGCGGCGTCGACTGTCACCCAGCCGTCGGTGCCAGAGAACACGGTGGCCGACGGCAACAGCCACATGCGGTGCGCAGACAGTGCGGCGGGTACTGACAATAGCGCAGCGGCGACCATCATGCGTATGGCAAAAGGCTTCATGATACATCCTTAGCGGGCGGAGACGGAGACGGTGCCAAGCTCGGTCTTGCCCGTGGTGCGGGCTCCGGCGGCAAGCGGTACGGAGACAAGCTCGCGACCGCCGGTTTCGCGCGCAGCCTCAACGTTCAGGACGTATTCGCCGGGCCTGACGTCGGCGGGCAGGGGGATGGTGTACTGGCCCGGCGCGCGCGTGGCGCCGCTGAGGCCATCAGCGGGCATTGTCATGCTCCGGCCGCCCTTGCGCCACCATGCGCGCAGGTCCGCGAGCCATTTGGTGCCAGGGTCGTTCCCGCGCTTCTTGAGATCGTACCAGACCGCCAGCGTGCGCGACGCACCGCCGCCGACCGGCTCCAGCCATATCGCCACATAGGGCTTGTGATATTCGGCGACGCGCAGCCGCGGGATGGCGATCGTGATGGTGCCAGCGGGCGCGGCGCTGGCCGGCAACGACAGGGCCGGCGCGGTGATCACCCCGCCAAGCAGCAGGAACACGGTAGAACGCATGGCAGGACCCCTCAATGTGCGAACAGGAAGACAAGCAGGATGGGAATGGCGAGCCCGGCGGCCACGATCGGCCAGGTCGTCGGCCGATGCCGCGCATGCAACTGGAGCAGCAGCAACCCGGTCAGCGTGAACAGGATGCAGGTGCCGGCGAACATGTCGATGAACCACGCCCATGCCACGCCCGTGTTGCGGCCTTTGTGGAGGTCGTTCAGATACGAAATCCAGCCGCGATCGGTCGTCTCAGCCGTTATGCGCCCGGAGGCACGCTCGATACTGATCCAGGCGTCGCCACCTGCCCGGGGCAGCGCGACATAGGCGTCGGAATCGGACCACTCGACTGGCTTGCCGGCGGGATCGAGGCCGACCGTGGCCGCGACGCTTTTCGCGACCGGCGTGGGCAGAGGCGAATCCGGGGCGCGTGATGCCGTCAGCATGCGCTGTAAGGAGGGAGGCAGCATCCCGTTCTTTTCGACGACCACGGGAGTGGCACCGATCGTAGCCGCATGGTTGAGCGTGATGCCGGTGATCGCGAACAGCAGCATACCGGTCAGCGACAAAGCCGCGCTGATCCAATGCCAGCTATGAAGCTGCTTTAACCACAAGCTACGCCACCTTTTCCGATCGCGGCTGACGGACGCTCGCCTAGGTGTAGAAGGAGATTGGGATGTCACGCCTCCGCTTAAGGCGAGTCGAGATGTGCATCAAGGCTAATGCGAATAATTATCATTATTGAGATGTCGTTCGCAACCACTCAGTCTGGCTGACTGACTATGGCAGCAGAAACTGAATCGCGCGAAGGCTGCTGCCGATTGCGCGGAAAGCTGGATCTGGCTTTGCAAGCTGCGATGCCGGTCGACGCCGACAACACCAAGCTGCGCCGAAGCAGAGCTGACGACACCGAAGTGGTGGCCGCCGTACCCGGACGCCAATACGACATGCGCCACACGGCTGGCAGCAGGAGAACTTCGGCGTGGGGCTCCGGCGGCCGTCGTCGTGGGTTCGGCAGCCACCGGGTCTGGCTAGCGTGGATTACCCAACCATCTTCACCGCATCACCGCGCGGGAGGGATGTGATCCGGCAACTTTCGGCCCAACGTTAGTGATGCGTGCCACGGCAGCCGGCCAACACAGCTCCTACTGCCGATCGCATTTCAGCCTTTAGGCTTCATCCAATCGTGCATCGTCATCCAGCGCGCGAACTCGTCGAACCAGCCGGTGCTGGTCGTCTTCTTCGGGTACATGCCAAAGCCGTGTCCGCCCTGTTCGAACAGGTGGAATTCGATTGGCCGCTTGGCCGCGCGCCAACTGTCGATCAGCCCGAATGATCCGCCGCCGAACAACGGGTCGTCAGCGGCGAGCGCCACGAAGATCGGCGGTGCGTCCGCTGGCACCGTCATTGCGGAGACCGGTCCGTAAATGTCGCCGACGAATGCCGGCTTGGCGTCCGGCTGGCCGTTCAGCGTCGTCGCCATTGTCAGCATCGCACCAGCCGAAAAGCCGACCATGCCGATCTTGGCCGGGTCGACGTGCCACTCTACGGCCCGCTTGCGGATCAGGGCGAAGGCGGCGCGGGCATCGGCAAGCTGGGGCGCCAGCTTCGCCATCATCGCCTCGGCAGTTGGCCGTGGTGCGCCGCCGGCGCCAAGGTTCTGTAGCGATTTCTGATAGGCGGCCATGTCGCCCGGGGTCTGGTTGAGCCGGTACTTGAGGACGAACGCCGCGACGCCGCGTGCGGCAAGGGCGCGCGCAACGTCCCAGCCTTCGTTCTGCATCGACAATGTCGTAAACCCGCCGCCGGGAGCGACGATGACCGCCACGCCGCTTGCGTTCGCTGGATCAGGCAGGAAGGGCGTCAGCGTTGCGACCGTCACATTGCGGGCAAACACGCTGTTGTACTGGCTGTGCCAGGACTCCTTCGCCGTAGCGCCGGGGAGGGCGCCCGTCCCGAGCACGATGGCGTCGGGCTGAACCGGCACCGCAATCGGCATCATCCGATCGGACTGCGCCTGAGCAGGCGAGATCACCGCCGTGGATGCGGCGAGAGCCAGGGCGCAGGACCGCACGCCGACCCGCGCGGCCGCAAGTTTATCGTATAAGAACCTCAGCATGACATCTCCCTCGTTATGGTTTTTACCCGTGTTACGGCTGCGCGCTGAGTTTGATCCTGCCGCACCGGCCCGTGCTGCTAAGACCTCTTCGACGATTGCTCTTCTGCCGGGGCCGAGACACCCGCCTCGGTCTGGATGACCGGCTTCATCGTGCCGTCCGGGTTATAGTAGAGATGTTCCACCGTCACCGCGCGCCGCCCGATCGCGCCGCTCTGATCGCCGATCGCGAGCGTGGCATTATGGAGGAACAGATACCAGTTACCCTTGAACTCGGCGATGCCGGGATGGATGGTGAAACTGTACTTTCCCGAGCCGGTGAGTTCGCCGCGATAGGTCCACGGCCCGGTGATCGCAGGCGCTGTCGCGTAGGAGACATGTTCATCGCGCTGCGTTGCCCGGTCGAGCGAGGCATACGTCAAATAGTAGAGCTTGCCGCGCTTATGCAGCCAGGGACCTTCTTCATAATGCGGCAGCGTGATCTCGGTGATCGGCCCGTCGAGTTCGATCATGTTCGGCTTGAGTTTGGCGATGTAGCACTCGCGATTGCCCCACGCGATCCAGGTGGTGCCGTCGGTGTCGGTCAGCACGGTGGGATCAATGTCCTCCCAGCTATGCTTACCCTTTGGCGTCATTTCGTTGGTGATCAGCGCTGATCCGCGGGCGTCCTTGAACGGACCTGTCGGCGTGTCGGATACGGCTACCCCGATCGCCTTGCCAGGATGGGTGCTGTCATGCTCGACGGGCGCGTAGAGATAGAACTTCCCGTTCTTCTCGATCGCCTGCGGCGCCCAGGCGTCCTGCTTGGCCCATTTGAAATCCTTGACGCTCATGATCGGCGGGTGCGCCGTCCACGTCTTCATGTCGGTGGTTGAATAGACCAGCCACTCGCGCATGTTGAACATCTCGTCACGCTGCGCCTCGTCGTGGTCGACATAGAGATACAGCGTGTCGCCAACGACGAGAGGCGCCGGGTCTGCTAAGAACTTGTCACGAATGATCGGGTTCGAACCGGGAACATGGGGACTGTGATCGACCATTGTCGGTGCAGTCGTCGCCGCGGACAACAGGAGCGCCGCTAGCGACATTCCAAACCAAACCATCTGCCATCTCCCGGAGAACGACTTGTAGGGTAGTGCAACGGTTGGATTGGTCAACGGGGGATGCCGCCCATACGGTCGGTGCAACCATGTGTCGCCGTCTATGGTTGCCAGTTCGGTCGATAGCTAGGATCCAGCCGACGATCGATGAAGTACGCCGCGCTGATGAACGCAAGATGCGTCAACGCCTGCGGGAAATTACCAAGCGGCAGACCACGCACGTCGACTTCCTCCGAAAACAAGGCGAGCGGATTGGCGTAGGCCATCCCCTTGCCCAGCACGATCTGCGCCTCGTCGAGCCGGCCGGCACGGGCGAGGCATTCGGCATACCAGAACGTGCAGGTGGTGAACGCACCTTCGCCGCCCTCCAGGCCATCGGCGTTGCGGTAGCGATAGACCAGGCCATCGTCGCGCAACTGCGTGCCGATCGCATCCAACGTCTTCAGCCATACCGGGTCGGTCGCGGGCACGAAGCGAACCAGCGGCATCATCAGCAGCGCCGCATCGAGTTCGGTGCCGCCGCGTTCCTGCACGAAATAGCCGTGCTCCGGGTGGCGGAAATTCTCCCACACATCTGCCACGATCGCGTCGCGACAGGCCGTCCATTCCGCCATCGGCGCGGTCAACGACCGCTTGTGCGCCAGCCGGAGCGCACGGTCGATCGCCACCCAGCACATCACCCGCGAATGAAGGAAGTGGCGGGCCTCCCCGCGCATCTCCCAAATACCGGCATCCGGCTCCTGCCAATGCCGCATGACGTATTCGACGATGCCGCGGACGTGCTGCCAGCCTTCGTGGCTGATCGCGGCGCCATATTTGTTGGAAAGGTACACGCTGTCCATCAGCTCGCCGAAGATATCGAGCTGGGTCTGGTCGTGCGCGGCATTGCCGATCCGTACCGGGCGACTACCGGCATAACCGGCGAGGTGCGGCAGTTCCTGCTCGTCGCGGGCCTCCGATCCGTCGAGCGCATACATGATGCGGATCGGGTGTTCGGGGTCGGCGACCATCACCCGCTTGGCGGCCCAGCGCCGGAAATCCTCCGCCTCGTCGGTAAAGCCGAGCCGCATGAAAGCGTACACGGTAAACGAGGCGTCGCGGATCCACGTCGCGCGGTAATCCCAGTTGCGCCCGGCGCCCGATGCTTCCGGCAGGCCGAACGTCGCCGCCGCCGCGATCGAGCCATGCTCCGCCGAGGTCAGCAGCTTCAGCGCCAGCGCCGACCGCAGCACAGCCTCGCGCCACCGTCCCTTGTAGCTGGCTTGATGCAGCCAGTGGCGCCACGCCGCGACGGTTCCGTCGATAGCAGCGGCGAGAGCAGCGTCGTCGGCAGGCATGGTCAGCGTTTCACCACCGAGGATGAACCACGCGCTTTCACCGACGTGTAACGTAAAGCTGCTCCGCGCGGCGCCCTCCGCACACGTCAGCGGAACCGACGCGAACAGCCGCAGCGTGAGGCCCGGTCCGCTGAAACACACTCCCCCCCCCACCGGGGAGACATCCGGCACCGCGCGTGCGTAATCGAAGCGTGGCGCGCAGTCGGCGGTGAAGGCGACCGTGCCTTTCGTCACCGTGACGCGCCGGATCAGGCAGCGCGCGCCGTGATCGGGGCGGGGGTGCGCATCGGGATGCGGCATCAAGTCGACGACCTCCGCACTGCCATCTTCGCCCATCCAGCGGGTCGTCAGCACGTTGGTGTCGGGAACGTAGATCTGCATGTGGCGCGGGTTCTGGAGCGCCGGCGTGATCGCGAACGCGCCGCCGCTGCCGACATCGAGCAGGTCGGCGAAGATCGTCGGGCTGTCGAGCGCAGGCCAGCACAGATAGTCGATCGTGCCGTCGCGCGCGACCAGCGCCGCAGTGGTAAGATCGCCGATGATGCCGTGATCGCCGATCGTGCGGAGCGACGGCACGCCGTCCGAGCGGTGGCGTTCAACCATTGTCGCGGAACTCGGGGTACAGCGACATGCCGCCATCGACGAACAGGGTGGTGCCGGTGACGTAATCCGCCTCGTCCGAGGCAAGCCACACCGCGGCACGGGCGACATCCTCGGGATCGCCGATGCGGCCGTACGGGATCAGCCGCAACAGCTTGCTGAGCGCCTCGTCACTGTCCCAGGCATCCTTGTTGATCGGCGTCTTGATCGCTCCCGGCGCGATCGCGTTGACGCGGATGCCGTCGCTTGCGACCTCCTGCGCGAGCGTGCGGGTCAGCATTCGGATGCCCCCCTTGGCCGAGGCATAGTTGATGTGGCCGGCCCAGGGGATCACCTCATGCACCGAACTCATCGCGACGATGACGCCCGCGCTGCGCGCCGGGCGGCCCGCCGCCGGCTGCGCGCGGAAATGCCGCACCGCCTCACGCGCGCACAGAAACTGACCGGTCAGGTTGATGTCGATGACGGTGTTCCAGTCCTCCAGCGTCATGTCGGCGATCGCGGCATCCTTCTGCACGCCGGAATTGGCAACGAGCACATCGACCCGGCCGAATGCGGCGGCGGTCTGCTCGAACAACGCGGCGACCTCGTCCTCCTTCGACACGTCGGCCTGCACCGCGATCGCGCGGCCGCTGCCGGCGGTGATGCGCGCGACGAGGTCTTCGGCGGCGTCGCGACCGGAGCGATAGTTCACCGCCACCGCCGCTCCCGCGCCGGCTAGCGCCTCCGCCACGGCAAGACCGATGCCGGAACTCGCGCCGGAGACGATGGCGACATGGTCGATCAGTGGCTGGTGTTGCGTCGGCATCGGGATCTCTCAAATGGTGCTGTCGCTAAACACTTCAACGACGAATGGGATGCCCGCGCCGGTCGCAATCGCCTGAGCGCGCGCTACGCCGCTCTGCAGCAGCATCAGGCCCCGATCGACCTCCAATGCCTTAAAGTTGCCGCAAAATCGGGCGGAATACACGGCTCAATAAGGGGACGTGCTAGAAAGCGCCGCGAGTCGCCCCGCAAGTACGGCGAGATGAGCGTGCCAGCTATATACAGCGGCAAATTTGTTCATCGAGGAGCAAGAAACCGTTGCAGAAAAGTGACAATTTCCGGGTTCCCGGCTTTTTTCACTTCGCAGTGCAACAAGTCGCCACAAAGCAGGTTCAGTGGGCTCTGGGTTCAACCATTCCGTAAGCTTGTAAGGTCTCAAACAGATGCTGAAAATCAAACTCGCCGCCGCCGCTCTCGCCGTGTTCGCAGCCGCCCCTGCCATCGCGCAGGACACGTCGGCTCCGATGCCTGCGGACACCTCCACCCCGACCGCACCGGACGGCAGCAAGGCGTTTGGCATCGTGCCGTATGTCGGCGTGATGGGCAGCTATGAGTCGTTCGACAACCAGCCGAACCACGGCATCCCGCAGGCGCTGAACTCGAATGGTTCGCTGCGCAACAACTACCGCCTGACCGGCGGCCTGGTTGAGGGCGTGGTCGGCTTCAACGTGCCGCTCGGCCCGGTGTTCGTCGGTGCGGAAGGTACCGTTGCCAAGGGCTTCACCGGCAACATCGATTGGGAATACGGCGGTGCAGGCCGTTTCGGCGTGCGCGCTGGTGACAGCGGCCTGTTCTTCGGCAAGGTCGGCTACAAGTGGGTCAACTTCGACCACTACGCGCCCTATGTCAGCGGCAACCGCAACGACAAGACGCATGACGGCATGGATTACGGCATCGGCTTCGAAGTCGGCCCGCAGGACATCGGCCTGAAGGGCATCACCGGCAACGCCGGCTTCCGCATCCGCGGCGAAGTCGACACCTTCGGTGCGTTCCACAGCTTCACCCCGAAGCTCGGCGTCATCACGCACTTCTAAGACTTCGGTCCTAGGATGCTGCCGAAAGGGCGGGGAACGGCGACGTTCTCCGCCCTTTTGCGTATGCGGCACCTCGGGTCTGAACGCCTTGCTCACTCAACCGTTTAGGGTGGGATGACACCCGCTCGCCCCGATCCCGCCCCGCGTGAAAGCGCGCGTGAATGGCTGCCGCGCCGGGTGCTGCTGACCCGCAGCGCGCGCGACTGGCCGCACGCGCGCGCCATCGCCGGACGCGCGGCGGCGCGCGGCGTAGAGGTGATCGAGCTGGCGAACGATCGGCTGTCGCTCGATCTGCCTGACGATCCGCGCCGGGCCTATGCCGCGGCCAAGGCGACGCTCGCGGTGGTCGTCGCGCCCCCCTCCAAGCGCAAGTTCCAGCCGATCGCGCCCAGCGCGGACTGGCGCGTCGATCTTGCCGAGGGCTGCCCGGCGCATTGCGGCTATTGCTACCTCGCCGGCTCGCTGAAAGGCCCGCCGATCACCCGGGTCTATGCCAATCTCGACGAGATCCTCGCCGCCGTGCCCGCCTATCTCGGTCAGGGCACGATCACCTCGCGCAGCACCGCGCGCGCGCACGAAGGCACCACGTTCGAGGCGTCGTGCTATACCGATCCGCTCGCGCTCGAACCGCTGACGGGGTCGCTCTCCACCGCGATCACCTGGTTCGGCAGTTGGCAGGCGGACGCGCAGCTGCGCTTCACCAGCAAGTTCGCCGATGTCACGCCATTGCTCGGCCTCGCCCACAACGGTCGCACGCGGATGCGCGCCTCGCTCAACCCGCGCGCTTTTGCGCGGTTCGAGGGCGGCACCTCACCGGTGGCGGAGCGGCTGCGCGCGCTGCGGCAGATGGCGCAGGCGGGCTATCCGATCGGGCTGACGATCGCGCCGATCATCGCCGCTGACGGCTGGCGCGAGGCATACGCCACGCTGATCGACGATGCCGCCACCGCGCTCGCCGATCTGCCCGCGCTCGACCTGACGGTTGAACTCATCACCCACCGCTACAATCCGGGATCGAAGGCGGTGCTGGAAAGCTGGTATCCCGGCTCGTCGCTCGACATGGGGATGGACCGGCGCACCATCAAACGCACCAAGTTCGGCAGCGAGAAACTCGTGTATGACGCTGCGACGATGCGCGAACTGCGCAGCTTCTTCGAGGAAAAGATCGCCGCCGCGCTGCCGCTCGCGCGGGTGTTGTACTGGACATGACCGTGTTCTTCACCGCCGACACCCATTTCGGCGACCACCGCACCATCAACATCTGGAAACGCCCGTTCGCGAACATCGCCGAGATGGACGCCCTGATCCTGGAGCGCTGGAACGCCACCGTCACGCCTGAGGATGAGGTGTGGCACCTCGGCGATGTCGCGCGGCGCCCGGCGGATGTGGCGGGCTGGCTGGCGCGGCTGAACGGCCGCAAGCACCTGCTGCGCGGCAACAACGATTCCGACACCACGCTCGCCGCAGACGGCTGGGCAAGCGTCGGCGACTATGCCGAGATCGAACTGGACGGGCGCAAGCTCGTGCTGTGCCACTATCCGTTCCGATCGTGGAACGGGCAGCATCGCGGCAGCCTCAACCTGCACGGCCACAGCCACGGCCGCCTGAAACCGATGCCGCGCCAATATGATGTCGGCGTCGACGTTCACGAATACACGCCAGCCACCCTCGCGGCGGTGCTGGCCAGCAAGGACACACAGCATGGCGGATGACAACGGACGCGCGATCCCGAGCGGGCGGCTGTCGCGGCTCGGCCGGTTCGGGCGGATGGCGGGCGGCATCGCCGGCGGCGTGGTGGCGGAGGGCGCGCGCAAGCTGGCGAGCGGCGAACGCCCGCGCATGAGCGACCTGCTGCTCACCCCCGCCAATGCGACGCGGGTGGCGGATCAGCTCGCCCATCTGCGCGGCGCGGCGATGAAGCTTGGCCAGATGATTTCGATGGACGCAGGCGACATGCTCCCGCCGGAACTCACCCGCATCCTGTCGCGGCTGCGCGACAATGCGCACCACATGCCGCCGCAACAGCTCGACAAGGTGCTGATCGCCGAGTGGGGCCGCGACTGGCGGCGGCGCTTCCGGCATTTCCAGGCGCAGCCGGTCGCCGCCGCGTCGATCGGGCAGGTCCACCGCGCCGAACTGCCCGACGGGCGTATCCTCGCGATCAAGGTGCAATATCCCGGTGTGGCGGCTAGCATCGATGCGGATGTCGACAACGTCGCCACGCTGCTGCGCGTCTCCGGGCTGCTCCCGCGCGAGGTCGACATCGCGCCGCTGCTCACCGAGGCGAAGCGGCAGTTGCACGAGGAGGCGGATTACACGCGCGAACGCACCATGCTGGAACGCTACCGCACGCTGATCGGTGACGATCCCGCCTACATCGTCCCCGCTGCCGAGCCCGCGTTCAGCACCCCCAACGTGCTGGCGATGGACTTCATCACCGGCGAACGCATCGAGGCGCTGGAGACACGCGGGCAGGAAGAACGCGACCGCGCCGCGCACGCGCTGATCGCGCTGGTCTTACGCGAACTGTTCGCGTGGGGTACGATGCAGACCGACCCCAACTTCGCCAATTATCGCTGGCAGGCCGACACCGGCAGGCTGGTGCTGCTCGATTTCGGCGCGACCCGCGATATTCTGCCGGAAACCCGCGCCGGCTATCACCGCCTGCTGATGGCCGGGCTCGTTGGCGATCGGGATGCGGTGCGCGACGCGGCGGTGGCGGCGGGGTTCCTCGGGGAACCGGCGGTGACGCGGCACCGCCCGGCGGTCGACCGGATGATCGACGTGATCCTCGGCGAGATGACGCGCGAAGGCCCGTTCGACTTCGGCGACCGCAGCTTCGTCGGCGTGATCCGCGAGGAGGCGCAGGCCATGGCGGAGGATCGCGCGACCTGGCACGTACCCCCTATCGACACGCTGTTCGTGCAGCGCAAGATCAGCGGCACCGCATTGCTGTGCGCGCGGCTCAAGGCCAAGGTCGAGGTGCGCGGAATGATCGAGGCGTATCAGAACGCGTAACGCACCGTGCAATACGGCATCGCCTCGCCCAGCCAGCCGAGGAAGCGGTCGAGCCATTGCCGCTTCCACGCCACCTTGTAGCGCAGGTTGCGCATGCCCGACTGGCTCCACTTGGTTTCCTGGATATCGGGCCGCCACAGCCATTCCTCGGCGCGCGGGTGCCATTGCAGGTTGGTGTCGTGGAGCGCTTCGTTGTGCGTCAGGAAGATCACCTCGCATTTGAGCTGCGCCTTGGCCGCCGGGGAGAGCGTGTCGTTCAGCTCGGCGAACAGCGCCTTCCACTCCGGCTCCCAGTTTTCATGCACGATCACCGGCGAGAAGTTGACGTGCACCTCGTAACCGGCGGCGACGAAATCGTTGATCGCGGCGATCCGCTCGAACACGGGCGAGGTGCGCACGTCGACGATCTTCGCGATCGTCTCGGGCATCAGCGAGAAGCGGATGCGCGTGCAACCCTGCGGATCATAGTCAAGCAGATCGCGGTTGACGTATTTGGTGGCGAACGATCCCTTCGCATTCGGGATGTCCCGAAACGCCGCGACTAGATCGCGCACGTTGTCCGACAGCGCGGCATCCAGCGACAGATCGCCATTCTCGCCAAGATCGTACACCCAATCGACCGGATCGATCGTGTTCGGCTCGGGCTTCACGCCTTGTTTGGCGGCATGACGCGCCAGCGCCCGCGTAATATCGTCGATGTTGACGAAGATGCTGATCGGGTTCGCATAGCCCTTGCGCCGCCCGACGTAACAATAAGCGCACGCCATCGCGCAGCCATTCGAGGAGGACGGCGCGATGAAGTCGGCCGATCGCCCGTTGGGCCGCATCGCCAGCCCCTTTTTCACGCCGAGCACGAGGATTTCGCGCTTCACCCGCAGCCAATCCTCGGCGAGCGCGGGGTCGGAAAGCTGCTCGATCTTCCAGTGGCTCGCCACCTCGACCAGCTCGGCAGCGGGAAAGCGCGCCAGCACCTCGCGCCCACGCGGGTAATCGCGCACGGCGGGTTCGAGGTAGATCAGGCGGGGGTCGATCAGCGTGCGCGGCAGGGCCATGTCGGTTCAACGCGGGCGCCGCCGGCCGGGTCCGCGCGAGCCCTCGCAATCGCCGCGCGGAGATGCGATGGAGCGGGGCATGACGAACACCATCGCGATCATCGGCGGCGGCTTCACCGGTACGCTCGCCGCCATCAACCTGCTCCGCCACGGCGATGCCAAGCTGTTGCTGATCGAACGGCATGCCGCCGCCGGCGAGGGGCTGGCTTACGGCGCGGCGCACCCCGCCCATCTGCTTAACGTGCGCGCCGCCAACATGAGCGCCTTCCCCGACGATCCCGAGCATTTCCGCCGCTGGCTGGCCGCGCGCGACGTGTCGGCCGATCCCAACCCGTTCGTGCCGCGCCT
Source organism: Sphingomonas sp. GC_Shp_3 (assembly GCF_026540945.1). Lineage (NCBI taxonomy): Bacteria > Pseudomonadati > Pseudomonadota > Alphaproteobacteria > Sphingomonadales > Sphingomonadaceae > Sphingomonas > Sphingomonas sp. GC_Shp_3. Next base: position 18,045 of record NZ_JALNUT010000013.1, read on the forward strand.
GCGCTACGGCGATTACCTGCGCGATCTGCTGGGCGAAGCGCAGGCGGCGGCGGCGGGGCGGCTGGAGATCGTCCACGGCGACGCGGTCGATGTGGTGCGCGCGGACGGCTGCACCCACGTCACGCTCGCCGACGGGCGTGTCGTCACCGTCGATACCGTCATGCTCGCGGTTGGCAACCTGCCGCCGCACTCGCCACCGGGCATGGGTGATCTGCCTGCCCATCTCTACGCGCCCGATCCGTGGGCGAAGGGTGCGCTGGACGGGCTCGGCAAGGGCGACACGGTGATGGCGCTCGGCACCGGGCTGACCATGGTGGACGTGGTGCTCGCTTTACGCGCGCGCGGTTTCGCCGGGCGGATCGTGGCGATGTCGCGGCGCGGACAGTTGCCGCACCCCCACGCCGCCGCCGGCGCGCCCGCCGATCCGCTGCGCGAACGCCCGCGCGAGACGGGTGCGGCGCTGCTCCGCCGGGTGCGTGCGCGCGCTAACGAGATCGGGTGGCGCCCCGCCATCGACGAGTTGCGCCGCTTCACGCAGGATATGTGGCGCGCCGCCAGCGATGTCGAACGCGCGCGCTTCCTCCGCCACCTGCGGCCGTGGTGGGACATCCACCGCCATCGCATCGCCCCCTCGGTCGCCGATGCGCTGGCGGCGCTGCGCCGCGACGGCACGCTGACGATCTGCGGCGGGCGTATCCTCGGCACCGAGGCGGAGGGTCATTGCCTCGCCGTGTCATGGCGCCCGCGTGGCGAGACGGACGCGCAAACGCTCCGCCCGGCCCGCATCATCAACTGCACCGGCCCGCAGGGCGATCTGCTCCGCGCCGACGAGCCGTTGCTGCGCGCGCTGGTCGCACGCGGCACGATCCGCCCCGATACCCTGCGTATCGGTATCGACGTCGATGCGCAGAGCCGCACGGTCGCCACCGACGGCACCGGCAACGACTGGCTCTATGCGCTTGGGCCCATGACGCGCGGGGAATTTTGGGAGATCGTCGCGGTGCCCGACATCCGCGTGCAGAGCTGGTCGGTCGCGCGCCGCCTGGCCAACGCGCAATGGGTCGGCTGGGAGGGGCTGTAACCGAGCGGCGCGGACTGTGCCCGTCCGACGAAATCCGATTACCGCCAGCCGAGTGCCGGTGCGACGTGCGTCAGAATGGCATCCAGCACATGCGCGTTGTACTCGACGCCAAGCTGGTTGGGCACGGTCAGCAGCACCGTATCCGCCTCCGCGATCCCCTCATCCTCGCGGAGCTGCTTCACCAGCACGTCCGGCTCAGCGGCATAGGAACGGCTGAACACCGCGCGCATCGAATCGATGATGCCGATCTGGTCGCTGCTCTCGCCCCGCCCAAAATAGGCGCGGTCGCGATCGTTCATCAGCGCGAAGATCGAGCGCGAGACGGAAACGCGCGGTTGCCAATCATGCCCGGCCGCCTTCCACGCCTCCCGGTAGAGTCGGATCTGCCGCGCCTGCTGGACGTGGAACGGTTCACCGCTCTCATCCGCCTTCAGGGTGGAGCTTTGCAGGTTCATACCCTTCTGCGCCGCCCACACGGCGGTGGCGTTCGCGCCTGACCCCCACCAGATCCGCTTTCGCAACCCTTCCGAATGCGGTTCCAGCCGCAGCAGGCCGGGCGGATTGGGGAACATCGGGCGCGGATTGGGCCGGGCGAAACCCTTGCCGTCGAGCAGATCGAGGAACACCTCGCCGTGACGGCGGCCCATGTCCGCATCGCTCTCGCCCTCGGCCGGCGCATAGCCGAAATGCCGCCATCCTTCGATCACCTGCTCGGGCGAACCCCGGCTAAGGCCAAGCTGGAGCCGCCCGCCGCTGATGAGATCCGCCGAACCGGCATCCTCCACCATGTAGAACGGGTTTTCGTAACGCATGTCGATCACACCGGTGCCGATCTCGATCCGGCTGGTCTTAGCGCCCACCGCCGCGAGCAGCGGAAACGGCGAGGCGAGTTGCTGCGCGAAATGGTGAACGCGGAAGTACGCACCATCGAGGCCGATCTCCTCCGCCGCAACGGCGAGGTCGATCGATTGCAGCAACACGTCCGAGGCCGAGCGCGTGGCGGAGTGGGGCGATTCGGACCAATGCCCGAACGACAGGAAACCGATGTTTTTCATAAGCGAGGATGTGGTGCCGCCAGTCGGGGCTGTCGACCACGCGTTCGCGAAACGCTCCGTCGCCGCGCGTGCACCGATCGCCCGGCGACTAGCGCCCGGTCAGACGCAGCACGTTCATCAATCCCTCGACGGAATAGGGCTTCCGCAACAGGGTGAAGCCGTGGTCGCTCTCCTCGGCGAGAACGTGGCTGTAGCCGCTGGTCAACACCACTTCGAGATCGGGCCAGCGCGCGGCGATGGTCTGCGCGAGTTCCAGACCGTTGATCCCAGGCATGATGACGTCGGTGAAGACGAGGTCGAACTTGTCCGCTGCCGCTTCGAGCAGGTCTAGCGCGCTTTCGCCATTCGGCGCCCAGGTGACGATCTGGCCGAGCTCCTCCAGCAGTCCGCGCGCGAACTGGCCCACCGCCTCGTTATCCTCGACCAGCAGGACGCGCAGCGTGGTCAGGTCCTGCTCACGCATCTGGCGGGCGGGCGCGGCGGCGGCGATCTGATCCTCGCGAGCGACGGGCAGGTACAAGGTAAAGGCCGCACCCCGGCCCGGCTGGCTCTCCACGTCGATCTCGCCGCCGGACTGTTTGGCGAAACCGTGCACCTGACTGAGCCCGAGCCCGGTGCCTTTGTTGAGCGCCTTGGTGGTGAAGAACGGCTCGAAGATTTGCTTCAGCGTTTCCGGCGCGATGCCGCTGCCGGTGTCCGCCACCCGCACCGCCACGAACCGGCCGGTCGCCGCGCCGTGGCCACGTACCGCCGGCAGCGCGCCGACCAGCCGGCTCGTCACCGACAGCACACCGCCCGCCGGCATCGCATCGCGCGCATTGATGACGAGGTTGAGCACCGCCGTCTCGAACTGGTTGAGGTCGGCGTTGACGACGCCCGCCTGCTTCGCGTCGATGGTGACGCGCACGGTCGAGCCGACGCTGGTTTCGAGCATGGGCAGCATCGCGACGATCCGCTGACCGACGTCGAAGATTTCGGGCTTGAGCGGCTGGCGCCGTGCGAAGGCAAGCAGTTGCGACGTGAGCGCGGCAGCGCGATCGGCCGTGTCGGAGATCGCGTTGAGATACATCTCGCGCTTACCCGGAGTGAGGCCCGGCATCTTGAGCAGGTCTGCGGAGGAGCGGATCACGGTCAGCAGATTGTTGAAATCGTGTGCGACCCCGCCGGTCAGCCGGCCCACCGCTTCCATCTTCTGCGCCTGCGCCATCGCCTCGCGGGCGCGCTCGGTTTCCTGCTGCGCCTGCCAGCGTTCGGTCAGGTCGCGCGTCACCTTGGCGAAACCGACGAGTTCGCCGGATTCGGCGAAGATCGGGTCGATCAGCACGCCGGCGCGGAAGCGCGAGCCGTCCTTGCGCTGGCGCCACGCCTCGACCTCGTACTTGCCCATCTCGCGCGCGACCCGCAGCGCGCGTTCGGGTTCGCCGGCCTGCCGGTCCTCCTCGACGTAGAAGCGCGAGAAATGCTGGCCGACGATCTCGTCGGCGGTGTACCCCTTGATCGCCTCCGCCCCAGGGTTCCAGTTGCTGACATGGCCGAGCGGATCGAGCATGTAGATCGCGTAATCGCGGACGCTGTGGACGAGCAGCCGGAAGCGTTGCTCGCTTTCCAGCAGCGCGCGCTCGGCGGCGCGCTTGTCGGTGATGTCGCGGGTTACCTTGGCGAAGCCGATGAGGGTGCCATTCTCGTCCACCACCGGATCGATGACGACGCTGGTCCAGAATTGCGTGCCATCCTTGCGCACGCGCCATCCCTCGGCCTCGAACGTGCCGGTCGTCCGCGCGATCTCGAGCGCACGCTGCGGCAGACCGCGCGCGCGGTCCTCATCGGTGTAGAATCGGGAGAAATGCTGACCGATGATCTCGTCGGCGCGATAGCCCTTGAAGCGGCCTGCTCCGGCGTTCCAGCTCGCGATATAGCCGTCACGATCGAGCAGGTAGATCGCGTAATCCTTGATCGCGTTAACGAGCAGTTCGAAACGGCGGTCGCCACCGAGATGTTCCAACTGACGGTTCTGATCCACGGACACTTCAACCATTGCTACGCTGCGGGTGAGATACCGGACGCGGACAGGCATGCCAACCGGCAGATCCGTGTTCGCCATATCCTCCACAACGGCGGCAACCGTACGCTCGCGAAAGTCGGCAGCGCGTGCCGCAGCGCCATCCTCGCGTCCCCATGGAACGCAAGCAGACCGATACGGTTGATGACACGAACGAGGAGAATGTCATGGACGAATCCCGAACGTCGGGCAGCAATGCGCGGCCACTGGACGAGACGATTGCCGGCACCGGCCCGGGCATCGCCGACGATGCGCTTGCCCCCGGACAGGACATGCCCGAACCGCCAGGCGATGCCGAAACAGCGGAGATCGCCGACAAGCTCGGTGTGCCGTCGCCGGACGTTTGAGCGTTCGCGTTTGAGGGATGCTGATCGGCGGCGATAACGCGGCGGTCCTTATGGATAGAGGTCGACGACATCCGCCTCCGGCAGCGCCGCCGCAACTAACAGCGAGCGGTGGCACCCGGATGGGTCGCGCTCAAAGCACAACAGCGCGGTCGGTCGTTCTGTCGCCAGGGTGCGCAGCTGCGCCATTTGCGCCAGCGCCTCCGGCAGTTCGAGCTGCCCGGCATACACACTAGCAAGCCGCGCGTGATCGTGCTTACGCGCGGCCTCTCGCCCCTCGGGCGGCGTGCCCAGCGCCTTCAGCCCGATATAGTCGATGCCAGCCTCACGCAGACCGGCCGCCAGCACGTTCTTGGAGAAGCCCGGCCGCCGCGACAGCGGCACGGCGCGCACATCCGCCAGCAGCGTCACCCCGGCGGCGGTCAGCGCCGCGACGAGATCAGCCTGCGCAACACCCTCGTAGCCGATCGTGAAGATGCGCATGCTGTTCGTCCCCATCATGTCGCGTTCGACTACACCTCCCCCGCACGCTTGGGAACCGCGTGGCCGGTGACGCGCTGAACTTGGCTCATGTAGCGGAGGGCAATGTGACAGAACCCGTGGATTGTCTGGTGGTCGGCGGCGGCCCGGCCGGGCTTACCGCCGCGATTTATCTCGCGCGGTTTCACCTGCGGCTGCACGTTGTTGATGCCGGACGAAGCCGCGCGGCTTGGATACCGCGCACGCGCAACCACGCCGGGTACCCCGGCGGCATCGCCGGCACCGACCTCCTCGCTCGGATGCGCGAACAGGCGGCGGAGTTCGGCGCGACGGTTTCGCCCGGCGTCATCGAGACGCTGCGGCGCGATGGGGAGCTGTTCGAGGCGCTGGTCGATGGCACTTGGATCCCCGCGCGGACGGTGCTGCTGGCGACCGGAGTCGTCAACAACCGTCCGCCGATCGCGCCCGATCTGCACGATCTCGCGCTGGCGCGCGGTTTGCTGCGCTATTGCCCGATCTGCGACGGCTACGAGGTCACCGACCAGCGCGTTGGCGTGATCGGCACACACGCCCACGGTGTCAGGGAGGCGGTGTTCATCCGCATGTACACGCGCGACGTGACGCTGATTTCGCCAGATGCGGATCATGCCCTATCGGGCGATGAACGGGCGCGGTTACAGGACCTCGGCATCGCGATCGTTGACGGCCCATGCGCCCCGCTGAGCATCGAGGGGGACGCGATGCTCGTCACCACACCAGGCGGCACTTTGCGCTTCGATTCGGTGTATCCGGCACTCGGTTCGGTCATCCGCTCCGAACTTGCCGTGAGCATCGGCGCGGATGCCGGCCCGGACGGCTGCCTCGTCGTGGACGACCATCAGCGCACCAGTATTACGGGCCTCTACGCGGCCGGGGACGTCGCACGCGGACTCGACCAGATCAGCCACGCGATGGGTGAAGCAGGCGTCGCGGCGACCACGATCCGCAACGATCTCGCCAAGGTGCGGCCGCTCGTCCGCTGACGCGCGATCACAGCCCGACCTTGTCGAGCGCGGACGCCAGTTCCGGGTCGATCTCCACCGATGTCTTGGGCGTGAGGCGGTTGAGTGCCGTCTGCACGCGGGCCTGCGCGACTTGCAGTGTCTTGTGCCGAACCTCCCGCGTGGCGTTCGTACGCCAAGACCGGCTCTCGCCGAGCAATGCCGACCATTTCGCTTCTTCGGACGCCAGTATCGCCAGCGCGAGGCGCAGACCATCACGCCGGCCATGGGCGTAATCGTCAGACATCGGGCACCTCCAGCAAGCGTTCGTGGCGACAAGGTCTAACGCCACAGACGTATGCGCGCCAGAGGCGGGCTTATAGCCTCCGACCTTGTGCTTCTGCGTGCAAATCAATGGTAATGCGGAACTCTACCCGAGGTCAGTCGCTATCATGAGAACGCACACCCCATTGAAAGCAACACGCCATGCCAGGAACCGATATCGCGCAAGACCACGACGCTGACGCACCGCTGTCGCCCGAGAACGCGGGGCAATCGAGCACCGATCCGGCCGAAGGATCGGATGAGACGCCCGCTCCGACCAAAGACAGCCCACAGGGTTGAAATCACACGGGGGAGGCGGTCTCTCTCCACGATGAGAAAGCTCGGCCAACGGCGGCTGAGGTATCGTCGGTCCTTTGCATGGTAGACGCTCCGCGCAGCTGTACGGATCACCGCTCCCGGACCGGCAGTTGAGCCACCGAGTTGCAGGGACGGTCGATCGTGTTTCGCCACCCGGCGCGGGACTGTTTGATCGCACCATCGTTCTTGCAGCGTTCATCCGTTACGCGCTAAGCGCGCTGCGACGGACTATCTGGACACGACGATGACTTTGCGTGCGATCCTTGGCTGGGGCCTGCTGGCTGGACTGGCGCTGGGCATGGCCGGTTGCGCTACGACGCCGGTGGCGCCACCGCCACCGCCGATCGTCGTGAAGCTGCCGCCGCCACCGCCGCCGATGCCGATAGGCGGCTACCTCGGCATGAAGATCCCGCCCAAACTGGCGAACGGCACCTACGGCACGCCCAATATCAACAACACCGACTCGGCCGCCGTGTGGCACCTGCGCAATGCGCTGAATGTCGCCGCGCTGGGCTGCGATCGCGCGGGCGGCGGTGTCGTGCAGCCTTACAACACGTGGATCACGACGCACGCCGCCGTGCTCGACCATGTGTTGCAAACGTACCTGAAGGAATGGCAGGCCCCCGGCTGGGCGGACTGGCGGCGGGTGTACGACGATAACCAGACCCGGATTTACAATTTCTACAGTCAACCGACGATGCGGTTGGAGTTTTGCGCGGTCGCGCGCTTAGAAATCGCTCAGGTCGGTCAAGTCACGGATGCCGATCTGCCAACCTTCGCCCGTGCGGCCCTGCTGCGATTGGATAAGCCATTCGTCGCTTTCTACGCGGCATTCGATACCTGGCGCGATCACTATAAACCGGCGCAGGCAGTTGCCGGCACCACCGATACGCCGGTCGCGGCGCCGGCACCAGCGCCGATGGTGACGCTGGACGGGACTGGCGGGGCCACGCCGGAGGCCGCGCCGCCATCCGTTCCCACGCCTGACGCAGCTCCGATCGCGGTTGCGACCCCTTCGCCTTCGGTGACGACGTCCGCTACGGCGCCGGTCGCGGGTGCCGAAACGCCGGTAGTCAAAGCCCCCTGACGCGGCGCGCCCTCGTCACGCAGGATGTTGGGCAGAGACAACGACAAGCAAGCGTCCGATGACTTTCTCGGCGGATCCGTAAGCGACCCTTTCTGAAGGTATCGCTCCTAGTTGGGCGCACCGGATGGTTGACCAAGCCGATACTGCCCCGCCTCCTGAATGACGGGAGGCGGGCGCGGCACCGACGGGAGCGTTTCCGCTCCGTCCAGCCCACGGCCGCTCACACCGGACGCAGCGATCTTCGGTCCTGAAGCGACGGCGACGTCGATCCGATCCAGCACGACATCGCGCATGTTGGCGAGAGTGATGCCACGACCGGACATGCCGGCAAAGTCGCGCATCACGAAGCGGTTCAGCGGTTTGTCCGGATGGATATCGACCGCTTCGACCAGCACGGGAACATGCTTTACCCGCACACGCTCGAAAACAAGGTTTCGCACCGTCGGGATACCTGCCGGTCCTGGAACCGGGAACGGATCCTGTTTTCCGCTGTCGAGCAAGTTCAGGCGCAGGAAGCCGCCGCCGGCGCCCGCTACATCGAGATCGCGCATCGTTATGTCTTCGATGAACGCGCCGCGACCCGGTCGGCTTTTGATATATATGCTGAAGGTATATGCGGAAACGAAGGTACACCGCTCGACCAGAACGCGGCGGATGCCGCCGGAGGTCTCGCTGCCGATGCCGATGCAGGCCCAGCGGCGGTCGCGGAACGTACAACCGGTGATCGTCACGTCCTCGGTCGGCCGGGCGAGCATCGCGCCTTCCATGCCCCGACCGGATTTGAGCGAAATGCAATCATCGGCTGTGTCGAAATCGCATCCGCGCACCTCCACGCGCTGGCAGGAATCCAGATCGATCCCGTCGGCGCCGCCTTTGATCGTCAGCCCGCTGAAGGTCGCATCGGTGCAATAGACCGGGTGGATTGACCACATGTCGTTCTGTTCGGTGACGAGATCCCGCACCTCCAGTCCATGCACGGCAACGAACTCCAGCAGTGCCGGGTTGCGCAGCCCTGATGGTGCCATGCGCCCGGGGATCGCGCGCGATCCGACGATCCGGCCATCGCCGCTGAGCACGATGCCGCGCGCGTCTTGCGCCCACACCAGGCCGACATGGCCCGGCACCCATCTCCCCTCCCATCGTACCTGTACGATCGGGTAATCGGCCACATCGGCAGACCCCTGCAACGTCGCGCCTGCTTCGATCCGCAGTTCCGTATTTGAGCCTATCCGCACCGCGCCGGTCAGGAACGTGCCCCCCGCCAGAGCCACCACGCCGCCGCCGAACACCGCGCACCGGTCGAGCGCCTGCTGGATTGCCGCCGTATCCTTGGTGATGCCATCGCCGGTCGCGCCAAACGCCCGTGGATCCAGCCGCACACCCGTGTGCGGCTTGCGCCGACGCTGCGGCAACGTAGGCGCGGCCCGGCCGACGTGTCGCGCACCGACCGCTGCGGGCATGACCGCAGCGGCGAGCGCCGTCATTCCGCCGATGGAAAGAAGCGAACGGCGTTCTATCATCATAACGACCCCATAGCTTTCACGCAGATGCGGCGTACCCTCAGGTCACAGACGCAGGTTACCTCAGGGGAACTGCCGCGCCTGCGGTGACAGGACAAAATGGAGGGGCAGCTGGCGCCGCCCCTCCAGTGGGGAGATCAGGTCAGAACTTCACGCCTACGCCGAAGTAGATCTGGCGGCCGGTATGCGTGTTGATGAACGGGCTGTTGCGGTCGGACCCCTGGTACTGGTCGACCGCTGCGTCGGTCAGGTTGAGACCCTGCACGGTGATCTTGACGATGCTGTTGAGCTGATACGACAGGTTGGCGTCGATCGTGGTGATCTTGCTTTGCCCGTTCACATCATTGCCGGTGTTGCCGCCGGGCACGCTGACGAGGAAGCCGCCGCGATACGCGATCGAGCCGCGGATCGAGAATCGGCCGTCGTCGAAATAGGCGGTGGCATTGGCGGCGTTCTTGGACAGACCGACCAGTGCGGCGGTGGTGGTGAGGATCGGCACGCCGCCCGCACTCGTCAGGATGTAATTGATCTTCGAGGTGACGTGCGTGTAGTTCGCGAGCACACCGAAATGGTTGAGCCAATCCGGCAGGAAATTGAACGGCAACGCCGTCTGCGCGTTGATTTCAAAGCCTTTGAGCGGACCACCCGGCGTATTGAACGGCCGGCGCGAGGTGAAGATGTCGCTCGTCACCGTGGTGGAATTGGCGAGCAGCGCGGGATCGAGGCCAAGCTGATCGAACGGCAGATCCTGCTGGAGCGTCTGGATGTAGGTGCTGATCTTCTTGTAGAAGAACGCACCCGACAGCAACGCGTCGCGGGTGGGATACCATTCGACCGCGAGATCGAGCGTCTTGGCCTTGATCGGATCGAGATCGGGATTGCCGACCGATACGCTGCGGGCGCCGGTCACGGTGATCGATCCGCCGGGCGTCAGATTGCCAAGGTCGGGCCGTGCGATCACCTGCGACGCGCCAAGGCGGAAGATCAGCTTGCTGGTCGGCGAGTACGCAAGATTCAGCGAGGGCAGCCAATTGTCGTAGCTGCGCTTCGCCGTCACCAGCACCGGCGCCGAACCGACAAGCTGATAGCCGTTCGAGGATTGATCGGTCACGACATAGCGCACGCCGACATCCCCGCGCAGCGGGAAGCCGAACAGCGTATCGCCGTCGAACTCGACCTGCCCGTAGCCGGACTTATCGTCCTCCGTTACGCCGCGAATGTTGCCGCGCGCGCTGCTGTTTGTGACGCCGGTCTGCGTGAAAGTGCCAGTGTTCGAGAAGATGTCGAACACCTTGACGAACTTGCCGACATCAGGCGTGACCCAGGAGGTCGGCGTCGGCGAGGGCACCTTGAAGCCTTCGCCGAAGCCGGTCAGGACGCGCGTCAGATCGGCGACGGTCGTGCCCGCCGGCAGCGCCGGCACGAGCAGCGAATTGGCGGCGCGCGAGGTGGCGAAGGATTTAAATTCGAAACGCTTGTACGATGCGCCTAGCTTCAGGTTGAGCCCCTCGACGAGCTTCATATTGCTTTGAAACTGCGCGTTCTTGAAGGTGTTGACCGAACTGCTGGTGCTGAGCCGGATTTCGGACGTGTTGTTGATGAAGCCGAAGTTGCTCGGATTGGTGACGTCGAAGCCGTAGTTGAGGATCGGGTGGCGGCTGTCCTGCCGATAGTCCCAGCTGTAATTCTGGCTGTTTGGACGGTCGATCGTCAACGTCGTGTCGATCGGCACCTCAAGGTCGGATTTGGAATATCCGATCGCACCCGTCACCGTCCACCAGCTCGTCAGATCCTGCTTGCCGTTCAGCGTATACTGTTGAAACTTTGTGGTAAAATCGGTGTACCGCGTTTCCGAACGGATGTCGACATTGTCGAACACGCCATACACGAGGTCACCCGCGCCGTTCACCTCCGCCTGGCGCACCGCCGTCTGCGGCTTGCCGTTATTCGACAGCGCGCGGCTGAACGAGAATGCTTCGATGAAGTTCTCCTCCCGCGTCGCGTGATAGTTCGAGTAGAGCGCGTCAAAGGTGAGCAAGGTGTGGCTGCTCGGTTGCCACTGGATTGAACCGGTCAGGCCCAGCCGCTTCTGATCGTGCGTCAGCCGGCCATAGCGTGGCAGCCGTGGCGCATGGACGTTCGCACCGCCGCCGGCGGCGACGGTGTTATAGGCTGCGACGTTTCCCGGCGTATTGGCCGGGCGGGCGACGCCGGTCGAACAGGAGGTCGCGGTCGTGCCGGTCGACGCCGACAGCGGCGGGTTGGTCGGCGCGTAGCCGACCGGTGCGCAATAGCCACCATTGGTGCCGGTGGTATCGAAGCCGACCGAGCCCGCGCCGTCTTCATATTTACGGCTGCGCGAGTAGGCGGCGGACGCAAGGATGCCGACGGTGCCATTGAACAATTTAGTGGTGAACAGGCCGGCGAGTCGCGGGTCCACCGCCTTGCGCAGATCGTTGTAATTGCCCTGCACCGATGCCGCGAACGTCGTCTTCTTGTAATCGAGCGGGTGCGCGGTCTGAAGATCGACGGTCGCGCCCAGCGAGCCTTCGTCGACCTCCGCCGACTGCGTCTTGCGCACCGTGATCGAGCTGAACAGTTCCGATGCAAACACGTTGAAGTCGAAGCCGCGACCACGGTTCGCACCACCCGAACTGTCCGTGGAGGTCGTGGTGCTCAGCGCCTCCATCCCGTTGATGCGGATACGCGTGAATTGCGCACCCAGACCGCGCACGGTGATGCTGCGGCCTTCGCCGGCATCGCGCGCGATCGACACGCCGGGAACGCGCTGGATCGATTCCGCAAGGTTGTTGTCCGGGAACTTGGCGATGTCCTCCGCCTTGATGACGTCGATCGCGCCGATCGCCTCGCGCTTCGCATTGATGGCCGAGGCAAGGCTGGCACGGAAACCGGTGACGATGATGTCTTCGGGGTTCGCCACCGGATCGCCCTTCTGCGACGTTGCCGTCTGGCTGTCGTTCTCGACCGAGGCCGGTTGGGGTGCCGACGGTGTGGTCCCGGGCCCCGGCGGTGCCGTTTGCGCGGACGCGGCACCTGCCGCCAACGCGATGACCGACGAACAAAGCGCAAGCTTGGTGATCTGTGCTTTCATGGGTTCCCCTCTCGTTTTTATCCGGCGGGCCTGTTCGGCTTCTGACCGGATCGTTTAATGATCTTCATGGTATCTTGCGGCGGCGAGATTTCAGGTCGGTTCGTCACTGCCGTTGGGCGTGGCGCCTACCAGTCTGCACGACAGCCGAACGGTGCCGCCGAACGTGACGGTCGCCTTGGCGCCCACCGCCGCCTCGTGAACGCCGGTGACCGCTCCGGTCGAGATGAGCATCCCGGCGCTCAGCGGCAGGCTGCGTTCGGCTGCGGTTTCCAGCAGGAAGCGGACCGCGCCGATCGGGCCGTCCATCATCGCCGCGGCCGTTCCCGTGCCGACCTCTTCGTCGTTCAGGCTGACCGATACCGGTGCCGTTTCATACCCCGATGCCCGCCAGTCGTGGATTTCCGGGCCCAACACCAGACCGGCATTGTTGCCGAAATCGGATATCGTCACGGCGGAACCGTCCGTGTTTATGCTCGCCAGCGGCGAACTGGCGATCTCGATCCCGTAATATAGATGCGTGACCAGCGCGGCGGCTTCCGCGTGCGTGAAGCTTGTCTTGCCGGCTGGCACGCTGCCGATCTCTGCGACATATTCCGCCTCGACCGCTGCGAAGCCGCCACAGAATACCGGCATGTCGACGGTTGCATCACCGATCGCGACCACCACCTGTCGCTTGAAGATCGGCCCGGCAAGCCGCACCGCACCCAGCGCGGGAACCTGATCGGGCGGGATCCTGCCGACCTTCCATCCGGCTACGTGATCGGGCCAGTTCGCTACGGCGTGCGCCTGAATGGCGTAAGCGGTGTCAAGATCGGTGGGACGTACCCCCGGATAGTCCGAGATCGCACGGGCGTCTTGGCGCGCGGTGACGAAGGCTTGCGCTATTGCCTGCTCGCTGCTCAACAAAGTGAACACCCCTCCTCTCCGAGTTATCCATCGAGACGAAATCGGAACGAGCATGCAGGTGCCCCGTCCGGACCATGCCGAACGCTGCCTTTCCTAAACACCCTCTCCCGAACGACCGCAGATCGCTTCGCTCTTTTCTAACGATCCTGTTACTTTCACGTTTTGGCACCGGTGTCATCAGATTTTTTCACCTCCATATTCATCACGTCACTTTGGCTCAGCAGCCAACATGCGGTGCTGAAGCGACGCCGGGCGCGCTGCCAAATCGGCGTTGAAGCCGCACGGCCTTCACCTTTCGGGTCGCAGCCGTTGCGATCTTCTGGCAGGCGCTGCCGGAGTCCATCATCCAGTCGGAAAATTGCATGAAAAAGGTTCTCGGCGGCCTCGCCAGTGTGGCCGCCCTGGCAAGCTGCACGCCTCTCACACAAAGGGAAACGACAGCCGATTACGTCATCTCTCGCAGCAGGCATGTCACCATCAAATCCGACGTGACGCGCAGCGGCGGGTTGGTGATTGCAATACGGCATGGCTCGTCGCTGCTCATCGCGCCTTCGCCAGTGAGCCTGGAGTTAGCCCGGCAACCGTTCGGCGCTTTGACCTTGCTCAGCCGGTCGCGCATCCCCGCCGGAGCGAGCGACTGTGCGCAGGGAATCATGACCGCGCGCGAACGCAGCGGTTTGCAGCGAGAAATCCGGCTGGAGACGCGCGCCTGCGATGATGGCGCCGCGTTCAGGCTTATCATTCCGCCACAGCGCACGATCCCGCTGATCAAGCTCGCCTCTGAGCAGACCCGTTTCGTAGTGCCACGCAACGATCAATGCCTCGGCGTCCGGCATAAGAAATACTTTAACAGTCATGAGGGTGACGAGGTTGTCGTACAAGCTCGGGATATTGCGCCAGGCGAACTCTACGACCTTCCGCTCACCTGCGTCACCGGTCGCGGCGGAGAGATTTATGCCCTCACCGAAAGCAACATCGAGAATTACTCGGCTGCATATCTGACCGGCATCAGGGATCGTAGCGCGATCGCCGTTCGTCTCACGCCGCGCCCCGACAACGATGCCGTGTCTGTGAAGATCGCGATGCCGCGCCAAGGGTTCGCCACGCCGTGGCGCGTGGTGATGATCGCGGATCGGCCGGAACAGATGATTGCCAACCGGCTCGTAGACAGGCTGGCTGCACCGTCCCGCATTAGTGATACAGGATGGGTAAAGCCGGGCAAGGCAGCCTGGGGCTGGTGGTCGGGACTGCTCGCGCCAGACGTGCCCAACGCCGGTCACAACATGCCAACGTATCGGCGCTACATCGACTTCGCCGCGCGGATGCATCTGCCATATTATCTGATAGACGAAGGCTGGGCGGCCAAGTCAGACCCGAACACGCCCGCCGACGTGACCGCGTCGGCCGCAGGGATCGATATACCCGAGCTTGTGCGGTACGCCGCCCAGCGGCACGTTCGCCTGATACTATGGGCCGACTGGAATTCGGTGAAGGATCGGGTGGAGCCCGTGCTCACGCAGTGGCAGCGCTGGGGCATCGCCGGCATGAAGGCGGACTTCATCTACCGGCAGGACCAGGACGTCGTCGCCTTTTACCATCGCTTGCTCGCAAGCGCCGCGCGGCATCACCTCCTGGTCGATCTGCACGCCGCGTTCGTGCCGCGTGGTCTGGACCGTACGTATCCCAATTACATCACGCAGGAAGGCGTGATGGGCAACGAATACAACCGCTGGAGCCGTGATGTTACGGCCGGCTACAACGTGCGCACCGCGTATTCGCGCGCCACGATCGGCCCAATGGATTATACCCCCGGTGGATTTCGCAACGTAACACCGGCAGAATTCCGATACCGCGCGCCGGCGCCTGAAGTCATGACCACCCGCGCGCATCAACTCGCCTTGTTTGTGGTCTTTCCCAGCCCGCTGATGGTGCTGGCCGATGCGCCCGTCGCCTACCACACCTCGAATGGCAATTGGGCGCCGGGCGTTGATTTTCTGCAAGAGGTGCCGACCGTCTGGGACGAGACGCGCGGTATCGCTGGCGCGTTCGGCGAATGGATCGCGGTTGCGAGACGCCACGGCAAAAACTGGTACGTGGGCATGATCACGAATGAACATGGCCGCACGGTTTCGTTGCCACTGACGTTTCTTGGCACAGGCAAGTGGCGCGTGCAGGCTTGGGTCGACGGGAAGGCTCCTGTCGCGATCGACCGACGTACGGGCATCCTCTCTGCCGATGGCAACCTCATCGTGCCGCTGGCGCCGAGTGGCGGTGCGGTCCTGACGTTGGTTCGCGATCGCTGAAGCGAGATTACCGGACGCGGCGGACTGCTTGGTGCAGACGCGCTGGTCCGGCGTTTTTGCCGCGGTACGGATCGGCAATGCGTCCTTGAACTATCGACGTTCAGCCTCTTGGCGAGCGGTAAAGAAAACGGGGCCGAAAGAAAATCTTTCGGCCCCGTCCAACCGCCTTAAACGATCGCTCGTCTCGGTCGGCTTGGGATATGACTGGCTAGATACCACTCGAGCAGCAAGCGCTGTTCCGTGAGTTGAGCGTTTCCAAGGGTCAGTGGATGCTCTGCGTCCACGTGTACCCGGCTGTCGCCCGAAGTGGCCGCCACGCTGATATCAGAGCTTGTCCTTCAGCCCCTTGGCGGGCGTGAATGCCACCTTTTTCGATGCCGCGATGGTGATCGCCTCACCGTTTGACGGATTGCGGCCCTGACGCTCCGGACGATCCTTCACGGCAAACTTGCCGAACCCCGGGATGGAGACTTCCTCTCCTTTCGCTGCGGCATTCGCGATCTGGTCGAATACGGCCGTGATCGCCTTTTTCGCGTCAGCGTCGGTCGAGCCAGTCGCCTCTGCGACGCCTTTGGTCAGATCGGCGATGTTCATGATCTTCGTACTCCCTTTCGAAAAACTGGCGGGACTTTACCGATAGCCGGTGCTTACGCAATCGACGTGGTGATCGGCGTAGTCCGTTTCCGTCCCAAATGACGCCAGAATACCGAATAGCCTGCACAAATCGTGAAGTTAGCGCCTATGGGGATATGCCCTCTCCGATTTTCCGGTTCCCTTCGCGCTTCCGCCGCCTCGACGAAATTCTCGCCGACCTGCCGATCGACGATCCGCTGCTGCTGACCGAACTCGACGGCTATCTTACCGCGGTCGCGGTCTGCCCGGAACGAATGGTGGTGGACGAATGGCTGCCGCCAATCTGGGGCGGTGCCTATGGCGAGGGCGCGCCGTTTGAGGATCCTCTCGACGTGCGGCTGTTCGCCGACATGGTGCAGGCGCGCCTGGATGAAATCCTGCGCGATTTGGCGCGCGGCAGGCATCAGCCGATCCTGGATGTCGATCCGCGTAACGGCGAGCCGTTGTGGGAAGAATGGATCGGCGGCTTTGCGATGGCGATGGAGGTGCGGCCGCAAAGCTGGTCGGCGGCGCAGGGCGATGCTGCCGCCGCGCTGGCCGATCTGCGCACGCTGATCGCGGTGGCCAGCGATGCCGCCACGCTGACCGCCGACGAGATCAACGCCATTTGCGACACCGCGCCGGCGCGTATCCCGGCCGACGTGCTGCGGTTGTTCGCAAGGGACGGGCGTGACGCAGCGGCGGCGCCCGCAGCCTCCGCCAAGCCCGGCCGCAACGATCCCTGCGCTTGCGGATCGGGCAAGAAGTTCAAGCGCTGTTGCGGCTGAACCCGCACACGCTGGCACCATAAGCGTCCAGCAAGCCGGCTACCCAGCCGCCCGCGTAGAAGATCGGCACCGGCAGCACCTTGCCCGCGACACCGGTCGGCCGCCACACGTCGAGGGTCTGGTCAAGGTTGCCGAAGCCAAGATCATGGCCCGGTCGCGCGGCGTACAGTGTCAACGCGTCTGCATCAGCGCTTCGCGGTTGCGCTCGCCATAGCGCCGCCGATCGGACGGGCGGCCGAAAAAGCGGGGCGGGGAATGGTCGGGCGACGGCCGGCCATCGCCATGCTGAGCTTGGCCGCGCCGGTCGGGCTCATCGCCGCGAGGATGGCGGCGGTCGATCGTTCGCGCATGCGCTTGGCGACCATCACCTGCACGTCCAGATCGAGCTGTTCGAACACCGCCGCCGCCTTGGCCGGCTTCATCGCGCCGTAGATCGTCGCGAGCGAATCGATTTCGCTGGGTGCTGCGGGCGTCGCGTGCGCCGGCGCCTGCTGTTGCGGCGCCGCAGCGGCGGCATCCTGCTGCTGCTTCGCCTTCAGCGAGGCCTGGATTCGGTTCTCGGTCGCCTTGACTATCTGTTCGCGCAGTTGCAGCTCGCGCGATTGCTGCGCGGCGGCGGCATTGCGCTGCTGGATATCCTGCGCGATCGATGCGCCCAACCGGCTGACCGGCTGCGCGACGGCGCTCGCTTCGGGCGAGGCCACGGCGTCCATGCCGTTGGCAAACGCGCCGACCGCGGCGGCGCCGGCGGTCAGCATGAGGAGGAGCGGGCGGCGCGCCATTATGCTGCCTCCGCCTGAGCTTCGGCCCTGAGTTGGGTAGCGCGGGCAGTGCGGCCGAGTGGTCCCGACAGCACCGCGCGCAGTTCGGCAAGGCTGGCGGCGATGTCGTCCTTGCTCATCGGCTTGGCGGGTGAACGTGGCGCGCGGGCAGGTGGCTCGCTTGCCAGCGGCGTGACTGGCTGCGGCTTGGGCTCTGGAAACAGATCGTCGAGCAGCGGCTCTGGGGTGCGCTCGATCGGGCTTGGCGCAGGGTCTTCGAAGGACGCCCGTGTCCCGGCGTCGGCAGCGGGGCGGCTGGAATCGCTCAGCCGTTCAGCCATCGAATTGGCGATCTCGATCATCATCTTCAGCTCGTCGCGAATCTCTCGGCCCTCCAGCACCAGCTTCACGCTGCCGGCGAAATCGCCTTCCAGCGTATGCTTCAGGCTGGACAGCACGGCGCGCGCCTGCGCGGTGGATTCGTCGAGCGCGGCGACGACGCTGCCCATCTGATCGTTGCCGACCGCCTTGAGGCTGCGCATCATCCGCACGCTCTGCACCAGCACGGCGAGGCACAGGATCGTCGTCACGATATTGGCGAACAGGGGAAAGCTCATTTCTTCTTCCTCGGGGCGATGCCGGTGAGCAGGCTGACGGCGATGTTGTTGCGGCGCTGGCCGACCTGCCCCAGTGCGAGGCCGACGCCGCCGCACTGGATCTCCAGCGGCTGGTCGGGAACGGCGTCGAGCGCGATGGTCTGGCCGACCTTGAAAGTGCGCACCTCGTCGAGCCGCAGCGTGCGTTCGCCGAGCACGACTTCGAGGGTGATGTCGGCGCGGCGCAGTTCCTGGTCCATATGGCTCTGCCAGATGTTCTCGCGGCCGACCTGCTCGCCCATGAAGCGCTGGATCAATTTGGCGCGCACCGGCTCCAGCGTGGCGTAGGGGAACAGCAGTTGGAACTTGCCGCCGCGTCCGTCGATATCGACGCGGAAGGTGGCGACCGCCGCGACGTTGCTTGGCCGGGCGATCGCGGCGAAGCGCGGGTTGGTCTCGATCCGCTCCAGCGTAGGATCGATCGGGGCGATCGGCTCGAACGCGGTGGCGAACTCGTCGAGCGCTAGGTTCATCATGCGGGTGACGAGATTGGTCTCGATCGTGGTGAAGTCGCGCCCGTCGATCATCAGCGCAGGGCTGCCGCGCCGCCCGCCGAGCAGCGCATCGACGGTGGCGTAGATCAGGCTCGAATCCACGGTCATGATGCCGTAATTCTGCCAAGCGTCGACCCGCACCACCGCGATCATCGCCGGCAGCGGCAGGCGTTCCATAAAGTCGCCGAACCGCACCGACGTAATGTCTTCGAGACTGACGTCGATCGCGTCGGAGGTGAGGCTGCGCAGGCTCGACGAAAACGAGCGCACCATCTTTTCGCACACGACCTCGAGCATCGGCAGCCGTTCGTGGCTGATGATGCGCGATTCGACGACGGCGCGAAGCCCGGCGCGGCGCTCCTGTTCTACCGGCACGTCGCCGAACAGAGCGTCGATGCCGGCCTGGTCGAACGGCGCGAGTTCGACCGGTGCCTCAGGCGCGGCGAACTCCTCCATATCGAGATCGACCGCGTCGCTCATTGCTGGACGAGATCCTGGATCAGCACGTCCTCGACCTTGCCCGTGCCCATCACGTCGGACGCGCGGGTGAGCAGTTCCTCCTTGATGCGGAACACGGCGGCGGCACCGGCGAGATCCTCCGGGCGCAGTTCGCGCAGGAACGGCTGATAGGCGTCGATGATCGCGGGCAGCTTGCCCTTCACCGCTTCACCCGCCGCCGCCGTCTTGGGCACCAGCATGAAGTGGATCTTCAGGTAACGCTGGTCGCCGCCGGCGGTACGCAGGTTGACGACCATCGCGGGAACGTCGACCAGCGCCGTTTCGGCGCCTTCGCCGTGTTCGGACGACGCAGCTTCGGCCGGGGCGGCATCGGCCTCATGGCTGTTGGCCGATGCGGTGCCGAGCATGAAATACGCGCCACCGCCACCACCGGCGAGCAGCACCGCTGCCGCCGCACCGATGATGACGAGCTTCTTCTTGCCCTTCTTGGGGGCTTCTGCTGGCGCGCCGTCTTCCTCCTCGGGCGCGGCGGTAATCTTCTCCATCTTGGACATCGCTTGGGCAGCCCCCTGGGTTCGATCCGAATTTTCGTGGACGCCGACACCGCCGACGCTCGTTTCTCGTCTATTATAGGATGGAGGTCGGCAAAATTTTCCGGCCTGCACATTTTTCAGGACGGCGTGGATGGACATCTCAAGCTACGTGCTGCTCAGCCAGGAACAGGCGCTGAAGCGGCGGCTCGACGTGGTTTCCAACAATATGGCGAACACCAGCACCGCCGGATTCCGGCGCGAGCAGCCGGTGTTCCACGAACAGGTCGAGAATACGCGCGAGGCGAGCGTGGACGATGCCAAGCCGGTGTCGTTCGTGCTCGATTACCGCCCGGTGCACGACACCACCAGCGGCGCGTTCGAACAGACCGGCAACCCGCTCGACGCGGCGATCAACGGCCCGGGCTATTTCGCGGTGCAGGCGGCGGACGGCACCACCGCCTATACCCGCGCGGGCTATGTGCGGGTGTCGGACAGCGGCGATCTGGTCACGTCTGCGGGTCAGAAGCTGCTCGACGAGGGGGGGTCGCCGATCAACATACCGGCCGAACAGGTCGGCGAGCTGGCGATGGCCAAGGACGGCACGATCTCGACCAAAACCGGCGATATCGGCCGGCTCGCGGTGACGGTGTTCGACGACGAGGCCAGCGTCACGCCGCGCGGCGACGGGCTGATGGCGGCGCAGAACGGCCGCGTGCTGCCCGCCAGCGAGACCAGCCTGCGCACCGGCGGCATCGAGCAATCCAACGTCTCGCCGATCATCGAGACGACCAACATGATCGATATCCTGCGGTCCTATCAGAACAGCATCCGCATGTCCGAAAGCATGAGCGACCTGCGCAAGACCGCGATCGGCCGGCTCAGCCGGATCAGCTAAGATTTAAGGAGAAACACCCATGCGTTCCCTCTCGATCGCTGCGACGGGCATGCTCGCGCAGCAGACCAACGTCGATGTGATCTCTAACAACATCGCCAACATGAGCACCACCGGCTTCAAGCGGCAGCGCGCCGAGTTTCAGGATCTGCTCTACGAACAGGTGCAGCGGCCGGGTGCTGCCAGCGGCGGCACCGAGGCGAAGACCGCGGTCGGCATCCAGATCGGTTCGGGCGTGCGCACCGGCGGCGTGTACCGCGTGGCGCAGCAGGGCGCGATGAACCAGACCGACAATCGCTATGATATCGCCATCCAGGGCCACGGCTTCCTGCAGGTCACTTTGCCGTCGGGCGACACTGCCTACACCCGCGACGGCACGCTGCAAGTGTCCGATCAGGGCGAGCTGGTGACCACCGACGGGCTGCCGGTGCAGCCCGGCATCACCATCCCGCAGGGCACGGTCGACGTGACCATCTCCAAGACTGGCGAAGTGCAGGTCAAGACCGCCGGCAATGCGCAGATGCAGACGGTCGGCCAGCTCGAACTCGCCACCTTCGTCAACGAGGCGGGGCTGGAGGCGACCGGCGACAACCGCTTCATCGAGACGAGCGCCTCGGGTCAGCCGACCGTGGCGGCGCCGGGCGAACCGGGCTTCGGCACGGTGATGCAGGGCTTCGTCGAAGCATCCAACGTCAACCCCGTCAGCGAGATCACCGCGCTCATCACCGCGCAGCGGGCGTATGAGATGAACAGCCGGGTGGTGAAGACCGCCGATGAAATGCTCTCCACCACGAGCCAGTTGCGGTGAGCGCGCGGCACCTCCTCGCCGCGCTGGCGCTGGTCGCCACGCCTGCGCTCGCGCAGGTTGCGCCGACCGCCGAGGCGGATGTGCTCGCCCGCCCGGTCGGGCGCGGCGAAGCGTTTTCACAAGCCGATTTCGAACGCGGCACGCTGCCCGCCGCACAGGCGCGCGGTGCACTGCGGGCGAGCGATGCGGTGGGCCGCGAGGCGACGCGCGCGCTGGCGGCGGGGTCGCCGGTGCGGCTGACCGATACGCTGCCGGTGCAGCTGGTGCGGCGCGGCGAGCCGGTGTCGATCCTGGTGCACAGCGGCGCGCTGACCATCACCGCGCCCGGCCGTGCATTGTCCGGCGGCGGGATGGGCGATGCGGTGCGGGTGTTCAGCAACGCCACCGGACGCACGCTCGACGCGGTGGTGTCGGGCACCGGCAAGGTTCTGTTCGCGGCTTCGTGAGACGCTGCGCAAACAAAGGGTAAGGTAATGAAAAAAATTGCAATTCTGCTGATCCCGGCGCTCGCGCTCGGGGGCTGTGGCACGATGGGACGGATCAAGCAGATCGGCAAGGCGCCCAAAATGAGCGAAATGGCGCCGGTCGCCGCGCCCGAGGTCGAGGCGTCGGTCGGCTCGCGCACCGAGGTGGCGATGGCGGAAGGCCGCAACCCGCAGGCGGCGGCGGTCAACAGCCCGTCGCTGTTCCGGGTCGGCGCGGGTGCGCTGTTCCAAGACCAGCGCGCGACGCGGGTCGGCGATATCCTCACCATCAAGGTCAACATCTCCGACAAGGCCAACGTCGGCAACACCACCACGCGCACCCGCGACGGATCGGAAAACTCCGGCGTCAGCGCGCTGCTCGGGTTGGAAAAGATCGCCAAGCGGGTGGCTGGCGTCGACCCCAGCACGTTGGTGAGCACCAACACCAAGTCGAGCTCGGCGGGCGCGGGCACGGTCAACCGCAGCGAAGTGGTCAACATGACGATCGCGGCGGTGGTGACGTCGGTGCTGCCCAACGGCAACCTCGTCATCCGCGGGCGGCAGGAGACGCGGGTCAACTACGAACTGCGCGAGCTGCTCGTCTCCGGCATTGTGCGGCCGCAGGATATCGCGCGCGACAACAGCATCCAGCATACTCAGATCGCCGAGGCACGGATCAGCTATGGCGGGCGCGGGCAGTTGACGGATGCGCAGCAGGCGCGCTGGGGTCAGCAACTGATGGACGTGCTGTCGCCGTTCTAACGCACAGGCTACGCGCCTCAAAACGCGTCGCGCCGCAGGCAATGCGACGGCAACGTCGCGGCTATCGCGTTCAGCGACAGGCTAAAATCGGCCCGGATGCGCGACCTGCGCGTCCGGGCCGTTTCTTAGGTGGTGAAGCACGCGTCTGCGTAAGGTTTCGCTAACCGCGAATAGTTCGAGGATGATTTCCGGCATCCCATAATCCTTCCCACAATAGAGAGGTGAGGCGGTTGCTTCATCGGGGCAGCAGAAGCCACCCCGTATCTTCCAGAAGGAAATACCTATGACTCTCTCGGTAAACACCAACCTCGGCGCGATGGCCGCTCTTCAGAACCTGAATGCTACGCAGAAGGAACTGACCACGACCCAGAACCGGATCAACACCGGCCTGAACGTGTCGTCGACCAAGGATGATTCGGCCAAGTACACCGTTGCACAGACGCTTCGCGGCGACCTGGGCAGCCTGTCGGCGGTCAGCTCGTCCTTGAGCACGGCGAAGAGCACCACCGACGTCGCCATCGCCGGCGGCGAGCAGGTTTCCGACCTGCTCAACCAGATGAAGGCCAAGGCCATCGAGGCCTCGGACGCCGGCATCTCTGCGGACAGCCGTTCGGCGCTGTCGCAGGACTTCGACGCGCTGAAAAGCCAGATCGGCACGATCATCAGCTCGTCGACGTTCAACGGCGTCAACCTGCTCGACGGCGGCACCGGTGCCGTGTCGGCGCTCCAGTCCACCGATACCAACCAGGCTCCCCTGGCGGTAGCGAACCAGGACTTTGCAACCGACATCACTAACCTGGGCGCGACCTTCACCGATGCCGCTACGGCAAAGACGATGGTCGCCAACCTGGAAACCGCGTCGAAGAGCGTTCTGGGCAAGCTGAGCACGTTGGGCTCCGCGTCGCGCCAGATCGACGGTCAGTCGACGTTCGTCAGCAAGCTGTCGGACGCGATCACCGCAGGCGTGGGCAACATCGTGGATGCGGACCTCGCCAAGGAATCGGCGAAGCTGCAGGCGCTTCAGGTCAAGCAGCAGCTTGGCGTGCAGGCCCTGTCGATCGCCAACCAGGCGCCGCAGACCATCACCTCGCTGTTCCGTTAATCCGGAACCGCATGCGGTGGCCCCCTGTATCCGGGGCCACCGCACCAAGGGGCCGGGCGTACCGTCCGGCCCCTTTTTTCCGCTTTTCAAATTCGGCGTAGGCTCATGACCATCAGCTTCGCACCCGCGCCTGCCCCAGAACCCCGCCGCATCCGCGAGATCGAGGATGCTTTCGGCACTTGCCTGCGGCTGTGGGTCGAACCGCATCCCGCCGGCGGCGTGATCGCGATGGAGCGGGCCGATCTGCCCGGCTGCCCGCGTGTCCGGCTCGATGTGTTCGGCGCCGAGATGCTCTCCGCCATGATCCTATCGGCGCGGATGACCAACACGGGAACCACCATTCCGGAGGAAACCGTCGATGGCCAATTCCCGGCACGGTTCGACCTGATCCAGCATCCCCAGCCTGCCGTGCGCCTGTCCTGCGGTGTCGGCACGGAGCACGCCGGCTTCGACCTGCCTGCGCTGCTATGGGACCGGATGTTCGTGGAACTCACGCTTGCTGCGACCGTCGCGCGCGAGTTGGCGCGACGCCCGTGGACGCTCCACTGAATAACACCAAAATGGATATAAATCAGGGTGAGACGTTACGCGTGCGACAGCGCGCGAGTTCGTCGCATCTTCACGCCGTGTCAGGCGCGTTTCTTGAACAAACTTTTGCTGTCTTGGCCGCGCGGCTTCCGTAGCAGCCCTTAACGGCGTTTTGCGCAATGTTCTTCCGGCGGCGGTGCGGCGAAAAGGACGCCGTCAGGAACGGCTGACACTGCAGGAACGCGCCGCCACCCAGGCGGCTTCGGAAGGAAGACGATGGCTCAGTCGATTGCCATGTACGAACAGGATATCGAGGCCGGGCAGACCGGTGAACGGTTCCGCGTGAGCTTCGATCTGGTCGTCACCGATGCCGAAGCGCTGTGGCATGCGGCGGCGCGGATCGCCTTCCGGCAGCCGGGCATCACCATCGCCGAGGTGGAGGATGTGCTCGGCCCGACCGAGGACCCGATGCTGGCGGAGTGCCTGGCGATGCTGACCGCGCCTGATGCGGTGCCCGGGTGCACGCCGCTCGGCTTCGCGGTCACCGCCGTTGCCAGCCCGCACCTCGCACAAGTGCGTGAACACACGATGCGCACGCTTGCGGTCCGCGATTTTCTTGCGGCAAGCGGCGTGGCTACCAAGCAGTAGGCGGGCGGTCTGGGGGAGCGCTCCCGAAGGGGAGCCGATCCGGGTGCCGCTTCGGGGGAAGCGGCAGGGGATACGGATCGAGCCGGTGATGCGCGTGGGGACGCGCGTCACCGGCTTTTGCCTTGCGGCGAGCAGGCTAGCGAAGATCGCTCGATACGCTTCAGTAGAAGCCGCCCATCCGACATTGTTCGCGGGTATCGCTGCGAGATTTGAGCGCCACAAACGTTTCGAGCCGGTGATGCGCAAAGGGGGGACGCATCACCGGCTCTAGCGTTTTTCGGACCGTTACAGTCCGAACCGTAGTGACAAGGGGCTTAACGATCCAAGCTCATCACAGTTTCATTATAGCGGCGAATCGGTGCTTTTCGGCGATCTGGCGCGCCTCCGGATTAGTCCTTATCCGCCGCCGACACGCCGAGCAGCTGCGTCGCAGGGTAGGTCGTGCCGCCGACGTTGACCGATACGACGCCCGCCGCGGCCGATACGCCATCGACCACGCCGAGCCCGTTGACCGTGCTGGTGACGTCCCCGCCCGAGGCGTCGGTCGCCTTGACGGCGAGCGAATAGGAGCCCGCCGCCGCCTTGCTGCCGTCATCCTTGGTGCCGTCCCAGGTGAAGCGACCGTGGCTGGCGGGGTCGATCGGGCGCGTGGCGACGACGTTGCCGCTCGCGTCCGTCACGCTTGCGGTGAGCGAGGATGCGCCACTGCCCGCCGTCCAGTTCCATGCCGCAGGCTTCGCGCCGAGCGCGGACGAGCTGCTGTTGAAGCTCGCTTCCTTGCCGATGTACGACGAGGCCTGCGCCATGTCCTGTGAGGTCAGGCGGGTGAGAATGTCCTTCAGGGTGCCGGTCTGCTGCACCGACTGCTCGACCTGCGAATATTGGACGAGCTGCTGCGTGTATTGCGACGTGTCCATCGGGTTGAGCGGGTCCTGATTTTGCATCTGGGTGGTGAGCAGCTTCAGGAACATGTTGAAGTCCGCGCCGATGCCCTTGGTCGCTTCCGCCGTGGTGGCGGATGCGGTGGGCGTGGTGTTGGCGCCGGTGTTGGTGGTGACGGTCGTCATGATCGATGATCCTTCATGCTAAACGGTCGAGCACGCCCAGCCCGCCGTGCAACGGGCGGAAGCGGGGGAGCGGGGTGTCTTCGGTCTGATCGCTGGCGGTGTGGTTCCAGCTTTGCGCCGATCCCTGCGGCGTGCCGCGCGGCTGGCGCTGGCCGCCGTCGGGCTGGCCCTGCGAATCGAAGCTGAACGACTGCGCATCGGTGCGCACGCCGGCATGACCAAGCGCGCGGCCGAGATCGCCGCTGTCCTTGCGCAGCATGTCGAGCACGGTGGCGCTGTCGGCGGAGATCACTGCGCGGAGAGCGCCATCCTCGGCGAAGCGCATGTGGATCTGGATATGGCCGTGCTCGGCGGGATTGAGGCGGAGCAGGAACTCGTTCTCGCCCGCGTTGATCTGCCGCGCGATCTGGATGCCGGTGTCCGCCGCCAGCTGGCCGGGGCGGATCGAGACGACGGGGGCGTCGGGCGCGGGCAGATGCGCGGCGGCGGTGTGCGGCTGCGCGGGCGTGATCGTCGGGTCGAGCGCGGCCTTGAAGTCGCCGGTCGGCGCGGTCTCGGCCTTGACAGGCGGTGGCTCGGCGGGGGCCGGTGCTGCGTGCGTAGCCTTGGCGTCGGTGGCAGACGCGGTGGCGGCCTTTTCGTCCTTGGGCGAGACTTTCGCGGTCGGCGCGGCGACGTGCGGGGCGGGCGCGAGCGGCGTCGGCGTCGCGGCGAGGACGGGCGCGGTGATCGGTAGCGTTGGGGCTGAAGCGGCGGCCGGCGCGGGCGCGTCCTTGTCGACGGGCTTGGCCTCCGCCTTGGGGTCGGCGGGGGTATCGCCTTCGGGCTTGGCTTCGGGCGCGACGGTCGCGTCGGCTGGCGCGGGAGCGGCCTCGCCATTGGCGGCGGCGATCAGCGCGGCGAGCGTGGTGGTGGCGGTGGCCTGCGCAGTGGTCGCCGGCGTCGGTTTGGCGGCGGGTGCGGGCTTGGCGGCGTCCTGCACCGTCGGCGCGCGCGGGGTGGGCGCGTCTGCGCCGCCGTCGCCGACCAGCGCGGCGAAGCGATCGTCACGGTCGGCCGCTTTGGGCGCTGCGGGCGGCGCTGTGGGTGCGGGCGCGGGGGCCGCGATCGGGGTCATGGACGTATTATAGGACGCACATCAGCCGATCGCGCCGAGCGCGCGGACGCGGGCGCGCGGGTGGATCTCGTTTTGCGACAGCACCACCGTGGCGGGGCGCACACGTTCGATGATCGAGCGGACGAACGGGCGGATCGACGGGTTGGTGAGGATGCAGGGAATCTCGCCATCCACCGCCATCCGGTCGAACGTGTCGCGGACGTGGGCGATGAACTTCTGGAGGTTGGAGGGTGCCATCGCCAGATGCCGCTCGTCGCCGTCGCCGATCACGCTTTCGCTGAACTCGCGGTCCCACTCCGGCGAGAGCGTGACGATCGGGATCGCGCCGTCGCGCGCCTGTTGCGCGGAAATCTGCCGGGCGAGGCGCGCGCGGACATATTCGGTCATCTGCGTGAGGTTGTTGGTGAGCGGTACGGCTTCCGCGATGCCCTCCAGGATGGTCGGCAGGTCGCGGATCGACACGCCTTCCGCGAGCAGGTTCTGGAGGATGCGCTGCACCCCCGACACCGAAATTTTTGAGGGCACCAGATCGGCAGCGAGCTTCTCGCTGTCCTTGTGGAGATCGCCGAGCAGCTTCTGCGTCTCGCTGTACGAGAGCAGATCAGCGATATTGTCCTTGACCAGTTCGGTAAGGTGGGTGGTGACGATCGTGCCGCAATCGACCACGGTGAGGCCGCGGAAATTGGCCTCGTCGCGGAGATCACGGCCGATCCACAGCGCGGGCAGGTTGAACACCGGCTCGCGCGTCTCCTCGCCGGACAGGCCGGTGGCGGTGCCCGAGGGGTTGATCACGAGCAGCCGGTCGAGCCGCACCTCGCCGCGCCCGACTTCGGTTTCGCGAACGTAGACGACATAATCGTTGGGCTTGAGCGCCATATTGTCGAGAATGCGCACCGGCGGCAGCACGAAGCCGTAATCGGTCGCGAACTGGCGGCGCAGCGCGCGGATCTGGTCGTCGAGGCGCGGTTCGGCATTGGCGCCGTTCGCCATCGGCAGGAGGGCATAGCCGATCTCGATCCGCACCGCGTCGATCGCCAGCGTCTGCGAAATCGGTTCCTCGACCTGGTTGGCCGCAGCGTCGGCGGCGTTCGCATCGGCGCGGGCGAGGACCGCCTTGCGCTCGGCCTGCTTGCTCATCGCCCAGGCGGCATAGCCGCAGATGCCGGCGAGCGTGGCGAAGGGGATGAACGGCAGCCCCGGCATCAGCGCCAACCCGCCGAGCAGGAACGCCGACATGCCGAACGCCTTGGGGAAGCGCCCGAGCTGATCGCCCAGCGCCGCACCGGTCTGCCCGGTAACGCCGCCCTTGGAGACGAGCAGTCCGGCGGCGGTCGACACGATCAGCGCGGGGATCTGGGTGACGAGGCCGTCGCCGACGGTCAGCGTGGTGTAGGTGTTGAACGCGGTGAAGAAATCGACGCCGTGGATCGCCACGCCGAGGATCAGCCCGACCACCGCGTTGATGCCGGTGATCATCAGGCCGGCGACGGCATCGCCCTTCACGAACTTGGAGGCACCGTCCATCGCGCCGAAGAAGCCGCTTTCCGCCTCCAGCTCGCTGCGGCGTTCGCGCGCGGTCTTCTCGTCGATCATGCCGGCGTTCAAGTCGGCGTCGATCGCCATCTGCTTGCCGGGCATCGCATCGAGGCTGAAGCGCGCGGCGACCTCGGCGATGCGGCCCGCGCCCTTGGTGATGACGACGAAGTTGATGACGATCAGGATCAGGAATATGGTGATGCCGATGATGGTCTGCCCACCCATCAGGAACTCGCCGAACGCGGCGATCACGCCGCCCGCCGCATGCGTGCCTTCCTGCCCGTGCGACAGGATCAGCCGGGTCGAGGCGAGGTTGAGGCCCAATCGCAGCATCGTCGCGATCAGCAGGATCGTCGGGAAGGCGGAGAGCTGAAGCGGCTTTTCGATGAATAGCGCCGTCATCAGGATCATCACCGATACCGTGATCGACAGCGCGAGGCCGAAATCGAGCAGCCAGCCCGGCATCGGCAGGATCAGCATCGCGATGATCGCGACCACCGTGCCGGCAAGCGCGAGATCGCGGCCTGCGCCGATGCGTTCGAGGAAGGCGTTTACGCTGGTGGGCATGGTCTAGCTCAGCAGGGGGAGACGGGGAAACCCGCATCTATAAAGGTGCGCAGCTTGTTGCGCATGGTACGCACCGAGATGCCGAGGATCGAGGAGGCGGTGGTGCGGTTGCCGCGGCACTTTTCCAGCGTGTGCAGAATCAGTTCGCGCTCGACCTCAGCCATGGTGCGGCCGACGAGGCTGTCGACCGGCGTGCGGACGGGTGCGCGCGCGGCGGTGAGCACGATGTCGGCGGCGGCGATCGGGCGGCCACCGGCGAGCATCGCCGCGCGGTGGACGGTCGCCTCCAGCTCGCGGACGTTGCCGGGCCAGTCGTGACGGCCGAGCAGATCGAGCGCATCGTCGTCCACCCCGCCGTCGTGCTGTTGGCACTGTATGTTGGCGGTGTGCGCGAAATGGCGGGCGAGCAGCGCGATATCGCCGCCGCGCGCGCGCAGCGGCGGGAGCGCCACCTGGATCATGCCGAACCGCGCGAGCAGATCGGCGCGGAAGCTGCCGCTGGCGACCTCGGCATGGAGATCACCGATGTTGCTGGCGATCAGCCGCGCGCTCTGGTCCATGCGCGGGCCGCCGATGCGGTGGCCGACGCTGCCCTGCAACAGATCGAACAGTCGCGCTTGCGTATGCGCGGGCAGTGCGCCGATCTCGCGCAGGAACAGCGTGCCGCCACGCGCTTCGTCGATGCGGCCGACGCGGCGCGCCACCGCGCCGGGGAAATCGCCCGCCTCATGCCCGAACAGTTCGGATTCGAGCACCGCTTCGCCGAGGCATGCGCAATCGACCATGACGAACGGTCCGCTCAGCCGCGATGCGTCGTGGATGGTGCGCGCCATCAGCGCCTTGCCCGCGCCATGTTCGCCGGTGACGAGGATCGCCGCGCCGGCGGGGGCCATCGCCAGGCCGAAGCGGACCGCCTGGCGCAGCGCGGGTGCCTCGCCGATAATCGCGGCGGGGCGTCTCGCGACGGCGGCGATCGCCGCGGCGATGAGCGCGCGTTCGAGTGGCAGCGGCACGTAATCCCACGCGCCGGCGCGTACCGCGGCGACCGCGCGTTCGGCGGGCGCGCCGATGCCGCAGGCGAGCACCGGCACCGCGAAGCGTTCGGCGCGCAAGGCACGCAGGAAGCCGGGCGTATCGATCGCGACGTCGATCATGACGAGATCGCTGCCGTGTTCGCGCAAGGTGGCGAGCGCGTGCGCGGTATCGTCGGCGAGCGTCACGTCGGCGCCGCTATCCTGCGCCATTTCGGCGGCGTGGCGGATTTCGGTGCCGGGCGGGCCGAGCAGGATCATGCGGATCGGTATCGTCTCGTCAGGCATCGTGCTCAATTCTCGTGCCGGACGATTTCGGTGAGCGTGACGCCGAGCGCATTGTCGATCATCACCACCTCGCCGCGTGCGATCAGCCGGTTGTTGACGAGGATATCAATCGATTCACCGATGCGGCGATCGAGCTCGACCACCACGCCGGGGCGCAGCGCCATCAGGTCGGAGATCGGCATGCGTGCGCGGCCGAGGATCGCCTGGACGCGGACGGGCACGTCGAACAAGGCTTCGAGGCCGGCGGGCTCGCGCGCGTTCAGCGCGACATCGTGGCCGGTATCGAAGCTGGTGCCGAACGCGGCAAGGTCTGGGGCGGGCTGGGAAGATGCGGGGGCGTCCATGATATTCTCCATCACGCGTTCATCCATTGCCGGATGACGGAAACCGATTCAGCGGGGTTGGCGGTGATCGTCTCGCCGATGCGGCGCAGCGAGGAGGCCTTGATGCCGCCCTCGACCTGGGCGAGCGCGATCTCCTGGTCGATCTGTTCCATGTGCGACACGCCGTCGCCCGCGGGGAGCGCCGCGAGCGCCGGGGCACCGGTGATCGCGGGCGGCAGGATGCGGCCGAGGAGCGTCTGCTCCTGCACGGCACCCTCGGGCAGGTCGGCGCCGCCGCCACGGGTGCGCATCATCTTCAGGGCGAACAGGCCGATCGCGCCGATCACCACCAGTTTGAGCAGGTTGAAGATCTGGTCCTTGGGCAGGCTGCTAAGGAAACTGCCGAGCGGGGCGACCTCCTCGGGCTGGGCGAAGGGCATGTTCTCGATCGCGACGCTGTCGCCGCGCTGCGCGTCGTAGCCTACCGCGTTCTGGACAAGGGTGGTGAGGCGCTGGACCTGGGCTGCGGGGAGCGGCTTGGCGCCGCTGTCGATCATCACCGCGACGGTGAGGCGCTTCAGCGTGCCGGGCTGGCGGACGACGACCGCGTTGGTGCGGGTGTTGTCGTAGGTGGTGTCTTCGGAGGTCTGCTTGCTGTTCGCTTGGCGGGTATCGCTGCCGCCCGCGGTGGGTGCCGGCGCGTTGCCGGGGAGCTGTGCGGACACCGACGCGCCCTGTGCGGCGGGGTTGCCCTCCTGGCTTTGGTCGCCCGATTCCACCGAGGTCTGGTGCGCGATCACCTGCTTGTCGGGATCGAAGGTCTGCGACTCCTCGCGGCGGCTGTCGCGGTCGATATTGGCGGACACCTCGGCGCGGACCTTGCCCGCGCCGACGATCGGCTCGACCAGGCTTTCGATCTGTGCGCGCAGTTTCTCCTCCATCGCCTGCTGCATCTCGTCGGTCTCCGCGTTGGTGGCGGCACCCGCGTCGCCGGCGCGGGCGAGCAGGCGGCCGGTCTGGTCGACGATCGACACCGATTCGGGCGACAGTTCGGGGACGGAGGAGGAGACGAGGTAGCGGATCGCTTGCACGTTTTCGGGCGAGAGCCGGCCGCGCGTGCGCACCGTTACGCCGGCGGTGGCCTTGCGCCCCTCGTCCGAAAACACCGCACGTTCTGGCATGACGATGTGGACGCGCGCGCTCGACACCGCCTCGAGCGTCGCGATCGAGCGGGCGAGTTCGCCCTCGGTCGCGCGGGTCTCGTCCATCTTCTCGCGACTGGAGGACAGGCCGAACGGGCTGGCGCTGTCGAGCACGTCGTAGCCGATCTTGCCGCCGACCTGCTCGCCGGCCATGCTCATGCGCAGTTGCGCGAGCTGGTCGGTCGGCGCCATGATCGCGGTGCCGTCGCCCGATATGCGGAACGGCACGTTCTGCGCGGTGAGCTTCTGCGAGATGCTCTGCGCGGCGGACGGATCGAGATCGGTGTAGAGATAGCCCAGTTCCGCCGAACTGCCGCGAAACGCGAGAAAGGTGAGCGCCGCCAGCATCGCCACCGCGACACCGCCCATCAGGTACATACGGCGCGTGCCGATCTGTTTCAGGAAGGATTGGATCGCGTTCACGCTGGACCTCGGCACAAGTGCGGGGCCTGAATGTCCCCATGCCGATATTATAGGATGGTCCGGGCGGCCGATTTTTCCGCTAGGCAAAAATTTCCGCGTGAAGGGCGGGCGCGTTCCTCTCCCTTCACGCCCCGTTCGTGTCGAGCGAAGGCAAGACACCTGCTCTGCCTGACCATCCCTCGACTACGCTCGGAACGAACGAGCGGGCAGGGGGGGCGGACCGGCTCGACGGCGGGCTGAGTGCGCGGCGTGTGTCGCGCCAAGCTCGCCCGGCTATTCCTTCGCGGCGCGCCTGGTAAAGTAGATGTGGATGCGCACCCACGCGCCGATCAGCGGCTTGCCGCCGACGCGCGGCGGGCGGACGAGGAACTGCCACGCCGCCAGTCGCATCGCGCGGGAGAGGCCGGAGCCAATTGGCGATTCACCAAGCGAGCGGCAATTGTCGACATGGTACGATTCGATCGTGCGGCAGGCGATGTCGGCGTATTCGGGGTCCTGCACGTTCTTGGGCATATAGCCGTTCAGTTCGGCATCGGTCGGCTCGCGATACCATTCGGCATTGTACAGCCGCTCGCCGCCCGGACCCTCGCCGGGGCCATAGGCCGCACCACCCTTGTTGCCGCCGCCGGGCTTGTCGTCACCGCTGTCGCTGCCGTGGGTGGGCAGCTTGGAAATGTCGGTTGCGGCGAAATCGTCCTGGCTCATGGTGATGAGTTTGGGCGGGACCGGCACCGGCGGGGGTGGCGGCACGATCTCCGGTTTAGGCTGGGTGACTTTGGGCGCGGTGGCCTTCTGCTGGTGCTGGACGGTGGTCTTCTCGCCCTTGGCGGCGGGTTTCCTGGCGGGGTCGGGCAGTTCGGAGGGGACGAACAGGTGCAGTTCGCTCGGCTTCGGCGGCACGGCGGCGGGACGCTGCGATCCCCACAGCAGCACCAACAGCGCAATGAGCAGTTCGATCGCCAAAGCGAGGCCGAACGCGAAGGCACGACGCCGGAAGGACCGGTCGTGCCAGCGCCAATATTCGTAACCGCCTGCCAGCATCATCCGCGCAAAAGACCCACGCCCCGTTCAAACCACCGCCCGGCCCGCGCCCCGCCCGGTGCCCGTTCCTACGAACAGGCAATGGAGCCATAGGGGCTAAGGGGTGTGCGCCGCAACGCCCGGATAAGGCGCTCTACATGGACGCGAACGAACGGTGAAATGACGTTCGCGTCATGTCGGAAATAGGGCAATCAGTCGCGTTCCGGCACCGGCACGTTGAACCCGTTGAGCGTCATCGACACCAGAGCATACAGGCCGACGAGATAGATCAGCTCGTTCGCGCCGTGCTGGCCGAAGGTTTCCACGGCGAGTCGGTAACAGGGTTCGGGCAGCACGCCGCCGTTCACCAGCGCGAACGCGACGTCGTATGCGACGCTCTCTTCCGGGTTCAGATCGGCTGGCTTGATGTTGGCGCATAGTGCGGACAGGCGCGCGGGCGGCATCTTCTCGCGCTCGGCGACGGCGATGTGCGCGTAGATCTCGTACGCGGCATCGAAATGCGCGCCGGTGACGAGGATCGCGATCTGCCGCGCCGTATCGGGCAGCGTCGCCTGCATCGACATCGCCTTGGTGAGGTCCCACACTGCCTTGCCGATGACGGGTTCGTGCAGCCACGGGTTCCACGGCCCCATCAGCGCGCCGTTGTCGGCGAGCACCTTGAAATCGTTGAAGTTGCTGGCGATGCCGGTCTTCATGTCGTCATAGAGCGGCTTCTGTTCGGGCGAGAGCTCGGCGGGGGCGATCAGGGGCAGGCGCATCGGGGTTCTCCTTTGAGGTGCCTGCTCAATAGCCGGGTCGATGCGACGGTTGCGTGAAACTGGCGTCATGGTCGCGATTGCCGCTAAGGCACCCGCGATGCTGTCGCGCCTCGTCCTCACCGATTTTCGCAATCACGCCGATCTGACGCTGGAGCCGGGCGCCGGCTTCGTCGTGCTGACCGGCGAGAACGGTGCGGGCAAGACCAACGTGATCGAGGCGGTGTCGCTGCTCGCGCCGGGGCGGGGCCTCAGGCAGGCGGCGCTCGGCGAGATGGCGCGGCAGGGCGGTGCCGGCGGGTTCGGCGTGGCGGCAACCATCGGTGACGACGTGCAGATCGCGACCGGCACGGTTTCCACCGCGCCCGAGCGGCGGATCGTGCGCATCCAGGGCGCCGCCGCCGCCGCGACCGCGCTCGCGGAATGGACGACGGTGTTGTGGCTGACCCCGGCGATGGACCGGCTGTTCGTCGAGCCGGCATCCGAGCGGCGGCGCTTCCTCGACCGGTTGACGCTGGCGCTGGCGCCCGGCCATGCCGTCCACGCCAACCGCTATGATGCGGCGATGCGCGCGCGCAACCGCCTGCTCGGCGAAGCGGCGGAGGGTGCGCCGCTCGACGCCGACTGGGTCACGGCGCTGGAGGCGCAGATGGGCGAGCACGGCGCGGCGATCGACGCCGCACGGCGCGAGACGGTGGCGTCGCTCGGCGCTGTGCTCGCGGATCAGCCGGACGGGCCGTTCGCGCGCGCCGGGCTGGTGCTGGAGGGGTGGACCGGGCAGGGCGACACCTTCGCCGCCGATCTCGCCGCCGGCCGCCGCCGCGATATGGCGGCGGGGCGCACGCTGATCGGCCCGCACCGCGCCGACCTTGCCGTCACACATCTTGGCAAGGGGCAGGCAGCGGCATTGTGTTCCACCGGCGAGCAGAAGGCGCTGCTGCTCGGCACCGTGCTCGCGCATGCCGGGCTGGTCGCGGCGCGCACCGGGCGGCATCCGGTGCTGCTGCTCGACGAGGTGGCCGCGCATCTCGACCCGCGCCGGCGCGCCGCGCTGTTCGACGCGCTCGCCGGGACCGGGCAGGTGTGGATGACCGGCACCGAGGCCGCGCTGTTCGACGAGGTTCGCGGTGCCGCTACCCGGATCGGGCTGCCGATACGCTGAACGGCACCTGTCGGCATGGCTCACACGGCGTTCAAGCGCGTTCGGGCAAACCTGCACCAAGAGTGGGCCGACAAAGGAATTTTACATGAAAACGACCAACCGTATGATCCTCGCGGTGGCGACTGCCGCCAGCGCGCTGCTGGTCGCGGTGCCGGCATCCGCACAGGGCCGGTGGGACTGGGCGCCGGGCGATCACCCCTATCGGCTTGCCGGGCCGGGCGTGCCGATGCTGTACCCCGAGCTGCGCGGCACCCCCCGTGGCCGCGCGTTCGTGATGCGCAATTTCGACTTCAACCGCGACGGCTACGTCAACCGGCGCGAGGCGGACGCCGCCGACCGCGCCTTCGCCGAAGTGGCCGGGCCGGACCGCGCACGCTTCAACTGGGATCGCTACGGCCCCGGCCGCACGGTGCGCGAGGAGGTGGTGGTCGTCGATCGCGGTGGCCCCGGTGGCGGGCCGAATCGCGGTCACTGGGATCGCGGTGCGATGCGCGACTATCACTTTCGCCAGACGCCCGAGGGCGCGCGCATGACCTTGCAGGAGGATGTGCTGTTCCAGACCGATTCGGCGGTGCTGCGCCCGCACGCGATCGACAAGTTGCAGGCGCTGGCCGGCTATCTGAAGGACAATCCCGGCGTGCGCGTCTCGATCGACGGCTTCACCGATTCCCGCGGCACCGATGCGCATAACCAGGACCTGTCCGAACGCCGCGCGGAAAGCGTGCGCACCGCCTTCGACCAACTCGGCGTGGTGCGCGCCCGCTTCCGCGTACGCGGGCATGGCGAGGGCGATCCCGTCGCGACCAACGCCACGCCGGCGGGAATGCGACTCAATCGCCGGGTCGAGGTGACGTTGCTGGGGCAACGCGCGGACAGCTTCGATCGGTAAACCGACGCGAGGGGCGCCGATCGGGTCGGCGCCCCCGAAGCCTGACGTCCGGCGGGTGCCCTAATCGCCGGGCGAAATCCACAGGCCGAGCGCGAACGCCACATCATCCACCAGATCTGGGCGGATGTAATCGCACGCGCGCACCGCATTGGGCGCGACCGCAAGCTCCCCGGCAACCGCGCGCAACGTGTCGTACAACACGTTCAGCGCGCGCAACCGCTGGTGCCGATCGTATCGCCGGGCGAGCCGGCATGGCGGGGCGAGACGCGCCGCCAGCCTCTCGAAAGACGATTCCGACCCTATCGCGCGCCTGTGACGCGTCGGTTCGTCCGGGCGTGATACCCGGCGATCCCGGCGATCAGCAGAAACTGGGTCGGGTACGCACCCGTCCCGCTCAAAATCGCGTAGGCGAGCGGCGACATGCCCGTATCCACCAGATGCTCGAGATGTGTCGAGGCGGATAGCAACTGCAACGCGCACATCGTAAGCACCCACCAGCGCGGATCGCGCAAACCCACCCGGCACAACGCGATCAGCAGGGTCAGATCGACAACCATGACGGTCGGTTCGAGTTGCTGGAAGCTGTGGCCGAACAGGGCCATCAACAGCTTTTGCATCGAGGATGCCAAAACGCAGGACCATGCGACAATTCGCTCCGTCGTGCCGCCCCACCGGATCGCCGCGCCGAGCGTGAGCAGGCACAGCGGCAGGAAAGCATTCACATAGATCTGTATAGCGGTGTGAAGCATGACCGGGCGGAAGCAGGATGCCTCGGGCCAGTCAAGCGGCCATCAGGCGAAGATGGCGCACGTCATGTGCGAGGATTTCGCATCGGGACGACAGCGATCTTGGCGTATCGCGACTGTAACAGTGGATAGTGCATAAGGTGCGGACATGAGCTTCCCCTTACCGGGGGAGGTGGATCCCCCGGTCCGTTCGCGTGGTCTTGAGTATGAAGTCCGCTATCGCCTCGGCGCCCCGGATCAGTTGCGGACTCGCCAGCGCGATCAGCGCGATGGCTGCTGCGATGGCAAGGATTTGCATGGTGACGGTCAGGGTCGACGATGGATGATGAACGGCTTCCGGTATTCGTGACGAAGGTTGTGACGTCGCGACTGCGGGAAAGTGCCCGAATGGCACCGCCCCGCTGTCGTTCAGCCCCGATGTCGGAGCGTTGATTGGCTCGGGCATGGCCGATTCGTCCACTGCCGGCGGCTCACACCGTAATTGATACGGTGTCGACGGCACGGCCTGTTGGGCGCGGAAGATGGCGGCGGCGCGTTGCCGTGTCGGCGCGCCGAGCTTGATCCTGGCCTTTTCGACATGATCGTCGACCGTGCGCGCGGAGAGGCCGAGCGACCGGGCGATCTCCTTGCTCGTCATGCCCTCGGCGACGAGCGCGAGACATTGGGATTGTTTCGGGGTTAGCCGGTTTATCGCATCCTGCATCGGCGCCAAGCTACCATGACTATAGGAGGACGCCAGCGTGGAGACGGAATGACTTGGATCGTCTTCGTGTTTCCTATCGCAATCGCCGTGCGGGCGTTCCTGCCGTCCCTATCGGCGCGCATCACGGTTGCGAAGGCGGCCACCGCACCCTAGAGCCGCGGGCGATTCCTCACCGCCGGAGCCTGCCCATGTC
This sequence comes from Sphingomonas sp. GC_Shp_3, assembly GCF_026540945.1. Taxonomy (NCBI): domain Bacteria; kingdom Pseudomonadati; phylum Pseudomonadota; class Alphaproteobacteria; order Sphingomonadales; family Sphingomonadaceae; genus Sphingomonas; species Sphingomonas sp. GC_Shp_3. The sequence continues at coordinate 56,164 of NZ_JALNUT010000013.1, forward strand.
CGATCAGATCAATCGTGTCGTCCTTGCCTATTCGGGCGGCCTCGATACCTCGGTGATCCTCAAGTGGCTCCAGCAGACGTATAACTGCGAGGTGGTGACGTTCACCGCCGATCTCGGCCAGGGCGAGGAACTTGAGCCGGCGCGCAAGAAGGCGGAAGCGGCAGGCGTGAAGCCGGAACACATCTTCATCGACGATCTGCGCGAGACGTTCGTCAAGGATTACGTCTTCCCGATGATGCGCGCGAACGCGCTGTACGAGGGGCTGTACCTGCTCGGCACCTCGATCGCGCGGCCGCTGATCGCCAAGCGTCAGATCGAGATCGCACGGATGGTGAATGCCGACGCGGTCAGCCACGGCGCGACCGGCAAGGGCAACGATCAGGTCCGCTTCGAACTCGGCTATTACGCGCTCGCGCCCGATATCAAGGTGATTGCGCCGTGGCGCGAGTGGGATCTCACCAGCCGCACACGGCTCGTGGAATTCGCCGAGCAGCACCAGATCACCGTCAGCAAGGACAAGCGCGGCGAGTCGCCGTTTTCGACCGATGCCAACATGCTGCACACCTCGTCCGAGGGGAAGGTGCTGGAAGATCCGTGGGTGGAGGTTCCGGACTACGTCTATTCGCGCACCGTCAACCCCGAGGACGCGCCGAACGTGCCCGAAGTCATCACCATCGACTTCGAGGGCGGTGACGGCGTGGCGGTGAATGGCGTCGGCATGTCGCCCGCGACGTTGCTCGAAACGCTTAACGAACTGGGTCGCAAGCACGGTATCGGCCGGCTCGACTTGGTCGAGAACCGCTTCGTCGGCATGAAGTCGCGCGGCATGTACGAGACGCCGGGCGGCACGATCTATCACCTCGCGCATCGCGGTATCGAGCAGTTGACGCTCGATCGCGGCGCGGCGCACCTCAAGGACGAACTGGCGCCGCGTTATGCCGAGCTGGTCTATAACGGTTTCTGGTTCTCGCCCGAGCGCGAGATGTTGCAGGCCGCGATCGACCACAGCCAGGCGAAGGTGACCGGCACGGTACGGCTCAAGCTCTACAAGGGCGGCGTGTACGTGACCGGACGCAAGTCGCCCTATTCGCTGTACTCGGAGAAGGTCGTCACCTTCGAGGACGATCAGGGTGCCTACGACCAGCGCGATGCGGCCGGCTTCATCAAGCTGAACGCGTTGCGCCTGCGGCTGCTGGGGCGGCGCGACGAGCGCTGACGTCGATGTCGGCGCGGCGTGGCTGAGCGGTCGTAAGACCGTCGCTCCGCCGTGCTGACTGCCGTTTCCCGTCCTTGGTGGGAAACGCGGTGGTGCATCGCGCTTGCGCTGGTGCTCACCGCCGCGCCGCTGCTGTGGCCGGCGATCCCGCCGCTGACCGATCTGCCAGCGGCGCTCGTGCGCTACCGGGGGATGCTTGACGCGGGCGTCGGGTCGGGCGCGTGGTGTCTGGCGCAGCGGCGGCCTTGCGGGGCGGACCTGCTGGTTATGGGCCTCGCGCCGCTGATCGGGCTGGTGCCGACGGTGAAGTTGGTCGCCGTGTCGATCCCGGTGATCGCGGCGGCGGGGATGCTGTGGCTGTCGCGCGAGGCGCATGGCCGCGTGCAGCCGGTCGCCTATCTCGCGCTGCCGTTCGCCTATCATCCGGCCTTTCTCCACGGGCGTATCGATGTCGCGCTGGCGATGGCGCTCGCGCTCAACATGGTCGCGTTGTGGATGCGGCTGGCGCGGAAGCGGCAGGCGCGCGCGGGCGTGTTCGTGGTGCTGTCGGCGGTGGTCTGCGTGGTGCATCCGCTCGGCTGGGCGAGTCTCGGCGTGATGATCTTTGCGGCCGAACTGGTGCGTGCCCGCGCGGTCGAACGCGACACGGTGCGGCGTGGCTGGGCGGAGAGCGGCTGGCGCGCGGCGGTGAATTGCCTGCCGATCGCGCCGCCGGCGCTGATGCTGCTGGCGTGGCGGCCGGGTGGCGTGGACGGCGGCTGGCTGGCAGCGCTCGCGCTGAAACCCGGTTGGGTGCTTGGCGCTTTACGGGACCGCTGGCGGCTGCTGGACTGGGCGTCGATCGTCCTGGTCGTGCTGATGATCCACCGCAGCTATCAGGACCGCCGTTTCGTCCACGCGCCGATGCTCGCCGCCGCCGCGGTCGGCTTGCTGGTGCTGTTGGTGGCGGTGCCGTCCGGCCCGGGTGGGGCGGCAATGGCCACGGCGCCCTATGCGATCGTGCTGGCGCTGCTGTCGATCCGCTTCAACGCGCGCGTCCCGCAACGCCGCCGTGCGGAGCTCGCCTGGGCCGCGCTGGCATTTCTGATGGTGCGCACCGTCGCCGGCACCGCCAGCTTCGCCGCTGAAAGCCGCGACTGGACACGCCACCTCGCCGCACTCGATCATGTCCCCCGGGGCGCTCGCGTGGCCGCGTTCGTCGGACAGGCATGCGTGCAGCCGTGGCGGACCCCGCGGACCGAGTTCCTCCCCGACATTGCGCTGCTGCGAGGCATCGCGCTCGATCGTGCGCAGATCGTGACGGATGCGCCCTGCACCGATCGGCCGCAGGTGCGCACGCTCGCGCAGGCGCTGACCGACCTTCCGAGGACGCGATACGACCTGATCTGGCTCATTACGCCTGGGCAGATCGATCCCGCCCGGCTTGGCGATGTTCGGCTGGCGTGGAGCGATGGGCGTGACGTTCTGTTCGCGCTTCCGCACGCGCGGCCACCTCGCTAGAAGCACAGCGATGGAGACCCAGTTAGCGCCGCGTTGGTGGCAGACACGCCTGTTCGTGATTGCCGCGACGCTGATCGCGATCATCCCGTTGCTGCGCCCGGACATTCCGCCGCTGGTCGATCTGCCCGGGCATATGGGGCGCTACCGCGTGCAAATCGCGCTCGCCGACAATCCGTTTCTGAAGGAATGGTACGACTTCAACTGGTCGCTGATCGGCAATCTCGGCATCGATCTGCTCATCATCCCGATGGCGAAGGTCTTCGGCCTAGAACTCGGGGTGAAGCTGATCGTGATGGCGATTCCCGCGCTCACCGTGTCGGGGCTGCTGTGGATCGCGCGCGAGGTGCATGGCCGCATCCCCGCCACCGCCCTGTTCGCGTTGCCGCTCGCTTATGGCTACCCGTTCCACTTCGGCTTCGTCAATTTCGAGTTGTCGATGGCGATCGCGCTCAACCTGTTCGCGCTGTGGCTGCGGATGGCGCGGCTCGGGCGCGTGGGCCTGCGCGCCGCCGTGTTCGTGCCGCTGTCGTGCCTGTTGTGGCTGTGCCACACGTTCGGCTGGGGGACGCTCGGCGTGCTGGCGTTCTCCGCCGAACTGATCCGCCAGCATGATGCCGGCAAGACGGCGGGCCGGCGCTGGTGGAACGCGCCCGTGCGCGCGGGGATTGCCTGCGTGCCGCTGGCGTTGCCGATGGTGCTGATGGTGTTCTGGCGCACCGGCGACCATGTCGGCGGCCTGACGACCGACTGGTTCAACTGGCGCGCCAAGATCGGCTGGATCGTCATGGTGTTCCGGGATCGCTGGGAGGTGCTCGACATCGCCAGCCTTGCGGTGCTGCTGATGATCCTGGTACGTGGCTTTCGCGATCCCAACATCGAATATTCCCGTAATCTCGGGCTTTCGGCGCTGTTCCTGCTGCTGGTCTATATCTTCCTGCCGCGGATCGTGTTCGGATCGGCCTATGCCGACATGCGGCTGGTGCCGTTCATGATTGCCATCGCGGTGATCGCGATCCGGCCCAAGCCCGGTCTGTCGGAGCGCGGCGCGGCGGTGCTCGCGGCGGCGGGGCTGGCATTTTTCCTGATCCGTATCGCAGCGACAACGGCGAGCTTCTGGATCTATGCGAACACATACGATCGCGAGTTGAAGGCACTGGATCATCTGCCGCGCGGGGCACGTCTGGTGTCGTTCGTGGGTGAGAAATGCTACGGCGACTGGACCGCTTCGCGGCTCGAGCATCTCCCCGCGATCGCGTTGGAGCGCAAGCTCGCCTATTCCAACGATCAATGGTCGATGGCCGGTGCGCAGTTGCTGACCACCCAATATGCCAAGGCGCGGCGGTACGCGCACGACCCGTCCGAGATCGTGACAGCCGCGCAATGCCCGCGCGAATGGTGGCGGCCGATCTCGACCTCGCTGGCGCGCTTCCCGCGCGATGCGTTCGATTACGTGTGGTTGATCGAGCCCCCCGCGTACGATCCGCGCCTGGCGACCGGGCTGGTCGAGGTGTGGCGCGATGGGGCGAGCGTGCTGTACAAGGTCGACCACAGCAAGCCGGGGCCGGTGGTCAGCGATGTCGAGCTGCGGGCGCCAATCATCCGGCGATAACGCGGCGTGGCTAGGCCTTCCTGAACGGCGTAAGGTCGTTGAGATATTCCTGGTCGCTCTCCACCGAGGCGCGTTCGCGCACCAGGAAGTCGGCGATGGCGCGGCGGAAGTTCGGATCGGGAATGTAGTGCGCCGACCAGGTCGGCACCGGCGCATAGCCGCGCGCGAGCTTGTGTTCGCCCTGCGCGCCCGCCTCCACCACCGTCTTGCCAAGGCGGATCGCGGCGTCGATCGCCTGGTAATAGCACAGCTCGAAATGGAGGAACGGCACCTCCTCGGTACATCCCCAGTAGCGGCCGTACAGCGTATCCGCGCCGATCAGGTTGAGCGCGCCGGCGATCGGGCGGCCACCCCGTTCGGCGAGCATCAGCAGGACGTGATCGCCCATCCGCTCACCAAGCAGCGAGAAGAACTGCCGTGTCAGGTACGGCTGGCCCCATTTGCGCGCGCCGGTATCCTGATAGAACACCCAGAACGCATCCCAGGCCGCCTCGGTCAGTTCCGTGCCGGTGAGGTGACGGACGATGATCCCGCTTTCCAGCGCGCCGGCGCGTTCCTTGCGGATCGCCTTGCGCTTGCGGCTGGAAAGCGCGCCGAGGAAGTCGTCGAAGCTCGCATAGCCCTCGTTGCGCCAGTGGAACTGCGTGCCCTCGCGGATCAGCCAGCCCGCCGCTTCGAACAGCGGCACCTGATCCGGCGTGACGAAGGTGGCGTGGGCGGAGGACAGGCCGTGCTGGTCGGTCACGGATTCCAGCGCGGCGATCAACGCGGGTGCGAGCGCCGGGTCGCGCAGCAGCAGGCGCGGGCCGGGGGCAGGCGTGAACGGCACCGCGATCTGAAGCTTGGGGTAATAGTCGCCGCCCGCGCGGCTGTAGGCGTCGGCCCAGGCGTGATCGAACACATATTCGCCCTGGCTGTGGCTCTTGGCATAAGCGGGCGCGATCGCGGCGGGCCGGCCGTCGGCGCCGTCGATCACCACCGGCACGGGCTGCCAGCCGGTGCGCGGACATGCGCTGCCCGATTCCTCAAGGATCGACAGGAATGCGTGGGCGAGGAATGGATGGTCGCTGCCGGCACAGGCGTTCCACTCGGCGGCGGACATGGCCGCGGCACCGTCGACGATCCGGGCGGTGACTGGGGTGTTGCTCACCTGGACAAACTAGGGTGTCGGCGCGGGTTTTCCAACCGCTGGCGCGGGTCGCCAGCACAGGAGCAACAACAAGAACGGCGTGACGAACTCGCGGTGGCGTTCGCCGAACTCGAACCACATACCGAACAGCACCAGTTGCAGGCCGCATGCGACGACAAGCAAGACCAGCGCGGTCGGCACCGTGCGTGACCCCGTGCGCCACGCGGCCAGCGCGAGCAGCGCGGCATGGCCGAGGTGCGACACCGGCCATAACAGAGCGGCGAGCGGGCGCGGGATAGTAGGCGTCATCGCCTCCAGCCGCACCACGCCGAAGATGCCGACGCCGCATGCGCGCACCAGCTTGGTCGCGGTGAGACGGATGAAGCCGAGCGGCTCGCTTTTGATCCACGCGACCGCAATGGCGCTCATCCGCGGGCCGAGCACGCGTTCAGGAAGGCCATGCAGCTGGGGCGGCGGCGGCATCCAGTTGCCGGTCGCCTGCGGATTGTTGCCGACCCACAGGCTGACCCCGCCTGCGCTGGTGAGCGGCACGAAAGCGCCGAAAGCAAGCCAGTTGCGCAGCCACCAAGGCACCATCACCAGACATGCGAACGGCACGGCGGCAAGACCACGCCGCGCCATGCGGGCAAGTCCGATGTGTCGCCACAGCACCAGCCCGAGGAGTGCTGCAAGCGGCGCTTGCCCCGGTTGCGTCAGCGCGAGCAGCCCGGCCGGCACGCCCACCGCCGCCGCCGCGCGCCAGCCGCTGCCGGCACGCAGCCACGCATGGGCGAGCGCCAGGACCAGCAGCGCACACAGCCCCTCCTTTTGTGCGAGCGGGGCGGAAAAGATGACGGACGGCCACACCAGATACAGCCATGCCGCACGGCACCCTGCGGCACCGTCCCCCAAGCGTCGGCCCAGCAGCGCGATCAACATCGCCGCGGCACCGTCTATGACCGTGCCGAACACCAGGACAGAGGCTGTGGAAAACCCCAGTACAGCTCCCCAGCCGCCCAGCAGCAGCGGATAGAGCGGCGGGTAGAAGGCGTGGAAATACGTCCCCAATCCGCTGTCGTAGATGCCGAGATCCCCGTGCAGCAGCAGGTTGCGCGCAAGGTCGACATAGGCATGCGGATCGCCCGGTGAGATGCGGCCGTCGGCGATCGCCGCCGATCCGCAGCGCAGCGCCGCAAGCACCAGCGTCATGCCGACGAGGCTCGGCCAGCGCGGACGACGCGCGAACGCCCAAACGCCCGCAGCCGCTGCTCCCGCCCAGCCGAGCAGCAGCGCGAACCCGCCTGCCGACCAGCCCCAGCGCACACCGAAGCCGGGCAACGATACCAGCGAATAGAGGAACAGCGCCGCCAGCACCGCCTGCACGGCGAGCCTCACAGGCGAACGCAGCGCGATCACTCGCCGAACGCACCCGCGCGGTAGAGCAGGGTGATGGCGACGCGGCGATTGCGCGGATCGGTCGGCGTGTTGGCGATCATCGGCTCACGGTCTGCCACGCCTTCTATGCGGTAGAAACGGGTTTCGGGTATGCCGCCGGACTCCAGCCGCCGCCGGGTCGCCTCGGCACGGCCGCTCGACAGCATCCAGTTGTTCATCGCCATCGGGTCGCCATAGCCGAGGCTATCGGTGTGGCCGCGAATCATGATCGGGTTGGGCATGGTCTTCACCGTGTCCGCGATCATGCCGATCAGTGTCGCCGCCTGGGGATCGAGCTGTGTGGTGCCGAGCGCGAACATCGAATAGTCGGCGTCGTCGACCAGATCGATGCGCAACCCGTCGCGCGTGCGCACGAAGCGGACGTGCGAAGCGAGCTTGGACAGTTTCGGGCTGGCCGCCATTTCCTGTTCGATGCGGCGGTGCATGGCGGTGAAATTCTTCGCATCCTGTGCGGCGATCTCGCGGTTTTTCAGCGAGCCGGCCTGGCCGCTGCCGGTCTGCGACCCGCCGTTCGCATTGACCGGAATCGTCATGGACCGGGTGCCGGTCTGCTTGGCACCATGCGGGTAATTGTCGCGCGCGGTGATCGAATCGCCGCCGAAGATGCCGTTCGAGCCGGCGCTGTTCTGCTTCAGCTCGACCAATGTCGGCGCGAAATAATCGGCGAGTGCCTTGCGCTGCTTCTCGTTGGTGGCACCGAGCAGCCACATCAGCAGGAAGAACGCCATCATCGCGGTCACGAAATCGGCATAGGCGACCTTCCACGCGCCGCCGTGGTGGCCGCCGTGACCTTCGATATAGATCTTCTTGTAGATGATCTTGGGCGGCTGGTTGTTGCCGTGCGGTGCGCGTGCGGCCGCCATCAGTACCGACTCCGTTCAGGGATGCGGGGCGGGATCACGCTCACCGCCCCCGCAAACCGTCGAACACCTCGGCGAAGCCGGGCTGGTTGGAATGCGCGATGCCGGAGCGCGCCGCCTCGATCACCAGCGGCTGCGGGTGGCCGTGCAGCGAGGCGATGATGATCTGCTTGACGACATGGTAGATCGCCGCATCGGCATCGATCACCTGCTTCAGCCGGTTGGCGAGCGGCGCGACGATGCCGTAGGCGAGCAACACGCCCATGAACGTGCCGACCAGCGCCGAGCCGATCATCGCCCCGAGGATCGCGGGCGGCTTGTCGATCGAGCCCATCGTCTTCACCACGCCGAGCACGGCGGCGACGATGCCGAGCGCGGGCAGCGCATCGGCCAGGCCGGCGATCGTGCCCTGTGGGCCTTCGACCTCGTGGTGGTGGGTCTTGATCATATTGTCCATCACCTCCTCAACCGCATGCACGTCGAGCGTGCCGGAGGAGACCACCACCAGTCGCAGCGTATCGGCGATGAGGTTGACGAGCGTGTGGTCCGCCAGCAGGCGCGGATATTCGGCGAAGACGGCGGACGATTTCGGGTCCTCGACATGCGGCTCAAGCGCGATCGGGCCATCGGTGCGCAGCATCTTCATCAGCTTCGACACAAGGAAGATCGTGTCGAGATAATCCTGCTTCTTGTACTTCGGCCCCTTGAACACCTTGCCGAGGCCACCGCCGAGCGCCTTCAGCTCCTTCATCGAATTGCCGATGATGAGCGCGCCGACCGCGGCGCCGCCGATGATCATCATCTCGTGCGGGATCGCCTCCATGACGGGGCCGAGGGCGCCGCCGGTGATCGCGAAACCGCCGAAGATCATGACGAGGAGGACGACGAGGCCGATGACCGGAAACATGGGTGTTGAAGTCCTCTTAGTCGCTACGTGCTCGGTATAAGGAACGACCGGTAAGGCCGTTGCTTAATCGCGATTCGTCGCCATCGCGTTACCGGTGCCGCGTCACTTCAGGTAATCGAACAGCGACAGCGCGCTCAGCTTGGTGAAACTCGCCTGCGTGGCCTGCAACGCCGTCGACATCTTCTGCAGGTCGATCACGGCGGTGCTGATGTCGGTATCCTCGATGCCCGATCGGGTCGCCTCGAGATCGGTGGCGGCGGTCTTCATGGTCGAGGAGACGAGATCGAGCCGTGCCGCGCGCGCGCCGACCGCGCCGTGGACGCCCGTCACCTGCGTCAGCGCCGCGCTCAGCGATGTGCCGGCCTCGCCCGCCGCCGCAGTCACGCTGCCGCCCGCATCCAGCGCTGCGGTGAACTTGGACAGGATCGAGAAGATGTCGCCGGTGCCCCCCGGCGTGGCGATGCCGCCGAACACGTGTTCGGCGCTGTCGGTCGGCTGGATCGAGGCACCATCACCGATCGGGATGCTGGCCGGCGTGCCGGTGCCGGTGAAGCTAACCGTGCCATCGGGGTTCTTTGTAACCGCGCTGTCGCCGGTGGCGGCGCCGAACAGCGGCTGGCCGCGCGCATCGCGCGTATTGGCGAGGCTGGCGAGATCGTCCATCACGCTCTTCAATTGCGTCGAGATCGTCTTGCGCTGGGCATCGCTCAACGTGTCGCTGTTCGCCTGCGTGACGAGTTCGGAAGCCTTGGTGAGATCGCTTTCCACCGAGGTCAACGCAGAGTCGGATTGCTGGAGAAGGCTCTGCGCCAGGCTGACGTTCGACGCATAGGCGGTGTTGTCCGCGGCGCTCTGCTTGATCGTGGCAAGCTGTTGATACGCTACGACGTTGTCGGAGGGCGCGGCATATTTCTTCGTGGTCGAAATCTGCGTTTGGATGTCGTTCGTCTTCTCCGTCAGCTTCTGCAGCAGCGAGGCGGTGTTCGAATAGAACTGGTTGGTGCTGATCTGCATGCGAAGCGGCCTAGCGGATGTCGAGGATGGACTGGAACGTGTCGCGCGCGACCTGGATGACGCGGCTCGATGCGGAATAGGCCTGCTGGAAGCGCATCAGATCGACCGCCTCGTTGTCGAGGTTGACGCCGGACACCGCATCGCGCGCCGCCACCGCGCCATCACGGATCGAGGATTGCGCGTCGGCGATGGTCTTGCGGCTGGCGAGGGTGGCGGCGCTGTCGGAGACGAGCGTGGTGGTGTCACTCTCGAATGCGCCGGAACTGCGTAGCGACGCGAGCGCGGCAAGATTGCTGTTGTCACGCTTGCCCGCGCCGACGGCGGCGGCGGCGATGCCGCTCGGGTCGGTGAGCGCGAGCGTGATGTCGGTAGGCGTGCTGCCGGTCGCGAACATCGGCGCGCCGGTGGTGCCGTTCAGGTCTGCGCCCTGTGCCTGTACGGCGTTGACGCCGCTGGTGAAGCTTGATGCGATCGCGCCGAGCTGGCTGCGGGCATCGGCGATGCGTTGCGCACCGTCGCTGACGCCGGCGAGCGCGCCGCCGTTTGGGGTGAGCGTGTTGATCTCCCCCGCGTAATGCACCGCGAAGGACACGCTGCCGCCGTTGCGGACATAGGTGATCGCGCCGGCGTTGTTGCCCGACACAAGCGTCGGTCCGCTCGCGCCGCCCAGCCGTACGGTCGCGCGGCCGGCGGCATCCGTGGTGACGGACACGTCGCTGATCGCGCTCATCTGTTCGAGGATCTGGTCGCGCTGGTCCTGCAACTGTGCCGCGCCGCTGGTGCCGGCGGTGGCGCGGCCGAGGCCGTCGTTGACCTTGGCGAGCGCGGTGCCGAGGCTGGTGAGCGTCTCGACGGCGTTCTCCGCCGTCACGTCGAGATCGGCGGCGACGTTGTCGAGCGCCTTGCCGGTGGCGGTGAAGGCGCTCGCCACCGAACTCGCCGCTTCGAGCATGGTCGAGCGTGGCGCCGAGGCGGTGGGATCGGCGGCGACGGCGGTGGCGGCGTTGAAGAAATCCGCCAGCCGATCACCGACCGCGCTGCCGGTCAGCGCGCTCTGGATGCTGGTGAGCGTGGTGACGCCAGCCTCGCTCTTGGCGAGATCGGCGCTGGTGGCGCGCACGTCCGCAGCCTTGACCGCATCGGCCAGCCGCACGGTGCCGGCGACCGTGACGCCGTTCACGGCGACGGCCGCGCGCGACGTGATCCCGTCGGCCGACACCACCTCGTTCAGCGTGGTCGTGCGGCGGGTGTAGCCGGTGGTGGTGGCGTTGGCGATGTTGTCGGACACGGTGGTGAGCGCGCTTTGATACGCGCGCACCCCGCTGGCGCCGATGCCGAGCAGGTCGCTCACTTCGGCTTGGCCTCAGGCGCGGTGGCCGGCTGGAGATTGGCCTGCGACTTGGCGAGGAAGTCGGTCATCGCCTTGCCGATGCCGAGCGGCGCCCTGTCCGCCCAGGTCTGCGCGATCTGCTTGTCCTGCATGTCCTTGAAGGTGTCGAGCGCCTTGGAGGAGAACAGATCGTCGGCGAGATGCGTCGATCGCATCGATTTCAGCATCATCGAGGTGAACGTCGCCTCGAACTGCTTGCCCGCCTTTTCAAGGTTGGCGCGGGTGGCGAGGCGGCTGGTGTCTCGGCCGATGCCGCTGACGGATGCGGAGGAGGTGGGGGCGATGTCGGTCACAGGATGATGAGATCCGCTTTAAGCGCACCGGCTTCCTTCAGTGCTTCGAGGATGGCGACGAGATCGGCCGGGGACGCGCCGATTGCGTTCACCGCCTTCACCACGTCGGCGAGTTTCGGGCCGGGCTGGATCAGGAACATCGGGTGCTTCTCCTCGTCGACCGCGACGGCGCTCTTCTGCACCTTGGTGGTCTGGCCCTGGCCGAACGGTGCCGGCTGGCTGACGCCCTGCTTCTCGTCGATGCGGACGGTGAGCTTGCCGTGGGTGACGGCGGCGCTGCCGACGCGTACGCTCGAATTGATGACGACAGTGCCGGTGCGGGCGTTGACGATGACGCGGGCCGGCGGTTCGGCCGCCACCACGTCGAGGTTCTCGATCTCGCTCATCAGCGCGGCGCGGATATCGCCGCCGACGGGGGCGCGCACCTTGACCGACACTGCGTCGGTCGCCTCGGCGGTGCCGGTGCCGAGGCGACCGTTGATCGCGGTGGCGACGTTCTGCGCGGTGGTGAAATCGGCGCGGGTCAGATTGTAGGTGAGGTTGGGGGCGGTCTCGAACCCGGTCTGCACCGCGCGCTCCACCGTGGCGCCTTCGGGAATGCGGCCAGTGGAGGGGACGTTGATGACGATCTGCGATCCGTCCTTGCCCTCTGCACCCAGGCCACCGACGGCGAGGTTGCCCTGCGCCATCGCGTAGATCTGGCCGTCCGCACCGATCAGCGGTGTGAGGATCAGCGCGCCACCGCGCAAGCTCTTGGCCTTGCCCATCGAGGCGACGGTGATGTCGAGCCGCTGGCCGGGCTTGGCAAAGGCGGGCAGATCGGCGGTGACCATCACCACCGCCGCATTCTTGAGGCCGGGGTTGACGTTGGGCGGCAGTTGCAGCCCAAAGCGCGAAGCGACCGCCTTCATCGACTGGATGGTATATTCGAGATTATCGTCGCCGCTGCCGGGCAGGCCGACGACGATACCGTAACCGGTGAGCTGGTTCGAGCGGATGCCCTGGAAGGTGCCGAGATCCTTGATACGGTCCGCCCGCGCCGGCGTCGCCACCACCGTGGCGAACGCCGCCAGCAACATCAGCACGAACGGGGGCAAGCGCAACATCGAGAACCTTTCGGGGGGCATCATGCCTGAGTTACAGCAAGAGCCATGCCAATTACGCCGCGTCAGAACGGGCTGACGACGGAGAAGAACCGGCCGAGCCAGCCTTGCCGGCTCGCGCGGGCGATGTCGCCCTTGCCGGTATAAGCGATCTGCGCGTCCGCGACGCGGGTGGAGGGGACGCGGTTGCTCGCGTCGATATCGGCGGCGCGGATCAGCCCCTTGATCTGGACGAACTCGTCACCGCGGTTGAGTGTGACGCGCTTCTGGCCCTGGATCAGCATCGTGCCGTTGGGCAGCACCTTGCTGATCGTCACGCTGACCTCGCCCGACAGCGAGTTCGACTGGTCGGTGGCACCTTGGCCGGTGAAGTTGCGCGTGCCGCTGATGCTCGCGTCGGTGCCCTGGAACAGCGACAGCGACCCTGTCGTCGGCGGGGTGATGCTTAGCCCGCCGCTGGAGCCGAGTTTCGAGCTGGCCGATTTCGACGCGGCGGTGCTTTCCACCAGTACGATGGTCAGCACGTCGCCGACGCGGCGCGCGCGCGCACCTTCGTACAGCGCGGCATAGCCGGTGCTGGCCTGGAAGATCGCGCCGTTGGCAGGCGGCGGCGCATCCGGCACGCTCGCCATGACGGTCGAATAATCGACCGGCGGCTTCTTGGTGCCGAACAGCTTGGCGTCTGCCGTGGCGGGCGCGAGCAGCAGGACAAGCACCGAACCGGCGCAGAAACCGGTGGCGAAGCGGATCGACATGCCCATCAGATGTTCTGGTTGACGTATTTGAGCATGTCGTCGGTCGCGGAGATCATCTTGGAATTGACCTCATAGGCGCGCTGCGTCTCGATCATGTCGACCAGTTCCTCGACGACGTTGACGTTGGACGCCTCCAGCATCCCCTGCCGCACGTTGCCGCGCCCGTCCTGTCCGGGCACGCCGAGATTGGCGGTGCCGCTGGCGGCGGTTTCGGTGAGGTAGTTGTCGCCCTTCGCCGCCAGTCCCGCCGAATTGGGGAAGCTCGCCACCTGGATCTGGCCGAGCTGCGTGGCGGTGGTCTGCCCCGGCACGATCGCCGAGACGGTGCCGTCGGTGCCGATCGTCAGCGACGATGCACCTTCCGGAATGGTGATGCCGGGCTGCACCTGATAGCCCTCCGAGGTGACGAGCAGCCCTTCGGCCGAGCGCGAAAAATTGCCCGCGCGCGTGTAGCCGAGCGTGCCGCCGGGCATCTGCACCTGGAAATAGCCGTCCCCGTCGAGCGCCATGTCGAGGCTGCTGCCGGTGGTCTGCATCGACCCTTGCGTGTCGATACGCGAAGTACCCTGGATGCGCACGCCGGTGCCGAGGTTGAGTCCGGTCGCATAGTTCGATTCCGCCGTGCTGGGCGATCCCGGCGCGGTGATCGTCTGGTACGCAAGCGTCTCGAAATTGGCGCGATCCGCCTTGTAGGCGGTGGTGTTGACGTTCGCGAGGTTGTTCGAGATCACGCGCATCCGCATGTCCTGCGCGTCTAGCCCGGTGCGGGCGATATGCATGGCTGCACTGGTCATGGTCTTTTTCCCTTACTGGCTGGAGACGCGCATCACCGAAGCGGCGCTCTCGTCCATCGTCTTGGCTTCTTTCATCAGGTTCGCCTGAACCTCGTAGCTGCGCTGGTTCTCGATCATGTCGACCAGTGCCTGCGTCATGTTGACGTTGGACTGTTCGAGCGCGCCGCCCTCGACCTTGGCGTCCATGTCCTGCGGCAGCACGCCGCCGCCCTTGACGCGCAGCAGATTGTCGAGGCCCTTGACGGTCTGGCTACCCTTGGGGCTGGCGAGTTTCAGCTTGTCGAGGATCTGCGGGCGCGTCGGGTCGCCGCCGTTGGGGACGATCATCAGCGATCCGTCCTCGGCGACCTTGATGCTTTGCGCGGGCGGCACGGTGATCGGGCCGCCCGACGCGCCCATCACCGGGAAGCCGTCTCCCGTCTCCAGCACGCCCGACGCGTTGACCTGAAGGTCGCCGCGCCGGGTGTACGCCTCGGTGCCGTCGGGCGCCTGCACCGCGAGCCAGCTTTCGCCGGGGATCGCGATGTCGAGCGGGCGGCCGGTCTGTGTAATCGCGCCGGCGGTGCGGTCGATATCGAGCACCTCCTCCGAGGCGGGCATGCGGCTGTCGAAGCCCTCGCCGGTCAGGTTCACGCGGTCGAACAGCGCGCGATCGGCGCGAAAGCCGATCGTCGCCGCGTTCGCCATGTTGTTGGCGATCGCGGCCTGCGCCTGCATGTGCGCCTTGAGGCCCGTCGCCGCGGTGTAGACCAGCTTGTCCATCTAAGGCTTAGCCCTGGATCTGCACGATGGTCTGAATGAGCTGGCTCTGCGTATCAAGCGCCTTCGAGTTCGCCTGGAAGTTGCGCTGCGCCGCGATCAGGTTGACCAGCTCCTCGGTCATGTCGACGTTCGAACCCTCGATCGTGCCCGACAGCAGGCCGCCGAAGCCGTTATCCCCCGGCGCGCCGAGCGATGCCTGGCCTGAAATTCCGGTCGGGCTCCAGTAGCTGTTGCCGAGCTGGCGCAGGCCGGTCGGCGTGGTGAAGTTGGCGACCGCGACCTTGCCGAGCGCCTTGCTGTCGCCGTTGGAGAAGCTCGCGGTGATGACGCCGTCCTTGCCGACGCTGATGCCGGAGAACTGGCCGACCGAGGCGCCGTCCTGGCTGCGCGCGGCGACCGAGAAGGTCGATGCCTTCTGCGTCGAACCGGCGAGATCGATCGAGAGGCTTTGCGAAATGCCGGTTGTCGATGCGGTGAACGCGTCAAAGCTGGTCGGGCCCGACGGCGCGGTCATCGTGCCGCTGGTGTCGAAGCTGACCGGCACCCCGGCCGCGCCGCCGCTGGTAAGCTGCTGGTCGCCGGCATAGGAATACATCGTCCAGCCGGTCGACGTCGCGGTATCGGCCTTGGTGTCGCGGACGAAATAATTGGTGAGCGGTTGCGCGTTGCCGGCGCTGTCGTAGATCGTGGTAATGGCGGAGTTGTTGTAGGTCGACGGGGTGTTGCGGTCGAACGTTGCGGCTGGGGCTGCCGCGCCCGTGGCGAAATTGACGTCGAGCGTCACCTTCGAGGTGGGGAGCGGTGTGCCGCTGGTGGTGGGGATCGTCACCTTGGCGAGGCCGTCGGCGCCGGTCGCCGTCACATTGCCGGATGCATCGACCGGAAAGGCGAGCAGCGCGCTGCCTTGCGAATCGATGATGGTGTGATCCTGCCCGACCGTGAAGCTGCCGTTGCGGGTATAGGCCTGCGCGCCGCTGCTGCCGCTGCCGGTCTGTACCGTGAAGAAGCCATCGCCGGAAATCGCCAGATCGAGCGCACCGCCGGTGGTCTTCAGGTTACCCTCGCCGAACTGCTGGACGTTCTGCGTCAGTTTGACGCCCATGCCGACTTGCGTCTTGGGGTCGGTGTAGAAGTTGGTAGCCATCACGTCGGCGAAATCGCTGCGGGTTTTCTTGAAACCATCGCTCGATACGTTGGCGAGGTTGTTCGAGATGGTCGACATGTCGGTCTGTGCCGCCTGCAGGCCGGACAGCGAGGTGTAGAAGGTCATGTGCGTGTTCCTTGGGCGAGGGGTTTAGAGGGATCAGCCGACCTGGCGAACGTCGCTGACCGCGACGGTGCCGATGCCGGTGACGTTGAGGCTGGGCGTGCCGGAGGAGGGTACCGACACCGATTCGACCGGCGCCCAGACGAGGCCGGTGGCCTTGACGGTTGCGCCGTTGTTCTGTGCGGCGACCGATACGGTGAACGGGCCGGAGCCTGCCGCCGTGCCGCCGCTGGTGGTGCCGTCCCAATCGTATTTCACGGTGCCGGCCGCCTGATTTCCAAGCGACAACGTCTTGAGCGGGTTGCCGCTGGCGTCGCTGATCGTCACCTTCACGTCGCTCGCCGCCGCGCCGAGTTCGACCGCGCCGGCGATGCCACCCGCGCTGCGGCCGTAAGCGGTCGATCCGGCGGTCAGCACGGTCTTGCCGACAAAGGACACCGCGTCGCTGGTGCTGGTGCCGTTGAGCTTGGTCGCGATCGACTTCAGCGTGGTGCTGAGGTCGCTCACCCCGGATGAGGTGGAGATCTGCGCCATCTGCGCGACCATCTGCGTGTTGTCGACCGGGCTGAACGGGTCCTGATTGTTGAGCTGCGCGGTCAGCAGCTTGAGGAAATCGGACTGGCCGAGCGTGGTTGATCCGCTGGTGGTGTTGCTGGTCGTTGCATCGGCGGTCTTGCTCGTGCTGTTGATGCCGAGGCTGGACAGCGTCGTGTCGAAGTCGCTCATCTTATCGTCCCATCTTGAGGGTATCGAGGATCAGCGACTTGGCCGTCTGCATCACTTCGACGTTGTTCTGGTAACTGCGCGAGGTCTCCATCATGTCGACCATCTCGCGCGTCTCATCGACCGCGCTTTCCCAGACGTTGCCGTCCTTGTCGGCCATCGGGCTGGCGGGATCGTAGCGTTTGGTGGGGTCCTGCCCCGCCGTGACGACCTGCTCGACGTTGACGGTGGCGAGGCCGCTGGCATTGTCATACTCGGTGCGGAACACCGGCTTGATCGTGCGGTAGGCGGTGTCCGCGCTGCTCGCGACCGCGCCGGCGTTGGCGAGGTTCGACGCAGTGGTGTTCATCCGTACCAGCTGCGCGGACATCGCGCGCCCGGCGACCTGGAAGATGGTGAGCGGGTTCGACATCTTACTCCCCCTTCAGCGCGCGGGTGACCTGCGCGATACGGCCGTTCAGGAACGACAAGGTGGTCTGATATTGCACTGCGTTTTCGGCAAAGGCGGTCTGTTCGCTGGAGAGCTCGACGGTGTTGCCGTCCATCGAGGGCTGGTTCGGCACGCGATACTTGGTCGCCGCCGCCATGCCGCTATCCACGCCGCTGCCGCTTTCCAGCGAGGCCAAGGCCGACTGGAAGTCGATGTCCTTCGCCTTGAAGCCCGGGGTGGAGGCGTTGGCGATGTTCGAGGCAAGCACCCCCATACGCTGCGAGCGCACCTCGAGGGCGTTGGCGTGGATACCGAAAAGCGTATTGTCAGCCACCGGGGCGAACTCCTGCTCAAGATTGCGCGGGGAACACAGCAAACGCCGTGCCAACTGCCGTTCGAGCGTGTTCGCCGGTGGATAGCGGCAAGCGGCGGCAAAGGATTGCCGGGCGGCCGGCAAGGCCTGCCGGTCGCTGCCGGCCACGGTGCCAGCGTTCATCCTGCTGGAGCGGCCGGGGCAACTGGCCCGCGCTTTGCAACGCGTCAGGCGATGACCGACACTTTCACCCTCGCGCCGTTCCTCGATCCGACCGCCTTTGCGATCGTTGGCGGCGGTACGCTGCTCGCGACCGTCCTGCGGACCGCGTTTGCCGATCTTGGCCGCGCGATTGCCGCGCTGCCGACGCTCACGCGCAGGCGGTTCGATGCCACCCCGCTGGTCGATCAGATCGCCGCCCTGGGCCGGATCGCGCGACGGCACGGGGTGGTGGCGCTCGATCGTTCGGTGATCGCCGATCCCGATCTTGCCGCCGCGATCGCCGCCATTGTCGATGGGCGCGCGCCCGCCGAGGTCGAGGAACTGCTGCGCCACGCGCGCCGCGCGCGGATCGACCGACATGTCGCCGCCGCCGACGTGTGGGCGGGCATGGCGGAGCTTGCGCCGGCGATGGGCATGGTCGGCACGCTGGTCGGTCTGGTCGCGATGTTCGTGAAGATGCAGGATCCCAGTGCGATCGGCGCGGCGATGGCGGTGGCGCTACTGGCGACGTTGTACGGCGCGCTGCTCGCCAATCTCGTCGCGGCACCGATCGCGGCCCGGCTGCGGCGTCAGGCGCGCGGCGAGGCGATGGAGCGGTTGCGGCTGGAAGCGCCGCTGGTCGCGTTGGCGATCCGCGAGCAGCCACGCCCGGCGACCTTCGCCAAACTCGCCGAGGTCGATGCCGCATGACGCTCGACGACGATTTCCCCGAAAGCGCATCCGGCCGCCCCGCGTGGCTGATGACGCTTGCCGATCTCGCGCTGCTGCTGGTCGGTTTCTTCGTTTTCTTGCAGGCGAGCCAGCATCTCGACCGCAAGGCGCTCGCGCAGGGTATCCGCGCCGGCTTCGGCGCGACCCACGCGCCCGAGGCGATGAAAACGCCCGATCCGATACCGCTTGCCGCCGCCGCGATGCTCGATTTCGCGCCCGGCTCGGCGGTGTTGCCGAGCACACCCGCCAGCCTCGTCGCTTGGGCGCGCGAGGCGGCGCGAGACCCGCGCGTGACGTTGCGGATCACCGGTTCGGTCGATGGGTCGGCGGCCGATGTCGACCCGATCAGCGGCAGCGGCGCGATCCTTGCCGCCGATCGTGCACGCGCGGTTGCCGTCGCGGTCGCCGCCGCGCGTGCGGTGCCGGCCGGGCGCATGACCATCGTCGGCGCGCCCAAGCCTGATTACGGCCATCGGGGCGTGCTGGTCACGCTCGGCTTTGCCGGCACCCGGCAAGATGATGCCGCGATACCGTCCGATCTTGCCGCCATTCCTCATCGACCATCCGGGAAACCATGATGCGCTATTCCGTCTTGCCGCTCCTGCTTGTTGCCAGCCCTGCGCTGGCGGCGACCTCGTTTCAGGATACCGCCACGATCGACCGCGCGGTCGCGACCTTCACCGGCCGGCCGATCGGCGCGGAGGGCGGCGCGCGCAGCACGGTGGACGGGCGGCTGAAACTTGCCGCCTGCCCGATGGTGTCACTGTCGTGGCGTTCCGACACGCATGATGCGGTGGTAGTGACGTGCAGCGGGCCGGACTGGCGGCTGTTCGTGCCCGTCACCGCCGCTGCCACCGCACCGGCGGCACGCGCCGCCGCCGGTGCGCCGTCGGTAAAGGCGGAGGTGGTGATCCATCGCGGCGATCCGGTCACGATCGAGGCGGGATCGCCTGGCTTTTCGATTACGCGCGAAGGCATCGCGATGGGTGACGCACCCGAAGGTGGCCGCGTGCTCATCAAGGTCGAGGAGTCGCGCGTGCCCGTGCAGACCATCGCCGTCGCGACCGGCCAGGTGACGCTGCCCGGTTGGGAAGGATAAATCCTTAAACTTTGCGCGATGCCCGCCGTTATACCTCTTGTGTGAAACCCGAGGTGTATCGCGTGGTTCAGTCGATCGGCCCCAAACCCCTGTCATCGAACGGCCGTCCGGTCGCATCGGTGACCCGCGTCGCCTCGGCGGCGAAGACGGTCGCGCGAGGCGATGATGTTGGCGCGGTGCCGCAGCTTTCGGGCGTCGCGGCAGAGGCGGCGGCGCAGCCACCGGTCGATGCCGCGCGGGTGGCGGCGCTGCGCGCGCAGATCGAGAACGGCAGTTACAGGATCGACCCGGACGCGATTGCCGACCGGATGCTGACGATGAAGCAGGAGTGGACGTCGAAATGATCCGTCGCGATGCGCTGATCCGCGTGATCGAATCGCTCCATGCCGAGATTGCGGCGCTGAAGGCGAACGACGCCGCCGCGCTGGAGCGGGCAACCGCGGACAAGCTTGGCCACATCGAGGATCTCGCCCGGCTTGGCAACGGCCCGGCCGGCGATGACCTGCGTGATCTTGCCGAGGAGGCCAACCGGCTGAACGAAACGTGCCGGATCTACGTGAATTTAATGGCGGCAAATGTCCGCCGCCGCCTGCAAAATCTGACCGGGGGCGTCGGTCCCGGCTACCGGCGCAGCGCGGGTATCGCCGCCTACGCCTGATTTCTAGGAGACTGGCACGCCCCTTGCTGTGATGTCCCCGTACAAGGGTCATCTGCCGGGGAAGAATGCCGTTCAATCCGCTTACATCGACGACAGGCAGCAGCGCGGGCGGATCGATCCAGTCCGCGATCGCCTTCGCGAGCCAGAAGACCGGCGTCGATTTCCACTATCTGATGGGGCAGGCGCAGCTTGAGAGCGGGATGCGCGCCAATGCCCACTCGGCTGCGTCGAGCGCATCGGGCCTCTACCAGTTCATCGAACAAAGCTGGCTGAAGGTCGTCAAGCAGCACGGCGCCGAACATGGCCTCGACTGGGCGGCGAACGCGATCTCCACCAATGGCAGCGGTCGTATGACGGTGAGCGACCCGGCGACGCGCCGCGCGATCCTCGACCTTCGTAACGACCCGCAGACCGCGTCGCTGATGGCGGCGGAACATGCCAGCGACAACAAGACGGCGATCGAAAGCTCGATCGGCCGCGATGCCACCAGCACCGATCTCTACATGGCGCATTTCCTGGGGCTGGGCGGCGCGCGCTCGTTCCTGAAAACGATGGCGCAAAACCCGGATGCGAGCGGCGCGGCGATGTTTCCGACCGCCGCGCACGCCAACCGCTCGGTATTCTACACCGCCGCCGGCCAGCCTCGTACGCTCGCGCAAATCTACGCGCGTTTCACCGACAAGCTCGGGCAGGGCGGCATCGCCATCCCGCCGATCCAGCTTGCCGCTACCAAGCTCGGCGATGGCGCGGATGTCATCCCCGGCGCGTCCGAGACCAGCACCGCCGACGCGGCAAGCTGGGCGCGCGCGACGATCGATCGGCTCAACAGCGGCCGCACCGAAACCGCCAGCCTGCTGCGCCCCACGCCGAATACGGCGCGGCTGGCGTACATGATGCTTGCGAGCATGGGGGGCTAACGGATGGCTATGGCGCTCAAATCCGGGGCTATCGGCCCGTTCGCGCGGCAGGCCTCGCTGCCGGTCGCGATCCTGATGCTCGTCGTGCTGATGGTGGTGCCGATCCCGTCGGCGCTGCTCGACGTGTTCTTCATCATGAACATCACGATCAGTCTCGCCGTGCTGATGGTTGCACTGAACGCGCAGAAGCCGCTCGACTTCTCCGCCTTTCCGACCGTGCTGTTGTTCGCGACGCTGTTCCGATTGAGCCTGAACGTCGCCTCCACCCGCGTCGTGCTGGTGCACGGGCATGAGGGGGAGAGCGCGGCGGGCCATGTCATCGAGGCGTTCGGCACCTTCCTCATCGGCGGCGATTACGTCGTCGGTTTGTTCGTGTTCACCATCCTCGTCATCATCAACATGATCGTGGTGACCAAGGGCGCGGGCCGCGTGTCGGAAGTGTCCGCGCGCTTCACGCTTGATGCGTTGCCCGGCAAACAGATGGCGATCGACGCCGATTTGAACGCCGGCCTGATCACGCCCGAAGAAGCCAAGCAGCGCCGCATCGACGTCGCCACCGAGGCGGATTTCTACGGGTCGATGGACGGTTCGTCCAAGTTCGTGAAGGGCGATGCGGTCGCCGGCCTGCTGATCCTCGCCGCCAACATCGTCGGCGGGTTGATCTTGGGGCCGGTCAGCCACGGCATGACGATCAGTGCGGCTGCGCACAATTACGTGTTGCTCGCGATCGGCGACGCACTCGTCGCACAGATTCCGTCGCTGATGCTGTCGATCGCAGCCGCCGCCATCGTGACGCGCGTGAAGTCGAGCATGGATCTGGCGGGCCAGATCGGCAGCCAGTTCGGCTCGGCACGGACGTGGACGCCGGTGGCGATCATCCTCGGCCTGCTCGGCGTGCTGCCGGGCATGCCGCATCTGGTGATCCTTC
>NZ_JALNUT010000014.1:0-70516 GCF_026540945.1 Sphingomonas sp. GC_Shp_3
CGAGTGGCCGCGTCTGATGCTTATTGGCGAACTTGCGCTCGATCACGCAGTTCCTGCCATGTCAGGTTAAACCGCTGAAGGTACTTGCGCAGGCGGTCGGCATCGTTGGAGGACGCGCGCTTCGCCAGCGACGCGGCGAACAGCGTGCGGCCGGCTTCGGAGAGCGAGCGGCTGCGTCGGCAGATCTCCACGACGTGGGCCAGCTGAACACGGTCGAACGGATCAAGCGTCCCGACGCGGTCTGGCGACAGTACTTCGACCAACCCGTCGTCCGGTGCCGATCCAACCGACCACAGCCGCTTCAGGCGGATAACCTCCGCCTCGACGCAAGTGGCGTCGATGCGGCCTTTCGGGCTGAACGTTGCCATGCGGGTCACGCTGGAGGCGAGATCGCGAAAGTTGCCGGTCCAGCGCGCGTCGGGGCCTCCCGCAAAGGCGAGATAGCGATCGCGTGCCTCTTTATTGAAGGTGACGCGTGTGCCCTCGCGCTCAGCGAAGCGGTCGAGTTCGTAATCGAGATTGGGCGCGATATCCTCACGCCGATCGACGAGGCCTGGCAGCGTGAAGGTCCATAGGTTGAGGCGGGCGTAGAGGTCGTCACGAAAACGGCCCTCCGCGACGGCCTGCGAGAGGTCGCGATTGGTGCCCGCGATGAGCTGGAAGTCGGACCCGGCCTCCTTGTCGGCACCGACTGGTAGAAATCTCTTGTCCTCGATCGCGCGCAGAATGGTGGCTTGCTCGTCCAGCCCGAGCTCGCCGATCTCGTCGAGGAACAGCATGCCACCGTCCGCCGTGCGCAGCAGCCCGGCGCGGTCGGCGGCGGCGCCGGTGAACGCGCCTCGCTTGTGCCCGAAGAGCGCCGACATAGCGCTGTCGCCACGCAGCGTCGCGCAGTTCACCTCGACGAAGGCGCCTTTTACCTGATGCTTCAGCCGCTTCAGATCATAGATGCGCCGGGCCAGCTGGCTCTTCCCAGCACCCGTCGGTCCCATCAGCAGCACCGGTGAGCGGCTGCGGGTCGCGACCTGCTCGATCTCGTCAATCATGGCGTTGAACACGGCGCTTCGCGTCTCAATGCCGGACTTTAGAAACGATGTGCTCTCCGCGCTCGCGGCGGCGAAGCGCGTCGCGATGCTGTCGTAGCGCGACAGGTCGAGGTCGATCGCGTTCCACGTCCCTGCCGGCTCGGCCGTTCCTCGTCGGGGCTGCGTCTGGAGCAGACGGCCGGGCAGGTAATGCGCCTCGGTCAGGAGGAAGAGGCAGATTTGGGCGACGTGAGTGCCGGTGGTGATGTGGACGAGATAGTCCTCCGCCTCAGGATCGAACGGCCAGCCGCGAGCGAAGTCGAGCAGCTTGCCGTAAACCTCCTCGAAATCCCATGGATCGGCGAAGTCGATCAGGTGCGGCTCGACGCGCGTTTCGGGAGAGACCGACGCAATGTCCCGCGCGACGAAGTCGGCAAGCCGCTGGTGCGGGGTGCCGTGGATGAGGACGAAACGATCGATCCGCAGATCCTCATGCATGGCGAGGCCCACGGACGGCCGCCACTTGTTCCAGCGGGAGGCGTCGTGCTTGCTGCCATCCAGCGTGGAACCAAGGAATCCGATCACTACCAGCGGCTTCATGGTTATACGATAGGATAAGTCGATATCCCTGTCACTCATATTTATTATCGGCCAAAGAATAGCAGTATGCTGGTCCCAAAAACAATGTGGATAAATTACAGGCTCTTAGTCAAAATTTGGTGCAGACACCGGAAGTTGGCACAACCGATGCTGTGGAGATCGCGTCGGATCGAATGGTATCGAGCAGTCCGACAACGCGGCCGGGGCGGCTGGAATCAGCCAGTCGCCCCAAACGCAGAGATCACCGGAGGCAAACATGATCGCGAACTATGATGTCCAGACCGTCGAGGGCGGCGTCCCGATCAAGATGTGGACGCGCGGCGTCCCGGTCGATGACAAGGCGCGGGTGCAGCTCGCGTCGGCGGCGAAGATGCCGTTCGTGTTCAAGCACGTCGCCGTCATGCCCGACGTCCATGTCGGCATCGGTGCAACCGTCGGTTCGGTCATCGCGACCAAAGGCGCAGTGATCCCGGCAGCGGTTGGCGTCGACATCGGCTGCGGCATGATGGCGGCGCGGACGAGCCTGATGGCGAGCGACCTGCCCGATAATCTGGAAGGCGTGCGCGCCGCGATCGAGCGGGCGGTGCCCGTCGGCCGCGATGTGAAGATGGGCAAGCGCGATCCCGGGTCGTGGGGTGATCCGCCCGTCGAGATCGTAGAGGCCTGGGCGACGCTCGCTGGCCGGTTTGGGCAGATCGTCGCCAAGTATCCGAAGCTGGCCAAGACCAACAACCTGGTCCATCTCGGCACGCTGGGGACAGGCAATCACTTCATTGAGGTTTGCCTAGATACCGAGCAGCGCGTTTGGGTGATGCTTCACTCGGGTTCGCGCGGCGTCGGCAACGCGATCGGCACCTTTTTCATCGAGCTGGCGAAGCAGGATATGCGCAAGTGGTTCCTGAACCTTCCCGACGAGGATCTCGCCTATTTCCCGGAAGGAACCGAACACTTCGACGACTATGTCGAGGCGGTCGGCTGGGCGCAGGACTATGCGGCGCTAAACCGGCGGATGATGATGACAAACGTGATACGCGCCATACGCGGCGTCATCGCCAAGCCGTTCGACGCGGAGCTTGAGGCCATCAACTGCCATCACAACTACGTTCGCCGGGAGAACCACTTCGGCCAGAACGTGCTCGTCACCCGCAAGGGTGCGGTGCGCGCGGCGGAAGGCGTGATGGGGATCATCCCGGGCTCGATGGGCGCCAAGTCGTTCATCGTGCGCGGCCTTGGCAACAGGGAGTCGTTCGACAGTTGCTCGCACGGCGCTGGTCGGGTGATGAGCCGGACGCAGGCGAAGCGCGAAGTCACGGTGGCGGAGCACGTCGCCGCGACCGCAGGCGTAGCCTGCCGCAAGGACGAGGGGGTGATCGACGAGAGTCCCCGCGCCTACAAGCCGATCGAGGCGGTGATGGCGGCGCAGGCCGATCTCGTCGAGATCGTCCACACACTGAAGCAGGTGGTGTGCGTCAAGGGCTGACGCACACCACCCAATGCGAGACAGAATATGATCGAGATCGATGGTTCGAAAGGGGAAGGCGGCGGACAGGTGGTGCGCAACGCGTGCGCGCTGGCGCTCGTCACGGGTACACCGTTCCGGATCACCAACGTGAGGGGCGGCCGTGAGAAGCCAGGGCTGATGCGCCAGCACGTCACCGCGATCGAGGCGGCATGCGCGATCGGCGGAGCTGAATGCGAAGGGCTGACCGTTGGCGCGTCGGCGGTAACCTTCCGCCCCGGTCCGGTCGCGCCGGGCGAATACCACTTCGCCGTTGGCACTGCGGGATCGACGGGCCTGGTACTTCAGACAGTGCTGATGCCACTGGCGATCTCGAATGCGCCGTCGCGGTTGGTGCTCGAAGGCGGCACGCACAACATGCTGGCACCGCCATTCGATTTCATCGCCCGTAGCTTCTTGCCGATCATCGACCGGATGGGGCCTACCGTTACAGCGCGGTTGGTGCGGCCCGGCTTCTACCCGCGTGGCGGCGGACGGATCGAGGTGGACATCACGCCAGCGCCGCTAAGGTCTATCGACTGCCTCGATCGAGGCGCACCGCTCACCCGGTCAGCGTTGGCAATGTTCGCGGCCATCCCGCCCGGCGTCGCCGATCGCGAGATCGCGACCGCGAAGAAACTGCTCGCCGACTGGTCGGAGGAGGCGTTCGCGGTCCGCGAACTGCCCGAGAGCCAGGGTCCGGGCAACATCCTGCTGCTGGAAGCCGCTTTCGAACAGGTGACGGAGGTGGTCAGCGGCTTTGGTAAGCTCGGCGTATCGGCGGAACGGGTCGCGCAGACGGCAGCGGCCCGAATGGCAGGCTATCTCGCCTCCGACGCGTTCGCCGGGCCGTACCTGGCGGATCAGCTGCTGCTGCCATTCGCCCTCGCCGGCGGCGGCAGCTTTACGACCGTCAAGCCGAGTCAGCACAGCTTGACCGCCGCGGCGGTGATTGAGCTCTTTCTCGAAAAGCGCTGCGTCTTCACGCAGCAGCCCTCAGGCACTCACCTCGTGGAGGTGCGATAAGCTACTTTATAGTCAGCTGAACAAATGGCCGGAGTTGGAACGGCGAGATTCGGCCTCGGGTGTCGGCAATTGGGTCTTCTGCACGAGCGATCTTTCGGAAGATCAACACGCGCACATGATCAGTTCGGATCGACCTTAGCCGGGGCGGAACCCGTCGTAGGATCATACCCAGGTGTTTGTGGATCCAGTGGGTTCGCCAAGTTGGCATCGATGGCCTGAGACTCGCTCCAGGCGCGCGCAATCATATCACGCAGCATTGATGCACCTGCCGCGGTTGTTGCATAGACAAGTGCGCGTGCATCGGGGTCGCTCTGCCTGCTGAATGATCCTCGCTTATCGAGCTGGTACACCGTTTCCATATGATCGCCCGCCGCGTTGAGGTAGGAAAGCACTGCGTCGAATAAGTCTCCTTCTTCGTGCGAGCGCGGCGCCATGTGTTGGCGCACATCACCTTCGGTGAGATCGATCAATTTGACATAAGCCGTTTCGAAGCGAGCGTGTATGCTTCCGTCGGCAGTGTAGCCGTGGGGATTAAGCCCCCGCCATCCGTCGCTGTTCATCGTGTCGTGAAGCGGTTGAGATCCATCTCCGACATAGTGACCAAGTCGGATCACATCGAATGCACAGATCTGTTCCAGAAACTTCGCGTTCTGCGCCTCGCCGTTCGCACGCGCGGTGCGAAGCTGGCGCATGTCGGCGACAAGGTGGCCGTATTGCTCCATGATCGCGAACGGGAGCGTGCCCGTCCAGCGAACGTTGATCCAAGCCGCCGATGCAGGATCACTGTGCAAGAGGCGTTGATTTTCGCGGTAAAGCGCCAGCAGGAAAGCATAGCGTGACCGGGGAAGAGGCTTGAGGAAGGCGAAGCGCTCGCGGAACCAGCCGTGGTTGGGGTCCTCCTCGATTTTGGAAAAGGGCTCTGACGCGTTACGCCAGCCATCCGGGATGGTGGAAGACGCAGCGATATAGTCCGAGTAGGCGCGTAGGAAGATCGGTCCATCAGCCGGCAGCGCAGCGATCGCCGCGCGGTCGATCGCGGAATGCGCCTGATGACCCCAGCCAAAGGCTGGCGATGCTGACAGTGCCGTGAGAAGGAGGGCGAGGCGCTTTATCATGGTTGCTCCTGCGTAAGGGGTCCTTGGCGTTGAGCAGCGCTCACGGATCGAGCGGGTCTAAAGGGTCGACCCGCAGCGAAGCGGTGGAGGGCAGGAACTCCACCTGATTTGGCGATAGACGCGCGCCGATGCGACCGGGCTGGTAGCCGAGTTCTATCTGGTTACGCTGCGCGAACTTTGCGCTCTCGATATAGCGGCTTTGGTCGATATTGGTTGAGATTAGCGCCGGCTGATCAAGCGGAGCGCCCAATGCGGCGAGCCGCCGCGTGGCGTTCCGTAGGTTTGTGGTGGTATGCCGCGCATAGGGCTCGATGATGATCGCTTCCGCTGGCACCCCGAAGCGATCCTGAATGGCGCGGGCCATTTCAACAGCCTCCACCTGACGCGTTCTGCGCGGATGGACCGATCCCCCAGAGAATAGCACAAATGGGGCCAAGCCGCTTCTCCACAGCGTCGCCGCCATCTGGACGTTGAGCTTGCCAAGCGCACTGAGCGGCGTGGAAAGGTCCTCGGGTCCGATACCGGGTACGATGATCGCGGTGTACTTATACCGTGACCAAGTGAGCGTCTTGGCGCGTACCGTTGCCGCAGCGTTGAAGCGTGGCTCAAGCGGCTCGAACGCGGCAGCGTCGTCGCGATCGTTGGCGTCGAGCAGGGCAAGCGCAAGCCCGACGCTAGGATCGAGCATGGTCGCCGAGGCATTGAGCTCGGCTTCGGCAAGCGCAACAGCAGCCGAGGCATTTGCGGTGGCGCGCTCAGGATCGGGTCCATCAATCTCGGGGTAGCGCGGTGCCGCGCCCTGACCGTATACGCTCAAAATAGCGTTGATGCCTGCGACCTCACGCAGAATTGCAAAACGCGCGCTGTCTTCACGGACTGTCCGAATGCCGCTTTGCTCGGCCGCGCTACCGAGAGTATCGCGCTCGGCGTCACTCCAGCGTGCTGCCTGAAGCACGCAGCGCGGATCGCTTTTGCACGCGACGATCCGCTGGCGCCGCTGCGCCAGCATCGCGGTGATCGACTTGGCCCGATGATTGCGCGGCCAGATCGACAGCGTCGGGAAAAGCCGTTCGGAAAGCGCCGCGATCATCCTGTCCGACACGCCGGCGCCATTCGGCGGAGCCGCCGCGATCGTCAGCATCGCGCAAGCGCTTAGGATGTCTTTGTATAGACTGCTTACCATGATTTGGTCAGCACGAAGCGGAAGTTGCGCCCGAACAATGGACGCCCATAGACCGCGACCGCCGTACCTTGGCCGAACGCGTCGCTTCGGGTGTTTCCTTCGGTCAGTCCGTGATTATTGGTGACGTTGTCGCCCACCACCTGGAACTGCCAAGAACCACGAGTGTAGTTGAAACCCACGCCGAGCGTCTGATAGGCGGGCAGTTCGGTGGAGTTCAGATAATCGACATATTCACGACCGACAAAGTTCATTGTGCCATAGAGGTCGAACAGGTTCGGCCCACTCTCAAAGTGAAGCTTCGGCATGACATGACCGTATAGCTTCGGCTCGCGTATGATCTGCTTGCCAGCGACCGCGATGGTCTGGGAGGGTTGGCTGGGATTGTAAAGATTATCATATTGCGGATCGGCGAAGGTGATCGCCCCACTCACCGAGAACCAGCGTACCGGCTCCACGTTCGCGTCAACCTCGACACCCTTGCTTACTGCCTTGCCGATGAAAGGCACGTTTGTGGTGTATTGCGTGGTTGGGTCCGGATAGGAGCCGTTGAGCGGATTGAACTGCGTGTAGTAGCCGGTGGCATACACGTAGTTATGCCCGAATGAAGCCTTCAGGCCGAGCTCGTACTCATTCGCCTTGGTGTAGGTCGGGGTCGGCGTGGTGCTGAAGGCGGTTCCGGCAGTAGGTGGCACCTCGATATGACTGGCGCGGCCATAGGCCCCGAGATGGCGCGTGAAATCGTAGTTGAGACCAGCGGTCCAGTTGGTCACCTGTGGGCTCAGACGGAATTGGTAGGCGTTGCCCGTTAGTGCCATGACAGTGTTGGCCAGCGTTCCGGTCAACAACGTGTTCGTAACCGTTTTTGTGAAGTCTTCAAAGCCATTGTAGCTGTACCATTCATGCCGAATGCCGCCGTCTAGCCTTAGACCGGACGTGATTTCCCAGGTATCGTTGGCGTAGATCGCAAACATTTTCGCATCGACCTTGCCGATACCCAAGGCATTTGTGCCGGGCAATGCGCCGTTGTTCGTGACCTTGCCCAGTATCGCACCGCTTGCCGAATACGCGAGGAGGTCGAGCCGGGCAGGTTGGCCTTGCACTTGGATCAGGTACTGCTGGTAAAGCTGATACTGTGTATCGCCATAGAAGGAGGTGTACGCACCGACTTTCACGTCATGCGTACCGAAGCCGGTGGCGAACTTGTGGGTGACGCTAAGATCGCCCTGCACTGAGTAAAAGCTTGAGTCCGCTGCGCGATACTGCGCTGGCATCACCAGTCCGGATTGGCCGTACGGATTATAGGCGGTGTTCGTCCCGGCGATGACATAGCCAAGATGATCAACAGCGCCGAACGCCTTGGCCGCCGCCGCACGGTAGGTTGCCGCGAAGGCATTCGCATCGCTGGGATTGGTAGTGGAATACAGAGCGTCGAAGGTGTTTTTGCCTTTCGTTGCACCACCTTTGAAGCTGACCAGCCAATCGTCGAAATCACCTTGATACTGAACACCAAGATTGCCGTAAACCATATGCCGGCCATCGGCGAGATCGCGGTTTACACTACGCAATGCGCCATTGGGATCCTGATAGCTAAGCGTTACGTCGCGGAAGGACGGCGAGTTGGTCGTACCCGTGAAGTAGTTGAGCCACGGGTTCAGCGACTGCGATGGGTTGGCGGGGTTTGCGATTGGAATTGGCAAATAGAAGACGTTGTGATCGTTGAGGTAATTGCCCGTCACCTTCACAAAGCCGTTGGCGAAATCATGTTTGATGTTCGCACGGATCTGGCCGCCGCGATCATTGGGGAACCCGTTGTCGCGATATCCGTCGCTGTAGCGCAGAAAGCCGCCGATCGCATAATAGGTGTCGTGGCCAAGCGGGCCGGACTGCATGACATCGCCGCGATACAAACCGATGTCGCCAATCGTCAGTTGTGCCTTGCCGCGTGGCGTGTCGGTGCCGCTGACGGTGATGTTGTTGACGATGCCAGCTGCTTCCGAAGCATAGATCGGCGCTGGGCCACCCTGCACGACCTCGACCCGGTCGGTCATGAGGTCGTAACGATTCATCCCGTCGCCTGCGTTGAAAAAATATCCATCGACCTCATGGTAGAGTGGCAGGCCGTCTTGCTGGAAGATCAACAGGCCACGGTCTGTTGGAATGCCGCGCAGCCGGGTAATGTTCTGCACCTCGCCGCCGGTCGTCTCGACATGGATACCCGGCAGGGTGCCGAGCAGATCCGCAAAGCTTTTCGGAGCGAGCAGCTTCACGTCCGTCTGCGAAAGCGAGTTGATCTCGTATGAAACGCCGAACCGCCGCTGGGCACGGGCCGAACCGGTCACGATGATGTCATTCCCCGCAGCGCCGTTGGGGTCTGCCGCTTGGGGATCGGTCAAGCTGGGCGCGGCCGCAGTGTCAGACGTGGAGGCGGAAACTGATCCGGCAGGCGCCTGCGTCGCGAGCTGTGCTGAAGCAGGCGCGGTAGTAGCAAACACACTCAAAGCGACGCCGCCAGTCCAGATTGTTCTTCGCATTGAATTTTCCCCGCTGGGCAGCGATCCGCTGCTGCTGGTCGCCCCGCTAGGCAGGCTTGGTGACAGTATGAATACTGCCGCGGAAAAAGCGGCCATCCGAATGCCCTCAGTTGGATCGTAGCGGAAGGCGCGGCAGCTAAACCATATGATCACGGAGACGGTTGCGAGCGGCAACCGGCCATAGTGAGGCCGACCGTGCGTATATGAAGCTTTTGCTCTCTGCCGAAGCCCTCAATCAGCTAGGAGGCCAAAACGGCCGCTCCATCTCACACAGCGCTATCGAATTAGGAGATTCGCAGCCCCGATGCCGTCGCTTACCCACCACGGCACATAGTTCACCAGCCCGGTGAGATCCTTCTGAAGTGCCTTCGCGGTCGCTTGCTCAGTCTTGGATGCGTTTCCAGCCTTGTTTTCGCCGACCGTTTTCAGCTCGGCGATGACCCGGTTGGTATCTGCGCGTAGCCGTACGCGCTTGTCATGCGGCACCGCGCTCAAGCGCGTGACGCCCTTCATCAGCACCATCGCATCAGTAGCGGCGTTGAGGCCTTAGGCCTTCTTGCTGCTTCCATCCTTTGCAATGAGCGACGTCGCGCTCGCAAACTGGGGCAGGATGCCAGCAACCTTGCCCGGCGCAAGATCCTCGTTGATTGCAAAGGTGAACGGCGCAAGCCCGATGACGGTCAACATGATCAGGCCGATGCTTTTCTGACCATCGTTGCTGCCGTGGGAGAACGAAACGCCGGTGCAGGTGCCAATCAGAATGGCCCGCATCCACCATACCGGTGGGGTGTCGCCCTCCGGCGGCTCGTAGAGGTGCTGGTCTTTGAACAGGAGCCGCACCAGGCGGAACAGCAGTCACGCAAGCGCAAAGCCAAGCACCGGCGAAACAAGCAATGCTTCGAGCACTTTGAGGATCTGCGACCAATCGACGCCTTCGTGCAGCGGACGCGAGCGTCGCAGGGTGGAGGCGATCGAGACGCGGACAAGAGACCCGATCAATGCATGGCTACTGGAGTTGGGTATGCCCAGCGCCCAGGTGCCGACATTCCAAAGCAGCGACGTTATGAACAAGGCGGCAAGCATTCCGATCGCCGGGTCGCCATTCGGCGGGGTCAACACCTCGGGCGGCAGGATTTCCACAAGGGCGTAAGCGACCGCGGTACCGCCGACCATGACGCCCATAAAGTTCATCAGACCGGACCAAACCACCGCCTGAACCGGCTTGAGGGAGTTGGTGTAGATGACGGTCGCGACGGCGTTCGCGGTATCGTGAAATCCATTCGAAAACTCGAACACAAGCACGAGTACCAGGCAGGCGCCGAGAAGCACCAAAGCAAGCGACGACCCAAGCGGTACGGCAGCGAACATCGGCATGTTCCTTTTGCCGGGTTAGAATGCCTGGCGATCCTCTCTGGGCCGGCAACATGACAGGCTGGTTTCACTCCAGACGATCGCCGTCACCAAGACAGCGGTAGCGGTTCTCATTCTTTTCGCAGAGATGAACAATCGACTGAGATCGAGTAGCGATTAGTCAACTACTTAAGAGGCCGCCTGGACCTTGTCTCTCCGTATAACCAATGCGTCGGGGGCGCCGCAGCGTCCGTCCTCATCATGTCGGGAAATGCTGCTGAGGGCGCACCTTCATTTATGTGTAAATGATAGGAGCGGACCAAAAAAATCTCCAGTCGGGTGACACGCGTGCGTGCATTATCGCGGGACATGCTTGCGCCGGGCGACCCGAGGCAGGACTTTGGTACCGGCGTCGTTCAGTACCCAGAAACGTTCTGGAAAGTCGTCGCGGTCAGCGCAAATGACAGCGTGGGGCATATCCTGCGGATCTATGCTTTCCTGCTTAGTCAAAAAGACGTCATCGATCGCTTCGGAATCGAGTTCGCTCCTGGCGAGTACGCCCGGTACCAGATCCCGCTTGCACATATCTCGGAACTCACTGGCGTGATCTTCGACCCACAGTTGCTCATCGCTGACACGAAGCCCGCTTGAGGAAACCTGCCGCCGGCGGATTGAGGCCGTAGCAATTAGCTCGAATGTCAGTCCCCATGATTAATAGGCGGTTGGGCGCCGGATTGGAGTAGAAGCTTTCACATGATCGAGGATGACGATCATCTCGCGGGCCTCAGCTTCTGTCGCGAAATGAACATCCAGCCAACGTTTGGCTCCGCAGGCGTAGATGCCCTAACGGCCGGCGAGATCTGCTTCAGGTCGTTGATGGGCTTCGTATCGAGTTTTGCTGGCCATGCAGCCGCTTAGACAGCAAGCGTGGGGACATCACAAACGGGTGCAGGAAAACAGTAGAGAGGCCGTAACTTCCGACAGCAAGTGCCGCTTGGGTGTGCTGGCGGAGCAGAGAAACATCGAATATTTCCAGGCGCCGCGCAGATGAGCGATGATGCGGCAAAGTGTCCTACCATCATCATCAGCGTTGCTGCCAAGGGTTGGCATGCGTGTATCAATTGAGGCGGGTGCCGTGCTCGGATTTCCTGTCTGGCGATAATTAGGCCGCCTTAGCTGCTCGGACGCGCTGCACTTTCTCTTGATAAACAGACGTCCGAAGTTGAGAGACTACAAAAGGCTTACAAAAGTCGGTTTGTGGGTCACCTCGCCAGCCGATGTGCACCGTCTTGGCCGCACGCTCCCACGTCATCGCAACGAGGCGGCAGCGATGTTGTAAGCTCTGCAAGCGCGCCGGGTCACTCTGCAAAGGAGTCTGCAAAGCTTGTTGCTATCTGGGAACCGCTAAAGCGTCTTGTTCAAGGCGGCGCTGGCTGGGTTCTTCTATGTACGGTGGGCGCCGCCCTAGCAGCTTCCATTTATCGTGAGACGTGCGTCATCACAGCGTAATATGCCCGTCTCCAGCATGTCATGTCCCGCCGCCAATGGGCCTGCGACGCCGAAGCGGCGCAAAGGGGCTCACCATGAGAATCGCTGTTCGACTTTTGACCGGCATCGCGCTTGCAGCCATCATCGCGCCTCTCTCAGCCGAAGCGCAGGAAAATTCGGTTGTGGGGCCCGTCGTGGCGGCAACGAATGACACAAGTCCCGAACCGGCTGGCACAGCGCCACCGGGTGACGACATCGTCGTGCTCGGCTTTGGGCAAAGCCGTCAGGTGCAGAGCGTAAACGCCGCCGACATCGCGCGGCTGACGCCTGGCTCCAGCCCGCTGAAGGCGATCGAGAAACTGCCTGGCGTCAACTTCCAGGCGGCCGATCCGTTCGGTGCTTATGAATGGGCGGTGCGCATCTCACTGCGCGGGTTCAACCAGAATCAGCTCGGCTTTACGCTCGACGGCGTTCCGCTCGGCGACATGAGCTACGGCAACGTCAACGGCCTACACATCAGCCGCGCGATCATCTCCGAGAACGTCGCGCGCACCGAAGTCGCGCAAGGCGCTGGCGCGCTCGGCACCGCTTCCACCAGCAACCTCGGCGGCACGATCGAGTTCTTCAGCGCGATGCCGCATGCGACGCCCGCGATCACCGGCAGCGGCACCTATGGCTCCGACAACACCTACCGCGCCTACGCACGGCTCGACAGCGGCGACATAGGCCACGGACTGAGTGGTTACGTCAGCTACGGCTATCTCACCACGGACAAGTGGAAGGGCTACGGCACGCAGCGCCAGCATCAGGCAAACGCGAAGATTGTCGAAGATCTCGGTCCGCTCGGCAGCATTTCAGGATTCTTCAATTTTTCAGATCGTCGCGAGCAGGATTATCAGGATCTCAGCTACGACATCATCGCGCGCCGGGGCCTCCGTGACGACAATATCGCCAACGATTACCCGCTCGCGTTACGCATCGCCAAGGTTTACCAGAACCAGGTTGCGGCGGCATCCAAGGCGGCGCTGCCTTGGGCTGGGGTCGGCACGACCTTCCCGACCAGGTTCGGCACAGTGGACGACGCCTATTACGATGCCGGCGGTCTGCGCCGTGATTACCTTGGCGGCGTGACGTTCGACGCGCATCTCACGCCTGCGTTGGCCCTGAAGACCACTACCTATTACCATCAAAACAAGGGGCAGGGTTCGTGGATAACGCCATACTCGCCCACGTCGGTCGGCGCGCTCAACCAGGATGGGTCGGTCATCACCGCGCCGAGCCCACTGGGTTTTCGCACAACGGAGTACAGCATCAAGCGCTTCGGCGGCATCGGCACGCTCTCCTACGAAACAGGCGCGAACCGCATCGAACTGGGCGGCTGGTACGAGAATAACGATTTCACGCAGGCGCGCCGTTTCTACGGAATGACCGACAGCGCGACGCCGAACCGTGATACGCTGGCATTCCAGCGCAACGCGTATGCGACCCAGTGGGATGGGAAATACAATACCGAGACGCTGCAATACCACGTCGAGGATACGCTGCGGCTGTTCGACGACCGGCTTACCGTGAACGGCGGCTGGAAGGGCGTGTACGTCGTCAACCGCGCGGTGATGCTCGGTGACACGACGTCGCCGCTCGCCACCGGGAGGATTACCGCGCGTGATCTCTTTCAGCCACAGGCGGGCGTGGTGTTCAAGGTGACGCCGCAGACAGAAGTGTTCGCCGACTACACTGAGAACATGCGGGCTTTTGTCTCCTCGGCGACGACCGGTCCGTTCTCAACCACACAGGCCGGGTTTAACGCAATTCGTGACCAATTGAAGCCGGAACGCTCGAAGACGGCGGAGGGCGGCTTGCGCTTCCGCGAGGGGCCGTTTCAGGCGTCGGCGGTCGGCTACTATGTCGATTTCACCAACCGCCTTCTCGCCTTTGCCAATGGTGCAGGTATCATCGGCAATCCGGCGACGCTAAACAACGTCGGCGCCGTCCACACCTATGGTGCGGAATTGTCGGCAAATTACCGCGTGTTCACGCCGCTGTCGCTGTTCGCCAGCTATTCGTACAATCATTCGACTTACGCCGACGACGTTCGCAGCTCGAGCGGCGCGCTGCTGGTTGCGACCGAGGGCAAGAGAGTCGTCGACACGCCGGAACACATGGTCAAGGGCGAGGTTGTCTATGAGCAATACGGCGTCACCGCGCGCGTCGGCGCGGATTACATGAGCAAGCGCTACTTCACCTATCTCAACGATGAAGCGGTGCCCGCCCGCGTGCTGGTGGATGCGAGCATAGGCTATCGGTTCGCGGGCGAAGGAGTGCTGCACGGCATCGCCATCGAGGGCAGCGTGACCAACCTAACAGACAAGAAATATATCGGTACGGTCGGATCAAACGGCTTCACCGCCAGCGGCGACAACCAGACGTTGCTCGCCGGCGCGCCTCGACAGTTCTTCATCTCCCTGAAGAAAGGTTTCTAGCGATGTTCCGACCCAAATGGACGTGGATATTGGCCTCGCTGCTGTGGTCAGCCAGCAGCGCGCACGCGTCGCCGGTGGTAATGATTTCGCTCGACGGGCTTCGGCCCGACGATGTGACGCAAGCTGAGGCACGTGGGATCAAGGTGCCGCATTTGCGAGCCCTGCTCGCCGAGGGTGCGCACGCTGAAGGCGTCATTGGCGTCCTGCCGACCCTGACATACCCTAGCCACACCACTCTCATCACCGGGGTGGCGCCGCTCGAACACGGCATCTCCAATAACTTGACCTTTGATCCGCAGGCGAAGAACCAGCAAGGCTGGTACTGGTACGGCAGCGACATTCGCGTGACGACACTGTGGCAGGCTGCGCACCAGGCTGGTCTGCGTACCGCCAGTATTCATTGGCCGGTCACAGTCGGCGCATCGGGGATCGACGAAAATCTGCCCCAAATCTGGCGGACGGGCATGCCAGACGACACGAAACTGATGAACGCGCTTGCGACGCCGGGACTTCTCAACCGGTTGGAGGCAACGCTCGGCACGTACGAACCAGGCATCGATGAAAGTGTCGACGGCGACGCTGTGCGTGTTAAATTCGCGCAGGCAATCCTCGCCGATCGTCCGGCTTTCACCACGATCTACTTGGCCGGGATCGATCATGAAGAGCATCGCAGCGGCCCGGGTTCGCCTGCGGCGAACGCGACCATCGAACGTACCGATACGCTGGTCGGCGCGCTCGTCGCCTCCGCGCGCGCTGCGATGCCGGATGTGACGATAGTGGTCGTATCGGACCATGGCTTTCTTCCCGTCGCGACGGACATCAATCTATTCGCGCCCTTTGTGGAAGCGGGGCTGATTACGATCGGCAAGGAGGGCAAGGTCGAGTCGTGGCAGGCAGAGCCATGGATTGCAGGAGGCACCGCAACCATTGTCCTCGCCCATCCCGAGGATGCAGCGACGCGGGCGCGCGTCGCGACACTCGTCAGGCGGCTGGCGGCCGATCCACGCTATCACATCGCGCAGGTGCTCGACGCAGACGAGACGCACCGCCGCGGCGGCCCCGGCGAGGCCGCCTTCATGATTGCAATGCAACCGGGGTACGAAACCGGCCGTGACCCGGCCGCGCCGCTTGCCCAGCCTTCCGTCTACAAAGGGATGCACGGTTATCTTCCCGATGTGCCTGCGATGCGTTCGACGTTGATCGTCGCTGGGCCTTCCTTGATCCGCCATGGCGATCTTGGTGTCATCGACATGCGCGCCGTCGCGCCTTCGATCGCACATGTCCTTGGTGTGACGTTATCGGCGGCACGGTTGCCGTTGGTATTCTAAAGCCGGCCTTTCGGGCCAGGTTTTATCTCCACCACCTCAAACCGTTCCGTGCTGGTTTTTAGAATGCTTGATTCCGGACGTTCAAGCGACATGAACGGGCGACCGGAATTGGGAAGCGAAAATCGTGCCGCCAATGTCTGCAACTGGGTCCGTTGCGCCGGAGGGCAGGGGAAAGGCAGCTACTCTACGTCAGCCGACCAATACCGGACGTTCCGCAGGCGCCCATTATCGGGCGTTCGGACACGAAGACATTCTGCCTGCAACCTGCCGCCTGATCAGAAGCGTGTTTCAAGCATCAGACTGCTTGCCGGTGAGCAGCAGTATGTTGAGGCTGATTGCAAGCGCCGGGCCGCCATAGAACAGCCAAGTAATCGCGGATCGAACGCCCTCGCTCACATCGCCAGGCACATAGCCCGTCCAACCCAAGACATAGGCCGTCAGTGCGCTGCCCAACGCGAGCCCGATCTTCACGCCGAAGCTGACGCTGGCGACCAGAAGCCCGTCATCGCGCGTGCCGAAGCGTAGCGCCTGTCCCTCGGCGGCATCTGCGATGTTGACGAAGATCGCGGTGCTCTGAAAGCCGCTCCAGACGTTACAGAGTAGAAATGCCGCAGTGAATGCCTGAGCCGAACCCTGTACGGCATAGCTTACGCCGAGCAGAACCAGCGCCATGCCCAAACTCGCTATATTGGCAGTGCGCACGCCCCATTTCTGAAAAACCGGTCCGGCCAGCGCGCCGCCCACAAGGATCGCCACCGACAGCAGCGGCAGTAGTATGCCGATCAGCTGCGGTTGTCGCAGCACGTCCTTTGCAAAATAGATCAGGCTGGCGACCGTGACACTGATCCGCACGAACAACAGCACCGCCGATCCGAACGCCCGTCGCCATGCCCGATTGCCGAACATCCGCGCCAGCGAGACGCGCAGCGAAGTAGCGGGTTGCCCAGTATCGAGGGCCGGCCGCTCCCGGCACGACAGGAATGTTGCCAACATCAACAGCACCATCGCGCCGGCCATGACCGCCGCAGCAGTACCGAAGCCACCCTTCTCCGCGCCACCAGCCGCCGTCACGATCGGCAGCGTCGCGCCATATACGACGATCGAACCCAGTGATCCGGCGACCGCGCGGATGCTGCCGAGTTGCACGCGCTCCTTTTGCTCCGCCGTAATCAACGGCATCAGTGCGTTGTAAGGCACGTACACGAGCGAATACAGCAACCCCAGCAGGGTGAACGTGCCGTACGCATACAGCAGTTTGGTACCGAGCGAGGCGGCGGGGACGGTAAAGGTTAGCACCAGGCCGATCGCGAACGGTATGCACGCGAACAAGAGGAACGGCCGCGCCTTTCCCCAGCGGCTGCTCGATCGATCCACGATCAGACCGACGATCGGATCGAATACCGCGTCCAACGTCCGCGTCACCAACATCAGCGTGCCGAGTGCCGCGACCGGCAGCAGCGCGACATCGGTATAATAGACCAGCAGGAAACCGGTGACGAACGTCCATCCGAGGTTTGCGCCGACCTCCCCCGCCCCGTATCCGAGTTTTTCTGACCATGTCAGCGGACGTGGCGCTGCGCCGCCCGTCGCGCCGTGTTTGTTGGGCGGTGAATTCGTCATGGTGGCCACCGCTGCTATTCCGCCGCGAGCGGTTCGGCGCCGGCCTGTTCCGCGCGACGGAGCTTCATCAGACGTCGGCGAGCGCGGATGCCGGCAGCGTCGACGTTGAGGATAACGGGCTTCCAGTCCCAGAAATCCCTGTCGCCCATCGTCCGCTGAATCCATTCCAACATCGGGCGGTCTTCATCCTCGAACACCTGATTGGCGAGCGCTTCGCTTTCGTCTCCAGGGTCGCGGGTATAGAAATAATGCGAGCTGGTCGCGGTTTCGGGGGTGATGATGTGCGGGTTGATCATACCGGGGAACGGCGCGGCTTCGCGCGGCGTGCCGGCGTGGGTGAAGCCGATATGTAGCAGCATCGATGCCGGCGCGTGCCAGCGCATGTCGATCCATTCGTCCAGTCGCGTGTTCGCCGGCAGATGCTCCAGCCACGCGGGGCGAATCGTATTGAACATCGACCATCGCGACCAGATCGCGCCGTCCGCCGTCTCCTCGGCGTCGTACTGGCCGGCGAAGATCTTACCCTCGGTGCGGAAGCTTTCGGGATGGATGAATTCGACGTGGCTGAGGTCGAGCAGGTTGTCGCTGATGATCTCGTAATTGGCGCCGAAGTTCATGCGCCCGCGCACGATCGGCTTGGGGTCATCGAGCGCGGCGAAATTCGGGATCAGGCTATCGTCGGCCTGATCGGCGTCGCCGGGCCAGAACCAGATCACGCCATAGCGGCCGACCGCCGGATAGGTCTTCACACGCGCATGTGGCGGGATCAGGTCCGAAAACGGATTGCGCGTGCACTGCCCAGCCGCGTTGAACTCAAGGCCATGATACGGGCAGGCGATCGTGTCGCCACTGCGTTGCCCCTTGTGCAGCGGAGCAAGGCGGTGCGGGCAGCGATCTGACATCATCACATAGCCGCCATCTTCCTTGCGGTAGATCAGCATCGGCTCGTCGAGCAACGTCCGCGGCAGCCGTGCATCGCCGACGACCTCTTCTTCCCAAGCCGCCATGTACCAAAGGTTGCGTACGTAGTCTGCCATCGCCACTCTCCCAGTTCTTATCGAATCGACACCAGAAGGTTTAGATAGCAGAATGAGCGTTCCAAAAAAAGCGGCGATCAGTCGTAAACCGGAAGTCGTGAAAGCGCGCATTCTCGATGCCGCGCAGGCGGAGTTCATGGCGGCGGGCTATGCAGGCGCCAGCACCAACCGGATTTTGGAACTGTTCGGCGGGTCCAAGCCGACGATGTTCCGGCATTATCCTACCAAGCGGGAGATGTTTCAGGCGGTCGTAGCGCGCATTGCCGCACGCTGGAGCAGTGAAATCGACTGGCAGCATATTGACAGCGAGGTGCCGGCAGAGTGGCTGCGCGGGTTCGGCGGCATGGCACTGCGGTGGATTTTGGGAGAGGACAATATTTTCGTCGGCCGCATGGCAATTGCCGAAGGTGAGGCTTTTCCGGAAGTCGCAGACATCTACCGCAGCCTTGCAGTCGATCCAATCGAAGCGGTTCTGTCTGCACGCCTTGAAACGTGGACCCGGGCGGGAACGCTGGATTGCGCATCGCCGCAACGCGACGCGGTCGCCTTTCTCGATCTCACATTGTCTGGAATGGTAAGCCGTGCGCTTTACGGCGTTTCGAGGCGGCCTGACGACGCATCGCTCGACACGCATGTCGATTTTGCTACCGACCTGTTTCTGCACGGTCGGCTCGCACGATCGTGAAAGCACGAACTATGCCCGGCCGAACCTTTGCGCAAATCCATGACGAAAATTGCAGGAATTGCCGGCTGTCGCGCTGCGGTAGGGCTCAAGGTAAAGGTCCAGCGACGGAGCGGGCGTGCCGATACTTGTTGTTCAGCACGCTATGTCCCGCAGCAATGCGACGTATCGTGTGCCCGCGCCCGAAGCCCGGCGGCCCGCGCTGTCTCGGGCGTCTGGTCACGGTATGATCCTCAGCCCGTGCCGCACGTTGAGAGCGTGCTCGAACAGGGTCCTGCCGGCCGCCTTGCTGTTCGCAGCGAAGTTGTTCTGGAGCGCGAAGTAGATCGCATCTACCGCTGCGGGATCGTCTCGCGCGGCACCGGCTGCCTGCGCGGCCACGGAAAGCCGACGGAGGTCCTCCGACATGCCCTGGCCGATAAGCACTTCGAGAGCGGCACCATCGGGTCCGAGCATCGCCGACAGCGCTGACGAGATATTGGGCGCCTGTATGATCCAGGATACCTGGGACAGATCGAAGGCCGTCCTCAGCCCCGCGTCGTAGAGGCGGCCGTTACGCTCGGCGTCCATCATGTCCGCGAGCGCGAGAAGCGGTTCCGCGGCCAATTCGGCGTCGCCTTGCGTCAACGCCAGCCGCTGGGACTGCACGCTCGAGCGCACGGGTGGGAAGTACCTCGCTGTACGGCTCGGCCTGCGGCAGATCCGCGGCCTCTCCAACAAGGACGGCGCCGCTATGGTGGGTGCACGCGGCACGGGGTCTTTCGAGAGCGTCGAGGACGTCTGGCAACGGTCGGGCGTGCCGCGAGCTTCAATCGAAAAGCTAGCCGATGGCGATGCGTTTCACGCCTTCGGCAACGACCGACGGCAGGGATTGTGGAAGGTGCGCGGCCTGGGCGAGGCACCGCTGCCGCTGTTCGCGGCGGCTGACCGCGCAGCGGACAGCATCAGCGCGGAAGGGATCGAGCCCGACGTGTCATTGCGGCCGCTGACCGACGGTCGAGAGGTCATCGAGGACTATCGCGCGCTCCAGCTCTCGCTGCGTGCGCACCCGCTGACCTTCGTCCGCGACGAGCTCGCGCGCAGGGGTGTCACCCGTTGCGCGGATCTCGCCAACATCCGCGATGGGCGCCATGTCGAGGTCGCCGGGATCATCCTCGTCCGGCAGAAGCCTGGCAGCGCCAAGGGCGTGCTCTTCATCACCATCGAGGACGAGACCGGGATCGCCAACGGCATCCTCTGGCCCGACCGCTTTGAAGCGCAGCGCCGCACCGTGATGTCGGCGTCTATGATCGGGATGAAGGGCCGGGTGCAGAAGGAGGGCGAGGTGATCCACGTCATCTGCGACCGGATCATCGATCATGGCGATCTGCTGCACAGGGTTGGCGAGATGTCGTTCCCGCACCGCACCGGAGGTGGCGACGGTGCGCGCCATGCTGGGGCGCCGGACCGCGGCGACAAGGGCTGGAGCCCGGAGCCGCGCAATTGCTACTGGCCCCCCCACGCCGACGGCCTGGATCCGGAGGAGGTCGTGCGGTTCAAGTCGCACGATTTCCGATGAGCGCGTTGTCGCGGCGCCAGCGCATCGTCATCGCCTGCTCCGTGTTCGTGCTACGTGAAGGCGTTACCCGCTGCGCCGACGGCCGTGTCGACACGATGCATGTGCGACTGGCGCTCTCCTGTCTGCTGCCGCACTGCGCGGAGAGGTGGCCGCTGGCGCTGTACTGGGATGCGGCTG
Source organism: Sphingomonas sp. GC_Shp_3 (assembly GCF_026540945.1). Taxonomy (NCBI): domain Bacteria; kingdom Pseudomonadati; phylum Pseudomonadota; class Alphaproteobacteria; order Sphingomonadales; family Sphingomonadaceae; genus Sphingomonas; species Sphingomonas sp. GC_Shp_3. The sequence goes on from NZ_JALNUT010000014.1 coordinate 20,699, forward strand.
CACAGGAGAACGAAATAGGCCGCGCACAGGGCGTCACCGCCGCCTTAAACGGGATCGTTCGGCAGCTGCGGCGCGCCGGCTGCTACGAGGATGTGGCGCCGGTTTGATCCCGATCGGCGACCGACCCTCGTGCGTTTGCGTGACAATTCTCATGTGCGGCGATGCTAAAGGCAGCAGAGGTATCACTTACGCCGCTTATCCCAGGCGAGGTCAAGCATGCCGGATGCTTACCAAACGAAGGTGCTTCACAAAAACGCATGAGAGAGCGGCGGCGAACGCTCTTCTAACCGTTCTACCCCAAGCTAACATATTGTTTAATAAGGAACGCCAGAGCGGCTCTTAACCGTTTTTCGCAGGTTCGCCGTGATTTAGCTAAGCGAAATCACGTATGCGAACCGCTCGGCCGGCATCGCAAGGCGATGGCCGACGGCGCGGCTTTGCCGCGACGTGTTCTCAGCAAAAACGCCGAAGATGCGCGACGGTCGCGTCGGCGACCGCATCCGGCGCCTCTCGCGCGGGAAAGTGCCCAACCCCTGCCAACACCAACCGCGCGTAGTGGCCCGCAAACCCATCCGCCTGTGCCTCCGACTCACTCGGCGGATCGCAGCGATCGTCACCACCCTGGATCAGCAGCGTCGGCACGCGCAATCGCTCGGTCGCAGCGATCGCCGCGCGTTCGGCGGCGTAGCGCGGGTCGAGCGGTTCGCTGCCCCAGCGGTAGCGATAGCCGTGTAGCGTGATCGCCACCCAGTCCGGATTGCGGAAGCTCTCCGCCGCCGTGGCAAAGGTGGCCTCGTCGAACCAGCCGGGAGGGCTCCACGTGTCCCACTGCGCGCGCGCGAAGCCGATCGGATCGGCGGCGACCTTCGCCGCGCCCGCGTCCGACGTCATCAGCCACTGGTACCACCAGCGTGCACTCTGCGCGAAGTCGGGCACCACGAAGTGGCCGTGCGGCGTGTAGCCGATCGCCAGCACCACGCCGGCGGCGATCCGCTCCGGCGCGATGGCGCTCAGCGCGTAGGCGGTGCGCCCACCCCAATCATGCCCAAGCACCGCGAATCGATCGATGCCAAGCGCATCGGCGAGATCGAGCGCATCGCGGGCAAGCGCGGCGGCGCTACCATCGCGCGGCGCAGCCGCGTCGAGGAAGCGGGTCGGCCCGAAGCCGCGCAACCACGGCGCAATCCAGCGATAGCCCGCCGCCTCGATTGCGGGCGTTACCGCCGCCCAGCCGTCCGGCGCATCGGGCCAGCCGTGTAGCAGCAGGACGGGCAAGCCGCCCGCCGGGCCGCCGCTGGTGTAGGCGATGTCGAGCGTGTCGGTACGGATGCGATCCATGCGGGCTCCTGCTGCCGTTCGGAACGAAAGGCAGGGCGGGCAACGCATGTGTTGCCTGCGCGGTTGCGCCGTGTGCGTCGGCCAAACCCCGGCGCGTAGCAGCGGCTAACGCTTGGCCGGCGGACCGTCCCGTCACGCCGCCGTGCGCAGCGTCTCCCCTTGCGCGGCGGTGAGCAGGCGCCGTTCGATGCCGCGCAGCTTGGTGGTGCTGGCGATCTTGTCCCCGGTCAGATCGGTCAGGTAGAAGGTATCGACCGCGCGCTCTCCATACGTCGCGACGTGCGCGGAGTGGATCGTCACCTTCGAGTCGAACAGTGCGTGGGCAAGCTGGTGCAGCAGCGCCGGCCGGTCGCGCGCGTTGACCTCAATTACGGTGAAGCGGTTCGACGCCTTGTTCTCGATCAGCACGTTGGGTGCGATCGGGAATGCCGACGCACGGGGGCGGGACAGCGGTTTTGCGAGCAGCTTGTCGACCAGCCGCCCGCGTGCCGCCAGCGCGTCCTCGATGCCGTTGCGCAGCCGCTTCAACTGGGTCTCGTCGTCAAACGGCGCGCCCACCGGGTCCTGCACGACGAAATTGTCGAGCGCCATGCCGTCGCGGGTGGTGTGGATCCGCGCGTCGATGATGTTGCCGCCAGCCAGGCTGATCGCGCCGGCGATGCGGTAGAACAGCCCGGGATGATCGGCGGCATAGACGGTGACGAGCGTGGCGCCGCGCGCGATGTCAGGCCGCGTATCGATCGAAAGCTGCGCCGTGCCGGCGCGTTCGATCAGCCGCGCGTTCTGGACGAGCACCTCGTCCGGCTCGGCCACCCAATAGGGATCGGGCATGCGCTTGAGCAGCGTGGCGAAACGCGTCTCGTCCCAGCCGAGCGCCTCGCGCAGCGCGGCCTGTTTGGCGGCGATGCGTTCCTCGCGGCCCTTCTGCTTATGCCCGAGCCGCAGCACTTCCTCGGCGGACTCATACAAAGCGGTCAGCAATTGCCGCTTCCAGCTGTTCCACACCCCCGGCCCGACCGCGCGGATATCGACCACCGTCAGCAGCAGCAGCAGCCGCAGCCGCTCCGCGCTCTGCACCGTCTCGGCATAATCGAGGATGGTCTTGAAGTCGGACAGGTCGCGTTTGAAGGCGGTCGCGCTCATCAGCAGATGGTGACGCACCAGCCACGCCACCGTCTCGGTCTCCGCCTCGGTGAGGCCGAAACGCGGGCATAGCCGGTGCGCGACCTCGGCACCCAGCACCGAATGGTCGCCGCCGCGCCCCTTGGCGATGTCGTGCAGCAGCACCGCGACGTACAGCGCGCGCCGCGACACGATCTGCGCGAACACCGCGCTGGCGAGCGGGTGATCCTCGTCGAGCGTCTTGTTCTCGATGCGCGACAGCAGGCCGATTGCACGGATGGTATGCTCGTCGACGGTGTAATGGTGGTACATGTCGAACTGCATCTGCGCGACGACGCGGCCGAAATCGGGAATGAAGCGGCCGAACACGCCCGCCTCGTTCATCCAGCGCAGCACCGTCTCCGGATCGCGCGGGGAGGTCAGCACGTCGAGGAACAGCGCGTTGGCGCGTGGGGCGGCGCGAAAGTCATCGACCAGCTTGGCGTCGCGCGCGGCGACGCGCATCGTCAGCGGGTGGACCTCCATGCCGTGCAGGTCGGCGAGTGCGAACAACTCGATCAGCCGCACCGGATCGGCCTGGAAGAAGTCGTCGGCGGGGATCGCCAGCCGCCCGCGATCGACGGTGAAGCCGTGCAGCTTGCGCGGGGACCGGCGGCCCAGCATCGGCAGCCCGAAGCGTTTGCCGCGTGCCGCGAACTTCTCGTCGAGATGCGCGAGGAACACCCCGGTCAGATCGCCGACGCGCTTCGCCTGGATGAAGTAATATTGCATGAACCGCTCGACCTTGGATTTGCCCGGCCGGTCAGCGAACCGCATCCGCCGCGCGATCTCGGTCTGCATGTCGAAGGTAAGGCGATCCTCGGCGCGGCGTGCGATGCTGTGCAGGTGGCAACGCACCGCCCACAGGAAATTCTCGGCGCGGTTGAACTGGCGGTACTCGGCGCGGCTGAGCAGCCCGGCCTCGACCAGTTCGCCCGGCTCGGACACATTATAGGCGTATTTGCCGATCCAGAAGAGCGTGTGGAGGTCGCGTAGCCCCCCCTTGGCCTCCTTTACGTTGGGCTCGACCGCGTAGCGGGTGTCGCCCATCCGCTTGTGGCGGGCGTTGCGCTCATCGAGCTTCTCGGTGATGAAGGTGCGCACCGTATCGGCCTGCACCTCGGTCTTGAAGCGGTGCGCGGCCTCGTCATACAGCGTTTGATCGCCCCACACGTAGCGCGCCTCCAGCAGCGCGGTACGGATCGTCACGTCGGCCTTGGCCTGGCGCACCATTTCGTCGAGCGAGCGGCTGGAATGGCCGACCTTCAGCCCGAGATCCCACAGCGCATACAGCATCGTCTCGATCACCCGCTCGGCCCAGGCAGTCTGCTTCCAGGGGGTAAGAAAGCCGATATCGACGTCCGAGTAGGGCGCCATCTCGCCGCGGCCATAGCCGCCGACCGCGATGATGGTGAGCCGCTCGGCTGCCGTCGGGTTATGCGCCGGGTAGAGCCGCTGCGTGGTGAAATCATGCAGCAGGCGGACGATCTGATCGACCAGGAACGCCTGCGCGGCGGCGATCTCCAGTCCGCGTGAGGGATGTTCGATCAGCCGCCGACCGATCTCCGCGCGGCCCGCGTCGAGCGCCGCCTTGAGAAGGGCGGTGGCGGTGCCGCGTAGAGCGATCGGTTCGGTCCCCTCCAGGGCGGCGAGCGCATCGGCGAGCGCGCGTCGATCGATGATCGCGCGGCGTTGCGGCAGAGAGTCGAAACGGCTGGGCATGGGCAGGAGATAGGGCAGGCGCGGGCGCGCGTCATCTCCCCATCGTCCGCGCTCAGAGCAGCCCTTTGAGGCGGTAGAGCTGCTCCAGCGCCTCGCGCGGGGTGAGCGCGTCGGTGTCGATCGCGGCGAGCGCCTCGCGCAAGGTGTCGGCAGGCGGTGCCTCCTCGATGCGGGCGGCGGCGAATAGCGGCAGGTCGTCCAGCCCCGCCGCGATGCCGCCGGTCTTCGCGCGACCCGCCTCCAGCTTCGCCAGCACCGCCTTCGCGCGCGACAGCGTGGCCGGCGAGAGGCCCGCCAGCCGCGCCACCGCAAGGCCGTAGCTGCGATCAGCCGGCCCCTCGCTTACCTCGTGCAGCAGGACGAGGTCGCCCTTCCACTCGCGCGCGCGGACGTGGTGGAGCGTCAGCGCGTCGCAGCGTTCCGCCAGCCGGGTCAGTTCGTGGTAATGCGTCGCGAACAGGCAGCGGCAGCGATTGTCCTCATGGATCGCCTCCACCACCGCCCAGGCGATCGCGAGGCCATCATAGGTCGAGGTGCCGCGACCCACTTCGTCGAGAATCACGAAGCTGCGCGGTGTCGCCTGCGCGAGAATGGCGGCGGTCTCGACCATCTCGACCATGAAGGTGGAGCGCCCGCGCGCGAGATTGTCCGATGCGCCGACGCGGCTGAACAGCCGGTCGACCAGCCCGAGCGTGGCCGACGTCGCGGGCACATAGGCACCCGCCTGCGCCAGCACCGCGATCAGCGCGTTCTGGCGCAGGAAGGTCGATTTGCCGCCCATGTTCGGGCCGGTCACCAGCCACAGCCGCGAATCCTCCGACAGCCGGCAATCGTTGGCGACGAAGCGGTCGCCGCGTTTCGCCAAGGCATCCTCGACCACAGGGTGCCGGCCGCCAGCGATATCGAAACAGGCGTGATCGACCAATGTCGGTCGCACCCAGCCACCCTCGCAGGCACGCTCGGCGAGCCCGGCCGAAGCGTCGAGCCGGGCGAGCGCATCGGCGGTGGCGGCGATGGCCTCGCGCCTGGCGAGGGCGGCGTGAGTCAGATCCTCCAGATGGGACGCTTCCGCCGCCAGCGCGTGGGCACCGGCCTGCGACACCTTCACTGCCACCTCGTGCAGTTCGGGCGCGTTGAAGCGCACGACGCCCGCCAGCGTCTGGCGGTGGGTGAAACCGCTGTCCGGCGCCATCAGCGTGTCCGCCACTCGCGCCGCCACTTCGATATGATAGCCGAGGACGCCGTTGTGCTTGATCTTGAGCGCGACGATGCCGGTGCGTGAACGATAGTCCGCCTCCAGCGCTGCGATCGCGCGCCGGCCGCCCGCGCCGGCGTCGCGCAGATCGTCCAGCGCGGCGTCATAACCCGCCGCGATATAGCCGCCGTCCGACGCATCGACCGGTGGCATCGGTATCAGCGCGCGCGTGAACAGGTCGATCAACGCACCATGCCCGCGCAGGCGCGGGGCGAGATCGGCGAGCAGCGCGGGCGGCCGTTCGATGCCCCCCAGCTTCTCGCCAAGCGACCATGCCCCGTTAAGCCCGTCTCGCAACTGGCCAAGATCACGCGGGGAGCCGCGCCCCGCCGCGATCCGCCCTAGCGCGCGACCGATATCGGGCAGTGCGCGCAGAGTGGCGCGCAGGCTCTCGCGCAAGCCGCCGTCCTCGCACAGCAACTGCACCAGATCGAGCCGCGCCTCGATCTCTTGCCGATCCACCAACGGCGCGCCGAGATCGGCGGCAAGCGCGCGTGCGCCCGCGCCAGTGACGGTGCGATCGACCGCATCGAGCAGGCTGCCCTTGCGCGCGCCCGCCGTGGTGCAGGTCAGTTCGAGGCTGTCACGGGTGGCGGCGTCGATCGCCATCGCTCCCGCGCTCTGGCGCAGCACCGGCGGCCTAAGGAACGGCAGCGCGCCCTTGGCGGTATGGTCGAGATACGCGACCAACCCACCCGCCGCCGCCAGTGCGGCGCGATCGAACTGGCCGAACCCGTCGAGCGTTGCCACGCCGTACAGGTCGCGCAGCCGCGCCTTGCCGCGCGTGCTGTCGAACCCGGACTTGGGCCGCAGCGATGTCGCCATGTCGGCGAATGCGCTGTCCTCGGCGGCGATGGTCTCGGCTGGCCCGAGCCGCGCGAGTTCGGTGGCGAGGTTGGCGGCGCTCGTCTCGATCAACTCGAACCGCCCGGTCGATACGTCCGCCGCCGCCAGCGCGACGCCGCCGCCCGCTTCCCCGATCGCCACGCACCAGTTCGCCGCGCGCGCGTCGAGCAGCGCTTCCTCGGTCAGCGTACCGGCGGTGACGACACGCACGATGCCGCGCGCGACCAAGGCTTTCGATCCGCCGCGTTTCTTGGCTTCGGCCGGTGTCTCGGTCTGTTCGGCGATGGCGACGCGGTGCCCGGCCTTGATGAGCCGTGCGAGGTAATTCTCGGCGGCATGGACCGGCACGCCGCACATCGGGATCGCCTGCCCGCCATGCTCGCCGCGCGCGGTCAGCGCGATGTCGAGGCACGCGGCGGCGATCTTCGCGTCGTCGAAGAACATCTCGAAGAAATCGCCCATCCGGTAGAACAGCAGGCAATCCTGCGCCTCCGCCTTCAGGCTAAGATACTGCGCCATCATCGGCGTGGGGGCGGCGGGTTCGGTCACACCCACGCCGATAGGGGTTCGCGGCTATCGGCTCAATGCTGCTGGTTGATTGTCGCGAAGGTCTGGTCGTACCGCCCTTCGCGTTCGGCGTTGCGCAGGAACTTGACCCGCTCGACCGTGTTCTCCGGCCCCTGCGGATGCGCCTCCAGCAATGCCATCGTCTCGGCGATATAAGCGTCGAGCGGCATCGAATTGGGGTTCTCGGCATGGCCGGGCATCAGATCGGTGGCGACGGCGGGCGGCGCGATCTCGATCACGTCGATGCCGATCGGCTCCAGTTGCGCGCGCAGGGACTGGCTCCAGCTATGGATCGCCGCCTTCGTCGCGCAGTAGGTGGCGGTCGCCGCCATCGGCACGAAGGCGAGGCCGGACGACACCGTCAGGATCGCGGCGTTGGGCTGTGCGCGCAGGTGCGGCAGCAGCGCGGCGGTCAGCCGGATCGGGCCGAGCAGGTTGGTCGCGATCGTCGCCTCCGCCGTGTCGAGCGCGAAGCCGTCGGCAAGCAGATCCTCCGCCTGCATGATGCCGGCATTGTGGATCACGACGTTGAGCGCCGGATGCGCGGCGGTCACGCTCTCCACGAACGGCGTGATCGCCGTCGCATCGGCGACGTCGAGCTGCGCGATCGCGATCCCCGGCACCTCGGCGGCAAGCGCTTCGAGCGGTTCGAGCCGCCGGCCTGCGACGATCACCGCGTTGCCGCGCTGGTGCAGCGCGATCGCCAGCGCGCGACCGATGCCCGATCCGCCGCCAGTGATGAGTATAGTGTTGCCGGTGATGTCCATGCTGCGTCTCCTTGCTTGGTGGACACGATGTAGCGTGCCGCTTACCGATGGGAAGTAAGCACCGAAAGGTGCGGTACTTACCGCGAGGGAACCGATGGACGCGCCGCTCTGCCACCCCGACCTCGATCCGCGCGTCGAGGCGCTCGTCACCGACGTGATCGGCCGAGTTGCCGACAAATGGACGATGATCGTTCTGGAGGCGCTCACCCAGCATCCCGTGCTGCGCTTCTCCGAACTCGCCAAGGAGGTGAGCGGCATCAGCCAGAAGATGCTGACCCAGACGGTGCGCGCGATGGAGCGCGACGGGTTGGTGATCCGCACCGTCCGTCCGGTGATCCCGCCGCATGTCGATTACCGGCTAACCGATCTCGGCCACAGCCTCAGCGAGGCGTTCTGCGGCGTATGGCTGTGGGCGGAGGCGAACGTCGACCGGATCGATCGCGCGCGGCAAGACTTTGACACGCGCAAACTGGGATAGCGGCGTTCCCTTTCCCAGCAAGTGACACTAAGGCGGAACCATCCGGAGAGAGCCTGCGCCATGTCGAACGAATCCAACGTCCAGTTTTCCGAACGCGAAGCCCTGCTGTTCCATTCGGAAGGACGCCCCGGCAAGATCGAGATCATCGCCTCCAAGCCGATGGCGACGCAGCGCGACCTCGCGCTCGCCTATTCGCCCGGCGTCGCCGTGCCGGTGCTGGCGATCGCGCGCGATCCGTCGCTGGCCTATGATTACACCGCCAAGGGCAATCTCGTCGCGGTGATCTCGAACGGCACCGCAATCCTGGGTCTCGGCAATCTCGGTGCGCTCGCCTCCAAGCCGGTGATGGAAGGCAAGGCGGTGCTGTTCAAACGCTTCGCCGACGTCGATTCGATCGATCTTGAATTGAAGACCGAGGACGTCGACCGCTTCATCGACGCGGTCGAGCTGATGGAGCCGAGCTTCGGCGGCATCAACCTTGAGGACATCAAGGGGCCGGAGTGTTTCATCATCGAGCAGACGCTGCGCGAGCGGATGAACATCCCCGTCTTCCACGACGACCAGCACGGCACCGCGATCATCGCCGCCGCAGGCCTCATCAACGCGCTGTTCCTCACCGGCCGTGACATCAAGACTGTCAAAATGGTGATTAACGGCGCCGGTGCCGCCGCGATCGCCTGCGCCGGCCTCATCAAGGCGATGGGGCTGCCCGGCGAGAACCTAATCATGTGCGATCTCGGCGGCGTGATCTATCAGGGCCGTGAAGGCGTCAACCAATGGCAGTCGGCGCACGCCGCGATCACCGAGGCGCGCACGCTTGAACAGGCGCTCGACGGCGCGGACGTATTCATCGGCCTGTCGGCGGCGGGCGCGCTGCCGGCGGAATATCTCGCCAAGATGGCACCCCGGCCGATCATCTTCGCGATGGCCAACCCGGACCCGGAGATCACCCCGCCCGACGCCAAGCGGGCGCGCCCCGACGTCATCATCGCCACCGGCCGCTCGGACTATCCGAACCAGGTCAACAACGTGCTGTGCTTCCCGTTCATCTTCCGCGGCGCGCTCGACGTGCGCGCGACGACGATCAACGACGAGATGAAGCTTGCCGCCGCGCAGGCGCTGGCCGCGCTCGCCCGCCAGCAGGTCGCCGAGGAGGTGCAGCAGGCATACGGCGTCAAGCACAGCTTCGGCCCGGACTATATCATCCCCGCGCCGTTCGACCCACGCCTGATGGAGATCGTGCCGGTCGCCGTCGCCAAGGCGGCGATGGATTCGGGCGTCGCCACCAAGCCGATCCTCGATATCGACGCCTATCGCCAGACGCTGAAGGCACGGCTCAACCCGACCACCTCGGTGCTGACGCTCGCCTATGAGGGCGCGCGCGCGCACCCGAAGCGGGTGCTGTTCGCAGAAGGCGAGGAGGAGACGGTGCTGCGCGCCGCGATCGCGTTCAAGGACGGCGGTTATGGCGTGCCGGTGCTGGTCGGCCGCGATGACGTGCCCGACCGGCTGCGTGCGCTCGGCGTCACCGATCCAGAAACGTACGAACTGCACAACAGCCGTAATTCGCCGCTGGTGCCGCGTATGGTCGACTTCCTGTACGCGCGCCTCCAGCGGCGCGGCTTCCTGCGGCGTGATTGCGAACGGATGATCAACCAGGATCGCAACATCTTCGGCGCGGTGCTGCTCCAGCTCGGCGAGGCCGATGCGATGATCACCGGCACGACGCGGACCTATGCGCAGACGATGCGCGAGATCCGCCGCGTGATCGATCCGGTCGCCGGTCGGACGCCGTTCGGCATTCACCTCATGGTCGGCCAGACGCACACCGTTTTTCTCGCCGACACCACCGTCAACGAACGGCCGAGTGCGATTGAACTCGCCGACATCGCCGAGGATACCGCGCAGGTCGCGCGCCGCATGGGGCATGAGCCGCGCGTGGCGTTCCTCAGCTATTCGACGTTCGGCAACCCCGGCGGCGTGTTCCTCGACAATATCCGCGATGCGGTGAAGGTGCTCGACGAACGCAAGGTCAGCTTCGAATATGAAGGCGAGATGGCAGCGGACGTCGCGCTCAACCCCAAGCAGCTCGCCAATTTCCCGTTCGCGCGGCTGTCCGGCCCGGCCAACGTGCTGGTGATGCCGGGCCTGCAATCCGCCAACATCTCCGCCAAGCTGCTGCGCGAACTCGGCGGCGATGCGGTGATCGGGCCGATGCTGGTCGGCATGGAGAAGAGCGTGCAGATCGCGCCGATGACCTCGACCGCGAGCGAACTGGTGACGCTTGCGGTGCTGGCGGCGGGCGGCATCGCACGCTGACCCCGGTTCGTGCGCAACGGCGATGCGTAGCGTCGTGAGCGCCGGACGTACGCGGTGGGTGTGGTCAGGTAGCGTCGCGGCGGCGGCGCTTAGCCGGCGCGCGCCTGCACGAACGCGCTTGACACCCACCCTGATTTGCACGGGCCGGTGTAACCGCGCGCAGTAGCGATCGGGGCATCGACGCCGCAGTCGGCGGCACCGCCGCCGGCGGGCGGCACAACCACCCCCTGCCACCGCTGATCGAGCGAGTGCGAGCATAGCAGCAGCGCGGTTCCGTTGGTCAGCCGCGCGACTTCGCTCGCCTCGGTGAAGGGCGCCGCGCGCAGCGAGAGATACGACTCATTCGTCGGCGACAGATTGACCACGACGCCCGACCCTGCGCAGGCGGCGAACGCGGCGCCACCTTCGCCGATCCGTACCGGCTGCACGCCAGGGGAAAGCTGCGCCTCCTGCTCGCCGGCGTTGTAGATCGCATCGGCATCACCCGACGATCCGCGCGATGAACACGTGAGGAGGAGCAGGCACAGGACCGGCGCTAGGGCTTTCATATCCGTGATTCTACAGGGTTTCCCGCGATCTGGCGAGCACAGACGCGTGCCAGGCGCGCCGAAGCGCGGTGCCGAGAGGCAGTCATCGCCGGTGAAACACGCTTCGTCCTAAAAGGTTCCACGATGAGATGCAGATGGGTTTTCTTTATAACCGCGACCTGCTCAATAGCCTCATCGAAGCCAAATGACCTTTGGGGGGTCGCATGAAATTCCAAGTACTTGCAGCGCGTTTTGCGCTGGTGTTGACGTGCGCCCTGACGATGGCGGCCCCGGCAGCGGCTCAGTTCTGGCAATGCGCTCCCTATGCCCGCAGCATTTCGGGTATTGAAATCCGCGGCAACGCGAACACCTGGTGGTCGCAGGCCGCCGGCCGTTACGAGCGTGGCCGTGCGCCGAAGGTCGGCGCGGTCCTCGCGTTCTCCTCGACCAGCCACATGCGGATGGGTCATGTCGCGATGGTCAGCGCGGTCGTTAACGATCGCGAAGTTCTGCTCACCCACGCTAATTGGTCGCGTCGCGGGGGTATCGAAACCAACGTTCGCGCGGTCGACGTGTCGGCCAATGGCGACTGGAGCATGGTCAAGGTCTGGTACGGTCCGCAGCACGGTCTTGGCACCAGCGCCTACCCGACCAAGGGCTTCATCTATTCGGATCATCCCGGCCATGGCGACACCGCCGAGCCCGACACGGATATGCCGAAGATGACGCTGGCCAGCGCCACCACGTCGCCGACCAACACCGCCGACTTCTAAACCTTTCCCCCCAAAGGCTTACCAAAACGCCCTCCCGTCGGCAGCGACAGGAGGGCGTTTTCGTATCTCGCGAAGGCGATCAGGCGGGTTTGAAGGTCAGCGCCACGCCGTTCATGCAATAGCGCTTGCCGGTCGGCGGCGGGCCGTCGTCGAACACGTGGCCGAGGTGGCCGCCGCAGCGGCTGCAATGCACTTCCGTCCGCGACATGCCGAGCGATCCGTCGTTGCGCGTCCGCACCGCGCCCGGCAGCGGTGCCCAAAAGCTGGGCCAGCCGGTGCCGCTGTCGAATTTGGTCTTCGAGGCAAACGCGGCCTGTGCGCAGCCGGCGCAGGCGAAGGTGCCGTGGCGATGTTCGTTGTTGAGCGGGCTGGTGAACGGACGTTCGGTGCCTTCGTGGCGAAGCACGTTGTATGCGGCGGGCGAAAGCTTCGCCTTCCACTGCGCATCGCTCATCGTCACGGCGAAATGCTCCGGCGGACCCGCCACTGCGCCGCGACATCCGAACAACAGGAACGCCGCCGCACCCGAGGCGGAGAGCGTCAGGAAACTTCTGCGATCGTACACCGCTTGCAATCCTCTTTGCCAATGACGTCAGGCATATAGGTACGCGCGGTGGTAATACACGGATGCAGCCGGTTACAGCCCGCGCGTGGCGTCGGAAACGGCTTCTGCTACTGCTGCGGACCGGCTCTTGAACCAACTGCCGCTACCCGATTGCAGCACGCCACGCCGGAATGCGCGCGCGCCGAGCGTGATCGCGATCGCGACCCACAAAGCCTGCCACGCAAGCGCGAGCAGATGCGGCCAGATGTCGGCGAAGTTCGCGGCATGCGCTGCCATCGCGAACGGCGAGCTGAACGGGAAGATCTCGGCGAAGCGTGTCACCCAGCCATCGTGGCCGCCCGCCGCGCGCAGCGCGAGGCTGAACATCAGCACCTGCACGATGGTGATCGGCAGCGACAGCATCTGGAGCTCGCGCGGGGTGGTCGCCTGCGCACCGACGCCGAGGAATACCGCGCCGAGCAGCATGTACGCCATCGCGAAATAGGCGAAGAACAACGGCACGAACAGCGGCAGGCCGATCGCGGGGCCGATTTCGCCCAACCCGCCTGCCATGGTGGCGGGCAGGATGGCGGTGATCTGGCTGGCGAGCGTTCCCCAGAAGCCTACGAACAGCACCGCCGACCCGAACATGCCGAGCAGCTTGCCGAAGAACACCGCCTCCAAGGGCACGGCGGCGGCGAGGATTTCGACCACCTTGTTGTTGCGCTCCTCCGCCATCGTGCCGACCGCCTGACCGGACAGCAGCAGCGACAGGAAGAAGATGCCGAACACGCTGAAGAACGCCGCCTGACTGTGCCCGCCCGAGGAGGCGCGCGCGCGCGCCACGCTGGTGAAGGTCGCGGTGCTGACCGGCGCGGTGCCGGTGCGATCCGCGCGCAGCGTGCCTTCGGCAAGCTCGGCGAGGTAGCGCGAATCGCCACGTCCTTGCCCGCCGTAGAGGATCTTTGGCGCGGCAAGGTCGCCGTACAGCGCTGCCGTGGTGTCCGGGCCGGCGCCGGAGAAGGCGCGGCGCGCCTGCGCCTGCGGGTCCGCGCCGGGCGTATCGAAGGTCAGCACCGGCGGTTGGTCGGAGCGGCCGAACAATTTGCGTAAGCGCGCATCGGTCGCCCGCATTGCCGCCTGCTGCTGCGGCGCGACGATTGCGACGATCCGCGCCTTCTCCGCCGCGCTGGTCGCCATCGAGGAGGCGCCGAGACCGCCGATCAGCCCGAACGACAGCATGATGACCGGCGACAGCAGGAACAGCAGGAAGGTCGGCGTGAACACCGTCGCCACGAAATCGCGGCGGGCGATGGTCAGCGTCTGGCGGACGATCCGGTTGGAATTGGCGCTCATGCCACCGTCTCCTGCTTGCCCTCTGCCGCCGCCGCGCCGACGATCCGCACGAACGCATCGTGCAGGCCGGGTCGTTCGATCGACAGGCCGGCGATGCCGTAACCGCCATCGATCAGCCGCCGCAGCGCCGCCTCGACGCCGCCGTCCGGCACCGGGAAACGCCAGCCGTCGTCGCCGTGGACGGCGCCCTCCGGCAGATGCGCGGCAAGGTCGGGGCCGTCACGATCCGGCACGTAATGCGCGCGCATCGGCAGTAGCCCACGCGCTTGTGCGACGGTGCCCTCGAAACGGTGCTTGCCGCCGGCAATAATGACGAGACGGTCGCACAGCCGTTCGGCATGCGCCATGACGTGGGTGGACATCACGATCGTCGCGCCGCGATCCCGCTCGGCAAGGATCAGTGCTTCCAGGCGCTCCTGGTTGACCGGGTCCAGGCCGGAGAACGGTTCATCCAAGACGAGCAATTCCGGCTGGTGCACCACGGAGCCGAGCAACTGGACGAGCTGCGCCATGCCCTTGGAAAGCTTTCGGATCTTCGTATCGGCGGCGTAGCCGAGGCCGGCGTTCTCCATCAATCCTACCGCGCGTTTTCGACCGGTCTTGAGGTCCAGGCCGCGCAGCGCCCCCATGAAGGCGATCGCATCCTTGGCGCGCATCGCGGGATAGAGCCCGCGTTCCTCGGGTAGATAGCCGACACGGTCGCTGGCATCGCGCGGGTGGCTGTGGCCGAGCAGGGTCCGCTTGCCGCCATCGGGTTCGATGATGCCGAGCAGCATGCGCAGCGTCGTCGTCTTGCCCGCGCCGTTCGGGCCGAGCACGCCGTAGATCGCACCGCCGGGCACGCTCACGTCGACGCCGTCGACCACGTGCTTGCCACCGAAGTTCTTTACGAGCCCACTCGCGCTGATCGCCAGATCGCCTGCCACTTGCATCCTTCCGTGCACACGCGGTTTCCGCGCGCCGCTGCATCGTGGTAGCGGGCATCGATGCGCGAACACAAGCAGCTAACAGCCAGACTGAAGGCGAAGGCGGCGGAGCTGGGTTTCGCCGCCTGCGGAGTCGCGCAGGCCGACATCTCGCCGCGCGTGGGCGAGCGGTTGCACGCGTGGCTCGCCGAGGGGATGCACGGCGACATGCTGTGGATGGCGGAGCGGGCCGGGCAACGTGAAAGTCCGGGCGCGCTGTGGCCGGAGGTGCGGAGCGTTATCGCCTTGGGGATGAGCTACGCACCGGCTACGGACCCATTGGCGCTAGCCGACGAGGGGCAAATCGGGCGTATCTCGGTCTATGCGCAGGGCAGCGACTATCACGATGTCGTCAAGCGTGCGCTAAAGGCACTGGCGCGCTGGCTGGTGGCGGAGGCGCCGGGCGCGGACGTTAAGGTGTTCGTCGATACCGCGCCGGTGATGGAGAAGCCGCTTGCCGAGGCGGCGGGACTCGGCTGGCAGGGCAAGCACACCAATATCGTCAGTCGCAACGGCGGAAGCTGGCTATTCCTGGGCGCGATCTACACCACGCTCGATCTGGTGCCCGATGCACCGGGTGGGAACGCTTGCGGCTCATGCGACGCCTGCCAGCGCGCTTGCCCGACCGATGCGTTTCCCGCGCCCTATCGGCTCGATGCGCGGCGGTGCATCTCGTACCTCACGATCGAACATGCCGGACCGATCCCGGTCGCGTTCCGTGAAAGGATCGGCAACCGCATCTACGGTTGCGATGATTGCCTCGCGGTCTGCCCGTGGAACAAATTCGCGCAGAGTGCCGCCGCCAATCGCGCCTTCCTGCCGCGCGCGGAGCTGGTCGCGCCAGCGCTCGCCGATCTGCTGTGCCTGAGCGATGCGGACTTCCGCACGGTGTTCGCAGGATCGCCGATCAAGCGGATCGGGCGGGACCGGATGGTGCGCAACTGCCTGATCGCGGCGGGGAACAGCGGCTCGAGGGCGCTGGTGGTGCCGGTGACGCGGTTGCTGGACGACCCTTCTCCGGTTGTACGCGGCGCGGCGGTGTGGGCACTCGGGCGGCTTGATGGCGCGCGGGCCGGGGCGGAGCGGACAGTCCGCGCGGCGGGCGAGGCGGATCCGGGTGTTTGCGCGGAATGGGCGGCGATCTGACGATCGCGCGCCTTCAGCTCCCCGCGTAGATCTCGACGACCAGCGCGCGCGCGACCGCCGGCTCGGCGCCGTGCAGCGCGGTGGTGAGGTCGTGCGCGAGTTGCTCGGCGTTCACCGCTTCGGCGGGGGAGGCGTAGAGGCGCGAAAATTCATTGCCGGCGCTGGTTGCTACCGCGCGCAGTTGCGGGGCCTGCGCCGCCAGCCGCGCCGCGCCGGCTGCGTCGCTGGCTTGCAACACCAGCTTGAAGCGCAGCTTGCCCGAGATGCGATCGGCATCGACGATCGGTACGGTGATGCTGTCCATCGGCACGAGGTTCTGCGTGTTGCCCGCAGCTTTCTCGCCACCTGACGCGGCGGCACTCTGCGGAAGCAGAGCCGCGGCGAGGGTGAGGATGGGCAGTTTGATCCGCAACGTAGAACTCCATTCGGCGCGCAGCATCGCTGCGCCGTTACCCTCCTATAATAGCATCAAAAGCAGGATGTCGTTCGATGAGCCGTGACCAGAAACCAGGCAAGGTGCGCCATGTCGGCGCGGTGCAGGAGCGTCGCCAAAGCGATGCCGCCGCCCAGCCGAATGCCGGCGCCGGTGCGACGAACGGCGGTGGGGCGGGGGCGACTGCTGCCGGGTCTGCTGCCGCCGATGCGGCCACGCCTGCAGCCAAAGGTGGCGGCATGGGAATGATCGCCATCGTGTTGTTTCTGGTGTTCGCCGGCGTCGGTGGCGGCGGTATCGTCGCGCTCGCGCCTGTTCTGGGATTGTGGCCATGAAGCGCGCGCTTCGCTTCGCCGCGCTGCTGCTCGGCAGCGCGAGTGCCGTCGCAGCGGGCGCGGTCACGGCGGGCGTGCCGGTGGCGCGACTGCCGGGGTTCGCGGCGGTGCTCGCCAATGCCGCCGTGCCGGCCGGGCCGGGTGGTTGGCAGGTGATTGACGGCGAAAAACTGCGCAGCGAACTGGTGCGCGGTGGTCGTGCCGGGCGGCAGGCGGCGCGCTGGGACATGGCGCGCAGCTTCCTCGGCCGGGCGCGTGGGGCGGAGGCGCTCGGTGTGCTCGAGGTGATGCAGCAGGATGATCCCGATCTCGCGCTCGTGCCTGCGTTCCTGCTCGCCAAAGGTGCGGCGCTGACCTTGCTCGATCGCCCGGTCGAGGGGCTGGCCGCGCTGAATGCGCCGATGCTGGCGGACAATGCGGAGGCCTGCGCGTGGCGGTTGCGGCTGTTCGCCGCGCAGAACACCATGGGTGATGCCGCGCTGGCGCAGGTCGGCTGCGCGCTGCCGGCGATGCAGGCGCGGGCGGGCGGCGCACGGCGACCGTTCGTGCTGGCGGTCGCATCCGCCGCGCTTCAGCAGAACCAGCCGCAGCGCGCGCTGCACTGGCTGGGGATGCTCGGCGACGGCGATGTCCAGGCCAATCTGCTGCGCGGGCAGGCGTTATATGCCAGCGGCGACGCGCAGAACGCCCGGCTGCGGCTGGCGCGCGTAGAGCAGGCCGGCACCGAGGAACAGCGCATCGATGCCAAGCTGAGCGGGATCGAGGCGGCGGTGGCGCATGGCCAGACCTCGCCGGCGATGGTGAAACAGATCGACCAGATCCGATTCGAATGGCGCGGCGGCGATATCGAGGAGCGCGCGCTGCGGGTCGGCTACAAGCTGGCCGGTGCATCGGGCGATCTGCGCGGCGAACTGTCAAGCGGTGCGCCGTTGATCCGCTATTTCGCGATCGGCAAGGATGCCGGGCCGATGCTCGCGCAGTTGCAGGCAGCACTCGGCACCGCGATCGCGCCGGACAGCAAGCTGTCGACCGGCGACGCCGCCGGGCTGTTCTGGGACTACCGCGATTTGGCACCAGGTGGGGCGGCGGGCGATGCGATGCTCAACCAGCTTGCCGGGCGGTTGCAGGCGGCGGGGCTGTTCGAGCGCGCGGGCGATCTGCTCGCCTATCAGATGAATTCGCGCGCGCAGGATATCGAGAAGGGGCCGGTGTCGGTGCGGGTGGCGAGCCTCTACATCCTTGCCGGCAAGCCCGACCGTGCGCTGAAGGCGTTGCGCGATACCGCCGCGCCGCCCTATCCCGACGACATGCGCTACGCCCGGCAGCGGGTCGAGGCGGTGGCGTTGTTCCAGCTCGGCCATCCTGATCAGGCGATGGCGGTGCTCGACACGGTGCCGGGGTCGGAAGGGATCAAGTCCGAAGTGGCGTGGCAGAGCCGCGACTGGACGACGCTTGCCGACGCCAAGGTGGGCGCCGCGCGCGGCACGCTCGCGCCCGTCGATCAGGCGCTGGTGCTCAGGCGCGCCGTGGCGCTGGGGATGCTCGGGCGCGAGCCGGACCTAGCCCGGCTACGCGCGCAATATGTCGGGGGCTTTCGCGGCACGGCGGCGGCGGCGTCCTTCGATCTGCTCACTCAGCCGGTCGGCAAGCTGACGCCCAATACGATCGCCAAGGCGATGGCGGCGATCCCGGCGGCAAGCCCGGCGGGGGATCTGGCGGATCTGTTCGCCGCCAGGGGAGCGCTGTCGAGCTAGGCGAAGACGCGGAACAGGCTAGACCATCATCCCTTGCAACAGCTTGGGCACATCGCCGCTTTCGCCCCGCGCTTCCGCCATGAAGCGATTCTTCAGCGGCGGCAGCCGGTCGACCGCCGCCAGCCCGAACCGCCGCGCCGCGTTGGCGGTCTTGCCGGGAATGCCGAACAGGCGGGTCAGCCCATCGGTGGCGGCGGCGACCATGAACGTGTCGAGGCTGCGCCAGCGTTCGTATCGCGCGAGCAATTGCGGATCGCCGAGATCGAGCCCGGTGCGCTTGCCCTCGACCAGCACCTCGACCAATGTCGCGACATCGCGGAAGCCGACGTTGACGCCTTGCCCGGCAATCGGGTGGATGCCGTGCGCCGCATCGCCGACCAGCGCGAGCCGCTCGGCGGTGATGGTCGCGGCATGGTGGAAGCCTAATGGATAGCTCCAGCGGTTGCCGAGCGGCCCGAGACGGCCGAGGAAGCCGCCCATCTTCTTGTCGCATTCGGCAAGGAAGCCGCGTTCGGACAGCTTGACCATGCCCGGCGCCTCATGCCGCTTGACCGACCATACAATCGCCGAGCGATGCCCTTCGGCATCATCGTTGAGCGGCAGAATCGCGAACGGCCCCTGCGGGTAGAAAATCTCGAACGCGATGTTCTCGTGGCTATGTTCGTGGTGCAGCGAGGTGACGATCGCGCTGTGGTCGTACTGCCAGCACGCCACCTTCAGCCCCGCCGATTCGCGTGTCGGCGAGTTGCGGCCCTCCGCCGCGATCAGCAGCGGCGCGCGGATCACGTCGCCCGAATCGAGCGTGACGGTTACACCGTGCGCGTCGCGGACGGTGGAGACCGCGCGCGTCTTCATCCGCACCTCGACGCCCGGCGCGGCTTGTGCCGCCTCGAACAAGGCGCGGCGCAGCAGCCGGTTCTCGAACATCGTGCCGAGCGCGGTTTCGCCGTCTTGCGGGGTGAAGTCGAGTTTGCCGGGATCGAGCCCGTCGCTCACCCGGATGCCCTGGATCGGGCAGCCAGCCCCCGCCAGCCGATCGAGTACGCCGATCGCGCCGAGCATCCGATGCGGTGCGCTCGCGATCGCCGAGGCGCGCCCGTCGAAGCCGGCGGCGAGGATGACCTCGGGATCGGCGATGTCGATGACGATCGCGCCGAGGCCATGCGCCGACAGGGCGACGGCCAGCGCGCTGCCGACCAGCCCGCCGCCCAGAATGATGACGTCTGCTTGGTTCATGTGCGTTGATGTAGCGCCTGGGCGGCGATGCGCCAGACCTTCCGTGTCCGCTGCCCGCAAACTTGACGCCGCACCCCACACGCGCGATGATGGAACCAACAGCGCACATTCAGGGAACTTATCATGGCGAGCCGCGTGCAGCCGCCGCTTTGGCGTGAAACGGTGAAGGCGGGCGCGATGCGCAGCAGCCGGGTGATCGGCGCCATGGCGATCGTGCTTGGGCTGATCGCATTTGTGGTCGCGCTGGCGAGCTATCATTCGGGTGATCCGTCGTTCAACACCGCTTCTGCAGGACCGGCGCGCAACTGGCTGGGGCCGGTGGGGGCGTGGGCGGCGGACATCACGCTGTTCCTGTTCGGGCCGATCGTCGTGCTGATGATGCCGGTGATGGTGCTGATCGCGATGCGGCTGTGGCGTGACGTGCCGGTTGGGCGCTGGCGGCTGATGCTGCTGCTCGCGACCTCGGGCGTGATGCTGATGGGGACGACGCTGGCGCTGATTTCGGCGACGGCGGTGCTGTGGCTCCCGGCCGGCTTCGGGGGTCTCGCCGGGCTGACGCTCGCCGACCTGATCCGCTTCGCGCTCGGCTTCATCCCGAACCAGCAGGCGATGCTATGGACGGCGCGCGGCGTCGGTACGCTGGTGGGGCTGGGCGGGCTGGCCTGCTGGGCATCGAGCTTCGTCGTCGGGCTGGATGGGGCGACGATCAAGCGCCCGCTCAGGGCACTCGCCGACTTGCGTGAGCGCTCGGCCGAGCGCGCGTTCGCGGCGGACGACGATGACGAGTTTTACGAGGTTGAGGACCGGCGCCGCGCCACCCCGGACGCGCCGCGCATTACCGTGCCGCGCGCGGTCGCCGCGCCGGACGAGCGGCCCGCGCCGGTCATCAGCGATCGCACGATGGCGGCGGTAGCGGCACCGCGCCCGAAGGCGCAGCAGACCTCGTTCGACCTCGGCGACAGCTCGCAACTGCCGTCGATCGACCTGCTCAAGCCAGCACCCGCGCCGACGGGCGGGCCGATCGACAAGGCCGCGCTGGAACGCAATGCCCGGCTGCTCGAGTCGGTGCTCGACGATTTCCACGTGAAGGGCTCGATCGTCAACGTGCGGCCCGGGCCAGTGGTGACGATGTACGAGCTGGAGCCGGCGCCGGGCATCAAGGCCAACCGCGTCATCCAGTTGGCCGACGATATCGCGCGCAACATGTCGGCGATTTCCGCGCGTGTCGCTACCATTCCGGGCCGTACCGTGATCGGCATCGAATTGCCCAACGCGCGGCGCGAAATGGTAGGCCTGCGCGAACTAATCGAGGCGATCGAGGACGAGCCGGGCGGTCTGCCGCTGGTGCTCGGCAAGAATATCGCCGGTGACGCGGTGATCGCCAATCTGGCGCCGATGCCGCATCTGCTCGTCGCGGGTACCACCGGCTCGGGCAAGTCGGTCGGTCTCAACAGCATGATCTTGTCGCTGTTGTACCGGCTGCGACCCGACCAGTGCCGCATGATCATGATCGATCCGAAGATGCTCGAACTGAGCATGTACGAGGATATCCCGCACCTGCTGTCCCCCGTCGTCACCGATCCCGCCAAGGCGGTGCGTGCGCTGAAATGGGCGGTCGAGCAGATGGAGGATCGCTACCGGCAGATGTCGTCGGTTGGCGTGCGCTCTCTCGCCAGCTTCAACGACAAGGTGCGCGCCGCCAAGGCCAAAGGGCAACCGCTCGGGCGGAAAGTGCAGACCGGTTACGACCCCGATACGGGCGCGCCGACCTATGAGGAGGAGACGCTCGACTATCAGATCCTGCCGCAGATCGTCATCATCGTCGACGAGCTGGCCGATCTGATGATGACCGCCGGCAAAGAGGTCGAGTTCCTGATCCAGCGGCTCGCGCAGAAGGCGCGTGCAGCCGGGCTCCACCTCATCATGGCGACGCAGCGGCCGTCGGTCGATGTCATCACCGGCGTCATCAAGGCGAACCTGCCGACGCGGATTTCCTTCCACGTCACCTCCAAGATCGATTCGCGCACCATCCTTGGGGAGCAAGGCGCGGAGCAACTGCTCGGCAAGGGCGACATGCTCTACATGCCCGGCGGCAAGGGCATCGTCCGCGTCCACGGTCCGTTCGTGTCGGACGACGAGGTGCATGCGGTCGCCGACCACTGGCGCTCGCAGGGGCGGCCTGACTATATCTCCTCGGTCACCGAGGAACCGGCGGAGAGCTTCGCGATGGACGGCGCGCCCGCCGGCGAGGATTCGGCGGAGGACCAGCAGTATCGCAGCGCGATCCAGCTGGTGTGCGAGAGCCAGAAGGCATCGACCTCGTGGCTGCAACGCCAGCTTCGCATCGGCTACAATTCGGCGGCGCGGCTGATCGAGCGGATGGAGAAGGACGGCATCGTCGGCCGCCCCGACCATGTCGGTCGCCGCGAGGTGCTGCGCGACCGCGAGGGACAGCCGGTCTGATCCGCTGAACAACGCCTGCCTCATGCGTTAACAGCGGGTTCAAGCCGCGCCAGCTAGGTGCGGTCCCCGATTTCAGGAGTTCCCCATGATCCGTTCGTCGGCTTGGGCGCTGTTCGCCGCGCCTGCCCTTCTTGCCGCCGCGCCCGCAAGCACCGAACTCGCGCAAGTGCAGCAGCACCTGCGCGCGATGAAGACGATGACCGCCGATTTCGCCCAGACCGACCGCAATGGCAAAGTGGTGACCGGCACGCTGACGCTGAAGCAGCCGGGCAAGATCCGCTTCCAGTATCAGAAGGGTGTTCCGATCCTGATCGTCGGTGACGGCAAGGCGCTGACCTTCATCGACTATTCGGTACGGCAGGTGCAACGCTGGCCGATCGGGTCGACGCCACTTGGCATCGTGCTCAACCCCGACAAGGACATCAGCGGCATCGCCCATGTTGTCGATACGGGTGATCCACGCATCGTCTCGGTCGACGCGAGCGACCCGAAGCACCCGGAGTTCGGGCGGATCAACATGGTCTTCATCCGCGACGCGGCGGCACCGGCGGGGCTGCGGCTGGAAGGCTGGGTCGCGCTCGATTCGCAGAGCAACCGCACGACCGTCCGCTTCTCCAACCAGCATTTCAATGTTCCGGTCAGCGACGGGATGTTCCGCTGGAACGATCCACGCAGCAAATCTCCGAAAGGCTGACGGTGACGCAAATGTCATCCAAATCGCCTAAGTTTTGTCGTTCCCGTTCATAGTGGCGACAGGTTCGCGCGCCTAAACGGGCGATGCGGTTGCGGGGACCTTGAGATTCCCCCTGTTGCTTAAGGCTCCGCTCCCCGCCTGCGTGACGAACGCCGGTCGGCCCTCGCTCCATGCCCCCGGAGCGAGGGCCTTTTGGTTTCTGGTGACGCGCGCAGCACACCGGCGTGGCCTACTGGCGCGGGGCTGACGGCGTCGCTACATCCCCGCAATGATTTCGACTGCTGCCGATACGCTGAAGATCGTTTCCTGGAACATCAATTCGGTGCGGTTCCGCATCGAAATTGTCGAACAGTTCCTCCGCGAAGTGTCGCCCGACATCCTGTGTCTGCAGGAGACCAAGGTGATCGACGGCGATTTCCCGACCGCGCCGTTCAAGGCGCTCGGCTACAAGCACATCACCTTGCACGGCCAGCGCATGCACCACGGCGTCGCGATCATCAGCCGCGTGCCGCTGGTCGAGGACGACCGGTTCGACTGGCAGGCCAACCGCGAGGCACGTCACGTTGGCGTGCGGCTGGAAAACGGCATGCGGATCGAAAACGTGTACGTGCCAGCGGGCGGCGACGTGCCGGACCGGGAGGTGAACGCCAAGTTCGGGCAGAAGCTCGACTTCGTTGAGCGCATGATCGCCTGGTCACAGGGCTTGAGCGCGCCGACGCTGCTGGTGGGCGATTTCAACATCGCGCCGCTGCCGTCGGACGTGTGGGGGCACAAGCAACTGCTCAACACGGTCAGCCATACGCCCATCGAGGTCGATGCGCTGGAACGGCTGCGCGCGTCGAATAGCTGGGTCGATCTCGGCCGGCACTTCTATCCTGCGCCGGCGCGGCTGCATACGTGGTGGAGCTATCGCTCGCCCGATTTCACCGTCAACGATCGCGGGCGGCGGCTCGATCACATGTGGGCGACCGCCGACGTTGCCGCCAAGGCGGTGTCGCACACCGTGTTCGAGGGCTGCCGCAGCTGGCTGAAACCATCCGACCACGTACCGATCATGACCGAGTTTCGCGCATGAGCGACGCGAGGGCAACCGCGATGGCGATCGACGCGCTCCGGCGTGGCTGGCCGATCGCGATCCGGGGCGCGGACGGTATGCTCGCGCTGCTGCCGATCGAAACCGCCGATCCGGCACGGCTCGCGGCGTTCGATCCCGCCGGCAGCGCGCCGGTGCTGCTCAGTGCCGGGCGGGCGATGACGCTGAAGCTCGCCAACCAGCGCGCGGCGGCAGCGCCCGACGCGCCGGTGCTGGTGGAGCGCGTGGCCTGGCTCGACTTTGCCACCGCGACGGCGCTGGCCGATCCGCAGCTCGATCTTGGCACGCCGCTGAAGGGGCCGTTCCGCGCCATCCCGGTTGCGCAGACGCAGGCGGCGGGCGCGGCGCTGACGCTGGCGCGGATCGCGGGAATGCTGCCGGCGTTCTTCGCGGCGGCGGACGGATCGGCCGCGCTGACCATCACGCCGGACGATATCGCGTGCCATGAGGATGCCTCCCGGCTGACCGTCGCCACCCATGCGCGCCTGCCGGTGGCGGGTGCGGAGCAGGCCGAGGTCTACGCGTTCCGCACGCCCGAGATGCCGGGCGAGCATGTCGCGCTGGTGATCGGGACGCCGCATGGCCGGCCGCCGTTGGTGCGTCTGCACAGCGAATGCCTGACCGGCGACGTGCTCGGCAGCTTGAAGTGCGATTGCGGGCCGCAGCTTGATGCCGCGATCGCCGCGATCCAGGCGAGCGGCTGGGGCATCCTGCTGTACCTGCGGCAGGAGGGGCGCGGCATCGGCCTCATCAACAAGCTGCGCGCCTATGCATTGCAGGATCAGGGGTTCGACACCGTCGATGCCAACACGCGGCTCGGTTTCGCTGTCGATTCGCGGAATTTCGCGGTGGCGGCGCGCATGCTGACGCTGCTCGGGCAGGACCGGGTGCGACTGCTCACCAACAACCCGGAGAAGGTCGCGCAGCTCGAGGCGGCGGGGGTTACCGTGGTCGAGCGCGTGCCGCATGTGCTGCCATCCAACCCGCACAACGCACAGTATCTCGCCACCAAGCGCGACCGCACCGGACACCAGTTCTGAGGCGCTTCGCCGGTTCGGTGCGTTGTGCGCGCGGTACCGGTAATAACGGGGATGGTGACGATGGACGAGCGCGACCTCGGTAACGCCTGCGCAGGGCTGGACGCCGACGTGATGGCGGAACTGCGCGCGATTGCCGATCGCTACCGGACCGCGAACGGGCTGTTGATGCGGCTTGCCGGTTGGGCCGGGCAGCGCGCCGAACGTGTCACTGCGCGATTGCCTGCGGTGGTGCAGACGGCAATCGGCGAGGCCGCCACGCTGGCGCTTCGGCAGAGTTATGCGGTCGCCTTCGCGACGCAAGGGGCGGCGGAAGGATCGGTGCCGTCGCGCGCGCTGCGGCGCCTGCGGGGCGAGGTCGCGCACCGTGTCGCGACCGGGATCAGCGGCGCGCTCGGCGGTTTCGGCGGAATGGCGACGACGCTGGTTGATCTGCCGGTGACGACGACGCTGATCCTGCGCTCGGTCCAGCAGATCGCGCGCGATTATGGCGAGGATCTTACCGATCCGGCGGTGAAGGCGCAGTGCGTCGCGGTGTTTGCGCTCGGCGGTCCGCTTCCCGAGGACGATGCGGCGGAGGCCGGGTTGTTCGCCAGCCGGCTCGCGCTTGGTGGCAAGGCGCTGGCGGAGATCATCCGGGCGGCGGCGCCGCGCTTCGGCGTCGTGCTGGGGGAAAAGGCGTTGGCGCAGGCGACCCCGCTGTTCGGCGCATTGGCGGGCGGCGCGATCAACCCGATCTTCACCGGCTATTACCAGGCGATGGCGCATGTCCACTTCCGCCTGCGCCGGCTGGAGCGCGATACCGATCCTGAGCAGGTGCGCGCCTGTTTCGAGCGGATCCTGCGCGCCAGCGGCTGAGCTTTCCCTTACAATCGCGCCGGTCACACACCATTTCCGCGCCGGCTATGAGCGGCTAAGGGATGGCTATGACCGAAATCACCGTGGCTGCGCTGCAGCTGAGCTTCAGCAACGATATCGACGCCAATATCGCGCATGTTTCAGACCTCGTCCGCGAGGCGGCGAGCAGGGGGGCGCAGGTGATCCTGCCGCCCGAACTGTTCGAGGGCGAGTATTTCTGCCGGGTCGAGGACGAGGGGCTGTTCGCCACCGCCAAGCCGACCGACCAGCACAAATCGGTGCAGGCGATGCGCAAGCTCGCCGCCGAGCTGGGCGTGTACATCCCGACCAGCTTCTTCGAGGCGGATGGCCCGCACCATTACAATTCGCTGGCGATGATCGACCCGGACGGCGCGGTGATGGGCGTGTACCGCAAAAGCCACATCCCCGATGGCCCCGGCTATGAGGAGAAGTTCTACTTCCGCCCCGGCAACACCGGTTTCAAGGTGTGGCCCGGCCCGCAGGCGACGCTTGGCGTGGGGGTATGCTGGGACCAATGGTATCCCGAAACCGCGCGCGCGATGATGCTGATGGGGGCGGAGCTGCTGTTCTACCCGACCGCGATCGGCAGCGAGCCGCATGACACCGATCTCGATACGTCGCGGTTGTGGCGGCGCGCGATGGTCGGCCATGCCGTTTCCAACGTGGTGCCGGTGGTGGCGTCGAACCGGATCGGGACCGAGCATGGCCAGACCTTCTACGGGCACAGCTTCATCTGCGACGAGCGTGGCGACATGCTCGCCGAGTTCGGCGCGGGCGAGACCGGTGTGCTCACCGCGACACTTGATCTCGACCGGGTGAAGCGCCACCGCGCTGCCTTCGGTTTCTTCCGTGATCGCCGGCCGGAGTTGTACGGGCGACTGGTGCAGGACATTTGATCCGCATCAATTCCGATTGCGCAACTATGGATGCATTTTTTGCACTTGCGAGGAACCGTGCTGCGGTGCACAAAGAGTGTGCCTTTCAGGCATCCTCTCCTAAAACTTTTACGGCCGGGCTTGTCCCGGCCTTTTTTTTTGATTTCGACTCGGCTAGGCAAAACCCGTCGTAGCGCCAACCAACTAGAAAATGTCCTGGGGAGGATGCCGCCGGTAAAACCGGCATGGCGATACGATAGCGCGGAGGATCGAGCGAGGGTGCTCTCCTCCGCGTTCGTGGTGGGGCTGGCAGGTCAGCCCACGTCGCGAAGGGCGATGGCCCGCGCGAACACCGCCTCGAACATCTCCGACGTCAGTTTGCCGGTGTTCTGATTATAGCGCGAGCAGTGATAGCTATCGATCAGTACGCGCCCGTCCGGCATGCGGTGTTCGGCGCCGTGTGCGAAGGGCGCTTTGGGCAAGCGTCCGCCCAGTACCTTTACCGCCGACTGGTGCGCGATCTGTCCAAGTGCGACGAACACGCGTGCGTTCGGCAGTGCGGCGACCTGATCTTCTAGGAAGGCGCGGCAGGTGCGGATTTCCTCCGGGGTCGGCTTGTTCTCCGGTGGCAGGCATTTGACCGCGTTGAGGATCATCGCCCCGTCCAGCGCGAGCGTATCACCCGGCTTGCCTTCATAAACGCCGCTGGCGAGGCCGAACTTGGTGAGTGTGTCGTACAACAGCGCACCCGCCGAATCGCCGGTAAAGGCGCGGCCGGTGCGATTCGCGCCGTGCTTGCCAGGGGCGAGGCCGATGATCCCTAGCCATGCCGCCGCATCGCCGAACGCGGGAACGGGCGCGTTCCACCATGTCGGATATTCCGCGCGAAGCGCATCGCGCACGGTGACAAGACGCGGGCAGCGCGGGCAATCGTGCGGCGGTTCGGTCGCGGCCAGCGGGCTGGGCGGAGCGATAGGCTCTGGATTCGGAAGCGGGGGGCTTGGGGGCAACATGCGGCTGGCGTAGGCGGGTGTCGCCATGCCGACAAGCTACGCCATCGCCATCGGTTCGAACCGCAGCGGCCGCCACGGCCGGCCGGAGGCGGAGGTGCGCGCCGCCATCGCCGCACTTGGCGCGCTGGGGCAGGTGACCGCCACCGCGCCGATCTTCGACACCGCGCCGCTCGGGCCATCGTCGCGGCGATTCGCCAACAGCGCGGCGCTGCTCGAAACGTCGCTCGACCCGCCGGCGCTGCTCGCCGCGCTGAAACGAATCGAGCGCGCGTTCGGTCGCCGGCGGGGGCGGCGGTGGGGGGCGCGGGTGATCGACCTGGATATCGTGCTGTGGAGCGGTGGCGCGTGGACGCAGCGTGACCTCGTCATCCCGCATCCGGCCTTCCGCATCCGCCGCTTCGTGCTCGATCCGCTGGTCGCCATCGCGCCCTCATGGCGCGACCCGCGCACCGGCCACAGCATCCGCCAGCTCGCCGCCCGCGCACGCAAGGTTGACCGCAGGCCCGCGCACCCCTAACGCGCGTCCTTCGGTCGGGCTCGTAGCTCAGTCGGTAGAGCAACGGACTTTTAATCTGTAGGTCCCGGGTTCGAATCCCGGCGAGCCCACCACCGACAACAGCCGGTTCAGCTTCCCGCAAGCATCGAACCGGCAACGGGAGACGTCTGTGGATCGTGCCCGGGAGGCTTGACGATCCGGAGACTTTACATCGTATCGTCCTGGCGCGAGCGCGCTAACCGGAGCCTCCCTGTCCATGCTCTTTCGCACCCTGCTGCTGAGCGGCGCGACGCTGCTGTCCATCCCTGCCTTCGCCGAGGATGCACCCGCCCCGCAGCAGCCGCCCGCTGCCGCGACCGCCCCCACCTCGCCGGTGCCGAAGGATATCGTCGTCACCGGTCGGCTCGACGCGGCGCGCGCCTCGATCCAGCCGAGCCTGGGTGCGACGACCTATTCGATCTCCAACGCGACGATCCAGGCGCTGCCGGGCGGCGACAACCAGCAGCTCAACCAGATCCTGCTGCAATTGCCCGGCGTCTCGCAGGACGGGGCGGGGCAGCTCCACGTCCGCGACGACCACGCCAACCTGCAATATCGCATCAACGGCACGATCCTGCCCGAAGGCATCGCCGTGTTCGGCCAGACGCTGTCGCCACGGCTGGTCGACCGATTCGATCTGCGCACCGGCGCCTTGCCCGCGCAATATGGCCTGCGCACCGCCGGCATCATCGACATCACCACCAAGAGCGGGTTCGAGAATGGCGGCGAGCTGTCGTTGTACGGCGGCAGTCGCGGCACGATCGAGCCGAGCGTGGAATATGGCGGCAAGACCGGCAGCACCAATTACTTCGTGACCGCCAGCTATCGCCACAACGACCTCGGCATCGAATCGGTTGATGGCAGCACCGACGCCTTGCACGACCAAACCAACCAGTATCAGGGCTTCGTCTACCTCGATCACACGATCGACGACGGCAATCGCGTCTCGCTGATCGGCGGCTATTCGGACCAGCGATTCCAGATTCCAAATCCGCGCGGGCTGCACCCGGATGCGGGCTATTCGGTGGGCGGCGTCAGCGATTTCCTAAGCGACGATCTCGACGAACGCCAGCACGAGCGTACTGCGTTCGGCATCCTCAGCCTGCTACACGACGCCGGGCCGGTAACGCTGCAGGGCTCGCTGTTCGCGCGCTATTCGTCGCTGCAATATACCCCCGACGTGCTCGGCGAGCTGCTGTTCAACGGCATCGCCCAGGCGGCCAAGAAGCAGGATTTCACCACCGGCATCCAGATGGAGGGCGTGTACCGGCTGAGCGGCGCGCATACGCTGCGCGGCGGTTTCGTCATCACCCGCGATCACGGCATCAGCCGCACCACCACGCAGGTGTTCCCGGTCGATGCGCAAGGCGCGCAGACCGGTCAGCCGATCGCCATCGCCGACAACGGTTCCGCCACCGAGATGACGTACAGCGTCTACCTTCAGGACGAATGGCAGCCGATCGACCATATCACGATCAACTTCGGTGGCCGCTTCGACCATTACGACGGCTATCGCAGCGAGCAGCAGTTCTCCCCGCGCGTCAACGCAGTATGGGCGCCGGGTGGCGGCTTCACCATCCACGGCGGCTATGCGCGCTACTTCTCGCCCGCGCCGTTCGCCAACGTCGCCACCACCACCATCGCCAAGTTCGTCGGTTCCAGCGCCGAGGCGCCGGGCAGCTTCGGCGACGTACCTTTCGCCGAGCGGCAGGATTATTTCGACATCGGTGCCGAGCAGAAGATCGGACCCGTAACGATTGGCGTCGATGGCTATCACCGCCGCTCGCGAAATTTGCTCGACGAGGGGCAGTTCGGCGCGCCGATCATCCTCACTCCGTTCAACTATCGGCACGGGCGGATCGATGGGATCGAGGGGAACGTCAGCTATACCCACCATGGCTGGCTGGTGTACGGCAACATCGCGCATGCCGAGGCGAAGGGCACCGACATCAGCTCGGGGCAGTTCAACTTCGACCCCGCCGATCTCGCCACGATCAGCCGGCAGTACATCTATCTCGATCACGACCAGACCTGGACGGGGTCGGGCGGCGCATCCTACCGGTTCGATCGCGGCTTCCTGCACGACAGTAAGCTGGCGGCGAGCATGATCTACGGCTCGGGCCTGCGCCGCGACGGCGCGGTGCCCAACGGCGGCAAGCTGCCGGGCTATGCGGTGTTCAACATCAGCGCGAGCCACAAGTTCACCGGCCCGGGCATAGAGGTGCGCGCCGACGTGTTCAACCTGTTCGACCATGTCTACGAAATCCGCGACGGATCGGGTGTCGGCGTGGGTGCGCCGCAATATGGTCAGCGGCGCGGGTTCTTCTTCGGGATCAGCAAGAGCATCTAGAACAGCCGCCCGCCGTTGGGGACGCCTGCGGTGGGCGTCACCAGCACGACCTTGCCGTCCGCATCCGGGAAGCCGAGCGTCAGCACCTCGGACAAAAACTTGCCGATCTGGCGCGGCGGGAAATTGACCACCGCGGCGACCTGCCGGCCGGGCAGATCGGCGAGCGTGTAATGTTCGGTGATCTGCGCGGAGGATTTGCGCAGGCCGATCACTGCGCCGAAATCGATCACCAGCTTGAACGCGGGCTTGCGCGCCTCCGGGAAGGGCAGCGCCTCGACGATCGTGCCGACACGGATATCGACGGCGAGGAAATCGTCGAAGCCGATCGTCGGCGCGGGCAAGGCGGCGGGATCGTGCGTGACGTGCATCAGAAATCGGGATCGTCGTAATGTGGGGTCGGCTGGATGCCGTCCATCCGCTCGGACAGTAGCGGGCGGAAGCTCGGCCGGCTTTTCAGCCCGCGATACCAGCGCGCGGTCTGTTCGTGGTTCTTCCAGTCGATGCCGCCGAGATAATCGACCACCGAAATCTGCGCCGCCGCCGCCAGATCGGCGAGCGTCATGGTCGATCCCGCCATCCAGTTGTTATGGTCGAGCAGGTAATCGGTATAATCGAGGTGGCGCACCGCCGCGCGCATCGCCTCGCGAAGCACCTTCGAATCGGGCGACTGGCGCGTGACGAGTCGCTTCTCCATGCGTTCGTGAAGCAGCGGCGCGGTGATATCTGCGAAAAATTGCGAATCGAACCATGCGACCTGCCGGCGAATCTCGGCACGATATGTGGCGGGACCGGAGATCATCGCAGACTTCTCGATCGTCTCCTCGAAATATTCGCAGATCGCCATCGAATCGATCAACAGGATGCTGCGGGTCGCATCGGTCATTACCGGCACCTGGCCGGCCGGGTTCATGTCGATGAACTCGTCACGCCGCTGCCACGGCGATTCGCGCACCAGCTCATAGCCGATGCCCTTCTCGCCCAGCAGCAGGCGGATTTTACGGGAAAACGGGCAGAGCGGAAATTGATAGAGTTGCCACATGCCGCCCGTGTAGCGGGGCGGCATGTGGACCGGAAGGCTCTAAACTACTCCGCCGCCTCAAGGCTCTCGCGATCGTCGAGCGGCTGGGCGAGGCGCGAGAGCATTTCCTTGGGCACGACCTGCCAGAAATGCTCGATCACGCGGCCCCAATCGTCGAGCAGCGCGCCCGACCATTTGCTGTCGGTGGCGGCGTGGTGTGCACGGACATGGCCGAGCAGCACCGATTCCCAGTGCGAGGACGCGAGCCGGTTCCAGGTGATGTTCTCCGGGTTGGCGCGGCGTTCGAAGCTGCCGTCGGGATCGTAGACGAACGCCATGCCGCCGGTCATGCCAGCACCGAAGTTGGTGCCGACCGCACCCAGCACCACCGCCATGCCGCCGGTCATATACTCGCAGCCATTGGCGCCGCAGCCTTCCACCACCACAATCGCACCGGAATTGCGCACTGCGAAGCGCTCGCCCGCCTGGCCTGCCGCGTACAGTTTGCCCGAGGTCGCGCCGTACAGCACGGTGTTGCCGATGATGGTGTTCTCGTTCGATTTGAGCGGGGAGGACACCACCGGGCGCAGCGCGATGATGCCGCCCGACAGCCCCTTGCCGACGTAATCGTTGGCATCGCCGAACACTTCGAGCGTGATGCCCTTGCACAGGAACGCGCCGAGGCTCTGCCCCGCCGAGCCGCGCAGGCGGATATGGACATGCCCGTCCGCCAAGGCGTCCATGCCGTAGGTGCGGGTGATCTCGCTCGACAGGCGGGTGCCGACCGCACGGTGCGTGTTGCGCACCGAATAGGTGAGCTGCATCTTCTCGCGGCGCGAGAACACGGCGGCGGCATCCTTGATGATCTGCGCATCGAGGCTGTCCGGCACGTCGTTGCGGAAGGTGCTGAGGCTGAAGCGCCGCTCGAAATCGTCCGCGTCGACCTTGGCTAGGATCGGGTTGAGGTCGAGATCGTCGAGATGTTCTGCGCCACGGCTGACCTGACGGAGCAGTTCGGTACGGCCGATCACCTCGTCGAGGCTTTTCACGCCCAGCCGCGCGAGAATGTCGCGGACTTCCTCGGCGATGAAGGTCATCAGGTTGATGACCTTTTCGGGCGTGCCGGTGAACTTCGCACGCAGGCGCTCGTCCTGCACGCACACGCCGACCGGGCAGGTGTTCGAATGGCACTGGCGCACCATGATGCAGCCCATCGCCACCAGCGATAGCGTGCCGATGCCGAATTCTTCCGCACCCAGGATCGCGGCGATGACGATGTCGCGCCCGGTCTTGAGGCCGCCATCGGCACGCAGCTTGATCCGCCCGCGCAGACCGTTGAGGGTGAGCGTCTGATTGACTTCCGAGAGGCCCATCTCCCACGGCGTGCCGGCATATTTGATGCTGGTTTGCGGCGACGCGCCGGTGCCGCCGACATGGCCGGAGACGAGGATGACGTCGGCATGCGCCTTGGCCACGCCCGCCGCAACCGTGCCGATCCCGGCCGAAGAGACGAGCTTCACGCACACCCGCGCGCGCGGATTGATCTGCTTCAGATCGTAGATGAGCTGCGCGAGATCCTCGATCGAATAGATGTCGTGGTGCGGCGGCGGCGAGATCAGCGTCACGCCCGGAGTCGCGTGGCGTAACTTGGCGATGAACTCGGTCACCTTGAAGCCGGGAAGCTGCCCGCCTTCGCCGGGCTTGGCACCCTGCGCGACCTTGATCTCGATCTCGTCACAGGCGTTGAGATATTCCGCGGTCACGCCGAACCGGCCGCTCGCGATCTGCTTGACGCCGGAATTGGCGTTGTCGCCATTGGCATAGGGCGTGTAGCGCAGCTTGTCCTCGCCGCCCTCGCCCGACACCGCCTTGGCGCCGATCCGGTTCATGGCGATCGCCAACGTCTCGTGCGCCTCCGGGGAGAGCGCGCCGAGCGACATGCCCGGCGTTACGAAGCGCTTGCGAATTTCGGTGATCGCCTCGACCTGATCGACCGCGACACCCTCGTCCGGGTAATTGAACTGGAGCAGATCGCGCAGGTACACCGGCGGCAGTCCCTCTACCCCGCGCGAGAATTGCAGATAGGTCGAATAGCTGTCGGTCGCCACCGCCGATTGCAGCAGGTGCATCAACTGCGCGGAGTAAGCGTGCGTCTCGCCGGTATGGCGCTGGCGGTAGAAGCCGCCGATCGGCAGCGTCGCCACCGCCGAGTCGAACGCCGCATCATGGCGCAGCTTCGCATTGAGGTGGAGCGAGGCATAGCCTTCGCCCGAAATCTTGGCGGGCATGCCGGGGAAGAAGTCGTTGACCAGGCTGCGCGACAGCCCGACCGCCTCGAAATTATAGCCGCCGCGATAGCTGGAGATCACCGCGATCCCCATCTTCGACATGATCTTGAGCAGCCCCTCGTCGATGGCATGGCGATGGTTGGCGAGGCATTCGTCGAGGCTCAGCCCCTCGAACAGCCCGCGCGCGTGGCGGTCGACGATCGCGGCTTCGGCGAGATAGGCGTGCACGGTGGTCGCGCCAACGCCGATCAGCACCGCGTAATAATGCGTGTCGAGGCACTCCGAGGTCTGGATGTTGACGCTCGCGTAGGAGCGCAGGCCGCGCCGGACGAGGTGGGTGTGCACGGCAGCCGCCGCCAGCACGCCGGCGATGGCGATACGATCCTCTCCGACGTTGATGTCGGTGAGGAACAGTTCGCTCTTGCCCTCACGCACCGCCTGTTCTGCCTCAGTACGGATGCGCGCGATCGCGGCGCGCAGCGTCTCGGGGCCGCCACCGGTCGCAAAGGTGCAGTCGATCTCCGCCGCCTGCCGGCCGAAATGCGCCTTGAGCCGCGACCAGTCCACCCCGGTCAGCACTGGCGATTCGAGCACCAGCACGCCGTCGCGCCGACCCTCGGTATCGAGGATGTTGGCGAGATTGCCGAACCGCGTCTTGAGCGACATGACGTGGCGTTCGCGCAAGGGGTCGATCGGCGGATTGGTGACCTGGCTGAAGTTCTGGCGGAAGAACTGGCTGATCAGGCGCGGCTTGTCCGAAATGACCGCGAGCGGGGTATCGTCGCCCATCGAGCCGATCGCTTCCTTGCCGCCTTCCACCATCGGCGCGAGGATCAGCTCCATATCCTCAAGCGTCTGCCCGGCGGCGACCTGGCGGCGGGTGAGGTCGGCGCGGTCGAACCGCATGGTCGCATCGGCGGGCGCGGGCGGCAGATCGCCGACCGCGATGAAATTGCCGATCATCGCCGCATAATCGGCCTCGCCGGCGATCTGGTCCTTGATGGCGAGATCGTTGAACACGCGACCTTCATCGAGATCGACCGCGATCATCTGGCCCGGACCCATCCGCCCCTTCTCGACCACGGTCGATTCGGGCACCACCACCATGCCGCTTTCCGAACCGACGATCAGCAGACCGTCCGAGGTGCGGGTGTAGCGCAAGGGGCGCAGCGCGTTGCGATCGACGCCCGCCACCGCCCAGCGGCCATCGGTCATGGCGAGCGCGGCAGGGCCGTCCCACGGCTCCATCACGCTGGCGAAATATTTGTACATGTCGAGGTGGCTCCTGGGCATCTCGCCCTTCGGCCCCCACGCTTCCGGTACCAGCATCAGCTTGGCGGTGGGCGCATCGCGGCCCGAGCGCACTATCGCCTCGAACGTCGCGTCGAGCGCGGCGGTGTCGGAGGCGCCGGCCGGGATCACCGGCTTGATATCCTCGGAATGCTCGCCGAACGCGTTGGCGGCCATCTTGATCTCGTGGCTGAGCATCCAGTTCTTGTTGCCGCGAATCGTGTTGATCTCGCCATTGTGCGCGAGGCAACGGAACGGCTGCGCCAGCCACCATTGCGGGAAGGTGTTGGTCGAATAGCGCTGGTGGAAGATCGCCACGCGGCTTTCAAAGCGCTGGTCGGTCAGGTCCGGGTAGAACACCGACAGCGATTCGGCGAGGAACAGCCCCTTGTAGATGATCGACCGGCACGACAGCGAGCACACGTAGAAGCCGCTGATCTGCGCGGCGATCACCCGCTTTTCGATACGGCGGCGGACGAGGTAGAGATCCTTCTCGAACTCGGCGGCGCTCTGTTCGTCCGGCATCGGCCCGGCGATCATGATCTGCTCGATCTCGGGGCGGGTCGCCTGCGCCTTCTGGCCGATCACCGACACGTCGACCGGCACCTGCCGCCAGCCGTAGATCGTATAGCCCTGCTCGATGATCGCGCTTTCCACGATCGTGCGGCACGCCTCCTGCGCGCCGAGATCGGTGCGCGGCAGGAAGATCATGCCGACCGCTAGCCGGTTGGGCATCATGCGGTGGCCCGACGCGGTGACGGCATCGTCGAAGAACTTGATCGGCAGATCGACATGCAGGCCGGCACCGTCGCCGGTCTTGCCGTCGGCATCGACTGCGCCGCGATGCCACACCGCCTTCAGCGCATCGATCGCGGATTGCACGACGCGGCGCGACGGCTTGCCATCGGTTGCGGCGACGAGGCCGACGCCGCAGGCATCACCCTCGAACTCGGGGCGATACATGCCGTGCTCGGCGAGATAAGCGCGTTGGTCGGTCATGATGGTGCCTTCTGGTCGGCGGTTTCGGCCGCGGCCTTGGTCAAATAGCGGCGCAGGATGGCGCGTTTGCGGCCCTGCACGTCGGAAATGATCTGCGGGTAGAGATCGCCGTAGCGCTGCCCGACCGGCGTGCGGAAGAACCGCGTGATCTCGTCCATCTCCGCCACGGTGAAGCGCCGCGCGTAGACCGACTGGCTGGCCGCGATCACCTCGTCCAGAATGGCCGAAACGCTTTCGGCGAGCCGTGCGCGCATCGCCTCGCTCGGGTTGGCGATCGCGCGGCACGTCTGCAAGTTGCGCCCGTCGATCGCGCGCTGGAGGCATTCGTCCGCGACTTCGAGTTCGGCGGCGCGCAGACCTTCTTGAATCGTCACCGCCTGGCGTTCGCGAAAGCGGCTGGCGACGAGCAGCCGCGCGGCGGCGGCGCGACGCGCGTCCATGTCGAGGGGGGCAGGGGACTGCACCGCCGGCTGAGCTTGCGCCGGACGCGACGCCAGCGGTGAAGCCGTATGCTGGTCCGGTGTCATCACGCCGTCGAGACGGGTGGCGGAGGGGCGTGTCGGTGTCGGCCGCGAAACCGGGGTCTGCGCGATTGCGGGGGAGGCCAGCGACACAGCGATCAGAACCCGCGCAATCATGCCGCGACCTTTCCTGCGCCCGCCTTCGCCTTGAGGTAGCCGTGCATCGTCGCCGCCACGTCGCGACCGTCGCGGATCGCCCACACCACCAGCGATGCACCGCGTACGATGTCGCCGGCCGCGAACACGCCGTCGAGCGAGGTCATCAGCGTCTTGTTGTCGACCAGCACCGTTCCCCAGCGCGTCACGCCGAGTTCGGGCGCGCCGAACAGGCCGGGCAGATCCTCCGGATCGAAGCCCAGCGCCTTGATGACGAGATCGGCGGGCACGTCGTAGCCGCCGGCGGGATCGACCTCGGGCGCGCGCCGGCCGCTCGCATCGGGTGCGCCGAGCCGCATCCGGCTCGCCTTGACCGCCGACACCTTGCCGTCCGCCAGGAACGCCTCGGGTGCGGTCAGCCAAACGAACTCGACGCCTTCCTCCTCGGCATTGGCGACTTCGCGCTGCGATCCGGGCATGTTGGCGCGGTCGCGGCGGTAGAGGCACTTCACGCTGGCGGCGTTCTGGCGGACGGCGGTGCGCACGCAGTCCATCGCGGTATCGCCGCCACCGATGACGACGACATGCTTGCCCTCCGCATCAAGGCTGCCGTCGTCGAACGCAGGCACGGCATCGCCAAAGCCCTTGCGGTTGGAGGCGGTGAGATAGTCGAGCGCATCGACCACGCCGTCGCTGTCCACCCCGGACGCCTTGATCGCGCGCGGCTTGTACACGCCGGTGGCGATCAACACCGCGTCATGGCGTTGGCGCAGCTCGTCGAGGCTGGCGTCACGGCCGATCTCAAACCCGTTGTGGAAGATGATGCCGCCCGCCGCGAGCCGCTCGACGCGACGCGTGACGACGTACTTCTCCAGCTTGAAGCCGGGGATGCCATAAGTGAGCAGCCCACCGGAACGATCATAGCGATCGTAGACATGCACCTCGTACCCGAGCGTGCGCAGATAGTCCGCCGCCGACAGGCCGGCCGGACCCGCGCCGATCACCGCGACCGATTGCCCGCGCGGACGACCGGGGACGAGCGGCTCGACCCAACCCTCTTCCCAGGCAGTATCGGTGATGAACTTCTCGACCGAACCGATCGTCACCGCGCCGTGACCGGAGAATTCGATCACGCAATTGCCTTCGCACAACCGGTCCTGCGGGCAGATCCGACCGCAGATCTCCGGCATCGTCGAAGTCGCATTGGACAGCTCGTACGCCTCGCGGAGGCGGCCTTCGGCGGTGAGGCGCAGCCAGTCGGGGATATGGTTGTGCAGCGGACAGTGTACCGAGCAGTACGGCACGCCACATTGCGAGCAGCGCCCGGCCTGATCCTCCGCCGTCGGGGTCGCGTAGCGATCGGCAATTTCTCGGAAATCCTCCGCACGGACGTCAGCCGCACGTTTGTCCGGATAGCTTTGCACCCGGTCGACAAATTTTAAGAGATGCTCGTTCGCCATAGTCGCCTGCCTTGCTGCAGACGCTTCACTACAGCCGCTTATCGCGTCTGTCACGCAATTTAATGTATTTAGGTAAGCACAGCTTACATAATTATTTGGATGATGTCAGCGCTCGGAAGCGATCTCCGAAAAGATCCATCCTGATAGGTCCGATGCGGTATTACCTTGCTAAGAGCCAGATCAGCGCAGCACCGCCAGCGACAATGCGATACCAGGCGAATGGCGCAAAACCGCGCTTGCCGACGATTCCAATGAACCACCGCACCACCAGCAGCGCGACAATGAAGGCGACCACGAAGCCGATCGCGATCGCGCCGAACCCAACCCCGCCGCCGCTCGCCAGCTCATGCCGGTTCTTGAACAGCTCCAGCGCGGTTGCCCCCAGCATGGTGGGGATGGCGAGGAAGAAGCTGAACTCCGCCGCGGTCCGCCGCTCGACCCCAAGCGTCAGCGCACCGAGGATCGTCGCTCCCGAACGGCTCACGCCCGGGATCATCGCCAGGCACTGGATGAAGCCGATCCCGACCACCTTGGGCAGCGGAATGTTGGCGACGCCGGCAATATCGCCTTCCTTTACCGTCCGTTCGATGAACAGGATCGCGAAGCCGCCGACGATCAGCGCGACGCACACTGTCAGCGGCGATCCGAGCAGTGCCTCGATCTGCTTGTGGAGCGCCAGCCCGATTACCGCCGCCGGCAGGAACGCGACGAGCAGGTTGCGCACGAACCGGATCGACAGCGCGTCGCCGCGCAGCAGCCCGGACAACACCGCCCAGAACGTCCGCCAATACAGTACCACGATCGCCAGAATCGCGCCGAGCTGGATGACGATGTTGAACACCTCCCAATAGGCGGCGTCATAGCCAAGCAGGGCGGAGGCGAGGATGAGATGCCCGGTCGAGGAGACCGGCAGGAACTCGGTCACGCCCTCGACGATGCCGAGCAGGATGATGGTCAACAGATCGGTCACGCAAGTCCCCCTTCCGGACGGCGCGAGATCGCGCCGCCGTTCCTATGCCGTCGCGATGCTCCGCCGTTCAGGCGGCAGCGCGCGCGCCGAACCTCCCGTTGCGGCGATAGCTGACCAGCCAGGTCGGCGCGACCGACGCGAGCGGGGTCGGGGATATTCCGAGATCAGCGAAGCCGGCCGCGCCTGAGCTGACGACATTGTCGTGCTGGAGCATCTTCCATTGATCCTGCGTGATCGGCGCACCGGGCAACGCACCGCCCATCGCGATCAGGCTGCCGATCGCATCGGGCAGTTCGAGGAAGGTCGGCTTGCGGCCGATCGCGAGTGCGATCCACCGCATCAGCGCACCCATCGTCATTACGTCGGGGCCGCCCAATTCGATGGTCTTGCCTGCCGCCAGTTCGGGATCGGCAATCGCAACAGCGACCGCGTCCGCGACATCGCCGACGAACACCGGCTGGAAGCGGGTCTGCGCGCGCAACACCGGCACGAACCGCGTGCTCGCGATCATCGATGCGAAGCGGTTGAGGAATGCATCCTCGCGCCCGAACACGACCGAGGGGCGCAGGATCGTCGCTTGCGGGAACGCCGCTCGCACTGCGGCCTCGCCTTCGCCCTTGCTGCGGCCATAGGCCGAGTCGCTGTTGGCGTCCGCACCGATCGCCGAGACATGGACGAGCGTCTGCACCCCGGCCGCGCGTGCCGCTTCCGCGACGACGCGCGCGCCCTCGACATGCACCTTGGAGAAATTGCCCGACAGGATACCGACCAGGTTGACCACCGCATCCGAGCCCGCAATCGCATGGGCGATCGTCTCGGGCTTGGTCACATCGGCGCCGACGAACTGGACGTTGCCGAACGTGCCGAGCGGTTTGAGGAACCACGCCGCGCGCGGATCGCGCTGCGCCACCCGCAGGCGGACCTCGCGCTTCAGCAGCGCCTGCGCGACATAGCGGCCGAGAAAGCCGCCGCCGCCGATCACCGTCACCAGCTTGTTCTTCATGCCCGTAGATCCCTCATGCTGAGCCCGCGAAGCGTACCGATGCCGCTTCAAATCACGCAAAAGCCCTTGCCCCAGCAACAGGGCTGTTGACAAGGCCGCGCGACCCGCCCTAAAGGCCCGCCCCTACCCCGTGCCCAGATGGCGGAATTG
Source organism: Sphingomonas sp. GC_Shp_3 (assembly GCF_026540945.1). Taxonomy (NCBI): domain Bacteria; kingdom Pseudomonadati; phylum Pseudomonadota; class Alphaproteobacteria; order Sphingomonadales; family Sphingomonadaceae; genus Sphingomonas; species Sphingomonas sp. GC_Shp_3. The sequence goes on from NZ_JALNUT010000014.1 coordinate 60,955, forward strand.
GTAGACGCACCAGCTTCAGGTGCTGGCGATCGCAAGGTCGTGGAGGTTCGAGTCCTCTTCTGGGCACCAGCACTTCTCATGTGCTTGCAGTCTCTCGGGGATCGTTCAAGGAACGACCCCCGGAGAGCATCTGCTACCCTGCTGGATCGTTCTGTAATCTGGCGTTCTCTTCGGATTGACCGCTTCGCTGTGGCGCCGCGTCGATTTGCGGGAGTGGTGGCCCGGATCGAGATGGGGATCGAACCTGTCTGCGCTATAGCTGGCCTGCCGGTCGATACGATGCCGATGCAACCGTCGATCCACGAGCCTGCCGAACATCCATTCCGATCTGCTCGCCACCCGTTTGTCGCAGTAGCCCGCGCACTCTAGTCGCGGCGTATCGCCGCTACGACCAGACGCCGGTTAGAGCCCGTTCAGCATCTTCAGGCCCATACTGTAGATCGTCGGCATGCCATGCTCGATATACAGCGTCCGCGCGTAATCCTCGATCACATCGGCGCGATAGGCGGTCATGTCGTTACCGAAGCGCAGCACCACATAGTCCACCTCCAGCGCCGCCAGCAGCGCGCGCTGTTCGTCGGGTTCGAGGCACTGAATCTCGAAGTGGATGACCATCGGCAGCGCGCCGTAATCAAGGATGTCGAGGATGATCGCCTTATCCATGCCCTCGGCATCGACGACGAGGATGTCCGCCGCGCGTCCGCCGGTTTTGGCCAGTACGTCTTGATAGGTGACGACCGGCACTGCGATCTTGTCGATGCAGGACTGGATTCGCGACTTCATTGCTTCATCGACCGTCTTGCCGCCGATCGCATTCTTGTCGTCGTAGATGGAGGACAGGCCGATCACCCAGCGCGGCAGGTCCAGTTCCGCCACCCGCGTCGGATTGATGGCGTTCAGTATGAGTTCGCCCGGTTCGGTTCCATATGCGAAGGGCAGCAGCAGCGCGTTGCGGTTGTTGCGATATCCGCGCTCCAGCGCCGAGAACATGTAAGGATTCGGCTCCAGCAACACCGCCGGCGGATCGTAGTTGATCATCACCGGCCGTAGCGGGTCGACCAGCATGCCGTCGGCCGCGCCGATCTGCCATACCATCCGATCGCCATCACGGTCGAGCAGCCAGGCGACGATCTTGCCGAATTCAAACGCGATCCGGTCTTCCGCATCGATCGACATATCTTGATGCAGCACTGCCGCGGTGGCGACGCTGCTGGTGCGGATCTCGCGCATTCCGGCGATCAGCAGGCCGACATCCTGCGACCATTCATCATCATACCCGGCGAGGATCGTGGCGGGTTCTTGCAAATCACCCTTGCCGAGCAGATCCATCGCCTTGTCCTTGCGCGCCTGCGCGGGAAGCCAGGAGCCACCCCAGACGTGGATGCCGAAGCTGTTTCCCAGCGTGCGTCGGCGCACTGCCGACAGCGGCTGGTCGTAGAGGTAGGGGTAGAACGCCTCGGTTCCGAGCCGGCGGTGCGCATGCCGTTTCAGGAATGCGCCAAACAGCCATGGTCCGGTCGAGACGTTGGTGCGCGTCTCATCAAGGTCATGCGTCATGATATGGTCGAGCAGTTCGCGGAAGATCGCGTGGCCCTTCGGCGCGCTGATGAAGCTGTTTGTGCAGTAATCCGTCGAGGCGTCCTCATTGCAAACGGTCAGTATGCGCGACATCTCGGCGGGGTCAAAATGCTGATACGGCATGATGTCGCAATCAAGGTAAATGCCACCAAAGCGATAAAGGATCTCGTAGCGCGCGATATCGGCGCGCATCGCGAAAACGGAAATAGTCTCGATCTTCTCGCGCGAAATGGTCAGTGTTGCCACGTCGGCGTCGGTCCAGGTGATAAAGCGCGCCTGCGGGAACTGCCGCTGCCATGCCGCCCAATAGGCCTCGTATTGCGGCGGGATCGGCTTGTCTCCGAACCAGACCCGGTGGAACAGGCCCTGCTGCAAATCCGGGTCCTGCACCGCCGCCGGGGCGACCGGCTGCGCGTCGGGGGCCGGTTCCGGCGTAGCCAAAGGGGCGAGCGCCTGCTGGTGGATCACGTCGTAAGCGCCGCGCGTCGACCCCCAGAGTTGGTGCGCGTAGACGGGATCGAGGCCGTCGTAGGTGATGCCGGTGAAATGCTCCGGGATGAAATAATGGCTCGGATAGATGCGCAGGCGGATATAGCCGTACGTGCGATAGGCGTCGGTCAGGCGCTGCGGACCGACGCTCTGCCACGCCATGCGGTCGACGACGGTCGTCTCGGCCGCGATGTCCTTGATGATCTGGCCGACAAACGGATTTCCGGCTTCGCATCCGAAATAGCCCGCAGCGATCAGCCCTGGCCGCGCGACTTCATTCTCCCACGCTGCAAACGCGGCGCATTCGAGGAGAAAGTCGTCGAGCGGACGGATGCAGATGCTGTCGGCATCGACCAGCACGCCGCCGTGGCGGTAGAGGATTTCCCAACGCATCATGTCGGCGACGCCGTTGAGTTCGCGCGTCCACATTGCGTCCATATGGGCGCGGTTGATCCATTCGGTGGCGGCGAAATCCTGATTGCCCCACAGTCGGAACTCCCAATCCGGGTGCAGGGCGCGCCAGGTATCGATGCAATTGTCCGGCCGCTTTGCGTCGTCACCGATCCAGATGACGTGGATGCGCTTTGGAATCATGGCGGCTTTACCTTCTTGGCCGGGTCCGGATGCTTGCCGAGGGGTAAACAGGCATGTTTAAATTTGCGTTATCGTGATGGGCGCGGGGAGCAGCCCGTCAAGACGGCGGCGGTGCGCGCTCTCGAACGCCGCCTCGATCGCACGGGCGTAGCGAGGCGTGTCGAACAGCGGCGTGCAGGTCCGATTGGCACCGAGCCGCGCCTTGATCGTCGCCAGCTTCGCCGGATCCGTGGCGAGGTCGAGCGCGGTCGCTTCATACTCCGCCTCGGTTTTCGCAACCAGATCGTGCAGATCAATCGCGTTGAGCAGGCTCGCGGCGACACGTGCGGCGAACTGGCGGCCAATCAGGGTGAGCACAGGCAGGCCGCCCCATAACGCATCGCTGGCGGTGGTGTGTGCGTTGACCGCGAAAGTATCAAGGAAGAGGTCCGCATGGGCGTGACGGGCGAGATGGTCGGCATGCGGCAGTTTGTCGGCGAAGATCAGTCGCTCGGGATCGACGCCACGCGCCTGCGCTTGCTTGCGCAGGTTCGCCTCCGCAGTGGCGTTGCCGCGGATCAGCCACAGCACGCTGCCCTCAACCGCGCACAGCAGCCGCATCCAAATCGCCCATTCGCGCGGGCCAATCTTCCAGTGCTGATTGAAGCAGCAGAACACGAAGCCGGCCGCCGGCAAGCCAACCGCAGTGCGGTCCGCAGGGCGTCGGCCGATCGGACGACGGTCGTCGTTCGGCTGGTAGCTGCCCGGCAGGCGGATGACGCGCTCGCTATAATGCGCCTCGTCGTCGGGCGGGATCACCGTCGCATCGGCGATGATGTAGTCGAGGAAACCCGCGCCGATTGACCCGGGATAGCCGAGATAGCCGATCTGCACCGGCGCCATCCGCCGCGCAAACAGGCCGGAGCGTGCGTCGCGGGTATGGCCCTTCAGGTCAATCGCGATATCGAGCGCGTGGCTGCGCGCCAGAGCGACCGCCTGTGCATCGGTGAGCGCGTGCAGATCATGGAAACCGTCAAGGTACGTCGATACGTGCTGGCGCAGGCCTTCATCTGTGTCGGCACCGAAACTGTAGGCGTGAATCTCGAAGCGGCTCCGATCATGCTCGCGCAGCAGGCCGGCGAGCAGGTGGATGGTCGCGTGATCGTGAAAATCGGCGGAGAAATACCCGAGCCGGATTTTGGCGCCCGGCAGCGGTGGCGTCAAAGCGGTGTCCGCTTCGTGGGGCAGAGCTGCGGCGAAAACGCGCGCTCTAGCCAGGCTCCGCGCGGGATCGTTCTCGAACGGCAGTGCGGTGAACGGCGCGATCGGCTCGACGCCAGACGCAGGTTCGATTGGCAGGGCGGCGAATGTGTCGCGCGCGGACCAGTCGCACAGATGCGCGTCGAGGCTCAACCGCCGCGCGCGCAAGGCGGTATCGTCGGGGTGCAGCGCCAGTGCGTGCGTGAAGGTGGCATGGGCCTCCTCCAGCGCCCCGGCCAGCGAAAGGGCGGTGCCAAGGTTGACGAGCGACGGCACCACGTCCGGCGTGACCGCGACCGCCTGCCGGAAAGCCGCGACGGCAGCGTCGCGATCGCCCATCTCAAGGTGCGCATAGCCGAGATTGGTCAGGGTATCTGCATGATCCGGCCGCACCGCCAGTGCCCGCGAATAGAAGGCGACCGCTTTGCCGAACGCGCGCCGCTCACGCAGCAGGTTGCCGAGATTGTAGAGCGCGTCGGCATGATCGGGCCGCAGTGCCAAGGTGGTGTGGTAGGCAGCTATCGCCTCATCGTCGCGGCCCTGCGCACCGAGCAGATTTGCGAAATTATAGTGCGCCTCGACCAACTCGGGCCAAAGGGCGAAGGCGCGGCGATGGCAATCCTCGGCCTCCGCGAGCCGCCCCTGCCGCCGCAACGCAACCCCGAGATTGGTGTGAATGACCGCATCGTCAGGTTGCGCTGCCAGCACGGCGCGGAACGCCGCCTCGGCACGCGCGGCATCGCCGACGCCAAGATACGCGGCGCCGGCTACCCCGTGCAGCGCCGTCACGTGTGGGAAGCGCGCGATCAGCGCCTCGGCGTCTCGGGCTGCCTGCGCGTGGTCGCCCCGTGCATAGCTGGCCGAGACCGCTGCTACGCCGGCTTGCAGAACGGCGTTGTCGTTGTCCGGGGGGGCGAGGCGGGCTAGCCCCTCGACCGCCTTGCGGTTGCCTGGGTAGCGCGCCAGCACCTCGCCGAGGAGGCGCCGCGCTTCCGCCACATCGCCACGCCGCTCGGCGCGTTTCGCCTTGGCGAAGATGGTGTCCGTTCCGCTCATCCCAGCACCGCCAGCTGTGCGCGCACGACACCCAGATTATGCGCGGCAAGGTGGCTGCCGCGCCCGGCGACGCTGCCTTCCAGTGCTGGCCGCTCGCCAATCGCAAGGCAGCGCTCCCATGCACTGCTCGCCAGCGGTAGCCATTGATCGATCGCTTGTCGGGGATCGGCAATTGCCTGCTCGAGCAGCACATCGCCAAGCACGAAGAAGAAGTCGGGCGATTGCGCCCAATTGCCTAATTCGGCATCGGCGAAGTCGAGCGCATCCTGCAAGTGCCCCGCCCTGGAGAGAGCCTGTATCGCGCAGACGACGAGTTCGTGCCGCCAATTGGCATCGGCGGGAGTCACCGCCAGCGCCAGCGCATAGTGGGTGCAGGCGTCAGCTCTGTCCGCGCGCATGTCGGCATCCTTGCCAAGCTGGTAAAGCAGGTAGGGATCGTTGGGGCGTTCGCTGAGGTCGCCGAGCAGCAACGCGTGGTTGCGGCCATGCTTGCCGGTGATCTGCGCGCCGAGATAGCCGTCGTGGCCAAGATGCAGGTCGATCCGCGCGCGCGGCAGATCGGAGGCGACCTGCTCATGCACGCGGCCTTGATAGCGCGCGCCGCGTGGCAGCACGCGCGTGATCCAATTGCGCGTGGTGGATGCTCCTTCGGCATCGCTATGGATACACACGCGACCAAGCCGGGGCGGACTCGCGCACCACGCGCGAAGGTGTTCGCCACCGCTGTTGAGCCACTCGTCGGCGTCAAGCACGAGATTGAAGTCGGCGTCGGCGAGCGCAAGCGCCTGATTGCGGGCAACCGCGAAACTGTCCGGCCATGTCATGTGATGCACCTCCGCGCCCGCGCTGCGCGCGATGGCGGGGGTGTCGTCGGTTGAGCCTGTGTCCAGCACAACCATGCGATCGACCCACGGCGCAACGCTGTCGAGGCAACGCGCGATGCAGCGCGCCTCGTCTCGGACGATCAGCGCGGCGGCAAGGACAGGACGGCGCTGCGGCATGGGTTTCTCGATCAAGAGGGTGTTGCCGCTCTTGTCGCAAGTCATGGTTAACAAACGCTTGAACATCGCGGTGGTGCGTTCGCGTTGCGGAGCCATATGCTTGCACGGCAGTTCTCATGTGATCGTTTCCCGAAGGATTGTGCATCTTGAAATCCGGTCTTCTCGCGGTGATCCTCGCCACGTGTGCGATCACGCCCGTCTGCGGAGCGCCCGTGACGGGCTCTGCCGGCGTTGCTGCGGGTGTGGTGATCGACGAAGCGTATCGCCGCGAGTTCGGCGTGTGCGATCGGACCGATACGTTCTACGGGCACGCAGTGCACGGGTGTCGCAATGATCCCAACGCGGTAACGATGCTGCGGCGACGGGCGGATGGCGCGATCGTCTATGTGTCGAAGCTCGCGGTTGACCTTGATGGCTCGCCGTTCGCCTGTAGCCCGAATCATGGCGCGATGGATCAATGTCCGACCTCGCTGATGCTTCCGGACGGTAAAGGCGGGGAGGTGCCGGTCGACGCCGATGCGGTGCCTTATGTGGTGATTCCATGGGCGGGTCCGCGCGATGTGCGGGGCAGGTTTACCGCCCTGACCGGCGTGCGTACCGGTGATTTCGGGTACGTGATTTATCACGGCGTCACTGTGCCCGTGATCGTCGCCGACACCGGCCCCTTCGAGAAGCTCGGCGAAGGATCGCTCGCGCTGCATCGTGCGCTCGGGCGTGAACTCTGCGCCGCACGTGACCGCAAGGGACGGTGTACGCAGGTCGTCGATCCGATGGAAAGTATCGGCGGCGACGTCACGACCGTGCTGTTTCCCGGCAGTGCGCGCCATGACCTGACACCGACGACGATAGCCACGACGATACGATCGGAGGTTGCGCGGCTGCGCGCATCCGAGAAGCACACGGGCTAAGCGGCGATCGCGGCTTGAAACTTTAGCACGCCAGGCGGGCCCGCCGCTTCGACGGCGGGGTTGGATGCAGCGGCCCGCACACGTTGAGTCGGCAGGGGCGGTTTGATACGGAGCATCCACATCTTTTTGGCAGTATATTTCCTGGCTCCTGTCCGGAGCCGCTGCTCTGGTTCGGGTGGCAAGGAGGCGCGGTTGCGACGACCTGTACGCGTGACGACACGGTGGCTGCTGTGCGCGCTGTCGCTGATCCTGATCGGCGTGCCCGCGTCGGCGCAAACGCCGCCGGTCGCCGCGACCGTCGCGCAGATCGGCCAGGCCGAACACGATCTCGGTGCAGTCGACCGGGCTCTGGATACCCGCGTCGATGATGAGAAGCGCAAGGATCTGCGCACGAGCGCGATGAAATCGCAGCAAAGCGCGCGCGATGCCGCCGGTGCGCTGGAGGATCAACTGACTCTGGTGCAGGCGCGGTTGACCGAGCTCGGTGGCGCCCCGTCGGGCGGTGGTGAAGCGCCGGAGCTGCACAACCAGCGGGCCAGTCTGACGCGGCAGCAGCGCACCATCGACGTCGCGATGCGCCGTGCCAAGCTTGCCGATGTCGAGGCGCAGCAACTGCTCGACGAGATCGACCGCAGCCAGGCCGAACAGTTCGGCCAGACGCTCGCCACCCGCGTCGATTCGCCGCTTACCCCGTCCTTCTGGGCCAACGTCATCGCGGCGGTGCCGCGCGATGTCCGGCGCACCAGTCTGTTCCTGTCGCAGGGCGGCACGCAGATCCGCGCGCAATGGCGTGGTGGGTGGCCGTGGCAGGCGTTTGTCGGTCTGGCGCTCGCGATCACGATCCTGTTCCCGCTGCGTCGTGCGACCCGCCGCGCAGGCCAATCGTACCTGATTGAAGACGCACCCGGCCACCGTCTGCGCCGGTCTGCGAACGCACTGTGGCGGGTCGCGACCGGTACGTTGTCGCCATTGTTGGCGGCGGTGGCGGTGGTGCAGGGCATGCGCTGGGCCGGGTTGCTGCCGAGCCGCTGGAGCAGTCTGCTCGACGCATTGGTGGTGGCGGGCGGATATGCGGGCTTCAGCGCGGCCGTGACCGGCGCGGTGCTGATGCGCAGCCAGTCCTCGTGGCGAATCGCGCCGATCGACGACGAAACCGCGCGGCGTCTGCGCCCGCTGTCGCTGCTGCTCGCCGGGCTGGCTGGCGTGAGCATCGTCGTGGATGCTTTCAACACCGCGATCGGCGCCAGCGGTGCCGCGATCGTGTTGACCGAAGCGGTCAGTGCCATGCTCCACCTTCTGCTGGTCGGCGCTTTGTTGCTCTCGCTTGGGCGGTTGCGTGGGCAGCGGGTCGATCAGGAAGATGCGAACAGTCTGTCGGTGAGTGCGACGCTGGGCGCGGCGATGCTGATCCTATGGGTGGCGGTAGCGGGCGCCTTGATCGCGCTGGTGCTCGGTTATGTCGGTTTCAGCGTATTCGTCGGTCGCTTTCTGGGATGGACGGCGGTGTTGGGCTGCGCGTTGTACCTCATGACGAAGGCCGTCGACGATTTCTCGACAACTGTGTTCGTGCGCAGCAGTCGGGTGGGCCTGACCTTCACCCGTGCCTTCGGGGTGCGCGGCAGCGTGGTAGAGCAGTTCGGCATCCTGTTGTCCGGCTTTCTGCGACTCGCACTGGTTGTCGTCGCACTCGGGCTGTTGCTGTCGCCGTTTGGAACAGGCGGCGGCATCGGGACGCTGTTCGGTCGGCTCGGCACGCTTACGCAAGGGCTGGAGATCGGCGGGGTGGCGATCTCGCCTGGCGTGATCCTGCGCGGCGTCGTGGTGCTGTTCGTCGGGCTTGCCCTGGTGCGTGGTCTGATGGGCTGGCTGGAGAACCGCTACCTGCCCGCGACCGACCTTGACGGATCTAGCCGTAACTCGGTCAGCCTTGTGATCCGCTATCTCGGTGTCGCGCTGGCCGTACTGTGGGCGCTTTCATCGCTAGGGATCGGCGTCGAGCGTATCGCCTTGCTGCTCTCGGCGCTGTCCGTTGGTATCGGTTTTGGCCTTCAAGCGATCACGCAGAACTTCGTCTCCGGCCTGATCCTGCTTGCTGAACGCCCGATCAAGATCGGCGATCTTGTGCGTGTTGGAACTGACGAAGGCGATGTGAAGCGAATCAGTGTGCGATCCACGGCGATTGAGCTTGGCGACCATTCGACACTGATCGTGCCGAATTCCGAGCTTATTACCAAGTCGGTCCTCAACAAGACGCTCACCGGCCCGCTCGGGCGCGTGCAGATCCAGTTTTCGGTGCCGCTCGGTACGGATGTCGACGCCGTCGAGCGAATCGTACTGGAAGCTTACACCGAGGAGGAAGCGATCCTCTCTGCGCCGCCGCCCTCGATCTTCATCGACTCAATCGTCGACGGGCGCATCGTATTCAACAGCTTCGCCCATGTGAGTGGGCCGCGCGCTTCCTACGGGGCGCGAAGCAACGTGTTTAAAGCCGTGCTGCGTCGGCTGCGGGAAGAGAACATCGATATCGGCACCGTCGCGCAGCGCCTGGAACTTCTGACGTCCCCGTCCGAACCAAAGGCTGAACAGCAGGAGTAGCGCGCCCTCAGGTGGCGGACATGTCCCGGGGCGGAGTTGTGGTCGAGCAAACGTTTAGCTCTGGTCCGTGGGCAGGGAACGGAAAAAGTTCGGAATGTTGGA
>NZ_JALNUT010000015.1:0-60569 GCF_026540945.1 Sphingomonas sp. GC_Shp_3
CGCACGCGGTTGGCGCGGCGGTCGATGCGCTCGAGTTCGATCGGGTGATCCACCTTGCCGGTCACGCTTTCGTCCATGCCGCGGACTGGCAGGCGTTCTATACGGTCAACCAGTTGGGCACGCTAAATCTGCTCGATGCGGTCGCCCACAAAACACCCGGCGCGCGCTGCGTCCTGGCGTCGAGCGCGCAGGTCTACGGCCCCAGGGCCGAGGGGCTGATCGGCGAGGATGCGGGGACCAACCCTTCCAACCATTACGCGATCAGCAAACGTGCGATGGAGCAGGGCGCCGATCTCTGGCGCGACCGGCTCGACATCGTAGTGACGCGGCCGTTCAACTATACCGGCGTCGGCCAGGACACTCAGTATCTGATCCCCAAGATCGTCGACCATTTCCGCCGGCGTGCGGACGTGATCGAGCTCGGCAACACCTGGGTGCGGCGCGATTTCGGCGATGTCCGCTCGGTCGCGGAAGCTTGCGTCGGGCTGGCGCTGGCGAAGGAGGTTCCGCCTGTGGTCAACATCGCGACCGGCGCGGTTTCCTCTATTGGTGACATTCTTGATCGACTGACGGCGATCAGCGGCCATCATCTCGAGGTAACGGTCAACCAGGCGTTCGTGCGCAAGGGCGACGTGGAGGTTCTGGGCGGCGACGCCAGCCTGCTCCGCGAGACACTGCCGGACTGGCAGCCGAGTGCGATCAGCGACACGCTGCGGTGGATGTATGCTGCAGGCCAAGCTTGAACCTCCCCTTGCCATCCGCTTACCGGCCGTAGCTTGAGAAAGATGCGGCTTGGCCTTACGTTAGAGACTTCCGGTGGTACCCTACCGTGTCGCACGCTTATCGTATCAAGCAGGCGTGTGCGTGGCGATATCATCAAATACTATGGTCCTGATTGATGATCTCTTTTGAAAATGTTTCCAAAAGCTACCATATCCGCAAGTTCCGCAAGGACGTTCTCAACGACCTTAGCTTTGTAATTCCGACCGGGTGCAGTATTGGTATCTGTGGTGCAAATGGTGCCGGTAAATCTACCCTGATGCGGCTGATTTCCGGGGTCGAAGCTCCGACTGCAGGTCGCATCGTTCGCACCGTATCCTGCTCTTGGCCAATTGGCTACTCAAGCTGTTTTCAGTCGAGTCTCACTGGTGCCGATAATGCGCGCTTTATTGCGCGTATATACAGCAAGGATATCAAACATCTTCTTGATTACGTCGAGGATTTTGCACAGCTTGGCGAGTATTTCCATCAGCCTATCTATAGCTACTCTGCCGGCATGATGGCGCGGTTGGCATTTGGTATCTCGCTGGCGGTCGATTTCGATTGCTATTTGGTTGATGAAGTCACCGCCGCAGGTGACGATCGGTTTCGGCAACGTTGCGAAGAGGCGCTGCATCATCGCCGGTCGGCGGGAACACTAGTGATGATCAGTCACGATCCTCACACGCTTCGCTCCTATTGCGAACGCGGCGCCGTTTTAAACAAAGGCGAACTTGTTTTCTATGAATCAATCGAGGAAGCCATTGAGGTTCATCTCCACAATCAAGCTAGCTAAAATTACAAAGAATAGTGCGTTTTTACGCCCTTAATGCTCGATTACGTGATTTAGTATGCATCCGCGGTAAGATACCTCCGATGCCGTTGACATAGTTAAGAAACGGCGAGATTCCGGAGAAATATTGATAGCTTTTGTAACCTGACGAAGGCCACAATTGCTGGAATACATCCCGGGTGACGCTGAAACTTGGTTTCTCTCAATCGTCATTGGTCCGGTTAGACGATCGACATTGATCCCGAGCATCGCCCCCCGCACAATATTGTCCGTTACTGAGCCGCCGAACGCGGGAGCATCGTACCAAGGCGCCGACCCGATCATGACACCAAAGCCACAACGATGCTGTGGACCGCAATCGATCGTGTTTCGAACGACTTTAGTGCCGGTAAAATTGCCACTGGTGACTTTGGGCCAGGCCTGCAGCATCAGGTCTGCGAAGGAACCGCCGCCAGCAGCCACGCTATGACTGAAGCGATTGTCCGCAACCGTACAGCCGATGCATTCCCCGAAGATCAATTGAACATCGGTATTGTCGCGAAACCGGTTGCCAGAGACGTTCAGGTTTTTGCCCTGATGAATCGTCAATCCATCCGCCCAATGCAGCGGACCTTTATGAAGGCCGTTTCCGGTAAAATCGTTGTCGATAAAGACTGTCGAAACACCGTCTTCATATTCTAACGCGGTATAGCATGCCATGTCGCGGAACACCGACCGGTTGATAACGAGCATATCGCCACGAACCCTCAAACCGCCCGCTATGGAACGGTCCTTTTCGACCGCGCAACGTTTAGCTGAGAGATTGGGATCGCTTAACAGGGTCCCTTGAAAGACCAGATGATCCAGCCGAACAGCGTTGCTGTCGATGTCGAACGGCATGAACGCGTCTCCGACATTCGAAGGTGTGATCGCGAGATGCAGGACCGCGCAGCGACGTTCATCCGCATAGCAAGGAGGCGCCGTCGACGAAACGTTTCGAGTCATTAATGTCATCGAATGTTTTAATCGGAGCGGCGTCGCAATCAGATATCGACCGGCTGGCAGCGCGACCGTTCCTTTCGCGGGCGTCGCATCCATACATGCCTGCAATGCTGGTCCAGCGTCACGTGCTTTTCCCACCAGCAGGTTGGCAGCAAGACAAGGCTTCGCATTCGAACCGGTACTAGCGATCGCACGATCTGCACCGCCATCGCTCATCGCGCTATTCAACACGATCATCAGGATCAAGACGAACAGCAATAAAGCCCAGCATTTTTGACAAAATACGCTCATATTAATCACTTAAGTATGATATAATAAATTTGTTTAAATTTGGATCATAGCGTTAAGTATAATAGTAACTTTATAATACCATATAATTTACTTGATTAATTTTGATTCACCTCGACATCTCCATTTCATCAAAAAATCTTTCTATGCTGTTCTGCGATAAATCGTACGTCTGCGCTCCAGAATCAGCTATCCATTCATTTTCAGGCAACAAAAGAACTACCGGCTGTTGCCGGAGAGCCGAAATCCGTAATTGAACGTCATTCGGGCATCTTATCATGCCGATTGTAACGCCAGCATTCGAAAAAAGCGCGTTGTGAAGCGCCGATCCGTATTCGCCGACTATTTTACCCGCCTCTCTAAATATAGAGATTTGCTCTCTTACCGTAAAGTCTTCCGGCGCGAAAAGTTCGTATCCGCGCGATATCGCGTATTTTTCAAACAGGTCTCTGCCCACAAGCTTTTTTAGAACGCCGCTAGTTTCAGTTTCGTAGTTTTTTCGTGTTATACAAATTTTACGGAACGGCTTGTGAAACGCAGGTCGTGGATAAAATCCAGACATAGCGGGATGGAAATGATAACTGGCATGGGCGTACGTTGGTACGATTACTTTCGAAAAAAAGATATTCTCTTTTTGCATATCGTAAAAGACAATATTTTCGCTCGATATGCCGGCAACGACTGATAGAAGATTCAACGCCCACTTAGGTGTATCGGTGGGCAGGGGGATTAACGCGCCTCCTAGATCATGGCCGTATAAAGCCTGCGCTATTTTTACACGCGGAATAAAATCAACTAGCCAATGCCCGTAGACTTTATATCCTGGCCCAATAATAGATACCCCAGGATTCTTACAAGTCTTCTTGCTCATAGGTTTATCGGCAACGATATTTTCAGCGTCTAATGACGCAACATCTGCGATATGCGACACCTCTCGAACATGCTCTTTTCCGTTAAACAACAATCCATGGCTAGTGATATGGATACTTTCGATTTCATAACATCCAAGTGCTGGAACTTTTTTCTCCACACTATTTACATATGAAAACCATGATATCATATCTTCTTTATTAGATATTGTATTTATAGTGCTCGGTTTTAAAGATTTTTCTGCTTGTCGAAACAACTTGAATCCAGAATAGGTATTTTCTGTATTAATAGTATCTGATTGTACAATTGCCAATTTTTCGATTTCAATTTGTGGTAAATGTGACAATTTTTCAGCTTCCAATTGAAGATGTATTAGCTCTTTGCTTTTAATCAAATACTAGAAAATTTCGCGGGTGACGGCTAGGAAAAATTATGCCTTCGCCAATTGCCGTTTTGGAGCCGCGAGTTTGCCTTGATGGCCGGATGCTCTCCGATGCTGGTGCCGGTACCGGGATCGGGCAATTCGCCCGCGCCGTAATCGCCGCGCTTCAGGTCGCGGACATCCGTCCACTGATCCTCGAAAGCGGCGATCGAGTGATGCAGCGGTCGCAGGCCGCCAAGCTGCTGGCAGCCGCACGCCCGTGGCGCCGGGTGGCGGGGGCACGGGCGCAGGGGTTCTTCATTCGTGACGTCTTCCGCGAGGCGCAGGTGTTCTTTGACATACACAAACGGCCGATGCCGATCGCCCTGCCCGGCCCGCCGGCAATCATGCACTGGACCTATCCGCTGCCACTGCGGGTGATCGGCTGGCGCAATCTCTACACCGTGCATGACGTACTGCCGCTCGATCCGGCGATCCCCAGCCCCGTCAACGGCCCACGTCTTCGCCGCCTGCTGGAGGCGCTGCGACGATCGGGCGGCGATTTCGCGACCGTATCCGGCGCTGCGCGCATGCAGATCGTAGAACGGATGGGATGGCCTGTGGATGCGGTGACGGCGTGCCATCAGGCGGTAGACGTCGTCGGCATGGCAAACGGGGCGTTGCCCGCCGGACTGCGCCGCGGCGAGTACCTGCTCTATGTCGGCGCGGTCGAAGCCCGCAAGAATTTGCACCGCCTGCTCGGGGCTTATCGCGCCAGCGGGATCGCCACGCCGTTGGTGATATCGGGGCCGGATGGCCTGGATGCGGCGAGCATCGACGCGCAGATCGCCGCGACGCCCGGAGCGATCCGACTGGGCGTGCAACCGCGCGGCACCGTGCTTCAGCTCCTCGCCAATGCGCGTGCGTTAGTGTTCGTGTCGCTGGCGGAAGGGTTCGGTTTGCCGGTCGCCGAAGCTATGGCGCTGGGTACGCCCGTCCTCGCCGCCAATGTTCCTGCCTTGGCAGAAGTCGCGGGCGATGCGGCGTTGCTGGTCGAGCCGCTCGACGTGACGGCGCTGCAACGCGCCCTGATCACGATCGATGGTGATGCGCCCTTGCGCAGCCGCCTCTCGGCGCTGGGTCTCGAACGCGCGCGGCACTTCGCGCTTGCCCCCTATGCACAGCGCCTGCTGACCCTGTACGGGATGGCATGACCGACCACCCCACATCCCCCATCCGCATTGGACTTGACGGCTACAACCTTGCTTTGCCGCAGGGCACCGGCGTCGCCACCTACGGCCGCAACCTAGCCGCTGCGATCGACGAACTTGGCTATCCGATTGATCTGATCTTCGGCGTCAACATCCCGCGCAAGGCGGATGTCAGTCTTCGCGAATCTCTGTTCTTCGGCCAGCTCGGCGCGGATGCGCCCGCCCGCCTCAATCTGCGCAAGAAGATCCGCCGCTGGCGGGTGCATCCCTTGACGCACGATATGATCGAGATCCCCGTCACCGGCCGCGCGGTCCTCGAGGATGCCGGCGATCGACTGCCACGGTTCGACAGGTTGTTTAATCTCAGCGAGATCTATGACGTCTGCGCCCGGCATTTCCGTCGCTATGGCCGCTTCATGACGCTGCGCGTACCGAACCCGCCGACCATCATGCACTGGACCTATCCACTGCCGCTGCAGCTGGCGGGCGCGCGCAACATCTATACACTCCACGATCTTGTGCCGCTGCGCCTGCCGCGTGCCAGCCTCGAAGACAAACGCTATTATGATACGCTAACGCGCGCCTGCGTCGAACGTGGCGATCATATCGTCACGGTTTCGGAAAAATCGCGCGCCGATATCGTCGAACTGCTGGGCGCCAATCCCGATTGGGTAACGAACTGCTACCAGGCCAGCGACATGCCGGCCTTGCGCGAACCGGCATCGCTGCCGGGTCGGTTGCGGCGTCTGTTCGACCTTGAGATGAAGGGCTATTTCCTGTTCTTCGGCGCGATTGAGCCGAAGAAGAACCTCGGCCGAGTGATACAGGCCTATCTCGAAGCCGATCTCGAAACGCCGCTCGTCATCGTCGGGGGAGAAGCTTGGCACGCCGATCGCGAGCTGAAGCTACTCGGCGTCTCACACGGTCGGCAATTGCCCGGCGTCGATCGGATCCGCCGGATCGATTATGTCCCCCGCGCGCTGCTCACCGATCTGCTGCACGGCGCCAAGGCAAGTCTATTCCCGGCGTTGTACGAAGGCTTCGGTCTGCCCGCGCTGGAGGCGATGGCGGCCGGGGTTCCGCTGCTGTCGAGTACCACCGGCTCGCTTCCCGAAGTGACCGGAGATGCCGCACTCGCCGTCGATCCCTACGACGTCGACGCGATGGTCGACGCCATCCGCCGGCTCGATCAGGACGAGGCCTTGCGGGATCAGCTAGCGATCCAGGGTCCGCTTCAGGCCGCCAAATTCAGCCATACCATTTTTGCCGAACGCCTCCGTCAACTTTACCAGCAAGTCGCCAAACGCTAGGCGCGTTCGCGAGGTAGGTTCGGGATCGTCCCTGACAGGCCATGTATCTTCCCCCGAGCGTCTTGGGTGGCATTGGAGTAAAATCATGCGTGTTGCACGCTCGGTACAGATCGTCCGTCCAGGGTTGGCGTTATTGGCGATGTCGGGGATGAGCGCTTGCGCTACGTTGCCGCGAAATGGCCCCACCGGAGCGCAGATCACGAAGGACGCGTCGAAGCGTAACGATATCGGCTTTCAGATCGTCGATATCGCGCCTGATAACATCGCCGGGCTGTCGACGGTGGATATGCCGGGGGGCGCGCTCGCCACCCTGGCGGCCGAAGGCAATGTCGATACGCTCGGCGCCGGCGACGTACTTTCGATTGAGATTTACGAAGTCGGCGCATCGCTGTTCGGTGGTCGCGCCAACCTTGCGACGGGCGGTACCTCCGTCAGTGGCGACCCGGCGCCTTCTGCCAGCGGCGAAACGGTCGGCGACGGCGGGATCGTCGTCGATCGCAATGGCGAGATCACCGTCCCATACATCGGCACCATCTCAGTCGGCGGGTTGACCACGGCACAGGTGCAACGCCTGATCGTCGCGGGCCTACATGGCAAGTCGCAAAGCCCGCAGGTGATTGTCACATTGCGCCGTAACGTCTCGAACACTGTCGTCGTCATGGGGGCCGTCACCAACCCGCGACGCGTGCCTTTGACCCTAGCGCGCGAACGTCTACTCGATGTGATCGCTGATACCGGCGGGATCACTCGCACGGCGCAAACCGGGACCTCGACGGCAACCGGAACCGGTCCGCAGGACGAGATCGTGCGCTTCACGCGTCGCGGTCGCACTGTAGAGCAGCCACTCGACACGATCCTGTCCGGTTCGCCGGACGATCTTGTGCTGCTGGGCGGCGATCGCATTGAGCTAATCCGCCAGCCCCGCACCTTTACCGTGTTCGGCGCGATCGACCGGATCTCACAAATCCCCTTCGAGAGCAGTACGCTGACGCTGGCGGAAGCGTTGGCGCGCGCTGGTGGACCGAACGACGGACGTGCCGATCCCCGCTCAGTGTTCGTGTTCCGCTTGCCGCCAGGCATGACCCCCGTCGCGGCGACGCAGGCACAGGATCCGACGATGCCAGCGGCGGTTCCCGTCAAGCCGATCGCCTATCGTATCGATATGCAGAGCGCGCAGAACTACTTCCTGGCGCAGCGCTTTGTGATGCATGATAAGGATGTGATATACATCGCTAACGCATCGGCCAATCAGCCACTCAAGCTGGTGCAAGCGCTGGGTCAGTTGTTCTCGCCTATCCTCGCCGTGCAGAACGCGACGCGGTAATGCTTGTCCCGACCCGGTGCGAAGGTCGCGCCGGGTCGGGGGGAACAATCAGGCGGCGTGTTCGCGAACGCCCGCTGCGATCAACCAGCCAATACCGTAAGCCAACAGCAACGCCAGGAAGGTCGTAACGACGACCTTAGTGCGCTGCGGATAAAGCGCCCGCACCGGCATGTTCGGATCGACGACGGGCACCACGAAGAGCTGTTGACGGCGGGCATCGTCCTGCGCGCGCTGCAAGGCGGCATATGCGACGTCCAGCTGTTTGCCGGCCATCTCCTGCCGGACCTTGATGCCCTCATAGGCACCCAGCCCGGAAGCCACGTTACCCGGCCCCTGCGACAGCTTCGCGGTTTCAGCGGCAACCTGCCGTGACAGTGCTGCAACACGCTGCCGCACGGAAACCAACTGCGGGCTGTTTGCCGAAAGTACCGCCGCCATGGACGATTCCTGCGCGCGCGCAACGGCAAGCTGCCCCTGCAACTCGGAAACCATGGTCGTGCGGGTGGCACCGGTGACTTGGGGATTGAAATCCTGCTCGTCGCGACGGAACCGGGTGATCCGCCCCTGGATCTGCGAGAGGTTAGTTTCTGCCTCCTCGACCTTCGCACGCGACAGCGCCACG
The DNA here is from genome assembly GCF_026540945.1 of Sphingomonas sp. GC_Shp_3. NCBI lineage: Bacteria > Pseudomonadati > Pseudomonadota > Alphaproteobacteria > Sphingomonadales > Sphingomonadaceae > Sphingomonas > Sphingomonas sp. GC_Shp_3. The sequence continues at coordinate 8,520 of NZ_JALNUT010000015.1, forward strand.
GCGTTCGCATAATTCCGCCGATTAAGCGTGTTCACCCGGTTTTCGCCGAGTTTGAGTAATTCCTGGATGATCTTATACGAATCGCTGGGTCGGAAGCTACGCACCTTCACCGTCGTAATTCCGGTCTCGGTACTGACGTCGACATTCGATTTGCCGTCGAAGTATTTTTCAAGACGTTCAGGCGACGGATGGGCGGACCACAGCCGCGAGAAAAAGTCCGCTTCGGGGCGTCGATAGCGCTGAACCAGTCCGATTTTTGCCTGCAATGCAGCAACAGCATCGTGAGATTTCAGATAATCCGCGATAACCAACGCATCACGCTCAGATGAGGCGCCTCCCACCAACGTCAAGGCTTGGCCCAGTCCGCTTGGTGCGGCGGGTTGAGAATCCGAGGTCCGCACGACGAAATGCGCTTCGGACTCATATTGGTCGGCAGCGATAAGATAATAATAGGCTGCGACCAAAACTGTCGGAAGCAGGACGATCAGGCACCAGTTGCGATGCGTCCGCAACCACCCAATCAATCCGGTTTGGTCCTTTGAGGAGGCGTTGCTCAAGATATATACCTTAATGGAGGTGAATATGGCGTCGTGTTGCCCGAATAAACACAAGCCCGCCGTAGGTCAGCAAAAGGCAGCAGCCGATCACATACGGAACATCAACGTAGGTGTCTTTTGCAGCATGAAATTGCCCATAGCGTATTAGTTCGTATATTATTGTAGTAGGAAAATACGATAACCACGTTCTATAGGGCTCGGGTATCCAGACTAATTGATAAAACGCACCAGATAACGGCATAAGAAGATACGTTGCTGGGTGAACTAAACGTGCCACTAACCGATTATCATGTGTCCACGCACATATTATCAGTGAAAGAGCAAAAGAAAACCAAAACATTAATATTATTCCGGTGACTAGTTCTAAAGGACGATCCGGAAATGTGGTTATACCTATTATTATAATAAAGCCCATAAGTACGACGTATGTTACTAATGTACTAGCTCCCTCGAGGAGAGCTCGAGCAAACATCATATCAAATATTGTCACGCGACGATGGTAGAGCAGCGGCATATTTGATTCCAACGTGCCTTCCGCGCGTGATATCATCCCGCGAAACATCAAAAATATTGTGTATCCAAGCAAGGAAAAGGCAACGGGGTTGATCGTGTCGCCATGAGATCCGCTACCGACGTGGAGAAGCGCCACGGCTGCGGCCAAAGTCATTGGTTCTAGGAAAATCCAAAGATAACCGATATTTTCTCGCCCATAGCGGGTATGCAGCTCGCGCATCAGCAGCGCGCCGATCACGCTTCCTTGAACCTCGAGCCCACGCAAAAATCCGCGATCGCCCGTCGATCCCGAAGTATCGGAAATCATCGTCATGCCAGAATATCCTTCGACGGTCCGTTGGAGGCCGGGCTTACGGTCAGGATCACAAAATCAAGGTCGCCTAAACGACGCCATGAACGCCGTCGTGATCGTCGGAATTCGCTGCCACGCATCTCGCGGCGTCTAGGCCGGAAGAAAACAAGAGACAAGCCGACATGCGCGGGCGCGCGGCGAACGGCATGTCGAAGTATGTCGGACCAGCCGGATTTGGGTAACGGTCGCCTTCTCTGCCGGCCTGGCATATGGGCGGCGACATGAAGCCTCTCACCATTCTGTCCGGCATCGCATCACGCGTTCGTCGGCACGCCGACGAAGCCGGCCTCCGCCTGTTCCATCTCGATCATCTCAAAACGCAGCCCCGATACCGCAACGAAGCGGTGATCCGGCAACTTTGTGCCAACGCCTACCTTGGCGAGGGCCGGTCGCTGTGCCGGGTACTGGGCCGCTACAAGATGATCGTCGACACCAACGACGTCGGCCTGTCGAGCCATTTGCTGCTCGATGGCTATTGGGAAATGTGGCTGACCGAGTTGCTAAGCGAGATCGTGCGGCCGGGCATGACCGTAGTCGATGTCGGTGCGAACCTTGGCTATTTCACCCTGCTGATGGCCGATCTGGTCGGCCCGACCGGTTACGTCCACGCTTTCGAACCCAACATCGATCTGGCACGACGGATGGCCCAGAGTCTTGCGCTCAACGGCTTCGAGAGCATCGCCATGGTGCACGAGCAGGCATTGTCGGATGCCGAGAGCGACGTCCTGCTGGTCGTGCCGACCGACGAGCCCAAAAACGGCCATCTGCTGCCCGGCGACCATCCGGTTTCCGGAGATGAGACAGTTGAGAGCCGGCCGATGCAGACGCGTCGTCTCGATAGCTATGCCGCGTTGCTGAACGCGGACATTATCAAGATCGATGCCGACACGTCCGAGCTGGCGATCTGGCATGGGATGAGCGGAATCTTGGATACGCGGCGCCCGCTAACGATCGTGCTCGAATTCGCCAGGGCGCGCTATGTCGATCCGGGCGCCTTCATCGACCGGATCGTCGCGGACGGTTTTACACTTGCCGAAATCACGCTCGAGGCCGGTATCCAGCCGACGACGCGCGAGGCCATTCTCACCGCCCCTACCACCGAAGACGTGATGCTGCTGCTCGTCCGTTAATCCCGTTGGTCATGCGTGCGCGGCTGGCGTGACCACCACCTTCTCCACGACGACTTCGCCCGCGATCGGCACGATCGCTATGCGCAGCGTTGCAGGGGCCTCCGGCAGCACCATCGACACGACAAGTGCGACGCCGGGCTCGGCGCGATACTCCTGAAGTGCGCCGTCGATGCCGGCCTTCACACTGACGATACCAGGCGATGCGGCGAAGTGGATGTGGATCGCCGCGCGCGGGCCCGTCCAGCGGAGGCACAAAGCGGCGTCCTCGCCAACGACACGGCATCCCGTCATGCCCGGCGACAACCAGCCACGACCATGTCGCAGCGCCTCGCCCTGTTCGGCATGCGGCACGCCGTCGCCGTCCCCGGTCTGGGAGGACAGTGCCAACGTCCAGCATCCCGCATCGACCAGACAAGGCAAGGTGTCCTGCACGCGTGAGGGGACCCCGCGCGCCTGCGCGACCATATCCTCAGCGATGTGATGCCATGTCCGTGGCACATAAGCTTGGCGGATCGCGGCCTCGGCCTGCTCGCGCGTATCCGCGTCGAGCAGGGTACGGACCGTCTCCGCGATGTCGGTCGCGGCATAGGGATCGAAATAGCGGGCAAAGCTCCCTCCCGCCTCCGGAAGCGAGGAGACGTGGGAGATCGCAGGCACCTTGCCATAGGACAGCGCCTCTGAAACCGGCAGGCCCCAGCCCTCGTAGAAACTCGGGTAAAGCGCGAACAGGCAATGTTGGTACAGCGTTGCCAGCGTATCGTCGGGGATGCCGTGCAGAATGAGCACCAGACGCCGCAGCGCGGGCCGATCGCGCAGCATCTGGTGGAGATGCTCGTTAAGCCACCCCCGCCCGCCAACACAGACGAGCCGTGGCACCGCAGCTTCGCCAAGCGTATTAGCCAGTGTTAGCCATGCCTCAAACGCACCTTGGTGGTTCTTGCGCGGCTCTAGCGTGGAGACAAATAGGACGTAGCCTTGCGCATTTAGCCCATAGCCCTGCAAAACCTCGACACCCGCTGCAGCCTGGCGGAAATCCCCGTCGAGCCGTACCACCGGCACTGCGCCGCGTGGCACCGGCACCTTCCATTCGACGGATTTGCGCAACAGGTCTTCACGCGTCGCTTCCGAAATCGCCAGACATCCATCGGCGGAATGCAACAGCGACCCGAACCACGCCCGGTAATCCCGCACCAGCGAGTGGATAAACCATCGCGGCCCGATCAGCGGGATCAGATCGAAGACCAGCGGAACATATACCACCGCATCGCGCGCGCGGATGGTGCGGACATCGAGCAGGTAATTCCGGTCAGACCAGGACGTCCCCAAATTGATCAGGACCGTATCGGGTGAAAAGCGGATCGTACGGGCAACCGCGATGCTGCGGTACATCCGGTCGAGCTGGCGGGTCCAGTCGGGATCGGTGATGTCGTCGCTTTGCCGGGCGAGCCGGCACAGAGCATCGAAATGATCGTGCGACAGCCTGATCCAACCGCGCCGCGCGCTGGCATAGACGCAGAACATGGGTTGAGGCTCGAAACGCGGTTCGAGACACGCCAGTGACACTTCGATCTGAACGCGTTGAATGCCGGTCGGCAACCGACGCTGCCCGAAAAAGGCGAGCAGGTCGGTCACGTCGAGCACCACCGCGCCTGCGGGTACATGCCCGGTATCATCCGATTGCAGATCGGCCGGATCGATCTCCAGCACGTCGAGGACCGCGATCCATAATCCGGGATCGACCTCGTCACGATCGGGCATCAGGCGCACGAGTTCCGACGTCGCTTGAAGGTTGGCGCGATTGCGCTGCAGGGCAGCGACGAAATGACCGGCAGCTTCGGCCGGTTGCCGCCACGCCTTGGCCATGTGTCCGAGCTGGATCAGCGGCTCGGCGTCGTCCGGTCGCAGGCGTGCGGCTTCTTGATAGGCATCGGCCGCCCTGTCGATCTCGCCTGCTTCCTTCTCCATGTGACCGAGCTGCACCCACAGATGCTGGAGGTGCGGCTCACGTTCGAGCGCTCTGCGATAGGCGCTCGCCGCGCGAGACCAATCTTGGCGCCCACGCGCTATATTGCCTGTCCTGATATAAGCCGCGGTCGCCCGGCGTACTCGCACGCCATTCGATTTCGGATGGAGCCGCAAGCCCGCCGAAATGCCGCCCCACCAGCTTTTGATCGATTGCATCCGCTGTCCCCTAGCGTGCTGGCCGAATGGCCGACAATGGTTTTCCAAAAATTCCCACCGAGCTTGGACCACCGGCGTTGCGACGCACAATATGCTTGGGAATAGCGCCTTGGCCCGTATAACGCGTGCCATTGCCGGATATCGAAGGGCGAAACGTGCGTACGAAGCTGAACGACGACATGATCTTTTTCTCGATCCAGGATTTGTTTGGATATTGGAAAGCCCATGTCACGATGTCTGGGATCCAGCGTGTTCAGGCTGGTATCGCCCTTCACGCAATCGAAGAAGAAGGCGACCGGATCGGCTTCATCCTGAACGATTTGACCGATAGTCACGTCCCCGGTGAATTTTTCCTCGTCGAGAACACGGTTTTCCGCGACATCATTCTGTATGCTTCGGGCGAGAAAGTGGACCATGATCTGCTGCGTGCGATGCTTGCCGAATGCGAGGAAGGTGCGGCGCGAATCCGCCCGGTGAAAGGGCAGACGATCATCCTGCTCGGCGCATTCTGGGGGCATGGCAACACGATCGACCGGTATCTCGCCTCACGGCGCAGCGGCGTCGCCATCGGCGCCTACGTGTACGACATTATTCCCCTCACCCATCCGCAATATTGCAAGGCGGATCTGGTCCGCGAACATTCGATGTCCGTCTGCGAAATGGGACTAGTCGTCGACTTCGTCTTCACGATTTCGGACTTTACTCGCCATGCCCTCACAGCACTGTTCAAGGAATATGGCGGGCGCGATATCCCGATGGTCACCGTACCGCTCGCCCATTCGATGACCGCCGAGGTATCGGGAACGGATGCCTGGCCGCTGGCGTTGCAGGCGATCAAGGGCGCCCCCTATGTCGCCTATATATCGACCATCGAGGGACGCAAAAATCACCGCTACGTCGTGGAAGCGTGGCAGCAAATGATCGAACTCGGCATCGATGTCCCCGACCTTGTCTTCGTCGGCCGCGAAGGCTGGCGGATCGGTGGATTGAAGGATCTGCTCGATGGCACTCACAACCTTAACGGGCGCGTCCATCTCGTGCACGATCTGTCGGACGCAGAACTCGACAGCATCTATACCAATGCGATGTTCACCGTGTTCACCAGCTTCGTCGAAGGCTGGGGACTTCCCGTTGGCGAAAGCCTCGTTCATGGCACGCCGTGCGTCGCATCGGGGACGTCTTCCATTCCCGAAGTCGGCGGTGATTTCGTCGATTATGTCGATCCCTTGAACCTGCGCGATGGCGTGACGGTGCTGCGCCGCATGATCGAGGATCGTGCCTATCTTCAGTCACGACGCGACAGAATCCGGCAGAACTTCGTGGCGCGAACCTGGAACGATGTTGGCCGCGACTTTCTCAATCAGACGCGCATTGCCGCTGACCGGGCCTATCCTGATCGCCCGCTTCATCCGAAATTGGCCGAAGGCGCGCAATTCTATCCGGGAAGCTTGATGAGCGGCGCCATTCCGTTCTCCCAGTACGTACCAGGGCCAATGCGAATGGCGCTGCGCGACACCTTCTATCACCTCGAAGGCCATGGTGCGTGGATGCGCGGCGCCTTGGGAGAAGTCAGCTTTCTGACCGGATTGACCGAGGGCACCGACATCATCGTCTATCTACAGCTGTCCTGCCCCGCGCATGCCGCAGGTAACAGGGTCACGGCCTATATTGCGGATGGATCGAACGTCGCGCCAAGCGGAGGGCGCTGGCATCAGCTGGAGGCGAGGCACAAGGCGCTGGTGCGTGCGCGAGGACGTGTCCGCAAGGATGGTCTATGCTCGATTCTGATCGAAGTGGCCGGCCAGTTGGAAGCACCCCTGCCCGATCGTCGGCTGTTCGGCGTCGGCCTTACGGCGATAGGTTTCGTGCGCGCCGATAATGCACAGCTCCGCGAGGATCTCGTCGAACGCTTCGTTTTCCACGACATGAGCGCCGAGAGCCGCGCCGCCGCCTGATTGGCGGCGCGGATCAGCTGAACACAAATTCTTCGCGCAGTTCCGAACGGGCGACGGTATCGTCGCTCCAGGCATAGCCGATCGCGTTCAGTCCCAAAGCGAAGCGGCGCTTGTCGGGTTCCATATCGGCGGGTTCGCGAACGCCCCCGTCGTAATGGAAAGAGATCGTGCAGCTGCCATTCCGGTCGACGCGTCCCTTCAGGCGCGCGAAGTTCGGCCCTGGCGTCAGGACCATCCCGAGGTGTTTGCCTTGGCCATTCAACTTCAGCGCGCAATGTGCACCGATTGCCCATGGTGCTGCCCGCATCGAGACGAAAACGACGATCTCCGTGCCGGCCTCTGCTTGTGTGAGGAAGACGAACTGCCCGGTCGCCCCCCGCATCCAGGCGCCCCATGGCTCGGGTTCGTAGAACGATTCGATCAGCGCCAGTCCGAGCGGATTGGCAAGATAGCCGGGGAGCGGTTCGACACGCTCGGTGATCTCGCCGGGCCGGAAAACCGTACCCTCGGGTAGCGTGACGGGCGGAAGCACGCGTGGCGGCAGCGCTGTCGCCAAGATGCCGCGAAGCTTTGCAACGAAGTCCCGGCCAACATCGTCCCAGGTACGCGGCACGAAGTTTTCGCGAATATTCCGGCGTCGCGCCTCACGGTAAGGGCCGTCTTCGATAAGCTTGCGCAGCACGAGGATCGCGCTTTCTTGATCGTCAAGCTCGATATAGTCGGCAAAATTGCCCCCGACTTCTGGCAGCGAAGCGGTTTTCGTGACGACACAGGGCACGCCGTGTGCGAGGCTTTCCCCGACCGGAAGACCCCACCCCTCGACCACACTGGTGAACAGCGTGAACATGGCATCCGCGTAGACACCGTTGAGTTCGGCATCGGACAAACCGTGAACCATATGGATGCGGCCGTCGAGATTATTGGTCTGCGCCAACAGCATCATGAGCTGCTCGACCTTCCAGCCCTCCCGACCTACGAAGACGAGATCGGGCACGTCGATGCCAAGGGCAATCATCTTTTGCCAAGCCTGCACCACGAAGAAGTGGTTTTTACGTCCTTCGATCGTCGAAACATAGGCGACGTAGCGACGCCCCTTCAGCTTCGCGAGCGCACGGGGCCATACCGTATCGGAACCGTCCTTGCGGCCCATCGAATGGGCCAACGGCACGGTCTGCATCGGGATCTGGCGGCTGCCTTGTTCCGCGACAAACCGTTTCAACTCGAGTTGAGTGAAGTCGGAATTGGTCAGGGCATAGTCGGCCGCATGCAGCAATTCCGCCAACCCCCGCCAGAAGAAATTCGTAAGATTGGCGTCGCAATATTGCGGGTGGGTGATGGGGATGATGTCATGGATGAACGGGATAATGCGCGCACCTTGCCGGCGCGGATAGAGATACTGATCGATACCGTTGCCGATGCCCCAGAAGGCGCCCAGGATAACCACTGTCGTCCCTGCTCCAAAGGTGATCGGTACGGCGCGAAACCGCGCGACGGTGAGCATGCGCTTCAGCACGTCATGATCGATCACTTTTCCCGAGGCATAGGCGATGATGTCGCGAAGATCGCTGTCCTCCAATCTTAGGAAGGTTGGCACCTCATTCTGATATTCACCGTTGATGATGAAATGGGCATCAAACGACGGATCATCCATGGCAGCAAGCGCGACCCCAACCTGAACGCGCTGGATGCCGGTCGCCGTGGTGTGTACGGCGAACATGTTGAAGATATCCTGCATCGAAAACAGGACGGCGCCTGCTGCGGCGACACGTTCGTAACGACGCCGACGAAGACTGATCATCCGATTGAGTTCAGCGAGGTTATCCCGAGACGGGTCGATCTGATAAAGCGACAGGAATGCTTCGGCCGCATCATCGAAACGTGCTTGCGTTTTCAACAGGTGTGCCAGATGAAGACGAGGATCCGGATCGTGTGTAGCGATTTCTACCGCCCGACCATAAGCAGCCTCGGCCCCGGCAAAGTTGCCTTGCTCCTTCTCAGCATGACCGAGTTGCACCCAGATTGCGTGTTCATAAGGGTTTTCATCGAGATGCCGGCGGTAGGCAGCGGCGGCGAGTGCCCAGTCTGCTGTGGCCCTATGGGCATCGCCGATATGACGGTGCGTTTTTTTACCGCCGAACGGAAATTTCATCATCGGCTCCGGAGTCAATGTCATTAACTGAGTAACACATATACATCGATGATAATCTCGCAACGATCCACACAGCGACATAGGATGAAGGTTTACCTGGAACGATTTAGCGGCTCTCTCCTTCTCGTTTAACGCAGTCATAGCGCTCGGTGATAAGGCGAGCTAACCGATAAACAACGCATCCGAGCAAGCAGGCCCCGCATCGCCGCGTAGCGTCAGACGTGGTTCGCCACTCAGTCTGATCTCGTCTCCGAGCATCCGGTCTTTATCGACGAGACAGGCGCACCGACAAAGATGACCCGCCCGCGCGGTTGTGCTAGACAATAAAAAAACGATGTCAGTTTCCGATCCTTCATGGCTGTCGGTAAACGACAACTTGCGGGTGCGCTACTATTGTCCGGGATGACCGCGCCGATAGCCCTTGGATGTACCCATGATGGAGAATGGCTCGTCGCCTACGCCAAGCAAATCTTCATGCTGACACTGAAGCCCAACGACGTCATCCTCGACGATTTTTCCGCCCCCAAAGCTGCCACGCGACGCTATTAAAGCAGCAGGCGGGCAGCTGCTGTTCCTGCAGCCATATTCGCCGGACCTTAATCTCATTGCGAATGCCTTTTCCAAGCTAAAGGCGCTCCTCCGCAGGGCGGCCCTACAGACTGTTCTCGACCTTTGGAAAGCTACTTCTATAGCTTGCGCACTTTAGTTGTATCGACGAAACGATTAAAAACGCGATCATAAACATCAATGTACTGAGTGGTAAGTGCATCCATGTCATAGCTTTGGCCGAGTATCGCCGCCCCAGATGCTAGCTCGGCCCTACGCTTGTCATTGACACAGACTTGCATACCCTTGGCAAACGACGCATCGAAGACGTCATCATCGCTACTCGCCTCAATTACAACACCCCCCACGACGCCATTCACCTCGAGCATGGATGCGATTTCGCCGATGTCGGTGGCAACTACCGGCACGCTCACCTGCAAGGCCTGAATGATGCAGAGCGGAAAAGACTCGCCAGGGAACCGCGTCGGCACGATTGCAACGTCGGAGATTCTGTAAAGTCCTTGAATTTGCAGTTGAAAACCGAGAAAGCTGATCGAAGCATTTTTTGCGTATAGGGGTTGCAGCCGGTCAGGCTCATCCCCCTCACCAACGAGGCAGAGGTGCATCGGCCGGTGCGAGTTTCGTTCCCGAACCGATTGAAACGCATTGATCGCCGTGGACCAACCCTTCTCTGGTATGCCTCGAGCAACCAGCGTAAAGACGATCGCATCCTCTGGGATGCCAAGTTCGGCCCTGGATCGGGGGAACGGAGCCGGATCAACCGGCATGGCGTTCTTCATCTTGATTAGCTGTTCTGGGCGAACGTCGTGCCGGATCAATGGGGCTAAATTCTTGTCCGCAGTGTATACGAACTGATCCACTCCATGCACGATCTTGGCAATAAGCGGTTCGGGCAATTCCGTGCTCGTCGAAGCTTCGTACGATCCATGCAGCGTTGCTACATAAGGAACCGGCAGCGCTTCCTCACAGACCCGGAAGAAAAACATTTCGCCAATCACGCCATGCGAGTGGATCACGGTGCAGCCGATATCGCGAATGAACCGATCCAGGCCATACTCAATCGTCCAATCGGACTCGTATATCGATACGCCCGGATTTAAGGTGCCGCGCATCTCGGCATTCATGTCGATCTTAAAGATCAGCATCGACACGATGATTCCACGCGCAGCAATCGCGTTGGCGAGCTGTATTGGCAGGTTTTCGGCACCGCCTGCAAAAATTCCATGCGTCACGATCAACACGTGATGCTGAATTCCGCCAATCGCTAACGCGTCGTTCTCAGTAACAAGCCGTACCGGCCAGCGCGATCGCACCTCGGCAGAAAACTTTGTCAATTCCCCAGCAAACTCGGCGCCAAGGCCCGATGGAAGAAAACTAGCAGGAGCGGGAGGAACGCGTACCACGGCGTCACGGACCGTCGAAATCTGTCCGCCCGATGCCATGTGAAGCCAGAGATGCCAAAGGCCCAGATGCCGATAGGCGTCCGCCATACGCCAGGTCTCACCGGGCAACTCGCGCCTGCGCCAGACGAAACTCATCTGGTCCGCAGCAATAACGTCGGGCCGCAATTGATCAGGAAACCAGATTGCGGCTGGAATGGTTACGTGACGGGTCCAGCCGGACATGCGCTGTGCGAGGTCAGCATCCGCTATTTCATAGTCGGCATCCCCCAGCTCTACACGCCGGCCAAAGCCTAATTGCACGCTCGAATCCGCAAAACTCGATGTTACGCGAGCTAGGAATTCGAAATTATGGACTGCACGCCCCTGCACAAACCAAAGAAGTTCGCCGAACGTTCGCTCGACTGCACGCCGGAGAAGCGTCCACGGTGTGGAACCATCATCTAAGAGGACGTCACACGTTGTCCCCGGTCGGTTCTGCATTCCCAAAGTCAAAGCTGCTTGGGATACATCGGAAAGCGGTATCCCGACGATCAGGACGCGCATATCGCCGTAGGATTGCCGTAGGACCGCAGCGATGCTTTCCGGAGTTAGAGGGCCGGTCGCATCGTTGATCAAGACAGCCGTGACCGAGGGTCGATAAGACCGGTTCCGGAAGTTTGCCGCGGAAGAGCTCCCTACACGGCCTTCCGCTTGACCATGCATGATCCAATGCAGGAAGGGATTGACCCCGGCTTCCAGAATGTCGTGATAACGCAACAGGTAGGTTTTAGTCGAAAACTCGTTCGACGGGTCACGACGTTCCCGCCAACCGACGGTCATGTAGTGGATGAACGCGTCCTGCCCTGTGTCTTCAACGTCCGGGTAATTTGATAAATACCAAGCGATATCGAAGCTGTCGGAGACTGACTGTAAGGCGGCCAAAGGCGGCGCAACGAACAAATCGCGCAAGTCATCCTCGCCAACCATATCAAACAGATAATGAAGGAACGGCACCTGTTTAGTGCCGTGTATTTCGGGATGACACGCGACATATTTGGCGACGAAGAAAGAGGGGGTGACGCTATCCGCGTTTGACCCTCCGGAGCAGACCCGTTTAGCCAGTTCAAGTCCGCGATCGCCGACACCGTCGCCGAACTGCGCCCGGTAATAGTCAAGGCTAAACATCCGGTCCAAGATCATCTGCTGACCCGCACTAAGGCCGTCCCATGAATCTAGTGTCGAGTCTGAATTCTGGCCGGTCGCACGCCCCTCTTCGATTCCGTGTAATACCCAATGGCGAAAAGGCATGATACCGCTATCCCGCACATCGGTATGCAGGTCCAGGTAAGCGCTGGTGGAGAAAGCCGGCGACGGGTCGCGCATTTCCTGCCAACCTTGTGCGAGATAGTGGATAAATGGGTCATTGACCATCAAGGCTATGTCAGGATTGCATTTGAGATACCAATCCTGATCAAAGTAGGCCCGCAGCTTAGACACATGTGCCCCACCGAGCCCAGCGAATGCCCGCGCCAACGCATCTTCGCCAATGACGACAAATAGATAATGAAGGTACGGATTTACCCCCTGTTCGCGAAGACCAGGATTAGCATCAAGGTAACCCGTCGTCGAGAACCAGGGTGAGGGGTCAAGACCGCTTAACCATCCAACGTTAAGATAATGTTGGATGAGCTGGCTCTCGCTAGCGTCAAAGATTTTGGCTTGCTGCGCATAGAAAGGGACATCAACGAGCAGCGCCAGAAGTAATTGGCGGCTGTCATATTGAACTACCGAATCCGGAAATGCCGCTTCACTCATTTCCGAAGAACGCACCGCCCCTTAACATCCTAAATTATTTTTTAGCGTTCGCATAAGGTGATTTAGGTGTCAATCATGTCATTGGCATCGGCGCGGACCTCTCCTACCACCATCAGCTTTGGCTATCATGACAGGTGTGCTAACGAGCCAGCCCCCGCTAATCGGCGGAAGTCAATGTAATGGAATTTGGCGTGTCATCCCATCTGCTTGATCATAGACGTTCGGCCGGCGAAGCTGATGTAGAAAATTGCTACCGGCTCTTCTTAGCTCGTGCTCCGGAAGAGCGTACCGCTGTTATGGGATCAGTTGGACTTCCCCTAGCATCCGTCGTGGTTTCCTTCCTTACTTCAGGTGAGTTCCAATCAAAACTTAAGCTCAACGGGGATAGGCTTGTAATTAGCGATATCATGCTCGCACGGCTCGGGCCCGAGCTCGACGCATGGGTGCGGGCAATCGCGGCCACGGACATGATCCGCAACAGAGACGCATTGGACCGGTGTACCGCGATTGGCGCACTCCTTCACAACGATGCCGTCAGAGTTGCTATCGATACCTTCGCATCCGAGCATAGCTTCGATCTCGATGGACTCAGGGCTATGCTTACCCGGCTGGATGATGAGGCCCGCGTAATCGCGAAGTCTACGTTATTCGACGCAGTCAATTATGCAGACCAGGTCCCCGAGGGCAAGCATATTGCCGACCCAGCAGCGCACTACCTCCTGCTCGGCGAACGAGCAGGACTCAAGCCATCGCGGAACTTTGACCCTACAGTCTATGAGGAATTCAATGCCGATGTGGCAGCAAGCAACCACAATCGCCTCTTCCACTACGAAACATGGGGCCGGCAAGAAGGCCGCAGCTACCGCGACTGGCTCCCTCATCATGCGATGCCGCCACTCCTCGCAACGGGCGACCGACCGACCGTTCTGCTGCTGCTTCACGAAGCTACCTACACCGGCGCCCCCATCCTCGGCTGGAACCTCGCGCAGACCATGTCGGAACACTGCAACGTCGTCGTGGTCCTGCGACGCGGTGGGGCGCTTGAACAAGCGCTTCGCGATGTCGCTTGCGCGCTGGTGGAGGCGCCGCCACTGCATGTGGCGCTCGATCCCGACGAAATGCGGCGGTTCGCTACGAGGCTTGCATCGGTCTACAAGCCGCTCTACACGATCGCCAACAGTGTCGAGACGCGCTTGATCGCGATCCCGTTGCGGCGCAACGGCGTTCCTATTGTCGGGCTGGTTCACGAATTCTGGCCCGGTCGTACGCCTGACGTACGGCTAGATTTCTACGCGTGTTGCGCCGCGCTGGTCTTCCCTGCGCAGATCGTCGAACAATCCTCTTTTCGAGCTTTCAGAGAAGTCCGGCTACAGAACCGTTTTGTGTTACCGCAGGGCGTCTGCGCGGTACCGTTACTTTGCGCTTCCGGACTGCCGCGCTACGGGCCGCCATTTCTAATTGATGACCATGTTCCACAGCCACTCGATACATTTTTGTCCGACGGACAGCGCGGCACCGACCCCTTTACCGTGATCGGACTCGGCGCAGTGGAAATGCGCAAGGGGATTGATCTTTTTATGTCTGCCGCCACGGCACTGCGCATGAAGCACCCCGACATTACGTTTCGCTTCATCTGGCTTGGCAGTTGGCAGCACGCCACAGGCACCGAATATGCCGCTTTCCTCGAAGAGCAGTTCAGGCGTTCCTGTTTAGAGGACTGCCTGTTCTTCTACCCGCCCGTCGACAACCTTGAGCCGATTTATCTTCGCGCAGATACGCTCTTCCTGAGTTCGCGACTGGATCCAATGCCCAACGTCGCAATCGATGCGGCGATGCGTGGCATCCCGGTTATATGCTTCGACGGCGCCTCAGGCATGGCAGAATTGCTCGCGGCTGATCCGGATACGGCATCGCTCGTCGTTCCCCACCTCGACAGTGGTGCCGCGGCCGACTGTATCGCAGAGCTCGCTACTGATGCCGAGCATCGGATCGCTTGCGGAAAAGCGATACAGCAGCTCGCGCACCAACGCTTCGACATGACTGTCTATGCGACCTCCCTCAACAGCATCGGACGCGATGCTGCTCGAAAGTTCGCCCAAGCAGAGCTTGACCACCGACTGATTGATAAGGCTGGTGCTTTCGATGCTTCGATGTATTTTGGAACAGATCACGACGCCAAAACGGTCGAGGCGAGATCGGTAGACACCTATCTTGACAGTACCAGGCACATAAACTTCGGGTCATCACCCGTGTTCGGCGTAATTCTGCGGCGCCCGTGCCCGGGCTTCCATCCCTTCATATATGGAACCGAGGCCCCTGATTTTCCTAAGGATGGCAGTCGTGACCCCTTGGCGCACTATGTAGAGCACGGTATGCCGAAGGGGAGGTGGGTGCATCGCATCCTCCGGCCCGACTTGGCAGATGTCGATGAACTGGACGTGTCGCAGGCGTCAGTGGCGCTGCACGGTCACTTTCACTATCCAGAAAACATTGGCGATTTCATGATCTCGCTGGCCGCAAATCGTTTTCCGGCCGATCTGTTCCTCACCACGACCAGTCATGAGGTTGCTAACATCCTACGCGCGGCGACCAGCGACTATCGCCGGGGTTCGGTTTTTGTCGACATTCTCCCCAACGTCGGGCGTGACATTTACCCCTTTCTCCACGTTTTGCGTGAGCACGTTTGCGGGCAATACGAGTTCGTAGGGCATCTCCACGGCAAACGCAGTCTGCATACGCTAGGGCAGGATCCAAACTTCGGCGCTAAATGGCGACGCTTTCTGTGGGAACATCTTCTTGGCGCAAGCTGCCGCGCCGCAGATGTGATCATCGATGCCATGCGCAGAGACACCCAGCTTGGACTTGTCTTCCCCGAGAACGGATGGCTGATAGGCTGGGAGAAAAATGAGGCAAGCGCAGCGGCACTCACACGGCGCCTCGGGCGGCCCGCCGCTCTCCCTGCCCACATTGAATTTCCGTCCGGCACAATGTTTTGGGCTCGCGTCAAAGCTCTCAGCGAGCTTGTCCAGGCTAACTTCTGTCAAGAGGAAATGCCCATCGAGCCATTACCCATTGATGGCACCATGCTACACGCCTTTGAACGCATGCTGCCACTGCTGTGCGAAGAGGCTGGCTATGACTATGCGACGACGTATATTCCAGCGCTCTCTAATTAGCTCCGGCAAACGCGCCGAGGCTCCCAGGGCAGTATAAGGGTCATCTCATCTCTATCATCGGGATATTCGGTGCTAACGGCTTCATTGGGCGCGCAGTGGTGCGTCACCTGCTTGCCCGCCAGCGTCGGGTAATCGCGTTCGGGCGTGCCTTTCCAGCCGACTACGAGCGCATCGTTGGCGGCAAAGTGGAAACCCGCATCATTGATTTTCGCGATGCGCTGTCCGTCCAGGCTGAGCTTCAGGAAATCGACCAAGCGATCGATCTCGTTAATTCGTCTAGCCCGGCGCTCGGCAACGGGCGTGTCGTAGAAGACGCCTCCACCAACGTTCTACCCCATATTAGTTTCATCCAGTCCTGTGTCTTGAGCAGCGTTTCACGCATCATCTTTCTCTCGTCTGGTGGGACGGTGTACGGCGCGCCAGACCGCCTTCCGATTACGGAAGACCATCCAACTCATCCGCTGGTATCTTACGGCATGTCCAAGCTGATGGTGGAGCATTATCTCCGCATGCTGACGCGAGACACCGCGGTCGATCATGTGATTTTACGTGTGTCAAACCCGTTTGGGCCGGGACAGATGCTAAGCAAAGGGCAGGGCCTAATCGCGTCAATCCTCGAGCGACAGGCGACGGGCTCACCAATCGTCGTCTACGGCGACGGCGGGGCATTGCGTGATTATCTTTACATAAACGATTTGTGCGAAGCCCTGACAGCGGTGCTCGATGCACCACCGATGCAAGAAACGTTCAACATCGGCACCGGTAAAGGTCGCTCAACGCTTGATGTTATCAAGGCGGTTGAGGCCGTGTTAGGACGCCGACTGTTAATTGAGTTTGTGGACGCCCGACCCACTGATGCAAAAAGCAACGTTCTAGATTGTCGTAAAGCAGAGCATATGCTACACTGGACACCTAAAGTGCCTTTTTATGATGGGCTAAAATATAGTATTGATTTTTATAACGATAGTAAATCGCATTGATATTAATGTATGCTTTTTAGTGGCACTAAGATTTTTTAAAAAGTTTATAATGGCTAAATTCATTAATAAATTAAGACTTTAGTATTTAATAAATTAGCTTTATTGTGATATTTTCTTCTTGTTTCTAACACTTCAAAGCTTATTAGGGATTATACATGCTAAGATCAGAGGTAAATCAGGAAATCTTATCAATTTTGCCTGGAAAATCTTACCTTGAAGTGGGTGTAAACCGGGGGAAGACCTTTTTTGAAGTCATTGCTGATCAAAAGGTTGCTGTAGATCCAAACTTCCTTTTTGATTTTGAAGCGGAAAGAGCAAATCCGCAAAGTAAGAATTGTGAGTTCTACCAGTTAAAAAGTGACGTTTTTTTCTCCGAGTTTGGCCATAACCGGAGGTTTGACCTCATATTTTTAGATGGACTGCATACATACGAACAAACCCTTCGTGATTTGATGAACTCTATTACCTGCATTAACACAAATGGTGTTATTGTAATTGACGACATGATACCATCGACTTACATATCATCAATTTCCGAGTTGTCCCAAAGTCAAAGACTTTCGGCAGCATTAGGTAACACAGATTCGTCTTGGATGGGCGACGTTTTTCGACTGGCTTTTTTTATCGAAAGTTTTTTACCTGCTTTTTCTTTTGCAACTGTCGGTGAGAATCATGGCCAAATGGTATTATGGCGTCAAACCCGAAAGAACATTCCCGAGCGAACGTTAGAGTCAACTTGCCGAATGGATTTTGGGGATTCTGTGTTACAACGATCGGTCTTTAACGTACTACCATGTGCAGAAATAATCTCGCGGATTACCTCTGCCCGAACATGATAGTTCGCGTTTAACAGCATACCGCTTGTGCCCTTTGATCCTCTTGCTAGCATCGTAGCCGTTCGGGCTGCCAGCCTCGATGTTTTTGCACTCTGGCTGTTGATCACGTCTGCCGAGGGCAACGGCTCGCGCCCGGCGCGGACGCGGTCCATCTGGACTAGGTGGTGGTTTAGATCCTCGAACCCACCAGTGCTGCGTTCGCGTAGGGTCGCCCAACCAGCGATAAACCGTGCGCCACGGTGCAAAGCTGTACGACAGAAAGCGCCACAGCAGCCCACGCGCGGCGCATGGAAGATCTTATCGAGTATCTCGCGCCACGAAAAATATCAGTATTTCGTGTATAGCCGGTCATGATGGGGTAAAGAAGATTGGTACGATGCTCCGCCGCAGACTAAACGTGCGCCCTCCCAACGAGGTTCTCGATCAACTGCTGGCGGGTGACGCCAGTACTGCATCTGATCAGGGTAGCCTGATCGGTTCCCCAAAGAAGAGCCCACGGAGTGCGTCTTGAACGCGGAGATGAAACACCACCACGGCTGGCGAGGACGGCACCGGTGACACCCGCAATTGCTACGACCGGGATACCTGGATGGCGATGTTGGCAAAATGGCGATCTGATGTGCCGCCCGAACAGCAGTCAAACTTCGTCCTACAAGATCGCAAGTACCAGTCCCAATTTCTTGAGCTTGATGAGAAACATCATATGAGTGTACAATATTACAGGTGACTTGCATCAGCGTCCGCAAGGTAAGCTCTTCTTATACTATCGTCCGTAGCATTCGATATTTTTCGAAGACCTGAAGCAGCATCCATGATCTGTTCCCGCGAGAAACGCACACCCGTAATCTCTTCAGCCATATCACCGAATGCGACAACAGGATTATTTACAAAGTCCTCGTAGTAAATTGTTACAGGTTGAATATTAGACATATTGAATAGTTTTTCCCAGCTTACATAAGAATCCCTCGTGTGATTTACCGAGGACTGAAGCTTTTCACGATTATAAAGTACTAGGCCACGACGTTCGTGTAGATTATCTGTTTCAGTGGAATGCGCGTAGCCACTCTCCATCATCAGAAAGTGAGAAATGGCTTGGCCGAGAACATCTCTTCGTTTAAGAAAGTATAATATCGATGGTGCCAGTGCCGACTCAATATCCAGCAACATCTGTGCCGTTTCTGGGAGAACATCATGCAGGTTGCTCCACTGGATAGAAATACCAACGCTTGGAAAGCCATCCTGCCGAGTTATTTCGGAAAAGCAGTTTAAAAATTGCCCCATTCCTTCCGTCCGAGCTGCAGTTAGCCGCGTTTGTTGTGGAGCGTATCCTCGGTCAAATTCCGTAAGCAATTCCAAACCATGCCCAATGCCCAACCGCCGTAAGGTATCGGCGATCCAGGTTTTGCCCGAGCGCTGCACTGAACACAGTACGTAGTTTTTCAATGTCGCTGTACCCCAATGTAGTTTGTCACCCAGATGCTAACTATAATCTTTCGAGTATCAGCACCACCTCCGCCCAAGAGTAATTGCTCAAGCCAACGATAGTTTTGCTCGCTTTAAAAAATTAAGTCAAATATGCATATTTATGTATATTTGCAAAGCAATCCGGCAATAATCAAGTATTATACAATAGTCATAACACTTATCAAACATACAATTATCATAGTTTTTGCGACCTATTTATTCCCCAGAAAGATAACGCGTACGAAAATTGATATCCGTCTCGTCCGAAACCTTACTTCTAGAAAGAGAAGCTGCACTTATAAATTCGGGTTCTATACTAATATTGGCAATTCGAACAGCTAAACTACTGAACCTTTCTACAGGATTTTCAACAAAGTCTTCATAGTACAAAACGTCAGGAACTATGCCTGCAAGCATAAATAGATTATTCCATTCTATATAGCAACGTTTGGTATAAGCTAAATACCTTTCAACCTCCGGGCGGTCGTAGTGTACTCTAGCCCGATGAAGCTTTCTTTCTTTAGAGCATGTTGAATGATAGAACCCACTTTTACTTGCTAACATATGGGATATACTCTGCGATAATACATCCCGCCGCTGCAAAAAGAAAACGGCGCACGGGCTTAGACCATCAATAATCGCTTTAAGCTTTTTTACCCGACCTTGATGATATATGATCTCAAAGTCGTCCTTGGCATCAAAATCACTCCATTGGAGAGTTATGCTCGCGCAAGGCGCACCTACCTCAAAGCTATACTTTAAAAAATGTTTAATAAGGCCGTGCATTCCTCCACTATCAAATCCAGATTGTAGAGCTTCCTGTTCTGGTGCAGAATTTTGTTGAAATTCAGTTAAGAGCTCGATTGCGTAGCCGAGCCCAAGCATATTTAGAGTTTCCGCTATCCATGATTTCCCAGACCTTTGGACAGTGCAGATTATGTAATTATTCAAAGACCTTACCTTTGTTAATGTTGATCCTGTCGTTACCGTTTTATATCACAGATTATCTAGCTACCGGAATATTGCACCGCCAATACCATAAGGTCTTACTTTATAATACTTATCAGGAACTATCCGATTGCCATTCACGCGGCGTTGGTAAAATCAAAGCAGGCGAACCTGATTGTGTTGAAACACGCGCTCTTACAATAGTGATGCCGGTCTGATTCGATTGTTGCAAGACAGGCCGATGATAAGCGAGCGCAGGCCGCAACAGGAAACGCTGTATTACAGCATCAGCCTGAAGCGGCATGTACCAGAGAGTCACATGCTACGCTGGATCGACCGGATCGCAGAACTGGCTGGCTTCAGTGAGCACCAAAACCTTTTTACGGCGAGTTGGGCCGCCCCCCCGAGCGCAGCAACTATGGCCGATATTGGGCGTCAGCCGGACGGCCGCTTTCTCCAGGCATTGCAAAAATCCTAAGTTTCGAGCGCCTCGTAAGTCCCACCTTTTGCGACATGAGAATGTCGTGTTTTGGTCGTGAGCGGCCCGGCCGTTTGGGCAAGCAGATGATAAAAGCTGACATAGCCGAGTGCCGCAGGCTTCCCGAAAAGGACCGCAAATGGCGAACGCCAGCGGCTTCTCGGGATGTCTTTTCCAGACATCCCGAGAAGACGAGTTAACCGCGAAAATTGTAGCAACCATACTGTCGCGCGGTTAAGTCTGACTACAACCCGCTAGATGGTTGGCACCGACCTTATCAAGCCAGTGGGCAAAGTCTATCGGTTCAACTAACGCGAGAAATGATAGGTATGAATAGCATCCGATTGAAGCTGTTCGCCGAAGCCATGTGTCCCCATCCTGAGCGCGAGATTCACGCCAAAGGTTTGTGTGCATCTTGCTATAACCGGACCAATGCACGCGCCCGTAAGAAGGAGGCAGAAGCTGGAATTCTATATAGATCGATAGATGCCGCGATAGAGGAGAAGCTTAATGCGGCGACTTGCAATCACCCGGATCGGGTAAGGCATGGTAGAGGTTTATGTTTAAACTGTTACAAAAAGGTCTATTTGAAAGCTCGTGACGCGGGCGCGAAAGCGCTGCGGAACTTCGTTCCTAAAGTAAAGCTTTATGCTCCTTGGGATTCCGCAGTTTAGGCTCAATTAATTGTGGTCGATCTTTCTCGCAGACGAACCCGTAGCGGAAACCTATTCCCAATTGCACTTTCCCGAAATCGTCTCCCGAAGACAGAAGAAACGGGAAAGACCGTGCTAACGCCCGACCGCTGCCGGCACTTCGGATTGCTCACTCAATTGTCCGGAAGTGGGCGACGGGAGACAATCGGCTTTCGGGTGATCCGATCAGCGCGGGAGCACTAACAGAGGCGTTTCTCAAAACCTGTTACCGATTGCGTTTCCCGACGGGCAACACGGCGACGGAGTTATGGGAGAGCGTTGATGCCGCGTGGAGGTCCTGAGTTTACGCCAGCTATATGCTATCTTGCGACAGCGGATTGTTGGACTGCGTTCTTTGGTCGCGAAGGAAGGTTGCTGCTACCGCTGAGCCAGCTCACTCTCCAGTCTGGCGATGGCAACGCCAAGCGCGTCGAATTGCGCGCAGGCAGGATCCTGCCGCGCCCGTCGGGCCTCCTGTACCAAGTCCGACCAATAGATGATGGTATCCTTGTAAACCGGGTGACCACGCAGCCTGCGGGCGCTTGCAATGGCATTCTCAAGGTTCTCTAAAACTGATCCATGGAGCTGCATGAGACCAGATAGGCCAGCAACCCATAAAGAAGAAGGTTTTTTGACGGCTGCCGAAAGCCGCCGCGCGGTCGTCGCCAAAGTTCTAAGTTTCGCGACAGAGTTGTCGATGCTCGGTGTTCCTCGTGCATCGATGTTGCAAAAGTCGGTTGCATAATTATTTTATTCTGATACAGTTCTGCGACATGCTGATCGGCTACGCCCGTGTGTCCACCGACGACCAAGACCTCCGGCTCCAACGCGCCGCGTTAAAGGACGCCGGATGTAAGCGGACGTTTGAGGAGAAGATCTCTGGTGCGAAGCGTGACCGGCCCCAGCTGGCCAAGATGATCGAGCAGCTGCGCGACGATGACACCGTGGTGGTAACGCGGCTCGACCGGCTGGCACGCTCCACCCGTGATCTGCTCGACATCGCCGAAAAGCTGAAGGAGGCCGGCGCCGGCTTGCGGTCGCTGGCCGAGCCCTGGGCGGATACGACCTCGCCTGCGGGTCGCATGGTGCTGACCGTGTTTGCCGGCATCGCCGAATTTGAGCGCGAGCTGATCCACCAGCGCACCAGCAGCGGGCGGGTAGCGGCAAAGGCGAGAGGGGTCCGGTTCGGCCGCCCGCGTAAGCTCACCCCCGACCAGATCGCGCTCGGCGAACGGTTGGTAGGCGAGGGTACTTCCGTTCGCGAAGCCGCCAAACTGCTCAAGTGTCATCATGCCACGCTCTATCGGGCGTTGACTGCCGCAGCGCTGGCTCCGTGATGCCGGCCACTTCGCAACCCGATGGGCCAGAGGGGGAGGCCTGATGCCGATCCGACCCGAGCACGTGTTCCTGTACCCGATCGACTGGCCGCAGCTCTCGCGTTATGTTCGCTTCGTGCGGGCAGGGGGCTGCTGCGAGCATTGCGGGCGCCCCCATGGGCAGAGGGTATTCCGTCTCCGGGACGGGCGATGGTGGGACCGCAAGCGGCATTGCTGGCGCAACGGCCAAGGCCGACGTGTGCGACGGCCGACCGAGAACATTCTGGTGCACGGTGCCTGGACGCCGGTGGTGCTGGCCTGCGCGCACCTCAACCATGACCCAAGTGACAGCGCGCTCCATCAGCTCGCAGCGCTCTGCCAACGCTGCCACATGCTCTACGATGGCCCGGAACACCGCCGCCGACGTTGGATGAACGCGCATTACCGACGTGCCCTCGGCGACTTGTTCTATGGCCCCTACCCTTCGTTCGGAGCCGACTGGATCACGCCCACCCCACTCAGCATGCTGGATGATGATCGGTCGTTGTACGCCTTCACCCATGTTCGGTGACGCTTAACTGTAGGCGCTTGAAATAATGATCGCCCAGACGCGCAATAATGGGCGGTTTCGGGCGCACATTGTTTGAGACGGATCGGCGCGGCGGGCGCACGATCGTTGAGACGTAGCGCAAGGTCGGTGAGACGGACGCACGTTGCTGATCCGTTCGCGTGCGATACCGGAAACGACAGGCTGGGCTTGTCGGCCACGCCTCAATTCAAGCGCGCCAAACCCTGGATTGTCCGTCGCAGACAACGAAGATGATGCTTCATGAGCTTGATATCATGAGCATAGTCCGGTTCGGGGCAGAACTTGGAAATCGGGATCGATGTGCAGGGTGTTGCGGGCAATGCATTCGAACAGGTTGATGCCTTCATAGGCGGCAACGACGTGGGCGATGCTGTCCGCCAGATGGTGGATCGACGATCCCGCCGGGTCTTGATCTATCACTCGATGAACGTGCCGGTGGATGCCGAGCAGCAAGTCCGTTCACATATAATTGTTCAGGAGCAGCAGCGAATGGGAGGGTGAAACCGGAACCGCGAAGCCTCCCTATCCTCGGGAGGAAAGAGGCCGCTATCCGGAATAGCCGTATTTTTCGCCATCGTCGGATCAGGCGATGGCGAAGAAGACGGCCAGCGCCCGCGTCACCGCCAGCATGGATTCGGCATCGAGGTGGCCGATCGTCGCCCCGATCTTGTCGCGCTTCACCGACATGGCCTTGTCCACCATGACTTGCGACTGCTTCCTCAGGCCATTGGCCGGTGTCGGATCGATCGTCGTGCGGATCAGGGGCGCGTCCACCAGCGTCCCCGATACCAGCAGCACCGTGACGGTGCCGGTCTGGTCGAACTGGTCCGACTGGATGATGAGCGCCGGTCGCGGCTTACCAAAATCACCGTGCAGCGCGATCGTCACCAAGTCGCCCCGGTTCACGCCTCGCCCTCGGGGTCGAGATCGATCAAGGCAGCATCCATTAAGGCGTCGAGATCATGGTCCGCCGCGTCGGCGGCGGCGACCAAGAGGGCCTGTCGCCGGCATTCCTCCGCGAACCCCGGTCGCCGCGTATCGGGAACCCATATCTGGATCGGCCGCAGACCGGCCGCGCGCAGGGCGTCTCGACGCTTTTGAACTCGTTGTGTCACTGGTGCCGGCACCGGGGCTACTCCAATTCAATGTTACATGTAACATAGGCCATACCACCGATTGCCGCAAGGAAAACGGCCGGTTTTTGATGACGGACGATACTCGCCAGTGGGACGCACCACGCGACCAGAAAACCCGTTGCGGCAAACAACACCAGCTTTGCCGTGCTGGATCGGCTATTCTCGCACTGCTCGCGCCAGCGGATCAGCAATGTGCGTCCGTCTCACCGACCTTGCGATACGTCTCAACGATCGTGCGCCCGCCGCGCCGATCCGTCTCAAACAATGTGCGCCCGAAGCCCCCTTTATGCGCGTCCGGGCGATCATCATTGCAACCTACACTAACGACGTTTTGCTGAAAGACCTGTTAAGGGTGCTATATAAGGACCTCCCAAGAAAATAGGTGAATCCCATGGCTAGCACACTCCTTGCGGAAACGACGGCCAGCGTATCCGAGTTAAAGCGCAATCCAATGGGCACCGTCGCAGCTGGCGAGGGCTTTCCCGTCGCCATCCTCAACCGAAATGAGCCAGCTTTCTACTGCGTTCCTGCCAAGGCTTTCGAAGCGCTCTTGGATCGGCTGGAGGATGCTGAGCTGAACACGATCGCCGATTCCCGCGCTGGGGAGCCCGTCACCAAGATCGCGCTTCATGACCTATGAGCTTGGGTTTCTGAATTCTGCGCTGAAGGAATGGCGCAAACTCGACACGCAGACCCGGGACCAGTTCAAGAAGAAGCTCGCTGAGCGGCTCGACCATCCGCATGTCCCTGCCTCAAAGCTGTCGGGGGCGAAGAATCGCTACAAAATCAAGCTGCGCAACATCGGCTACCGTCTTTTCTATGAGGTCCACGATACTGAGGTGATCGTGATTGTCGTGGCTGTGGGTCGCCGCGATCGGAATGCAGTCTACAAGGCAGCCGAAAAGCGTGTCGATACCGCTGCGACCGTCACAACAATGGCGGAGGCACGACAAACGCCCGACAATATTGCTACGAGCGAACATCAAAGCCTGACTGGCGAGGAGCGCACCCTGCTCGATGCCGTCTCCGGGAAAGATGATGGCAATCTGGATTTCGAACCATCCAAGCTGGGCAATATATCACGGCCGGCCGATCTAGACTGATGTCACACTGCTGCACGCCAGCGGTTGCTTGCCTCGCCGTACCTGCCCTAGGATTGCCCGATGGGGTTGATGCTGACGTCCAACACTTCATCATGCAATGCGCGATACAAGTGGATCCGAACTCGCGAACACGCAAAGCTTCATCAACGGCCTATGCCAGCTAATCGGAGTTGAGCCACCGCACGGCAGCCGCACCGATAATGCTCAGAACGACTCTGTGTTCGAACGCCGGTGTTCCAAAACAATAGAGACGGCACCGTCAGCTTCAGCCGCATCGACTGCAACAAACGCGGTGCGTTCATCCTTGAAACCAAGACCAATCGGACTGCGGCCGAGTCGCGGCGAGGACGATCTCGCCCCTTTTGGTCAGACTGCGTCCGCGCGCCTGAAGCGCCACAGCGCGCGGGACGGTCAGCGCTTGTCGTTGCCATTCTGCGCGGGTTGCGGTGGTAGCGTGTTCGATGTCCTCGGGGTTGCGGCATTGGGCCATTTCCATCCGTGGAGCTAGGTTACGGCAAAGATTGCCAACCCGGCCGCTGCCAGCGTATCGCGCGACATCCCGGCCTCACCGTCCGTCATTGCGCCGCTCCGATCTCGATCGTGCAGCGGATCGGCTTGTTTGTCTTCGTGGCCGTCTTCCGGCACCCGACAAGCGCGTCACGGTTGGCCGCAATGATCCTGTTGCCGGCGACGAGTGCGTCCCAGCGTTCCGGCGACGCGCTCCGCATAAGCCGCTTGCCCGCATCCCAAGGCGTCGGTTCGGCGACGATGCGCGCCGCCATACGCTCGGGCCACAGCCAGCCTGATGGTGCCAGCCGCACGATCGGCCCCATTACAATCGCGTAAAGCAACATCCCCAGCACCAGGCCCGCAAGCCCGGTCCACAGCAGCAAGCGGTTCTGCTCGTCGCGTCGCCGGGCCGATTCCAGCCGGTCGGACAGACTACCCGCAGCATTGCGCAGCATCGTGTCCGTCGCCCCGATCTGGTGCCGCAACTCGCGCGCGGCATTGGTAACGGCAGCGTTCAGACGCTGTCCGATTTCCTCGGGCGTGAGCATCATCGCCGGGCTGCTGCCCATCGTATCGATGCGCCGGACAAGCTCGCCCAGGAGCCGCTCGGTGCGGGCGAGCGTCGGTTCGTAATTGGGAATGTCGACCGCCTCGCGTGCAGCGGTCAGCCCCCCGATCACGGCCCGCAGCAACGACACCTCGTGGGTAAGGTCGACGAACGCGCGCGCTGCGCCGTCCTCGCCCCTATCGTCATGCCCGTCGTCCATACCCACCCCCTATCGGCTCATCCCCGGATCGCGGCTGCGGTCCAGATCGCGCGATAGCTCACGACCGATATCCCGGTCCCGGCGCTCGCTGATCCCGAGCCCCAACTCGCGTGATCGGTTGCGCAGGAGTGCTTCTACCTGGGGATCGCGCTCAAGGCCTTTCTCCATGTCCGCCATCTCCTGCCCCGCCTTGTCACGGCCTTCCGCATAGCCGGCGCGCGCAAAATCGGCGTGCTGGCCCTGAAGCGCCTGCCAGCGTTCCACAAACCGCTCGGCGCGCAGCTGCGGATCGGTCCGCATGCGGGCTTCCTGCGCCATCGCCGCTATCATCGGGCCGCTCAGCCCCTGAGCTGCTTCGCGCAGCAGGGCCGGATTGCGTTTCATCGCTTCGTGCATGTCATCGGAAGCCTGGGGACGGATCTGCTCCAGCGCTTCGATCGCTCGGCTCAGCGCCACTTTCTGGTGCTCGAGCACGAGCCCGCTCGAGGCTTTGGTCTGCAACGCCGCCTCGGCCGCGCGTGAGGTCCGCTCGACCGCGCGCACGAACGCAGGGTCCTCCCCAAGTTCGTGCGCCTTGGCCGGTGCCGCCCTCGCTGATGTCGCATCGAGCTTCAACCCGTCGAACATGCCCCGTCTGGGCGCTGGCACCCGCTCACCCTCGCTAAGCTGCGCTGCCGGCACCGGGCGTGCAGGTGCGGGCGGGCTCGTGCTTTCGGGTACGGTGTCGCGAAGTCCGACGTCCGACATCCTCGGCCGGAAGCCGGCAAACATGCTTCTCGCCCTTGTCTCGACCGCCCGCACGATTTCGCGCACCCGCTCCGGCAACCGGATCTCGCGTCTGTCCGCGAAAGCACGAATGGGCTCGTCAGGCTCAATCGCATAGTCGGCTGCCACGTCCTTGGCGCGGTCGCGCGACAGCACCGCGGCGAGCTTCGCATCGGTCGCGAAATCGTCGCGGCCATAGTGGAGTTGCACCCCGTCGCGGTGCCGCGAGAGCGCGACGTAAGCCGCTTGTCGGTCCATCCCCGGCGTCGCCAGCACATGCGTCCGGTCGACGGTCACACCCTGCGATTTGTGGATGGTGGCGGCATAGCCGTGATCGATCGCGGCATAATCCTTGAGATCGTACGCGACCTGTCGCCCGTCATCGAGCCGCACGACCATCCGGTCGGCCGACACCTGCTCGACCGTGCCAAGCGTGCCGTTCTTCACGCCCATCGACCGCTCGTTGCGCAGGAACATGATCCGGTCTCGGCAAGAGAACTGCCGCTCGCCACGCTCCGCCTGCACGGCCACGTCCGCGCCTAGATCCCCGCTCGCCCTCAGCCGCTCACGCGCCTCCTGGTTGAGGAAGCGCACCTCGGCGTTGGTGTGGGTGAGGATGATTCGCGTCGCCCCCGGTTCGGCCTGGCGCTGCCGGTCCCAGCCTTCGACCAGCCCCGCCCGGGCAGCCTCGCGCGTGTCGGTGCTGCGCACCATGTCGTGATCACGATAAGCGCCGATCGCCTCGTCGGTCCGGCCCGTGGCCATCCAGCGCGTCGTATCACGCTGCCAGTCCGTCCGCTGCCGGCGGATCTCGGTGATCTCGGCCGCACCGTGCGCTTGCGATACCGCACGAAAGGCCGCCCCCGCCTCGATCGCCTGCAACTGCTCGGGGTCGCCCACCAGCACCACCTTGGCGCCGGCCTGGTCCGCGGCCGACAGCAGCCGTTCCATCTGCCGCGTGCCAATCATGCCGGCCTCGTCCACCACCAGCACGTCCTTCGGCCCAAGCCGCTCGCGGTCTCGCCCCCACGCATGTTCGAGGCTGGCGATGGTGCGGGACGCGATGCCCGACCCGGCCTCCAGGTTCTCAGCCGCGATGCCGGAGAGCGCCGCACCGCGCACCGTGTAGCCGGCGCTCTCCCACGCCTCGCGCGCCACCCCCAGCATCGCCGACTTGCCGGTGCCGGCATAGCCGATGACGCTGGCGAGCCCATCGCGGTCGGTGATCCGCCCCAGTGCGTCCCGCTGCTCCTCGGACAGGGTGAGTCCCCGCCCTTCGGCCGCGTCCAGCGCCCGATAGACATGATCGGCGCCGACGAAGTGATGGCGCGCCTCCGCCAACCGGTCGCCCGACCGCTCCAGCCGCGCCTCGGTCGCGATCATCTCCCGGCTCGTAAACCGCTCGTCGCCACGCCCGTCCTTGCCAAGCGCGACCAACTCGGGGCTGCCGCGCACCGATGCAGTCACCCGGTCATACTGCTCCTTGCCGTCCGAATGCCGGAACGCGAATACCGCCAGGTCGCGGGTGGTGAAGGTCGCCTGCGTCCGCGTGATCGCGTCGAGCGCCACACGCGGGTCGGCGATGATCTTCTCGCCGTTCTCGCGCGCGATGCGGGCATGATCCTCGATCCGCTCCGCCTCCAGCCCCTGCCCCGGCCGGCGCGACGCGGCCGGCCCGATCTTGTGCTGCGGCTCAAACGGGATGCCCTGCTCGGCATAGGAACGATGGTCGATCCGCGCATCGATCCCCAGCTCGGTCAGCCGCTCGTTGACATGCGCGCTCCATGCCTCGCGCCAGTGCTTCAACAACTCCCCCCGGTTCCAGTCCCGCTCCTTCTTCCCGAACCCATCCGGTCCCACCTCGCGCATCGCCAGCATGACATGCGCGTGCGGCTTCGGGCTGCCGTCCTCCGCCCGGTCCCAGTGCACGTTGAGGTCGGCGACCATCCCGCGATCGACGAACTGCGCACGCACGAAATCGCGCACGAGCCTGATCCCCTCCCCGCGATCCATCTCCCGCGGGATCGAGAACTCAACCTCCCGCGCCAGTTGCGCGTCCTTGCGTTTCTCTCCTGCCTCCACATCATTCCACAGCGTGCTGCGGTCGAACAACCGCTCCGGCGCGCCCTTCGGCAGCATCACCTCGGAGTGAATTACGTCGGCCTTGTTCGAGAAGTCGTGATGCCGCTCCAGCCTCGTGTCGAACAAGACGGAACCCGAACGATAGGCAGCGGACGCGACCGCGCTGGAGCCGTTGGGACGGCTGATGACCTTCGCGCTGAAATGGTAGATCGCCATCGCTTTCTTGTTCTACCTTTCTGAGCGCACGTCGACAACGATGTATAAGCGCGCACTCACAACTCGCTTCGCTTCTCATGATTGACTTGATGGTACTGGTATATCGCGGTTGCTCTCCGCTGCCGGTTTGCGAATCTGGTGCAGATTATACGCGAAAGACGGAGGCACCATGCGCAAGGTTCGCGATTACGATGCCGAACTGAAAGCGCTCGGCGACAGGGCACGGACGCTCAAGGCCAAGCGGGTCGAGCAACTGGGCCAGCTCGTCACCGTGACCGGGGCCGATACGCTTGATGCGGAAACCCTTGCCGGCGTCCTGCTCGATGCAATCGAATCGAAGGATGCGGAAGCGAAGGAGGCGTGGCGCGCGAAGGGCGCAGCCTTCTTTCAACGGCGCGGGCGCAAAGGTGGCAGCGCTGCTGCAATCGACGGATCGGGCGCTGCGATTGAACCGGGCGGCGACACTGCGGGCGGAAGCGGCGGAGCGACGAACCGATAGCAGGGGCTGGATCGTGCAACGCCGCGAGCGAACCCGTCACCTGATCGAACTGGGCGGCCTTGTCCAGAAAGCCGGTTTGGTCGATCTCGCTGACGACGATCGCGCCACTATCTACGGTGCGTTGCTGGAACTAGTCGGCAAGGCGCGGAGCGAGAATGCAGACGACACGCTCGCACTCTGGAAACGCCGGGGTAAACGCACGTTCGACATGGAAGCGGAAGGGAGCAGCATCGATGCCGGATCTATCCGACAAAGAACGTAGTCGCCGCCAGCGGGCCGTCGATTTCGCCCGCGGCAGCACCCGGCTCTCCGGGGGCGAGCTTGACCCGGAGGTCGAGGCCCTGAACGCCCGCTATATTGCCGGCGAGCTGTCGAGCGACGAGCATGTCGCCGCCGTGATCGCTCATGCCCGGACTTTGCCGAAGGGCGAGCCGATGCAGGCGTATTTCACGAGCGCCGGGGGCGCCATGAAAGCGAACCGCGGCCGGTGACCGAACCGTCCAGACCCGGCCATGTCGTCCCCTTCTGGCCGGTCTGGACGCGCTGGCACGAGATAGTGACGATCGGACCCGCGCCCTTCGCCACCCCGGCCGAGGTCATGCCTGGCCCGGTGCTGCTCGCTGACGAAAAGAGACGCCGTGAACGACTTGCTCGCCTCGCTGGACCGACTTGAACGCGGATTGGCGACGGTGCGCCGCCGCAACCTGATCGTCGGTCTGGCAGCCATCGCCATCGTCGCGGCCAATCTCGTCATGATCCTGACCGTCCGCTCTTGATCGTTCCCTTGCCGCTCTGGAGACGTTGCAATGACCGTGATGCCCAAAGTCCGATCCCGCCCGTGGCAACTTCTCATGGTCGGGTCCGGATGCGCTCATGTCACGCCCGACCTGCACGACCGTTTGGTGCGTCTGCTCGACCTCCTGCCGCAAACGCGGCTCATCGAGATCGATACCGACGCAGGGAGCGTCAGCGTATCGCGTGACTGGCCGAGCAACCGCATGGAAGAGGTCGCCGCGATCGAGGCGGACATCGCGGCCCTGCCCGGCATCCGCCGCCTTACGCTGTTTCAGGCAGCCTGAAGCATGGAGTGATTCCGCCAGCTCGGTCGCGCGACCCCCGACCTCGGCCGTATCGCCCGCCAGAACCCCGTCTGGGCAGTCCAAAGGCTTGTCTTCGCTACCCGCCACTGTTGGGCGTGTTGCTCCTCACGGTGGCCGTTGCGGTCGTCCTGATCCTCGGCTCGGACGCGGTGATGTGGTAAGTCGGTCTGGGATGGGTCGGTGCCTTGCGGCCATGGATCGCAGATGCGGACCTGCTGGGACAATGCCATTCGCTCGTTGACGTGGCACTCACGGCCGCCATCGTGCCGTTCTGGCCAGCCGAGACCCGTACATTCCGGCAAATCAAACCGGACAGCAAAAAGGGAAGCTGGTCGGATTAGCGGGCTCATTGGAGCGCCATACGTTCGGTCCGAAAGCCCCATAGGCTTTTGGCGAGGTCAAGCTCGTCGCGCTTCGCCTTGCCGACCATGCCGGCGAAGTAAGCGCCCGCAGTCAGACGTATCTCATCCCGCGTGTATCGCTCGGCGGTAATCATGACAGCTACAGCGGTAGCGTCGGGGCCAAGCTTCTCCAACGCATCGACGTATGTGCCGATGCGAATGCCGAGATCGTGGCGGAGGCGGCAAGCCGCAGCGTGGATCTCGCTCCAACGCGGATTCTTGGCGGCGACATATGCTGCGGTGGTAGGAAACATTTCCATGAGCTCCGCCGGCTTAGCCTTGAAGGCGCTATTGGACGGTGAGGCAGGGAGATCGGCTAAAGGTGGAATTCGACAAGTCGGGTCTGAACTACAGCCTCGATCGTTCTGTACGTTGTCGGTTATAGGGGGATTGGTTTGTATATTTATGGAGCGGCTATTTTTTGACCCCAACCCGTCATTTTCGCTAGAAAACATGAAACGGTCGATCGTCTCGGCAACCAGTCGATCCACATCCTGAAGCCGATCAAGGGCCGCTTGATAAGCGGCGCTATCGCGCACGGCCTTTGCCGCAGCAGCCATGCCCGCCACCTGATCAATCGCGTCCTGAAGCATGATCCAGTGTGCCCCGGTCAGACGCAGGTGGGCGGCCTGAGCGAGCGCCTGGCCGACAGTGCGGCGCACGCGCCCGATCTCCTGCTTTCCTTCCCTGAACAGGCGAGACTGCGCCGTGTAGGTCTCAGCGCGTTCCCGGAGCTCCGGGAAGCGGACCCGGATCGGCGAGAGGTCGACGCCGAAAGCCGAGGTGATCGCACCGCTATCGTCACGCCGGCCGGTGCGGCGCCCATGCCCGCTATCTCGTGCGAGGATCAGAGCCGTATCGCGGAGCTGCCGCAGTCGTGCCTTGATCGCCCCCACCGTTTTCCCGGCTGCGTCGGCTAGCGTTTGATTGCTGGGCCAGACAACAGGGGTTCGCCCGTCCTTCCAATCCTCGAGGCGCGTGTAGCCAATTAGGTGTTTGAGCGTTTCCCGTGCGCCGGCACCAAGGCCGAGCGAAATCGCTGCTTGGTCGACAACCCGATAAAGATCTTTCCATTCGCTGATCTCTACCGCGTCGCTGAAGCGCGCCTCGAGGTCGCGCGCGATCCTGCGTGTCATCTCGGTGATCGGGCGAGCGCCCGTTCGTCCGGTGAAAGCTGTTTGAGCGTAAGTCATTGATCGTCCTTTCGCCGAAGGGACCGTCAGCAGGCAAAACGAAGCGTGGCGCGAGGCGCGCGTCCTTGAACCGAGGCTCGGAAACAACTAAATGAAGGTCTGTGGAGACTGGCCTGCGTTTGGCGACGCAGTCACCTAGATGTTTCAGGATGCCCAGCCATCGTGCTGGGCATTCGTTTATGTGCTCACAGCCATTTCCCTTTCGCCCGTCGCGGATTGTGACGGGCCCTTGCGATATTTGTCGAAGGCGGAGCGAGGGCGGAAGCCTAGCGAACTCGTGCTATCGGGCGGGAAAGCCCCTTAATGTTCGTGCTATTGGGCGGAGAAGTCGCAGCGGATCATGGCGTACCGCCTCGGACAGCGTGCGTCGAGCTCGTGCTTTCGAGCGGAAAATCCCGCTGAGGATGCCACGGTTAGCCTCAAGGCAACAGAATCAAGACGTCCAGCCGCTAAACGCGGCATCATGAATAAAGGCGGCGCCTGGTAAGGTTAGCTTCGCCTCGATCAAGCGCCCCTCGTGCTAACAAACGGAAAAGCCCTCAGCGGGGTCGTGCTTTTGGGCGGAAAACTAGGGAGCGCCGATGCTCGCCAACTCAGGCGGTGACGGTGGCCTACTTAGCCGAAGCGCCGGTCAAGCGAAGACTATCGAGTGGAGTGATCGTCACCAGAGTCGACAGTTTCGGACGTCCCCCGCCGGTTCGAGGTTCCTTCCGATCGGCCAAGGCCAGGGAGTATTCCGGGAGAGATTGGTCCTTGGTGACCTCCCGAAGTGTTCGCTTGAAATTTTCAATCGAGCGAGGTTCGAGCGAGCAGCCTACTCGGCCGGCGAGATCAACGGCATCGGCCTCGAAGCGGGCGCCGTCGACACAGTTAAATTTGGCCAGCTCATAGAGGCGGCGCTCGATTGGGCCGAGTTTGAAGAAGTCGTCATGATAGGCAGCGATTCGGCGATCCGTCAGGATGGCCCGGTGAAGCCAGTCGCAGAGCATGACTTCGACATGCTTCATCTGCCTTTCTCCATTGGGGAGTTTCGTATATTTGATGTCGGCCTTCAGAAGCCAGGAGAAGGCGCTGTCAGAGCCTTCGCCGCCTGTCTCAATATTGGTGATGATCTGCGTACCCTGGAGGCGGGTAAGCGAGGCCTTCAGCGACGTGTAGGAGCGCGCGGAGGGGTTAGTCCCGGTCATCCGGAAAAGGTCATTCGCGGTAAAGGTTAGCGTCCGATCGATCGTTTCGCCATTCTCAAGTCGGCTCACCATAAGGCTGGCGATATAGAGCAGGATCTCTTTGTCGTAGATCGTCGCGACGCCCGTCTTGCTTGGGTTGATTTCGATGCGAGCAGTGTCGTTCGCGAAAGCTATGGGCTCCATCTGAGCGCGTTTCGTCAGCGCGAAAAACGGGAATTCCGCGACTGTCCGCTCACCTTGGATGTCACCGTAAAGCGGACTATCCAAGCGGAAGAGGTCGCCTTGAGACGGGATGATCTTGGTCATGGCCTCCTCATCGTTACCATTACTGTGCGTGCCGTCATCATGCCTAGCCAGCATGCGGGACCGATCAACTAGTCGGCAACCTGCACCAAGCCGCGCTGGACTTCTTGGGTATAGCTGCTTTGGCTAACCGGCGCAGCTCGGACAGTTCGTGTTATCGGGCGGAAAACTCTCTTTTCGTCCGCGAGCGCCCTCGCCTCAGCCGCGCTGCTCCGTCAGAATCGCACGGCCGGACTCCTGTCGGTCCTTTCCGTCGGCTCCATCGCGTAATCGGGAAGCTAGTCGGCCTTGATCACGCGCCGGAGCATCCGGTTGAACTCCTTGGGCTGCGTGGCGCTGCCGGTTTATCGCTAAACACCTCGACGCGAGACAGCCATCTGCCATACTGCGACCCGACGTGCTTGCGGGTGATGCGGTACAGCTTCATCAGACTGTGATCGCGGGCACGGCTGGAGAGGCCATCCATGCGCTCGACGGTATCATCGGCCACGACACCAACGTCGACCTGACCGCCCTGCACGTCGATCGAGGCGGCGTTTCCGACATCGTGTTCGCGACGATGCACCTGCTCAGGCTCGATTTCGAGCTCCGCATTCCCCGTCGGATCGACGCCTCTACGCCTTCGAACCCCCGAAGCGTTATGGCAGGCTTGCGCCGCTATTCGGCTACAAGCTCAACCAGGACCTGATTGTCAGCCAATGGCCAGATATCGAAAGTGCTATCGGCGCGATGCGCGACCGCACCGTTACACCCTCATAGATCTTGAAGAAGCTGTCCGCCTGCCGCCAGCAGAATAGCCTGGCCGCGGCATTGCGCGAGGCCGGGTGGATCGAGCGCACGCTGTTTACCCTGCGCTGATTTGAGGATCCGGCGCTGCGCTGAGGTGCGTTACCCATAGGGCAGTGCCCTGGAACTATGTTAAGAGATTCACTGTCAAATACAGGTGTTAGAACGTTAAGCTGACCGGAATGACGGCTAACCCTTTCATAAAAAGGGACAATTTTGTATGCCTGGTTTTGACAGTCCGAGATCTGGTTTTTGTTCGCCCGATGCATCAGGTTTGCGAAAGCCCGGCATGGCGAACGACCAGTTTCCAATCGCCCGATGCGTCCAGTTCAATTGAGATCCTGGCTGATCGGGTAGATTGCCGCGGTTGATGTGTCGTATTGGCTGGATTTGCATAACGATGTGGGTTGCTGCAGCAACTGGCGCCTAATGCTAATTGCTCAAAGTTTGTAATAGCCCGTCAAACGCAAGGCGTCGAGTTTCCGATAGCCCGATACTCAAAACAAGCGCGGAATTGCTGACAGGCTTGCCACGAAGTCGGCTGGATGGTTGAGCTCACACCAGTCCGTATAGGCCGCATCGAACTGTCGCGGGTTATGCCCACCATCGATCCATGCCATGCGCGCGCGGTCACGGCCGGTGCGGATCGCGGTCGCGCGCCGTTCCTTCACCTCTGCCGCAGCGGTGAAAGTACGGTCGATGAAGTGCACCGCCGCTTCGCCGCTTTCCGTCTTGGTGTCCGTCATCGCGTAGCGGGGCAGCTCGTCACGCTGACACAACTCGCGCACCTTGAACGCGAACATCTTCAGCGCCGCCTCGCTGCCCGTCTTCTCGTGGAGGACAGACATGCGGCACGTCCAGCCCTGTGGCTGCGACCCGGCGTGCTTGCGCGGCGCGGTAGACCGCGCGCTCGATGCCGCCCTTGAGCAGGAAGTATTTGCGGTCGAGGGTCAGTACCGCGCCGCTTCGGACGCCGTGCAGCAGCCATCCGGTACGCGGATTGATATTGATTTCAGGTCTTCCCCTTGGGGATCGTCGCTCGCTCCCTCCACGCTCTCGATATAGTGGAACGAAGCAAACTGGCGGCGACCCTTGCGGATGTTCGTCTCGACCCGAGTTGTCTGCAGACGGGTAAGCGCGGCCATGAGACGGTTGTAATCCTCACCGCCGACATCGCGCGCGATCCCTTTTAGCAGCTCGTAGGGTGTGGTGTGGATCAGGCCACTGACGTCGTTATCGCCTGCCTGGTGGCGCGCCATAAGCCGCGACAGACACCAGATCAGAATATTGGCATCCCAGATTGTCGCCATGCCATGCAGTGGGTTGGCCTCGACGCGGACCCGGACTGTGCTATCCGGCGATGTGTATTCAATCGCCTTGTTGCGCTTTCGCTTCGACAGCGAGAAGAATGGCCGCTGCATCATCTCGGGATCGTCTTTTGGCGCATAGTCGATGATCGCCGTCGACGTGAAAAAGCCGGTCAGCGGATGCTCTTGAACTCGGCCTTTCATTTCTGTCCATTCTCCTAGGCGAATCGATGTTGTTGCCCCCTAAAAGCCTGCAAGGCTCTGTCAGGCCTTTAGCACCATTGTTTATCGGGGGTGCCTCGTGGTTCGCTCTGGGCTCGTATACTCGATCGGCTTCACCCGCTTGCATTTCTGGAGCGAAAAGACCGGCCGCTCCATGACCTTCCTCTGATCCTTGAGCGGAAGATCGCCCATCAGCGTTATAAAACAGGTCAAATTCGAAATCAGAACTAAACGTCAATTCTGCACATGTGCACATCTGCAAATCTGCGCGTCTGAAAATTGCAGGTGTGCAGATGTTACATACGGCCAAAATGCTTATCAGCATCGTACTTAGCGACAAGCTCGCCGATCGCCTCGGCAAGGAGGTCCTGATGGCTGCGTCTAGTGCGTGCCGCTAAAACCCTAAACGCCTCGGCAGTGGGGTCGGCTGGGTCGAAATAGGCGCCAAGGTGGTACTTACCCGGCCGTTTGCCGCTTGATCGCGGTGTGCTTGTCGGCGGCACGGAAGTTAAAGCCGTCGACGCATCGTCTGGCTCGGCTTCACGATTCGATTGGGTCGTCATCGCCGGAGCTAGTAGAGAAGTTCGCTTTGCCATATCAAGCCTTCACATTTGCAGGTGTGCAACTCATCAGATCATCAATTAGATGTTTCTGCAAGGCTGCAACTTCCTGAGCTGCCTTACCTTTGGGTTCATGCTCAATGACACCCAAGCCGTAGGGCCAAGCTGCCCGATAAGCGCTGCGCTCGCGCAATACCGTGCGTGCTACTCGCAAGCCAGTCGCCTCTGCGAGCGTCCTGGCGTCATCCAGCAGCGTCGTGGCAGTCGGAGGAGCTGCATTCAGCACAACTACAGCCGTCCGACCGATGCTGGTAATGAGCTGCGCAGTCCGCTTGATTGCGTCGAGATCAATTAATGAAGGTCGGCATGGAATCACAACGATGTTGGCCCGCTGAGCCGCCGCTGCGGCTTCAGCGCCGGCCGCTGGTGGCGTGTCGATGATCGTGAGCGCGAATCCGTTGACCTCAGCTGCGTCGATCGCCTGATCAAGCCTACGTGCGCTAATCGGCTCAACATGGGGGAACTCGGTTTTCCGCCGCTCGCTCCACACCGTAGCGCTCTCTTGCGGATCAAGATCGAACAATGCCGTTTTAATCCCCGCCACTTGGGCGGCAACTGCAAGATTGACTGCCAGCGTGGTTTTACCAACACCACCCTTTTGAGCTGCAAGTGTGATTATCTGCACGTGTGCACACCTTCAATAATGTGAGCTTGATGGTATGCAGTTTAGAAAAATCGCACAACTTCAATTCGTGCCAAACTGAAATCCCGTTTCAGAGGGCAGGGTCCAGTCGCCGTTTTACAGATAGAGCCAAATTCCAACTATGGGTGGCAATTAGAGAAGGGACCGGGGGGGGGGGGTATTCTCACTGGTTACACGGCACGTCGTGAAACTCCCGAGATCAGCGATTACCGTCGCTTGCGTCGTGTCTGCGGCTTAACGCCAAACGTCGCCGCTGCCGGAGCGGGCTCACGGGCACGGTGTTTGCCTTCATCATTTGATGTCGGCCAGACGATCGGCATGGGGCGCATCATCAGGGATGGAGCCTTGTTTCTCCGCAGGCCCACACTTCTAGGGTTCCAAAAGCCGGCCTAGCGCCAGGTCTTTCTGGTACGACATTTCCGTTGGGTGGTGCGACTCACCGCCGGTCGACGCCGGTAAACTATTTATGGCCGATCAGAATGCCAGGGCGATCGTTGCCCGTGTTATCTTTCAAATCGAAGATCAAGCCGATTTCCGTGGCGGCTGGACCATAGACCCGGCCGTGAACAGCGCCCGTATAAGTACCGTCAGCCGTCGTAACCGTCCCGTCAATCCGCCCGCTTTGCGAATCAAGCATTCCCTGAAACATTACGTTGATTGGGGTACTGGCCCCCGTCAACGTCACCGTCCCGCTTAGGCGTCGTGCTGCGGCGTCGATGACAAGCGTCTGGCCGGATGCCGACGTGCCAATCTCTCCCGCCGTTATTTGGTAGGTCGTCGTTCCCGTCGAGGGCAGATCGCTTGTCAGCGTCGGCGCGCCGATCAAAGCATAGTCGGTAAACGAGAGTGTCTTTACGCCTTCAAAGTTCGTTACATACCCAACGTAAGTCGCGCCCCCCACCTTTCGGTATATTGTAAGTGTGCAAGGAGAGGTCGCTATTAGATACTGATAGACCAAGGTAGCATCCGTCTGGACCAGGGTCGCCTTGTTGGTGCCCGGTGTGATGGTCTGGCCAAATCCTGTGAACGTTTGCGTCGCGGCGGAATAGGTCAGCGTGGAGCTATCCGGGTCGTGATAGGCCAGTGTCGCCGGAATAGTTTGTGTCGTAGTCGCGGAGACAAGCCCAGAAAATGCGCGATCACGCGTAAAATCAGCAACCGATTGATACGAAGATGGTGCTGGCGTCGGCGTTGGGGTCGGAGACGGCGTGGCGGTCGATATAGGGGTTGGTGTCGGATTTGTGCTGTCATCGCTGCATGCAGCAAGAAGCAGCAGACTTGTCATCGGCAGTACTGCGTAGCGGTGGAATTTCACGGATTGCAGCCCTCAATTCAGGGGGAACGTACCTATCGTAAGAGATTGTGTCGATCCCGTGTAAAATCGATGCAATTCCGCTGGTTGGCGGACGAAATGCGGCACGGTGACCACTCTCGTCCTCTAGACAGGGGATAGTCGGAATACAAAGCGAGTAGCGACGTCTCATTCACGATATGGGCTTTTGGCAGGAAAGCGTGGTAGCGCGCACGATCCGTTGCCTTGAGATACCTATGCACACGCCTGTACATGATGACTGTGGACTGTTTGTAAGGTTCGGCAACGGTCCATTCCTTGTTCGAGTTCTCAAGTACAAATTCGCTGTGCCGCAGTATAATTGCTGAGACATTTGGATCGATCAAGCCAATATATAAGTATTGTGTCCGATTTTAGCTATGCCGGATTATGGCCACGTCATCGTGCCTAGCTTCAAAAATACTAAGGCTCGTTATGAGTGACGAAGTACCGGCCGAGCGGCCTCAAAAAATCGAGCTTTACCGCAGCAAGACGCTTTTGGTTCGTCAGGTTCTTGCGGCTAATTCCCAGAATTGGGTCATAACCTTCGATCACCACAGCATCGGCGAAGGCCTCGATCGCTTTGGCTTTGGCGAGGAGTTTCTGCTGGCAAACGGAATTTCTGCCATTCACGTCCTCGGTTGCGGAAACGATTGGTACCAATACAACGATATCTTTGACGCGATGGCCGTCGTTCGCGAAGCTACGGCAAGCGCCAAACGTAAGATAACTTACGGGTCAAGCATGGGAGGCTACGCCGCGCTGCGCTTGGCTGACGCGGTCGCGGCAGACGGCGTCCTGGCGCTATCGCCGCAATGGTCGATCGATCCGTCGCGAGCACCTTGGGAAGATCGATGGCCGCAGGATGCGCAAAGGGTCCAGTGGATCGATACGATCAATGGTGACTTCCTTTGTCGGACTTGTCCTGTGCTGGTGTTCGATCCGCACGTCGCGCTCGATCTTCGCCACGTCACCCAGATTTCCGCCGGAACACCATCGGTGCTCGTCCCCGTTCCTTATAGCGGCCATCCCGCAAGTACGTTTCTCGGCGAGGTGAGCCTGTTGCGGCCGCTGCTCGAAGACGTGTTAAACGACCGTTTCGACCCCAAGGCTATGAGCCGAGCAATCCGGGAACGTCGATCAGCCAGTTCGGTATATCTCGGCGCCCTTGCCGAACGACAGCCGGCCGCGCGGCCACGG
This sequence comes from Sphingomonas sp. GC_Shp_3, assembly GCF_026540945.1. NCBI lineage: Bacteria > Pseudomonadati > Pseudomonadota > Alphaproteobacteria > Sphingomonadales > Sphingomonadaceae > Sphingomonas > Sphingomonas sp. GC_Shp_3. The sequence continues at coordinate 48,970 of NZ_JALNUT010000015.1, forward strand.
ACGGCGCTTGCGTTGGCACGCGCAGCTCGTGTCGCGCGACCCGACAGCACGCTGGGAATGCTGAGCCTGGCGCGCATCCTCACGCGGACTGGCAACCATGATGAGGCAGTGTCGCTTCACCGCGAAATCGCTGTGCGGACCGAACGCTTACCGCTGTATCTGATCTCTTTCGCCGATGCTCTTTGGGTCGCTGAGATGAAGAACGAAGCGATCACGATAGCCGAAGAAGTGGTGAACGGATTGCCGGAGGTTGCCCATCTAAGGAACTGGCTATCAACGATGCTGTGGAAGTACGGCGCCCGAGCTGCAGCAATCAAACATCAGGAACACGCCGTCGCACTCACGCCGAAGCACCGGCGATATTGTCGTAAACTTTACCTGTATCGTATTGCCAGATGCGGATGGTGGTTACACGATCTGCTAGTACTTAAAGTTAAGCGGTAAAATTCTGATGTGGCTGTTGATTTTCTAGGATGACGTACCGATCGCCTCCAGCGCCCCAGATTGCCTTTTGACCTGCGCACGCTAAACGGCTTCAACGATTGAAGGGAGCCGGCATTGCGCAAGGGTATCATACTGGCGGGTGGTTCGGGCACGCGCCTGTATCCACTGACCAAGGGCGTGTCGAAGCAGCTGATGCCGGTCTACGACAAGCCAATGATCTATTATCCGCTGTCGACGCTGATGATGGCGGGCATCCGTGAGGTGTTGATCATCACCACCCCGCACGATCAGGCATCGTTCAAGGCGCTGCTCGGCGATGGCAGCGATCTCGGCATGGTGCTGGAATATGCGGTGCAGCCCGAACCGGCTGGCTTGGCACAGGCATACCACATCGGTGCGAACTTCGTCGGTGACAAACCCTCGGCGCTCGTGCTCGGCGACAACATCTTCTACGGTCATGGCTTGCCCGACCTGCTCCACCGCGCGTCGGACCGCGATGCGGGCGCGACGGTGTTCGGCTATTACGTCAAGGATGCGACCGCCTACGGCGTCGTGTCGTTCGACGCGAACGGCCGCGCCGAGACGATCGAGGAGAAGCCCGAGCAGCCGAGGTCGAACTATGCGGTAACCGGCCTGTACTTCTACGACGGTGACGCGGTCGCCTTGGCACGGGACCTCAAGCCAAGCCCGCGCGGTGAACTCGAGATCACCGATCTCAACCGGCTGTACCTCGAAGCGGGCAAGCTCTTGGTAGAGATCATGGGGCGGGGCTATGCATGGCTCGACACCGGCACGCATGGCTCGCTGCTCGATGCCGCGCTGTACGTGCGGATCACCGAGGAGCGGCAGGGCCTCAAGATCGCCTGCCCCGAGGAGATCGCCTGGCGGCAGGGCTTCATCGACGACGCGCAACTCGAACGAATCGCGGGTCCCTTACGCAAGAGTGGCTACGGCCAGTATCTGCTCGATCTGCTCGACGGCAAGGTGATTGCATGAAATTTATCGAGACCGCCATTCCGGGCCCGATCATCGTCGAGCCGGCGGTGTTCGGCGACGATCGTGGCTTCTTTCTGGAAAGCTGGAACGCCGCCAAGTTTCGTGACGGCGGGCTCGACCTCGCCTTCGTGCAGGACAATCACAGCCGCTCCGCCAAGGGCGTGCTGCGCGGGCTGCACTTCCAGAACCCAAATCCGCAGGGCAAGCTGGTCCGCGTGACGGCGGGCGCGGTGTGGGACGTGGCGGTTGATATCCGCCGGTCATCGCCGCATTTCGGCAAGTGGGTCGGGGTCGAGCTGTCGGCCGCCAACAAGCGGATGTTCTGGGTGCCGCCCGGCTTCGCGCACGGCTTCCTAACGCTCGAGGACGATACCGACTTTCTCTATAAATGCACCGCGCTGTACGAGCCGGCGAGCGACCATTCGCTGCTGTGGAACGACCCCGCGCTTGGTATCGAATGGCCGCTGGGCGGGATCGAGCCAAAGCTGTCCGGCAAGGATGTCGTTGGCAAACCGCTCAGCCAGGTCGAGGCGTTCTCGTGAAGGCGCTAATCGTTGGCGGGGCGGGTCAGCTCGGGCGCGGTCTCGCCGCGACCGCGCCGAGCGGAGTGAACGTCGTCTCGCATGATCGCAACACGCTCGACATTACCGATGCCGCCAGCGTCGACGCGGCGGTCGCGGCCGAGCAACCCGATCTGATCCTCAACGCAGCCGCCTATACCGCGGTCGACAAGGCCGAGAGCGACGAAGACGCAGCGTATGCAGTCAATGCGACTGCGGTCGGCCTGCTCGCTGATGCCGCCGCGAAACACGGCGCGCGGCTGGTGCATGTCTCGACCGACTTTGTATTCGATGGCCAGGACGGCACGCCGTATGCCCCCGATGCCGCCACCAATCCCTTGAGCGCCTACGGTCGCACCAAGCTCGCCGGCGAGCTGCTGGCGGGCGAGGGCGCGCTGATCGTGCGCACCGCCTGGGTCTATGCGCCAACCGGCGGCAATTTTGTGCGCACGATGCTCCGCCTGATAGGCGAGCGCCCCGAGATCCGCGTCGTCGCCGACCAGATCGGGACGCCGACCTACGCGCCGGGCCTTGCCGCAGCGCTCTGGACGATGGCGGGGCAGGGTGTCACAGGCATCCACCACTACACCGATGCGGGGGCGGCGAGCTGGTACGACTTCGCCGTTGCCATCCAGGAAGAAGCGCTTGCCGCTGGGCTCTTGTCCACGCAGGTGCCGGTGATCCCGATCGTGACCAGCGCCTTCCCGACGCCTGCCATACGGCCAAGCTACTCGGTGCTTGACAAGACCTCGACCTTCAAAGCCCTCGGCCACCCCACCCCGCACTGGCGCGCCAACCTGCGCGCCATGATCGCCGAGATCGTAGTCCATGGCTGAACGTAACATTCAACGCCGAGAACTAAGGGAGGGCGGCTCGATCAACCGCCCCCTCATTCATTCGGCTGCAGCCGTCAGCGTGCCGAGCCGCTCGCCTGAATAGCCTTTGCGCAGCGGTGCCCACCACGCTTCGTTGTCGAGATACCATTGCACCGTTTTGGCAATGCCGGTGTCGAACGACTCTTGCGCATGCCAACCGATCTCGGTTTCGGTCTTGGTGGCATCGATCGCATAGCGGTGATCGTGCCCCGGGCGGTCGGTCACGAAGTCTATCAGATCACGGTGCTTGAACGCCTTGGGGGCAAGCTCATCCATCAGATCACAGACCCGCTCAACGACCTGGAGATTGGTCCGCTCGTTGCGGCCACCAATGTTATACTTTTCGCCGAACCGTCCCTTTTCAAGTACCATCACCAACGCGCGCGCATGATCCTCGACATAGAGCCAGTCGCGGATGTTCGAGCCGTCGCCGTAGACAGGCAGACGCTTGCCCGCCATCGCGTTGAGAATGACAAGCGGGATCAGCTTTTCCGGAAAATGATAAGGTCCATAGTTGTTCGAGCAGTTCGAAATCACGCACGGCATACCATAGGTGCGTACCCACGCCCGTACGAGATGATCCGACGCTGCCTTGGAAGCAGAATAAGGCGAGGACGGATCGTAGGGCGTCTTCTCGGTGAACAGGCCGTCCGGTCCCAGTGAGCCATAAACCTCGTCGGTCGATATGTGCAGCATGCGCAGGGCATCGGCCCGCTCGGCTGGCAAGCAATCGCGATAGGCGCGCACCGCCTCAAGCAGCGTGGCTGTGCCCATGATATTCGTTTCGAGGAAAACGCTCGAGCCGGTGATCGAGCGATCGACATGGCTTTCTGCCGCCAAATGCATGATGGCATCGGGCTGATGGCGCGCCAACACCGCATCCATGGCGTCGCGGTCGCGGATATCTGCCCGTTCAAACGCATACAAGCGGGAGGCGCTGATTGGCTCGAGCGAGGTCAGGCTTGCCGCATAGGTCAGTGCATCGACATTCACGACCGCATGGCCGAGATCGCGCACGAGGTGTCGACACACTGCCGAACCGATGAAACCCGCGCCGCCCGTAACCAAAACCCGCATTGACCCACTCCGATAATAATTCTGCTCGGTGATTTTAAAATGCCGTTATGACCTTGTCAGCCGTCGCGGCCTTCAGCACCCTGATATACATCGTTTCACACCGACAGAACCTAGCAGTTTCCATCAGCAACGCCCATAGCCTGCATCTGCGGTATACGTATTAGAGAAGCTTTTGCTATGGCCCGACCGTAGCACGTTCGCAGGGAGGCGACTGAGCAAACGTGAGAATGTTTTTCAAAAAAGATGATTTGACCGACGTTTGGTGTGAAAATCAGCTATCTTATTGGAAAGAGAAAGCGCCGCTTTCAAGAGAATTTGGCGATACATTTGCGTATTTAAACAGCACGACGACAAGCGTTTTCATTTTTGATTTTAATGAAAATTCGGTCAGTCTGCGAGAAAAGCCGTCGGAGCATTTTTCAGAACCACACCTCGGAGTATTCAGAGACAGCCTGCAGAGAGCAGAAGCGTACCTCGAGTTCTTTCAAGGTTTGGTGGCCGGGGGAATGCGAATTTCGGCACCAGTTGCCTTTGATGTCTATGACTTGAGTTCTTACGGAGAGACTGCTCCCGTTTTCTCTTTTCAAAAGCCCGTGGGCAGCCATAGCATACTAATGCCTGATATCGATTTTTTATGGCGCAAATGGTACGAGGGTAGCCGGGGGGAGAAACCCTGGTCAAGAAAACTTCCGACGGCCGTCTTTGCTGGCTCATCTACTGGCGGCAACTTACTGACACTTGAAGACGTTCGCCATGCAAAAGCTCCGCGCCTGGCTTGGGCCACGGCTGCACTCGACAATCCATTCGTCGATTTCCGCATCTGTTCGGCCGTGCAATGTGACACGCCCGAAACGGTCAGCGAACTAAAATCCCAGCCTTACTTTCATCCCTTCATGAGTTGGGATGAGCAGCTTATGTCCAGATACATTCTTTCTATAGACGGAAATGGCGCAACCTGCTCGCGCGTCGTATATACGCTGAAAAGTAAAAGCATGCTTTTCAAAGTTAACTCGACCCACAAACTATATTATTTTGATGGTTTAAAAGCCTATGAGCACTATATACCAATAGAAGATATTTCAGATATCGAGAAAAACATAAGACACGTTGAAGATGGAATAATTTCTTCAAAAAAAATAGTAAAATCTGCAAATATCTTTTATGAAAATTATCTAACTCGAAAAGGGGTAGAGCGTTACACGCGAAAGCTTTTAGAATTATACAGCAGTATTTTTTAAAATTATATAAGCAACTTTATTTATAATTTAATAAGATTAGGTGATTTTCAGATGCCAGTATTATCTTTATAATATCATGGCGAACATCAGACTTCACCCGGCATTACATATCCCCCTCCGGACTCGGAATTTGCAGACATAGGAAGCGAATCCATTCTGATTTACACCTGCAAGTTCTTAGCTACAATAAAATTGGCTTCGGCCAAGATCGCTACAGACCATTGACAAAGCAATAATCAGGTCATTCAACGCAATTACGCTTGGGTTAAAATGAAACCATTCACACCGAAATTATATCCGTGGCATCAACGATGTCGCGTATTTGCCTTTGAACACCACCTAGAGATCTCCCTCCCTTTCTATACCGCTGTTTGAGGAAGCAACGGCTTTGCGTCTGCGTACCGGAAAACTTATTTGCACGCAGCCCACGGCTTGATATGCCAATGTCAGTTTTGCGTGTGAATACCCAATGGCGTAGCACTTGCTTTAGGTGATCAAACAAAGGTAGATCTCGTTGTGAACGATTTTCTAAACGCGCCTTGCGACGAGGACGCGGTAAACCTGCTATACAACATCTTCCTCGGGCGCGATCCGGAAGAAGGACATCCTTGGATCGGCAGCCCTAGGATTAACTTGGTTATCGGCCTGACAAAGTCGGAAGAATTTCAGATAAAATCTGAAACCATCCTTCGGTCGGGTTGGGGAGTCCTTTTCGAAAATCGTAATGAAAAAATTGCTCGATATATTCCTTCATTCCTAGCTGAAATGGGTGGATCAAAACCGCGCTCCAACACATGGCCGGATTTTCTTCTTTCCGGAATAAACGCACTTTCTGGATTTGTTGATCGTGGCGACATCCCTGATAGCGCTAGATTTGTTGCTGAAATGATCGAGAACGATTACCAGGCTAAGATCGAACATTTTGATATTCTTGACGATCTTCTGTATTTTGACAGAGATTGGTTTTTGCGTTTCAACAAGAATGCGCCGAGCCTTCGCGATATACCCAGAGCAGAATTGGAAGCTTTGGCAACTCTAATGGTTGTCAACGGCGAAGCCGAGATCTCGCCGTTTTTTAAAGTCTCGGGTATGCAAAAACGCGACCTGCGCCGCGCGGTCTTTGGAAACAGTAAGAGGCCCACCGATTTCACGCTCGACGAGGTTCTGTCGCGATTGAAGCTGGCATTCAAACGTGGCCTACTTTCCCATTGGTTGTTCGACGCAAGCTATTATGAATCGCAGCGTGAACATGCCTTTGCAACTGGCCGCATCGGCCGCTGGGCAGTTCATACCGACTCGTACATCGATTTTCTGGAAAACGGCGACCGGCACAATCTACGTCCGCACTGGCTATTCTGCCCGACTGCCTATGCGATACTGAACCCGGACGTTGCGGAAGATCATTCGTTCTTCCGGCATTTCCTAATCCACGGGCAGTTCGAAGAATGTCGTACTTCCGCACTGTTCGATCCGGATTATTACAGGACGATGAACCCGGCGATGCAATTGGAGGTAAGAAACGGTGCCTACAAGTCGCTGCTGGAAACCTTCTGCCTTTCTTCATGCATGTACAACGTACCATTTTTGCCGGATTTTGATCCTTCTTACTATGAAGCAACCTATCTGGACGTGAAACCGGATGGCGTTCATGTCATAAGCACGGCACATCATTTCCTCTTCTTCGGAGTCGTGGAGGGGCGCAATCCTAACCCTTATTTTGACTATAAGTATTTCTCGCAACGCTATCCCTGGATCGGCGAGCAATGCCAGAAGCTCGCGGTGTCGCCGCTGGAATATTTCCTGCTAATCGGCCGGCACGAGAACATGCGGGCGGCACGCCCGCTCGCCGACCGGTCCATCGACATGCTTCAGGCTAAGGCGCTCTACGAGCGTCGGGCGAAGGATGCGCTCGCCCGCAACCGGCGTCATCCCATCGATTTCACGCCGCTGTGCGACGATCGTCCGGTGCTCTCGGTGATCGTGCCCGTGCACAACCAAGTGAGCTTCACCGCACGCTTCCTCGAACTCGCCTTCTACGCCGCGGCGGAACTAAAACGTCGTTCCGGCCGGTCGATGGAAGTCGTCGTCGTCAGCAACGGTAGCAGCGATCCGACGGCGGAACTGCTAGCTACGACTCGCGGTATCAAATATGCCGATGAGGCCAAGGCACTCGGTTACCCGGGCGCGGCCAACCTCGGCGCTGGCATGGCGACCGGCGAGCTGGTCGTGGTCGTTAACAACGATATTGAATTCGAACCCGGCGTCTTCGCCGATCTGGTCGACAGCTATTTCCGCATCCCGGATTGCGGTGCAATCGGCCCGCGCATCCTGTCTATGGATCTGACCGTGCAGGAGATCGGCGCGTTCATCGCCGGTGACGGCAATTCGTTCGGGTTCGGGCGTGGCGAGCGTTCGAGCTACAACGCGATCGAGCAGGTCACTCAAGTCGATTACGTCTCGGGCTGCTTCCTGTGCCTGTCGCGCCCCGATTTCGAGACGCTCGGCGGTTTCGATCCGATCTTCTCACCAGGCTATTACGAAGAAGTCGATCTCTGCTTCCGGCTCAACACTCTGCTTGGGAAGAAGGTGTACGTCGATACGGCGATCACCATCACGCATTACGAACATGCCAGCTTCATGAAGGGGCGGCCCCCCACGGTCAGCCACCCGACGATCCTGCGCAACCGCAAGCGGCTGCTGAAGAAGCATCCCCAGCTCGGTGCGCGACCGACGATCGACAATATCATGGGGGCAGCGGGTGTTGCCCGGCTTGGCGTGACAAAGAGCCGAATTCTGGTCATCGAGGATCTCGTCCCCGATCCCCGCCTAGGATCGGGCTTCGGTCGGGCGGCAGAAGTGCTACGCACGTTCCATCAACTCGGCGTCGCCTATGACGTCGTCGCCGTGAACCCAACGGTGAAGATCGACGATTACGAATTCGACGATGTTATGTTGTATCGCAATTGGATGCCTGGTGAATCCGTCGCGGAAGTCCTCAATCGCGCACCCGGCGTCTATTCGCATATCTGGGTATGCCGGTCGCACAACCTCTCCCGCTTCTACGAGGTGTTTAAGGCACACAAGGACGCCTGGAATAGCAAGATCGTCTGCGATACTGAGGCGGTTAGCGTCCAACGCACGATCGAGCTGGCTAAGCTGCAAGGCGATGCGCCATCGGAAAGCGAGATCGTCGATCTCGTCGCGGCCGAGTTCAATGCCTCCGCCATCGTCGACCGCTTCATCGCGGTAAACGACCGCGATGTCGACTTCATCCGCTCGATCGGACTGAACAATGTCTCGACCATATCGCACACGGTCAGCGGGATCGTACGGTCGGACCGGCCGTGGCGGGATCGGAGCCGCCTACTGTTCGTCGGCGCAGTCCATTCCCCGCTCGCGCCGAATTTCGACAGCCTCAAATGGTTCCTGCACGGTTCGGCTAAGATGATCGCCGAACACGGCAAGCGGCTCACCTTCGCCGGCTATTGGGATGAGGCTATCCTGCGCGAATTCCGCGAAAACAATCATCATGCCGAAGTCGACTTCCTCGGCATGGTTTCGGAAAAGCGGCTTTCCGAACTATACGAGGAATCCGTCGTCGCATTGGCCCCGACGCGCTACTCGGCCGGAATCCCCTGCAAGGTCGTGGAATCGATGCTGACCGGCATCCCGATCGTCATGACCGAATTGCTCGCCGACCAGATCGGCATCGACAACGCGGTGCGCAGCCGCCTCGCCGTAGCCAAGATCGATCCGCGGGGTGAGGATTTCTGCCGGGCCGTCAAGCGGTTGATCGAAGACGAGGCCTGGTGGAATACAGTTCGCCACGCGCAGATCTCCTATGCCGACAAACAGTTCAGCGATGAAGCATTCAATCGGGAGGTCCGCGCCGTACTAGAAGCAGTCGACGTCGATTGGGCCTACTGAGACCGGAACGTCAGGAAGGCTCTCGCCCCCTGTTTCCTCAAGTGGAGCAGGGGGCGGCGCAGGTTACAACACGACCATCTCGTGCCAGTCCTGCGAAGGTTTGCCCCGCAGCAGCGCCTGATGACGTAGGGTTGTTGTCATCAGTGTCGCTGAGCGTAACGCCTCAACCGCTTCCAAGCTCATTTTCGAGCGCGCCACATAATTCCAAAGCTGACGATCGAGGCGGGTGAGACGGGTGATCTGGCGCAGCGTCCCCGGTGTCAATTCGTCCGCTAAGATGCCGCTTAAATCCTCGGGAAGATCCGGTGTTTCGTTGAGGCGTTCCACTACAATTGGCAGTTTCAGCCATGCCGACAGGTTTTCAACGAAGCGATCATTCTCGATGACGTCGACATGATCGAACCCGGACAGGCGTTCGAGCGCGGCGTCGAGCAGTTGCTCGCCTTCCGCATCTATCCAGCGATCCGGGGCAATGCGCGGATCAGGCCACAGCAGCATCCGCACCGCAACGTTGTCCAACTCGAACGCCAGACGTTCGTCCATCACAAAAGCCTCGAGCGTTCCACGTGCGATCGGAAGCTTGATGCGATCTTCCGGAAAGACCAGATACTCATCGCCGATCGCCCGCCAGTATAGCCAATGCGAGACAAGACGCGCTTCGGGAACGCGCAGGACCGTCAGCCGCTGCGCATCGGGGTAGCGCGAAAAGGCAGTTCCAGCACCCATATGTGCCGCTATCAGACCCGCATCGGGCAAGTCCGCATGATCCAGAACCACGTCTGGTTTGCTGGGGGTTAAAGCAAGCTCGCCCGCCCCGCTCAGGCACCCATCGAACATGTTGACGACCACGTCCGGTTGAAGAACTTTTTCCAACGCTTTCCGGAGCGACGTTCCTGCAGCCTTGGGAACGTGCATAAAGAATAGCGGTCGCGCGGGATCGCGAGGCCGGCCGTAACATTTGTACTGCAGCGGTGCTTCGTCGGCCGCATAGGCGGTACTGAAAAAGGTAGTATCGCACGTCACTGCCCGGGCCAAATCGCCCCACCGGGAATCACCTGATCGGCATCCTCTAAACGACATTCGTCCATACAATATGGCTTTACCAGCGTTTGCATTAATCGCCCACACCTTATTGCGTGATCGCCTTATCTGACGGGTGGTGCGCCATATAACAATCTGACCACAACCGGATTGGTTGCAACGCGGCCGGCCTGGGGACGATCGCTAGGTAAGTCATCTTCTCCAAAGCGAGACATGCGTCGTCCGAGCTTTGTCCCTCTGGTTATCGCTGGGCGACCTCACTATTGCTCTCCGCCATGTCAGCAAGGGAAGCAAGCATGTCGAAGACCGCTATCGTTACCGGAATCAGCGGCCAGGATGGCGCGTATCTGGCCGAGAACCTGCTGGGCCGTGGTTACACGGTCTATGGCACCTATCGCCGGACCAGCTCGGTTAATTTCTGGCGGATCGACGAACTCGGCATCACCAACCATCCCCAGCTCAAGCTCGTCGAATATGATCTCACCGACATGGGCTCGGCGATCCGGCTGATCGAAACCTCCGAGGCAAGCGAGGTCTACAACCTAGCCGCGCAGAGCTTCGTCGGGGTATCGTTCGATCAGCCGATCACCACCGGGCAGATCACCGGCCTCGGCGCCGCCTATCTCCTTGAGGCGATCCGCACCGTCAATCGCGACATCCGTTTCTACCAAGCCTCGACCTCGGAGATGTTCGGCAAGGTGCAGGCGATCCCGCAGACCGAGGATACGCCGTTTTACCCGCGCAGCCCCTACGGGGTCGCTAAGCTCTATGCACACTGGCTGACCGTCAACTACCGAGAAAGCTTCGGCATTTTCGGCACCAGCGGCATCCTTTTCAACCATGAATCGCCGCTGCGTGGTCGCGAGTTCGTCACCCGTAAGATCACCGACACCGTCGCCAAGATTGCGCAGGGTAAGGCCGAGATTCTCGAACTCGGCAATCTCGATGCCAAGCGTGATTGGGGCTATGCCAAGGATTATGTCGAGGGCATGCGGCTGATGCTCCAGCATGACGTCGCCGATACCTATGTCCTCGCCACCAACCGGACCGAGCCGGTGCGCCACTTCGTCGAACTGGCGTTCGCGCATGTCGGGATCACGCTCAACTGGTCGGGCAAGGAAGAGCACGAGCAAGGCACCGACAGCAAGACCGGCAAGACGCTGGTGCGCGTCAATCCCGCCTTCTACCGCCCGGCCGAGGTCGATCTGCTGATCGGCGATCCCGCCAAGGCCGCGCAGAATCTCGGCTGGACGCCGACCGTGCAGCTTGAGGAGCTGGCACAACTGATGATGGAAGCCGATATGCGGCGCAACACTGCCGGCTGGTCGTTCTGATGCGGGTCGCGCTGACTGGAGCGACCGGATTCACCGGCCGCTTCGTGTCTGCCTCGCTTGAAGCGGCCGGCGCCACGCCGGTTGCGTTGCAGGTTGATCTGCGTGATC
>NZ_JALNUT010000016.1:0-56277 GCF_026540945.1 Sphingomonas sp. GC_Shp_3
TCCAAGCGCATAGACGGCAACGAGTTGTCCCGCGATCGCCTCGGAGATCCGCAGGCCGGATGCGATCTGCGGGAGTAGGCCAGCGGGCAGCGTCTCGGTGACGATGCACAGAAAGCCACTGGCGGCGAGGCCGGCAAGGGCCGCGATCGGGAGTGCGGCGCGGGCCGCCGAGCCCGCTTGAACGCCGATTTCGTTGGAGGAGGGCGGCATGGGTGTCCTTGTTCGTCGATGTGATGCCCGCCTCTTCGCCATGACGATCCTGAGGCATCGCTATTTCCATTAATGCTCGCTATATAAATACGACTCTCAGAGGCAAGCGATTTCTGTAATGGACGTTAATGCAAATAAGCGACAACGGGGGCGCCCCCGTGGTTTCGAGCTTGAGGCTGCGATCGAGGCCGGGCAGCATCTGTTTCATGAGCATGGCTATGAGAACGTCAGCGTGGCCGCGCTGACCGAGGCGATCGGGATTTCCCCGCCGAGCTTTTATGCAGCGTTCGGCAGCAAGGCCGCATTCTTTAAAGAGAGCCTAAGGCTTTACTCGGCCACCGTGGTGCCGCTGGACCGCTTCCTGACGCCGGGCGCAGCGCCGATGGCGGCGCTTGGCGACATGCTGCGAGCTGCGGCGCACGCTTATATCACTAGTCCGCAGCGGCGTGGTTGCCTGATCCTTGAACACGCAAAAACGGGCACAACGGATTGGGGCATCGCAGCCAAACAAATTGCGGCAGAAAACCGCAGCAGGGTGGCGGAATTTCTCAACGATGCGGGAATTAAAGCTTCCGGACGTGTCGCGGATTACGTTGCTACGACAATGCTCGGCCTATCGGCTGCAGCGCGAGAGGGATGGGACGAGCCAAGACTGCTTGCCGTCGCCGACACGGCAGCCCAGGCTCTACTTTGTCGCTCAGCCCTTGAGAAGTGAACAGGTTTCCGCTTGGGCCGGCTTTCCCACTGGGACCTGTGACCCAAAGTCCGTCGCTCAGCGGCACGGGAAGGCTTTCCACAATCCGACGTTCGTTCATCTGCGCTGCTCCCTACCCCAGTCGGCTTGCGATGTTGTCGATTGAACGGCTTTCCGGCATTCTGGCGAGAACGGAAAGCTGACAATAAGAAGCGCTTTAGTCGGCTTCGCGGGCCACATCGTCTGTAATGAGCCAAGCGTGCACAGGAGAGACCGCAAGTGGATGCGTTTAAGTTCCGAACATTGCGCGATCTGGATCGTGTGCTGGGTATGATCCGCTCCAATGACTTGTGGTGCGCGGAATGGCAAAATTTGAACGATCCGATGGAAGGTTTCTACTATTATGATCCGGGCGGCGCCCAAACCGACGCCCAAGGAATCATCAATGCTATACGGCGAGGGAAACGTGGCAGATTCGTATGCTCACTGTCGGCTCGTTTCGACATCGCTACCCAGTGGGCCTATTATGCCGACGAGTTCCGCGGCTTAGCTTTGGAGTATGATCTCTTCGACTTGAGAAGATCTGGAGAAGTGACCGTTGATCACGTGCGCTACGAACCTCTCGAAGCCAGCTTCGACATCTATCAAGACGCCGATCCCGAACGGTTGGCTGAGTTAGTCTTGCTGACGAAGATCGATGAATGGAGCCACGAACAGGAAATTCGAATCATTTCCCGTTCGTCCGGTCGGCTGCGAATACCTGGAGGCGTGCAATCGGTTACTGTAGGCCACCGGATGGCTCCAGAAGTAAAAGAAGTTATTTTCTCCTACTGCCATGCTCGCGATGTGCCGGTCTATGAACTAGTTTTAGACGGTCGCGGTATGAGCCGCGAACTTTTCGATCCGAACGCTCGAATTGGGCGGCGGCGACGAGTCTGACCCATAAGACGACGTTCGCGGCTCAATTCCGGCTCGCCGAAGTCAGCCGTTCGTTCATGTTCGGCTTCGACGTGGTTCGACCGCCTAGGAGCGGCAGGGTTGCCGGCATAGCCGAGTAACGGATTCAAGGCTTGGAACGCTGTCCCTTCGTGCCTTCCGCACACTAGACGCGACGATCTGTTCGAGCGAGGTGGCGCGAGTCGTCGCGCCCGACTGGCGCGGCGCGATGACCGCGGCTCTCGCCGCGATCGATGGCCCGGTTCGCAACCGGCTGGCGCGACTGAGCTGGAGGGGACGATCGCTGGCGATGAAACGTCGATCGTATAGATCGGTCGCCGCAACGGTTTCACACCTTCATCAGCTCAAGGATCCGATGTTCCAAATTGTCTCTGGTAGGCTAGCATCAACCGCGAGATATTCGCTCATATCGAGCGATATCGGCAAGGATGAGGAGATGGCGACAATGCCAATTATTGTGCCGCCAACTCGCCATCGTTGATACTGTTGACTTGATCGTGGATCTCAGACGCCGGTACCGCAAGTTCCGAGACAAAATAGCACCGGTTCAGGTCTACGACTTGAATCTTGTTCACGATTGAGCATTCAGTGATCACTCGTTTGAAGCTGTAGACCGGCGCCTTGTGGTCAAACTTGCCCTATCCCTAACCTGCCAAGCCCAGACGTCGGCGGCTGTTGCATCCTCTCTGTGGCGATACCGCGCTCGTGCTGTAGGAAGCTCCCTACTATGCTTGATGAGATCCCGCACCTGTCCCAACGGAGGCGCATGCCGTCTGCCGAGACCATCCAGCACGCCGAGTTTAACTGTGCTCGGATCGTCCAGCCACTCCTTCTGTATTCTTGTCTCCACTCTGCAGCCCGGATCCACCACAACCGGCAATCGCTCCGAGGTGATCTGGTGAAGAACATCCTCCCCATCACCGACGAACACGGACACAATTTGCGTAGGTTTAGCCCCTCGGTTAATGATGACTACGTTCACGACCGCTTCCTGGCGACCATGTTCCGTTTCGATGACAGTACCATAGGCGGCTTCCTCGGAGCCCAAGGCAGTGAATGCAAACCCGACGCTCACTTCAACTGAAGCGCGGTCGCGAACCGCCTTTACAATATCCTTGAGACCCACAGCGGTTGCGACCACTGCACCCCAAACCGCGGCTAGATCTACCAAGGTCATCGTGATGCGTTCTCCCCACCAGCACGTGCTTCACGGCGTTCATTACGATCTGGCACATCACAACCGCGCCTTCCACAATCCTGCGCCGGTCATGGGCCAGCCACGTGAGATCATGACAGCTTTCGGGCGAGATCCTTCCAAGCCACCTTTGTGATGTTCGTGTTTTGCAACCAAGATGGCATGTTACGCGGCGGGGCATCGCCCTTGTACATAGCTATCACACGCTTGCCGAGTTCTAGGCTAGTCTTGACCTCCCACTCGACCCAGTTGCTTTTCGCGGTATTCTCCGAAACATAGACCACGGTTGTCGAGGACTGATTGATACGCTCTTTCAGTCTCGAGCGGATATATTCCGCCCGTTCGCTGTTGTACGGCTCACGCACGGAACGATCGTTGAATTCGATGTCGCTGTTCTCGTTCTTGGCATGCGCGCGGACGAGGTTGACCTCGTCAATATCCTTCACAGAAAAACTGATAAACACGTTCTTGCGCCCGCCCTGCAGCGCTTCCTTCGCCTTTTGCTCCAGTCCTTTCACATCTCCCAGCCGACTGTAGCCGCCCCCGCCGCTGCCACCCATCAGCCCTCTCCCTCGAAAACAAACTCACGACAGGCAATGCACGCGCCGCAAGGCTCGGCCTCTCCCAGATGACACGAATAGGAACCCGTTAGGCCCTTCTCTTCTGTCAGCCGCACCACGTCGCGCTTGTGGAACGCCGCAAGCGGCGCGAGCACACGGACGGGCCTAGCGACCGCCATCGCGAGGGTCGACTCCGCCGATTTAAGAAAGGCGCCGGTCTGATCGGGAAAGAGGCTGGTATCCTCATGCAGCAGACCAATGGAGACGGCGTCGGCGCCAACCTGCGCGGCATAGGCCGCAGCGGTCAGCAAAAACAGGAGGTTCCGGCCGGGCGTGTAGGCATCCTCGTACACCCGTTGACTCACATCGGTGAGCCCGGATCGAATGAGTTGACCAAATCCGCTGAGACCCGCAGTGGCCGGCACGGGAAGTCCCAGGCGCCTCATGCCTTGCAGACAAGCCGCGTACTCCTGTTCGCGGGCACGTTGGCCGTAATCGATGAAGAGCGGATACTGCGTCAGCCCCTCCTCTTTGGCAAGACACGCTACGAGGAGGGAGTCGAGACCGCCGGAGACGAGTGTGACGACGCTCATTCAGCCTGTTCCTTCATCTCTTTGGCGTTCATTACACGCATGACGATCCAAACGGCCCAATCGAGGAACCCGACCGGCAGGCCGAAGCCCGCAGCGTGATCCTTCAGTACGATCTCATCCCGCCGGTAGTCTGCCATTCTGCGCATTGGCTTCGGATCCGCGGTCAGCCCCATCATCATCATGTAATTTATGAGATGACGATCAAGAACCGCTAGATCATAGCTCGCTCCGACGTTTCGGAGAAACATGCTCGCCTGCTTCGGTCCGAGACCCTTGGCATTGGTCACGAACCATCCTCGGGCCATCTCGATATCGCCGAAACTCCCAAGTAGGTCAGAAAGGCCTTTTGCCTCGCGCCGGACCTCAACGACCGTCGCGGTCAACTGGCGAGCGCGACTGTCGGGAAAGCGGTATCGCCGTGACGCGCCATCGATGTCGAACGGACATCTCAACAGTTCCGCCAGCGCGACCTCTAGGTCGCGCGGAGCGACTTCCTCCTCAAGGAATAGTCCGCTTGCCTCCAACCGGACGGCCGCTGCTTGCGCTGTCTCGTATGGAACCTGGCTGCTGAGCACGCAGCAGGCGAGCTCGGTCCACAGCCGGCTTTCCGTCCACGGCTGCGGAGTGCCCGTACTCAGCTGACGGTCGATCTCGGCGCCGACCACGCCGACCGCGTGGCGGATCCGTTCCGGTGACGGGAGGACCATCAGAGCACGTCCGGAAGCGCATTCCGCGCCTGCATTATTGCTCCCTTAGGCAGGAGGTGCGCGAGGAAGGCGACCAAGGCCTTATCGTCGTGCAGCGCAGTCCGGAGCTTCTCGAGCCAGGTGTGATAGAAGTCGAGATTATGCATCACGGCCTTGGTCGTATAGCTGACGGCGGGATCGAGCGCAGCCGAAGCGGCGACGGGCGAATTAGCGACTTCCGCCTGATACCTGAAGAGTTCGAATAGTTGAAAGTGGTGCAACTGGGAGTGCTCGGCGTCGAATGCGTATCTGCACCACTCGAGACCATCAAAGCTGTCAGCACCCGCCGCGGACAGGAGGGCGAGGCTGATGGGATTTCCCGCCCCCAGAATGTGGACCGGCTGGTAGCGCCCCAGGCCCTTGAGTGCCTTGCGAATGGCGACCATTGTCCGCGCCCGCTCGAATACTCCCGAGCCCAGCTCCCGCTCGGGAATGGCGATCATCACGGGTTCGAGGAACTGCGCCACTAGTCGCATCACCGCGCCGGCCATATCGGTTTCAAAGTCGTCGTCGGGCAACTGTGGCAGGTGAACGATGGGTATTATCGGCGCTGGAGTCAGCTTAGCAGTACGCATCGCGGCTGAGATAGCGGCCTTGGCGACCTTGTCAGCACTTCCGCGGGGATCAAGCTTGTCGAACGCGAATGCGAGATCGTGGGGCGTCGTATCCAATGCCGCCTTGAAGGTTTCGATGGTCCACGCTTCGTCCTGGCGTCGCGCCTTCTCGTAATTGCCGGAGTCCAGCAGAATGGTGGCGCCGCGTCTGCGGCGCCGCTCAAGGGTCCTAATCAGGCTCTTGGGGGCGTCCGGACCGGTATCGTAGGCGGAGACGAGGATGGTCTCCGCTCCAAACATGTCAAGCGTCCGGAGCGCCGCAGCGGGAGCCAGCCGGGTCTCGTGGGAGGAAACCGAGAAGAAGAAGATCGGCAATTCCACGGGGCCGTTCATCGTCAGCCGCTGCGGGCGTTCGTCGGGCCGCCGCCTTTCGATCGCGACGCGAATGCGCTCTACGAGGGAGGACATTTCCGGGCGATCGCGTTCGCCCGCCCAGCCGAGCATTTCGGTTGCCTGCAAGCTGCCATAGCCCATCGGCGCCTCCGCCTCGTGGATGCGCACGGGCAGGATGGCGACCCCCGCCTTCCGTGCGATCTCCAGTTCATCGTGCATGTGTGCGTTAAAGGTCGCCTCCGCGGACCAGACTGGAACCAAGACCTCGCACGTACGGATCTGCGTCTCGATCCCCGCCCGATAGTCACCCGCGACGAGATGCCGGTCCCACCAGACCGACCACTCCGGCTCCAGCACGGTCTCCAGCGCTGGCGGTATGCCCGATGCGTCGACGCGCGCATAGATGATGCATATGTCCACCAAATAGATCCCGCCCCTCGTCCTCTAACCGCGCCGCTCGGCATTGCGCTCGGGTGGCCCCCCGCTCGCGTCTGCCGCGGACTCCGTCGAGCTGATCCAGCAGACCCAGTAGAGCGCCGTGGTGAAATCCCCCGTTCGAAGCACGCCCTCCGGTGACGCCGCGTCCGTTTCGCTAATGACGACGACCCTGCCGGCACTGACTCGCCGCGCCAGCTCGTCGAGGGCAACCGGCTCGATCTGATCGGCAAAGACGAGGAACGCTCCGTCGGCCGGGAGACCGCCCGACAGATCATTTAGTCGGCGGACACGCACCCCTAGCTGCTGAATCCGCCATGCCGCCTCTTCGCACAGCCAGCGGTCGGCGAGGCGCGCCGTGGAGCCGACCAGATGAACCAGCCCGCCGCTCCGCGCGCCTATCGCCCGACCCTGGGCGGGCCCGTCCCAAGCCGGCGGCAAAGGCAGCAGACGACTTGCCGCATATTGAGAGACACTCCGGGAAGCAGCATGCGCGGCCTCGACGGGATCTCGCCCGAGATGCGCCCATGCGTACGTGAACGCGGCGCTGAACACGTCACCGGTGCCGATCTTGAAAACCGAATCCGACCAGAAGGCGGGTACCCAGGCCGATGATCGGCCCCGCGTGTGCACGAACGCTCCCTGGACGCCGCTTTTGGCAACCACCACCTCCGCACCGGATTCGAGGAGGGAGCGGGCCGCCGCGTCGAGATCGTCTTGTCCGGAAGCAGCACGCAATTCGTGAGCGTTCAGCACGACCGCAAGCTCCTGCGCCGAGGAACCGTTCCGGCCGAAGGGCTCGAACTCTCCGACACTCTGGGGATCGTAGACGACACGGCGTCCGCAGACGATCGCCTCGCCCTCCAAGAAGCCGAACCGCAGAACGGCATCACCCTCGGCCCGGATGGCAGGCAGGCGCGGTATATCGGAGCGTAGAGGGGCGAGAACCGGATCCGACAAGGGGTGGAAATAGGCGAAGGCCAACGCGCTCGCGCTGTCGGCCGCTCTGATGTCGATGCCCGCTGCGACGAACGGATACAGCTCGCCTTTGCGGGCTCTTGGAAAATAGGTGTGAAGGGTGACAGGTCCCCGGCCGATCAGAGCCTGCGCGGCCCGTCCACCCGAACCGTACAGCGCCCGCCAGTAGGGCGCTTCGCAGGCTTCAAAGTAGCAGCCGCCAGCGATGACGATCGGTTCCACGACCTCTCCGTCAGTTCGGACGGTCGCGCAGGGCCGATCGTCTGGCGAGCCACTGCGTGTGTTCGCGGGAGAACGCCTCCTCAGCGTCGTCGACGAAGATCGATAGTGCGGCGTCGTCCGCGATCTCGGGAGCACGCGACTTCAATATTCCGATTTCGGCGGCGGTGAGCCCATAGGAGGCACCTAGCTCGTTGAACCGCTTGATCTGCATCCATCCGAGGACGGAGGCACCGAGGAGGATCAGGGGGTCGGGATGGGCGTAGATCCACCGGGGCTGGTCCAGCCGGATCAGGAGGACGACGAACGCGATCACGTACAAGCAGCCGAGGATGACCGCGAATCTCCGGCCCGCGGTCGAGTTCGACTTAGACTTTCGGCTGTACCAATCGAGCTGGTCCTCCACGCGGTCCCGCATGTAGACGTCCAGCCGTTCAGATCGCGGCAGCATGCGGAGCGCCTCCATCTCGCCGGTAATCTGGTCGCCTCCGGCGCTACTGCCGTCGAACTGCGAGCCCACGCTGCGGTTCGCGTCGAGCAGTTCCTGCAGCATCTCACGCAGACGGCGCCGATCCTCCGCGTCGTGCTCGAAGGGTCTAGCGACCATGGCGAACTTCCACGCGGTGGTCTTCACCGACTCTGCCAATGCGCGCGCCTGATACCAGCGCCGTTCGGGCTTCAGAACTGATCGGACGACAAGCGTAGCGAGCGCAGCCCCCAGTAACGCGCCGTACAGGATAATGTAGCGCCGGTCCGGAATCATGTTGACGCTGAGAACGGCAACCGCCAAGAGCGCCGCATATTCCGCAAGCACTAGGCCGAAGTACAGCGACTGCTGACGGTCGGAGGCGCGATCCGCCACGGAGTGGAGAGCGGGGAACTTCATGCCACCGGCCTGCCGGCTTTACTAACCATGGAACTACAGCTCACCCGGCGACGGGATGTCGGCCAGCGGCGCGTCCAGCGGACAAGCACCTCGGACATGGGCCTTGGACTCCTCATAGGTCTCGATCTCCCAGAGTGCCGGCTGCTCCGCGATGAACCTCCCTTCGAACTGATCGCCCTCGTGCTCCTTGCCTAGGGCATATGCGCAGTTCGCAAGCGTCGCCAACACCCATCGCCGGTCGGATCGGTCATCGAACGATGGCGTTTCAATCAGGAGCGATAGGGTGTCGAACAGCACCGTCCGAACCTTCCGCGCGCTTAGGCGATCATATAAGGCTTCGTCCGGATCGGCGTGCAACACCTGCCGAAATTCGTAGCACAGCGCCAAATTCTCGCCATTGTAGTAGTCCCGACGGACCTCGAAGCCTCGCCCATAGTAGCGGATAGCGGCATCGAGCTGAGCACGATCGCCCGTCAGATGCCAGAGGCGCTTCCGTATCGCACCGGTGATCCCGAGAGTCTCCGGATCGTTGGACGCGTCGGGGCTCAGCTGATCCATGATTCGCAGACCTGCTATCAAAGCTTCCAAGGGCGAAGGCTTCTTCATTTTGTAGGTAGCCAGACCCAGCTGCTGAATGATGAACGGGTCCGGACCCTTCAAATGGGCGGCCGCCTGAAACGCTTCGACCGCGCCCTCGGGATCGCTCGCTTTCATCGCCGCCTCACCCCTTTGCATCAGTTCCGAAAGCCTCTCCTGAGCGGCCTCAGTCTCGTCTACCAGATCGGAGAACTCCTCTTCGCTAAGCCTGGGCTGCATAAGCCGCGGAAGATAGGTGTAGACGGGGCTGTCCGTCCTGCCCGACGCCATGACCTCTTCGATCAGGATTCCTAGGTCGCGGGTGGCGCGCTGGGCTTCACGTGCCCCGATATCTTCACCAAGGTGATCGTACTCGAAGGTGTTGACGTGGTTCAGGTCGAAATAGAGCCTGCCCTCGCGCTCCTTCATGATGATGGTGCAATTTGGCCGCAACGCATGCCGCACCCCAAGCTCGTACACTGCGTTGACGTTACCCGTCGAGATGTCCGCGATGACGAGGTTGGACCGAAGCAGCATTTCGTACATGGGCGTGTCAATGATGCCGGAATGCGTGATCTCATCGGCCCTGATGCACCGCAAATTATGCTTCGTTGCGGCTGGTTCAATGATCGCCTCGTAGGTCGCGTCCAGGTCAATCGTCCGCCCGGATTCAAAGTCGGTCTTCTTACCGAAACCCATCACAACGAAACATATGGCACGACTATCTTCGGTCATAGTATCAACACCGCTATATCCCCGATGATGGTGCCCGCGCCGGGTCGACCGGCGAGGGGCGATCGACCCGGCAGGCGCCAACTATCCGCGGATCAGTAGCCGACTTTCGCGTCGTTTAGAGCATCGACGATCCGGTCCCGTTCAAAGCTGGTCGCCCAGGAGGTACCGACGTTCAACAGCCCCGCAGGGGTGACGTTGGCCTTACTCAGCTTCACCGCAGCCAGCTTGAGCTTGATATCGGACTGTTTCGCACGCGCGATCTCCCAAGCCATCCAGTTGCTGGTGCTACTCTTCTCGCCAACAATGACCAACAGATGCGTGGCCGATTTTAGTAACTTCGTCAGGGATGTTTTGATCACCCCAGCATCGTCACTGTTGATCGGGACATTCGGCCCACGACTGTCGAACTCGAAGTCGAAATTTGCATTGGCGTCCCATGCCTGAAGGAGGCGCTTGTACAGGGCATCCTCCGAATGATCGTAGCTGACGAAAACCTTTGTTTTTGCCATCCTGCCCCCCTGTCTCTGTCAGATCCCAGATTTTCCTCGGTCCGCGACGACCATACTGACGCAAAGAGATGTGACAACGTTTAGTTATGAGACGCTGCTAGTTTGGCTATGCTGACTCGCGCGATCTTCCCGCAGCGATCGCGTACTCGCCGGTGGAGTCTCGGACGGGCGGAACAGTCGGGCGAAGCGCCACCCCCGCCATCCGGCGTCCTAGAACCGAGGCGGCTTCAGGATGATCCCGGTCGTTCGGTCGAGGTTTGGGAAGGCGACGACCCGAACTTGGCAGGATGATGGCCGCACCGGCCAGAGCTGCTGACCTGCAAAATCAACCAAGTTGCTGCAGATGAAGGAAAGCGCGTTATGGCTGACCAATCGCTCCAGAGCGGTCGTTCCGCTTTCCACCAAACTTAAGCGCGCCGCAAATTCATGGTCGAGACTCTACCCGCGTGCGCGTTGGGCGTATTGCAAAGCCCGCAAGTTTACTGTTAGAAAACATTTATCATCTTCGCCGCTCGACGGCACTATACTGTGTTCTTATTCAATAATTACCGCAAACAGAATAGTATAGTTCTTGTAAATGTTAAATTAGAAACCTCGTATCTACAATTTGTCCGAAACTCCCCCCAATCCGAGTTTCGGACACGTTTTGGACGTCAAATTCTACCTGGCAGATCTATCGATCCGGTAGCATCAATACTTGCAAATCGCAGAGATGGCTTGACGGCTGGGCCGATTCGTGATTCGAATCGCATATAAGTTGTCAGGGCAAACGGCCCCTACGACTTGGCGCAAATCACTTTTCAGTGAGGCAGGCGATGGGCGGCGAAAGTTGGCACGGGCACATTAAGTGGGCGCTGGAACGCCGGGGCACTTCGTTGTCGCAAATCGCCCGTGATTTGAGCGTCAGTCCCAGCACCGTCACCAGAGTTTCCAAAGGTCTCGTGCGCTCGCGCCGGGTCGAAGAGGCCATAGCTGCGGCGGCAGCCTTTACGCCCGCCCAGCTCTGGCCCGCGCATTATCCGCAACCAGCGAGAGGAGAGTCATAATGTCGTAAGAGATCGTTGCGCCAACGCGCGGATACATCTCCAAATACGGAACTGAGAAGGCCCCGCCGGTTGCACCCGGCGAGGCCCATAGAAGATCAAGGACCTTACTACCCCTGATCTCCTTCATTCCGTGAAACCTGTCAAGGTTCGGGGTCTTCCCGGATCATGTTCCCTCACGTCCATCGCATGCGATTGCGAGCTGGAAGGAAGATCGATGTCACCAAAATTTACAGACCATGCTCACCTGCCGAACCCCGCGTCCGGCACGCGCCCGAAGTTTGCTCGCGACAAGCTGAGTGATGCGAATCGTGTGCAGATGATCCGTGCCGAAAATGGCGGAGCACTGCGCACCTTCAACGGCGGTCTCGCTCATGAAAATGGCTGGTATACAAGCCGAAAGGCAGGACGTGTTCTTCACTGGCAGGGTGCGGGGCAGTACGATTTCCTGACACGTGCCGAGGTCGAGTTTTCCGTGAAGCGCGTCGCATCGGAATCGGTTCGCTTTGAATTTACGCGACACAGCAAAAAGCAGATCTACACCATCGACGTCGAACTGGTTGCGTCCGACGGCACGATTACCCTTATCGAGATCAAAAGGGATGAGCGGGATCTTGCCGACCCGGAGTACCGCGCGAAGCTAAAAGCCGTTCACGAGATTTGCGATGAGAACGGCATCGGGTTCAAAATCATTTTTTGTCACCAGATCTGGGACAGCCTTATTCATCGCCGTAACGTGATGCTATTTTGCTCTCGCAGGTTCGTGACGATCCTGCCGGAGCACATTGGTCGCCTCGAAGCTCACGCAAAACAGGTTGGTACGGACGCGACCTTCGGAAGCACTGCCAAAGCGCTCGTTCCTAATTGCCCCCGCACCGGAGAAGCTGTGTTTCAAGCGCTGACAGTAGCCCGGCGCATCGAAATCGACCTCACCCAATCGCTTTTGGACACGACGCGCGCGACTATTCACTGACGCGGCGCTGTTTGTCCGAAATCCGATCTTAGCGACGCTTTCGGCAAAATCCTATTCATCACACTCGCGCTTCTCGCCGCATCCTCTTGATGTCGACGACCCTCCCGGCGCGTCTCAAAGGATCAAAAGTACATGGCGCATATCCGCTTTTCTCCCGGCGCGATCGTCGATGTCCGCGGAGCTGAATACCATCCTGCCTATGCTCATGGTCGGGTCCAACTCACCCACCTGATCACAGGCGAAATCTTCAAATACGAACAACAGAATGGCTCGCTTGAGTTGCCGACTGTCGAGCAGTTTCAGCTTATGCAGAACTGTGGAGATGCCGTCACCCGAACGCCCCGCTCATCCGATCCAATTCGCAATTACAACGATCGCGCAGAATGGACACGCGACCAGGCCAGTGCGATCTCCTCCCGCGCTTTGCGCATGGCGACTGCCTGCCAGATGCTCGACGAACGAGGTGTCCCGCAAGGGCGCGGTGCCATCGAGGCCGCCCTAGACCAATGCTGGACGTCCGAATTGATCGATCGGTTCGGAACCAAACCTTCTGCTTCATCAGTCAAGAGTTGGCGCAGGAGTCGTGGCAGCATTGGGAACCGCCATCCGCGACATATGGTCCCGCTGTCAGGCAGGCATACCATGCTTCCACCCGACGGCCGCGTCGATCAGCAACTCCTTTGGGCATGTATACTCGAGGGTAGGAAGGCGGGGCTGAAGGTCGACGACATCCATTCTGATTATACCCATAGGCTGAAGTTGGTAAATGAAGGGCGCCATCCGTTCATCGACAAGCCTGCTCAGCCTTTCAAGATCTGCTCCGAGCGTACTGTACGGCGTCGCTTCAACGAACTGGAGTCCGACAAGACTCTGGCCACCTCCATAGAGGTAGAGGCGGTCAAACAGGACTGGTCAGGGGCGGGCAAGCCGCTCGCCGCCGATCTCGTGATGCAGTATGTGATCGTCGATCACACCCGGCTCGACGTGCATGTCGTATGCCCGGCCCTGCAGATGGTTCTCGGGCGCCCTTGGCTGACACTCGCCATCGACGTCAAAAGCCGCGCCATCGTCGGCCATCTGATCACCTTCCATGATCCATCCGGATGGTCGGTCAGTGAGATCCTGCGCCGCATCGTGCTGCCCAAACGTCCCCCGCCAGCCATGGCGAGCCGGTATCCGGTTCTTGCCATGCTTTGTGGCAAGCCGGGCTGCCTGATCCTCGACAATGCCGTCGAGTTTCGTAGTCACACCCTCGAAGCTGCAGCGCGCGATGCGGGCTTCTCCGTGCGGTTCTGCCCGATCAAGCAGCCGACCTACCGGGCGATCGGCGAGCGGGCGATCAAGACCCTCAACGATCAAATCACCCGTCTGCTGCCAGGGAGAGCGTTGACGCTCAACGATGCTCGGCGCTGGGGCTACGACGCCGAGGCTCAGGCTATCGTCATGCTCGATGAACTGGAGGCGATCGCAAACCAGATCGTAGCGTCATACAATGTCGAGCCGCATGACGGTCTGGGCGGCCGGCAGCCTTCGCTTGTGTTCGAACGTGACATCAATCGCTTCGGCATCAATGATTTTGCGGATTTCGCGTCCTTTGCGCGCGACGTGATGGAGGTGCGTTCCGGCGCACAGCTTTCCCCCACCGGCATCCGTGCCTTCAACCTGCGCTATCACGACATTCAGGCTGTGCCGGAACTGTTGCGAGACCTCGTGCCCATCGAGCCGCGCCGCCAGCGGCGCAGCGACGCCACCGCGACTGTCGAGTTCCGCTACGACAGCATGGATATTAGTCGCATCCATGTCTGGAACCGCAAGACCCGCAAATATGTCGAACTGACATGCGCCGACGAGACATACAGCGGCGGTATGCCTTTGTGGCTGCATGAGCAGATCGAACGCGAGGCGCAAAAGCAGGGACTGGCGTTCAACACACAAGAGGAGCGGATGAACGCCCGCGGCCATTTGATTGACGCCATCCGCAACATCAGCCCCGGTGACCTAGCCGCTTCGCGTAAGCGACTGGCGACCCTCATCGAGGTGCCACGCATAAGGCAGGTCACGGGGAACATCGTCGATCTGGTTCACGCGGGAGCATCGTCGGTCACGCTTGGTGATTTCATCGCCAATGACCGCGCGAAGTTGACCTCGCTCGATCAGGACATCCTCTCGTCACGACCGGATCCGCGCGCCAAACCAGCCAAGTCGGCGCTTGATCGCCGCCGTGAGCACGCCGGCGAAGGGCAGATCGAACCCAATGCCCCGGTCCGCGAGCGCCGGCTGCGCATGAACAAGGGAGGCTACCAATGATCGTTCGATCCAGTTCGGCTCCCGAGCAGGAAAGTGCCGCGAGTGCAGCCGCCCGCGTCGGCAAGGCCAAGGCGAGGTTCGACGCGATTCGCGTGGATTACCCGCCGCAGACGGCAGTCGTGGCAGCGCTCGACGAGATGCGCATCGCGGCATTAGGTCGCCCGGCGCATGCTCCTTGCGGCGGCGCGATGCTCGTCGCGCCGCATGGTTGCGGCAAAACAGAGTCCATCGTCGCGCTTCGCCGTCTTTTGGAAGCATCGGCTGACGACGGATGCAGGCCGTTGCTTCACGTAGAGACGGCCGGAGCCGGTACAACAGACTCCCTGCCAACCTCGATCTTGCAGGCGCTTGGGGCTGCTCGGCCGGACGTCGGTAACGAAAAGGCGCGCTGGCCAAGAGCAATCGCCGAAATGCAGCGCTGTGGTGTTCAGCTCGTTGTGTTCGACGAGTTCAATCGCGCCGCCCGTCGCCCTCGAATGAGCCGTCCTATGGCTACGGCCATCCGCGAAAAAATCATGGACGCTGGTATCGCGCCGGTGGCGTTTGTCGGCTCGGAAGATGCTCGATCGGTCTTGGCCCAGGTGCCCGAACTGATGGAGCGGCTCGACGACGATATCGATCTGTCGCCGCTACGTTGGGACACGAAGGGGGACCGCACGCTCTTCATAGCTTTTTTGGCCGATCTCGATAATGCGATGGTGAACGCAGGCATGCTAGCTTGCTCGTCAGGCCTTGCGGACGAGGGCGCCGCGCGACCGCTCTGGGAGGCGTCGGCGGGCCGGGTGCGACGCATCTGCAAAATTGTGCGCGCTGCAATGGCTTTCGCCTTGCATGACGGCCGGGGATCTATCAACCGGAACGATCTGGCGGAAGCGGTCGATAGCTACTGCATCCCGCGCGATTTCTGTCAGAGCAACCCGTTTGCCAGGCAGGGTACACGATGAGCGGCGCGCTTTCACCATGGCGGGTGACGCGCGTTCTCCCTTTGATTGCGGGAGAGTCGCTGGACGGTTATGTCGCGCGCGTCGCGGCGGCCCATCACATGCCCCGAATGGCGCAGATTACCGAAGTCACAGGCGATATCCAGTCACACCGCCCGCACGCTTCGTTCTGCGACGATACGGGTTTGGAGATCCTTGCCGATTGTTTGGGCATCAGCCCTGGAAGTGCCCGGCTTCACTCGCCTTTGTCTTCGCCCGACACGCAGCTGCTGAATTTGTTTGGCACACTCGTTCCTCGGAACGCTCTACAGTTTTCTTACCGACGCTTTTCACCCCAAGCTTTGTCGATGTCCGCGCATCACCGTGGCTTGTGGCAACTCCGCCACCTCCCGATCTGCACGGAAACGTGGGAGTATCTCGAAGAGCGCTGTCCAAACACGTCCTGCCGTCGCCGTCAGGTGTGGCGACGCGCGGCGGGCATCGACCTGTGTGACTATTGCGCAGAACCACTCACGCGAGCGGAAGCAACTCTCGTGCCCGAGAGCTTGCGGGAGAGCCTCACCATGCTCATCGGTTTGATACACCATGATACAGACAGACGGAGGATCGCCCGGCGCCATCTGCCGCCTGACCTAAGCGACTTGGGTGGTGGACATCTGCTCGAGCTGGCTGGTGTCCTCGCACCGGTTATAGACCGAAGGGTCGCATCGTCGCTTAACGGTAGATCTCTTTGTCTCGACACCGCTCGTAACCTCATCGTCCCGGCATTGGCAGGGACGTGGCCATTCCTGGCTGGCTGGCCCGGCGCGATCGAGCAGCATGTTGCCGAGAAGCTGAACATGGGCGGCATTGAAAAAGGTGGAAGCACGCGCAAAGCATTTTATCAGGTGCTGTGCGATCGCAATGATCCGAAATTGTCGCCTGCCGTCCAGAAAGTCCTTTCACGATTGTTTGAGCGATGCCGGGCTGCACGCTTACGTGGTGTTACCATTGCAGAGATGACGAAATTGACCGGTGCCGACCGGCCGACCCTCTTCGAGATGCGCAAGGCGGGCAAACTGCCTTCGTTCCTGGCACTAGATGGGATACGACTGCAGGTTCTCGTCGCCCACGAAACCGTGGCGCCATTGCTCGCTCAGAACAAACCGCGCGTACGCCTGGCCCATGCAGGAGAAATGCTCGGTTTACCGACGTATGCCATACGCGAAATGGTCCATCTTGGCCTGGTGACAGCTGCCCCTGTGCCGCCGGGACGTGGAGACTACCTGCAACTCGCCGTATATCGAGACAGCTTGCAGGCCTTCCAGGCCAAGCTTTCTCGTCGTCTAGCTCCGGCAGCAAGCGGCGATCCAGTCAGCCTTGCAGAGGCGATGCGGAATATTGGCGGGCGCCCGAAACCATGGGCAATGGTGCTCAAGGCGATTGTAGACGGCGATTTGCAGGCAACCGCAAACGACGGAGAAGATCCGCTAATACAACGCATCGCATTTGAACCAGATCAACTGCCGTCTCTCCGGTGCTTCCAGCATAACAGCAGCATGGATTGGAGCGACTGCATCGTGACTAAATCGGACCTCGCAGAAATGATGAATATCAAAGCTTCGCGTTTCAGCCGACATTCGGAGTTTCTGCTTGGTCCGGGTTCCGCTCTTCGCGAAGTCACGATGGACACCGCCCAGCGATTGGCTCGAACTTACATTTGCACGCGCGAGATGAGCGGGAAGCTACGTCTGTATCGGCGCGCGGTGGGCAACTTTGCAAAAAAACATGGAGTGAAACCTCAAGAAACCGGCTTATTCAGACGTGCCGAGGTAGAAAAGCTCATCCCGCGCCTGCTTGGTAACTGACGTGACGGTAAACCCCTACCGCCTAGATGTTGCAGCCGATCGTCGCAAACATCTGAAGTTTAGCGACAAAGGAAACCGTACCGGAAGTTCAAGGTCAGTCGGAAAACACATGATTCCCGTCGTTCGAGGATGCCACCAAAGCAACCGTTCGTATTCCTCGCGCGGCATAGGCGATAATTCCCGTCGGATAGCGAGCATGCGCGGAAATGGGCCGGCATAGGTTTCCGACAGGCTAAGCGTAAGTTCGTGCCTGTTCTATGTCATGACCCCTAAATGGCCGGGGCGTGAGCGAAAGCCGACCGGCCACTATTTGTTGATTTCTTGATGCAAACTTTTGATTTTTGCATCAGGATCGACCGGGTTTGGTGGGAAGCAGAAGGGCGGTTATTGGGACACCATTGATGCCCTTCGCGGGCGACATTTAGAAAGACCGCTCTCCTGCTCAAAGGGCCCTTGGCCGGGATCCAAGGCAATTGCCGGCGTCTGCCGGCTAGCCAAGCCTATAGGTGCCTCCGGCGCATCTCAGCCAAAGCAAGTCTATTTAGCGGGCTGCTGGCAAATTCGCTGAATATGTCGTGTAGATCCAAGAGGTCTTCAGCTGGCAGCGCTGCGATTGAAGCCTCGATCTCATTTACGGTTTTCAAAGCACGCGCGCCGCGATCAGCGCGCCACTTAAGCTTAATTTTCTGCATTGGCTGCCGGTAGCATTGATACGGACGGAACTGAACCCATCGGACCGGCGAAGACACGTCACTGCGTTGAACGGCCGGACGTGGGCGACTGCCGCCCAGCCGCTTTTCTCCAGAGAGCGGAAGGCTTCTATCGGCTCGCACCGGCATTAGTAGTAGAAGCGGCTTAGGGTGACGATCACATCGTTGCAGTTCCTCCAGGTGTCCCAGTCATGGACCGGATTGGTTAAGACAACCGAACATACAGTCGTAAAACAGCCTCTAATTTTGTACCGCCTGTCATGTGGTACTTACTCATTTTGGTTACTGTCTTCGGGAGCCTGTGTTGTTGCTTATGGAGCGCGAGCTCTATCTTCGGCAGAGGCAGAAAACCAATACGCCCCGAGACTGAAAGTTTAGCAATCTCAGTGCTTATTATAAGTGCGCTCGCCAACGCCTTCGCGTTGCTTGCTCTGGCAATCTACAGATAGCGTATCCATCAGATATCCCACATAAAGGGGATCGCGGCCCTGCCTGGGCGGCAGAGAATGGGCGCGAACGGCCATTCTGGTTTGTCGTTCTATCGATCAATGACGGACCCGACGCTCCCCCACAAACAGAGAGCGACAAACAGGGCATTCCAAAGCGCGGCTGCCCAGAACCACCGAGGGTGGGCCTCACGCTCCGCCACGAGGTTCAGGCCTTTGGTGATCGCCTCCATCTTGCCGCTGCGAAAGCCTTGGAGGGTGATCCAACCCACGTAAGCAGCGAACGCCATAAACAGCAGGGAGAACATCATTGCAGTAAATTGCCACTGCCGATCGAGGTCTGCAATTGGGCGACTGCGAAAGGGCTGCTCTTCTTCCCGATAGCCGCCAGTCGGCTTTCGGGCGATCCGATCGGCGCGGGAGCCACGGAACGGCTTGAGGTGGTGGGAAGCTGCCGCTTCAATTCACCCGCTTGAACTTAATCATCCCTGCTTCGCTGGGTAGCTCAATGCTTTGAGGGCGGTTTGCGTCATCGAGGCGCAAAAAAGACGGGCTGGTTGATCTTTCAACCTGAACGGCCCTGCCGCTCGCTACTCCCACATAGGCGCTTGGCAGAACATATGGGCTGACCTTATCGTATTCGACAACGTAGCTAACCGTTTGGCTAGGACCGAAAATCACCTGCCCGTTGTGAAACCTGATCGGCTTGCAACACGGATTGACGTAAATGCCATCAGCGGCCCCGACTGGTAGGCGTGATGGGAACGCCCACCAATATAGCGGCAACACGACGAAGACAGCAACGGCGACGATCAGGAGATGAAGGGGTGTATTATCCACTGACCTATCATGCGTCCGTTGTCCGCAGCGTCAACGGCTAGTTTTGGGCGATTTTAGCCAGTCTGCTTCTGGTCCCAGTGACCCGGATGCCGCCGTTGAAACTCTTCCCAAAATATGTCTCGGGCAACGCGAAGCAATTGGATGCCTTCGGGGTCACATTCAGACGCTTCGGCGTCATCGATAACGCCAAACAGTCCGGTTAGGACGAAGCCATAATAATCGGCGGCAGTGTGGGGCGGGGAGTTCTCTTCGGCGGTCGGCATGCGCTGAGCATGCCCGCGTCGCTCAACGTCCGCAATAATGGACGCGCGGCTGCTAGCTGAACGACCGGATTTGGGCGGCTTCCGACTGATCGGTTCCGGCTACCACTTCGCCGGTCGCGAATGACACAACGTGGAGATCATCTGCCGTTGTTATGACGCGGTAAAAAGCGCGACACCGGCATAATGCAAACACGCCTCAGCATATCGCAATGTCCACTGATAGCGAAGGGTTGCATGTTCTCGCGATCAGTGCCGACATATAGAGTTCTTAGTTCTTTGGGAGGCAAAGGAGCGGTGAGTGAGTCACCGGCAGAGATCTCTTGCGGACAGGGTGCTCTCTTCGAGCGTGAATCTATGAAGTCGGCGTAGACCTTATTGTGCGTGTCGTTTTCCAACGACGTTGCTGGGCCACAAGCCGTTAGAACTATCAGCATCAGTGGTGCAACGCGAGCGATCGACCTCATAAATACAGGATGCCGGTCAGCCCGAACGACGGCAAGTGGGCGGGAGCCGTCAGGCCGCTTTTCTTCCCTATAGCTGCCGGTCGGCTTCCGGGCGATCCGATCGGCGCGGGAGCGTCGGGGCGGCCATCACGAGAACGCTCCGGTCTTGCTCCGCACGCGGCGATCGCGTTAGCCTAAACAGCAAAAGGGGGGAACATGACTTTGCTTAAAACCATTGCGTTCGTCACAGCGCTCGCTGGTGCGACCGTGGCAGCGACCACAGCTGCCCACGCATCAGAGGCGCAATCGCTTGCGGCGGCCTTCGGCGCGCGCGTCGGTGCTTTTGCTCCGGCGCTTTCGCCCGACGGGAAATTCCTCGTCTATATCGCGCCCGGCGCTGGGCAAATGACAATTGCCGTGGTGATGAACTTGGCCGATGGTGCGACCAAACCGATAACCTACGCCGACGGCAAGCCGCTCAAGCTGAGCTTCTGCGGCTGGGCGGCGGCCGACCGGCTGGTGTGCCAACTATGGGGAATCTCCAAGACGGACGGCGTCAAGCTATCGTGGAGCCGGCTTGTAGCGGTCAATGCCGACGGCACGCACAGCCTGCCGATCGGCAATAATCCTAGAGCATATTACGGCATCCGCCAGCAGGACGGCGAAGTGCTCGATTGGATGGCGGGCAACGACGGCAAGGTGCTGATGGCGCGCGGCGGCAATGCCGAGTTGGTTGACACCCGCACCGGCGTGGGCGTGCCGGTCAAGCCGGCGGTCGGAACCGGCTGGACCGACGGCACCGGTACGGTGCGCATCATGGGAGTCAACGGCAGCGACAACGGTGGCATGCTGAACGGGCAATCGACATTTTGGTACCGCCTCCCCGGGCACGCCGATCGCAAGCTGTTCAGCCATGTCGATGCCGAGGGTCATGGCCTGTACCCGCTGGCCGTCGATGGCACGCGCAACCTCGCTTATGCCGTGGAGAAGAAAGACGGACGCCTAGCGCTGTATTCCGTCGCACTCGACGGAACGATGAAGACTGACCTAGTCTTCGCGGATCCTAAGGTCGACGTCGACAGCGTCGAGACGGTTGGGCGACACGACCGCGTAATTGGGCTGCGCTACGTTACCGACAAAACGCACATAATTTATTTCGATCCCACTTATCGCGCGCTTGCAGTCAGCCTCGCCAAGGCTTTGCCGGCCCTGTCCGACATTAGCTTCGTCAGTGCGAGCGCCGACGAAAAGCGGCTGCTATTGTTCGCCGAGAGCGATCGCGATGCAGGCCATTATTACCTTTTTGATCATGACACACGCAAGCTGACCGAGGTGCTTGTGCCTCGCGCTGAGCTTACGGGAATGCAGCTGAGCGAGCAGCGCAGCATCACCTTTCCCGCAACCGACGGAACACAGATCCCAGCATATCTTACCCTGCCGCCAGGCAGCAACGGCAAGCATCTACCGGCGCTCGTCATGCCGCACGGAGGGCCAGCTTCGCGGGATGTCTGGGGGTTCGATTGGCTATCCCAATATTTTGCACAGCGTGGGTTTGCGGTCATTCAGCCCGAATTCCGCGGGTCGACCGGGTTCGGCGAGGACTTCGAAAACAAGAACGGTTTTCTGTCATGGCCGACCGCCATCGGCGATGTAACCGACGCCGGGCGTTATCTTATTTCACAGGGTATCGCCGATCCGGATCGGCTCGGCATCTTCGGCTGGTCCTACGGCGGTTATGCCGCGCTGCAGGTCAATGTCGTGGACCCTGCCTTGTTTAAGGCGGTCGTCGCAGTGGCGCCGGTTACCGATCTGTATAGGCTTAAAGCCGATGCCGAGGCGTTCACCTCTGCACGCCTCGTCGCTAAGCAGGTGGGACACGGCGCGGTGCGCGAGCAGGGCTCGCCGGATCATTATGCCGCGCGCTTCCGCGCGCCGGTGCTACTGTTCCATGGCGATCAGGACATTAATGTTAACGTGACGCAGTCGCGGTTGATGCAGGTGGCCTTGGAAAAGGCGGGTAAGACGAGCCGACTGGTGGTCTATCCCGGGCTCGACCATCAGCTCGACGACAGCGCTGCGCGAACCGACATGCTTAGGCAAGCAGATGCTTTTTTTCGCACCCAAATGACGATCACAACACCATAAATCCCCCGGGGTATCGCGCCACGTCAGACGTTTTCGCGGAAGAAAGATCGGCGCACTGATCAAACAGAACGCAGAGCGATATGCACTACCCAATTCTGGCCGTTGGCGACGCGTTTTAGGCTTCCCAACTCCGGTCGCCCGTTCATGTCGCTAGAGCGTCCGGTTTTAGGCGTTCTGAATTGACTGCTGAACGGCTTGAGGTGGTGGACTGCGGATGGTCGGCTTTCGCATTGGCCTAGCGGCAAAGCGGTCATCCGCGATGGCGTGAAAATAGCTCGCGCTGCGCTGCATTTATCGTGCGATCGTCCCAGTCGACTTCGCGCTTCGATAAAGGGATGTTTCGATGCTCGTTGTCGTAAAACAGGGTTCCGTGCAGTCCGAAAGCTTCGCGCTTTAACAAGGGCCGTCCCCACAGCGGCGTCAACACCTCGCCTGCCTTTGCCTCCCCGAGCCGCTCGATCAGGTCCTCCACCAACTCCATGTCGCGGCCGTTAGGAAAAATCGCTGCGAACTCGTCATCAGTTGCTTGGAAGAGGCTGAAGGTGCCGTTGCTCGCGCCATCAATGATCTGAATATTCTTCATGTCGCGAGTTTTGGCAGGCGAAGTGAATGTCTGCAAATAGTGAGCGTAAAACCGATCTCAAACGACCGGATTTGGGCGCTTTGCGACGGTCCGCTTTTTCCGCCCGAAGCGGACGGTCGGCATTCGGGCCGCAGGCAAGCCCTAGTGCCGGCTTGCGTCTTGAGGTGGTGGTCAACAGACCTTTGGCTTTCAATCAAGGTAATAAAAATCAGAGTTTACGATGGGAACTATGACGCTCATACCGTGCTTATGATCGCCTGCCGCTGCGCCGCAAATGAAGTATAGTTGGTCTGCCGAGGTCTATAAGTCCGCCTCTGACGCTATCCTGCAATGCGCTCGAAAGATCGAGACTATCCTTGCAGAAGGTTTTTCAAGCGGCAGTCTTTCTGACCTGGATATGGAGTTGCGTTACGTCCCGATTGTAATGCCGATGGAGTCACATCTTAAATACAAAGAACGATCCAAGTGCCGACTGAAGCAGCGGATCTATGATTGTGCCCCACACTTGGACTACGAAACTTTTGTCAGTGGCTCCTATGCAGCCCAGATTGAGGAGTTCATTCGAGGCATGAAGACCAGCGCTCCTTACCTCACAAGGTTCGGCGCGAGTGACAAACAAGTGGCCGAGTTTGAAGAGGTTTTGGTCACCGCCGCTCGCCAACCAGATAGCCTCTGATCTGCTAGGCAAACGACGGCTTCAAGAAAGCCGCTGCCGACGCGGAATGTCGGGTTTTGGGCGACTGCGGAAGGGCCGATTTCCGTCCTAGTAGCTGCCGGTCAGTTTTCGGGCGAGTTGCCCTATTGGCGGCATTGGAACGGCTTGAGGTGGTGGCAAGCGGACATTGCGCCGCCATCGGAGATTTGCGACTGGAGCTGATGTTTCCCTTCCCGCCCGTCACAGACTTGCAGTTCCTCGTCGGGAAGGAATTGGGAGATATTTGCCTTAAGCCTTTCCAATTTCACTTTGCATTCGGCACTACAAAAATCGATGTCGGCAGTGATCTTGAGCACATTGACAAACAGGGTATAGCACGCCGTCACAACACCGATGCTGACAAACCGGCACCTCTCTATATTCACAGCTTATTGGGTCAAAAAATTCGACTCGTGTTGGTCGAGGATTTTCGGCTCACCCTTGCGTTTGATCAAGGCGATCTACTGCGCATTTACAGCAACAATGAACTGTATGAGTGCGGCGAGATTTATGACGAAACCGGTTCGTTGATCGTTTTCTAACTTCCGCTTTTGAGCGACTGCGGAGGGCTGCTTTCCTCCCCAATAGCCAGCTATCGACTTTTAGTCGATCCGATCGGCGTGGGAGCGTCGGAAGGGCGTGAGGTGGTGGAAACCGGACGTAGCGTGTTACGGTGGCGTATGACAACCAAAGGCATCGAGCACTTCCCACAGCCGGAAGACTGGACCGACGAGGCCTTGAAGCAGATCGGCTACAGGCGCTTTGCAATCTCGATCTTCGATTACTGGCTTACGCAGGACGAATGGCTACGAAACCCTTTCGTTTCTTTGGAGCGCGCTCGCGCAAACGGCGTAGCGCCGACGTTTCGTGAACAAAGTTCGAGATTCCGTAATTTCTATCACAACATCTTAAGTGATGGTGCTTTTCGCCTAACTGGATCGAAGTTGAAACCGCAGGTGGCTTGGCACGCCGGTTGGGATCGCCGCCTTAAGAAGGCGGTTACGGCGATGGTCGAAGATCGAAGCTGGGGGTCCGAGTTTTACGCACCTGCATCGCACGCCCGGTTCATATCTGCCGATGACCGCACTGATACGGTGCTGCTTGAAGATGGAGCGGATGAGCAAGCGATTAGGAAGCTCGCAGCTAGCCAAGGCCTGCATTTGATTGGCTGATGCGGACGCCCGCTTTTGGGCGATTATAGCTGATCCGCTTTTCCACCCGATTGTTCCCGGCCTGCTTTTGGGCGATCCGAGCGGCGCGGGAGCACCGGAACGGCTTGAGGTGGTGGTGAGCGGGACGGCTGCTTTCGGGCACGTGGGCAACTTATCAGACGTTGGCAGGCTATCCATGGTGCGGCTATCTGAGCCGATGGCCTTTAGCTACCGCGTGTCGCTCCAAGTCAGGCATCCTGACATCCACCCTCAAAAGTTGATTGACGGGATAGGTCTGCCCGCCGCTCGGTATTGGGCAGCGGGTGATGAACGCATGACGCCTAAGGGCACGCTGCTCCCGGGCACCTATCGCGAGAGTTACTGCCTGTTCAACCTTGGCGAGGGCGAAGATGGTGAGCTTGCCAGCTTTCTCCGCAGAACACTCGTGGAGCTTGAACAAGTCGCCACGTTCATCAGCGACCTGCGAGGGACTGGCGGCCAGGTCAGCTATTATGTGTCTTGGTATCCCGGCGACCATGGAGAGGTTTTCGACGTAGAGCTTTTGGCAGGCATGGCCCGACTGAAAATTGATCTTGGAATTGAACCTGTTTGCTGAATGGCTGAGGACCCGCCATGCCCGGCGAGAATAATGGCGATAAACGCCGGTCATTGGTGGAAATCACACGTTCTCTACATTCGATTTGCACAGCGGCACGGCACAGCATTTAGGAGTGGCCTCGGGAGAATGTCGTGCAGAGAGCTGGTGTTGAGCAGAGCGTCGGATGCTTGGCGGTGTTGCCAGCAGCAGTCATTGGCTTTCTTAGCCTAAACGATGGTATCGGTCCGCAGGGCTGGCGCGGGTTGGCCGAGCTGTTTGGGTGGTTCATAGCCTGCATGGTCGTCGCCAAATGTCTTGCTCTTCTGCTCATGCGGGGCGGTCAGAATGGTGTGCCTGCTTACGCGCTTGCGTTGACAGCAGTGGCCGGAATTGGTGCGCTCACATACGAGTTGCTCAATTGGCTCGGCCTCGACGCGCCCATGTCGGCGAAGATCGTTTTCACCTCGTCAATGCAGGTGTTAGGTGCGATTGGGGCCGCACTCTCTTCTCTGTTGATCGCCCGCACAGTTTGGAACGACGTGCGGCGCTGATGTCTGGAAGTGGGCGGGAGCCGTCTGGCCGCTTTTCTCCCCGTTGGCTGCCGTTCGGCTTTCGGGCGATCCGATCGGCGCGGGAGCCACGGAACGGCTTGAGGTGGTGGAAAGCTGCCGTCAGGGCTCGACCACAAAGCGACCTTTGATGAACGACCTCAACACCGGCTTGAACGGTTCAACACCACTGTCGGCTTCGTATGTGCGGATTGCCGAACGGCCCGTGCTGTCCGTCAGGAAGTCAGGTCTGCCACGACTTGAGAGTTCCGCCACTTTGCGAACGCCTGCGTCGCTTACCTGCCAGACACGCACCCGATAAGCCGATCCGCCGCTCCATAAGGAAAATACAAGATCGTCTTGATTTCGGCTGAACAGCCCCATCGGGACATCGCCAATAGGTTCGCTGAAGTCGATTGGCTGGGCGCATGTGGACACGCATGCGATCCGAATGTTGTAGCCGGTGCTGGCGCGTTCTTCGACCACCACGGAAAAGGTTGACCGCTCGCCATCAACCCGGAGGGAAGCGACGGGTGAAACGGTGCTCGCCAATAGTAAAGGGAGGGCAATCAACAGGTAACGCATATGTCCCATCATACCGGGAACGCGCATGTCCGCTACTGGGCGGCTACCGTCCGTCTGCTTTCCTGCCCAGTAGCTGCCATCCATTGAACGTTCTCACGATCAAAGCTTAGGCGGTGTCGTAATGTATCGCCCTTCTCGCAGCACGGCTTCGGGGTCTTTTAGCTCAAGCATCGCGCGGAGCGCGTTCCGCTTATCGGACTGGCGAGCATACCAGCGTTCCCAGATACGCTGTCCCATCCAGTAGCCCAATTCTCCGGGCCAGCCATCAGGGGCGTCTTCGGCGTTTTCGACCCATCGGCGTAAGCTCCGAGCCGCTGGAGTTCCCTCCTTTATCACGCTCTCGCCAAACGCGTGCGTGACTGCGAGGTCGGCTTCTAGTCGTTGCCAAAGTTCCGCTTCTCGCGGTTCTGCCCAAGCGGCACGGCCCGGGTCCATCTGCCTTCCCGTCACCAGCTGCGCGATGAAATCGGCTGCACCCTCCACGAGAATGCTGCTGAGGAGAGCGCCGCCCTGCCGCTCCCGGTCTGGGTCAGTCTGGAGAGTATGAACCGTCTCGTGAGCATAGAAGCCGCGTAAAAGTTCACGCAGCTTGTCTGGCGTGTCGGCGAGCCTGCACAAGACTTCCAGCCCAATTACTTGAGCACCCGGCCCTGCCGTACCGCCAGAGTTGCCGGCTCCTACGACTAGGTAGAGGTGCGGTAAAGCGCGATCGGGAAACAAGCCATGAAAGGCGAGGTAGGTGGCGCGCAGCTCAGCGGTCGTCTCCTTTGCAATTGGAAGGCAGACGCGGATCGCTTTGGAGTAGGCCTCAGTGTGAGCCGCAATGATAGCAGCCAAATGAGCCGCGTTTTCGATGCGATGAGGTGTGAAAACCTGTAAACCGTAAGTGCCAAAAGCGAGGTAGTCTTCTTGCAATTGTTCGGCGGTGGGCCGCCCCTTTGTCCGACCGAACAGTACGGAGAACCGATCGGCGTCCTCTGTTTCGATCTTTACCGTGAGTGGATCAGCAGGTGGTGGTGGAGGCAGACGCCGAGTTTCGGCAGCTGCCGCAAGAGCGGCGGCAATCAGGATCATCATGCTTTCCCTCGCGACCGGACTACGAATAACCGTCTGATCGAATGGCTGCAATTAGGAAGGCCTGAGCGCAGCAACTATGGCCGATATTGGGCGTCAGCCGGACGGCAGCTTTCTCCCATGTGTTGCAAAAATTCTAAGTTTCGGACGTCTCGAATGTCGCCAATTTTGCAACGGCGGGATGGTGTTGGACGGTGTACTGCGAGAACTCTATTTTCGAAGCGAGCGGCCGATAGACGCTTCCTCGCAAACAATCTGCCAATGAGAACGTCTTCTGCTTCCTAAACCGTGTGTTTAAAGCAATTAAGCTGGTGGATCGGCGACGATCGCTAGCGAGCTCAGATTGAGCGATCGACCAATTTCTGTTCGCGGCTCAAATCGCCACCCCTGACTCAAAAGTCACTGGTTGTGCGCATCGGCTTAGGGCACCTGCGGCCGGTGGATCGCAGGACGGAGAAGATATCATGGACGTGCAGCGACCAAGAAACCGGAGTCGGTTTCTCCAACGATCATCGGCAGCAGCAGCGCTGACAGCACTTGGGATCGTCTACGGCGATATCGGCACTAGTCCGCTGTACGCGTTCAAGGTCGCGGTGCAGGCTGCCGGTGGCAACGTGGCGGTCTCAGCCATCGGCGTCGCATCGCTTATCATCTGGTCGCTCGTGCTGGTCGTATCGATCAAATATGCGGCATTGATCCTGCGCGCAGACAATCATGGCGAGGGCGGGGTGGTTGCGATGCTTGCTCTGTTGGGTGCTCGTGATGCAGCCCCTCGTAGCCGACATGCTGCACTGCTGGTGCTCGGTCTGATCGGCGCCGCATTGCTGTACGGTGATGGCGCTATTACCCCTGCAATATCGGTGCTGAGCGCTGTGGAGGGGCTCAAGACCGATGCACCCGCCCTAACGCCAGCGGTGCTGCCTATTACCGTAGCGATCCTGATCGGTCTCTTCTTCGTGCAGTCCAAGGGTACCGGTTTCATCGGTCGCGTTTTCGGCCCCGTCATGCTGGCATGGTTCGCCAGTATCGCGGTCTTGGGAGGCACCGCACTTCTCCGTCGACCAGCGGCGCTCAATGCACTCGACCCGGCATGGGCGGTAGGCTTTGTTCTTCACGCACCGGTCGGCGTCAGTTTCGCGGTGCTGGGCGCTGTGTTCTTAGCGGTGACGGGCGGCGAGGCGATGTACGCCGACATGGGGCATTTCGGCCGCTTCCCTATCCGGCTTGCCTGGTTCGCCGTCGCGCTGCCG
Organism: Sphingomonas sp. GC_Shp_3; assembly: GCF_026540945.1. Lineage (NCBI taxonomy): Bacteria > Pseudomonadati > Pseudomonadota > Alphaproteobacteria > Sphingomonadales > Sphingomonadaceae > Sphingomonas > Sphingomonas sp. GC_Shp_3. The sequence goes on from NZ_JALNUT010000016.1 coordinate 28,682, forward strand.
GCGCTGGTGCTTAACTATCTAGGTCAGGCAGCGCTCGTTACCGAAGATGCAAAAGCGCTCGACAACCCCTTTTATGGCCTTGCGCCGGATTGGGCGCACTATCCCCTGGTTCTGTTTGCCACGCTCGCCACCATCATCGCCAGCCAAGCAATCATTTCGGGTGTCTTCTCGCTGACCCAACAGTCGATCCAACTCGGTTTTCTGCCTCGGCTCGGCATTCGCCACACCGCTGCGGATCAGGAAGGCCAAGTATACCTGCCTTTTGCCAATTGGCTGCTCGCAGCTGGCACGTTGGCTGCGGTGCTGATCTTCCGTTCGTCCGACGCGCTAGCGGGCGCCTATGGCATTGCTGTGTCGGGGCTGATGGCGATCTCGACCTTCCTTGCCGCGCTGATTGCAATCCAATGGGGGTACAAGCCCTGGTTGGTCGTGGCGGTGAACGGCGGGTTCTTCATGCTCGACCTCGTATTTTTCTCAGCGAACGCGGCGAAGCTGATGGAGGGGGGCTGGTTCCCGCTATTAATCGCTGGCGTGATTGCATTCCTGATGCTGACGTGGCGGACCGGCGTCCGGCTTGTCGAAGCTGCCAGGGCGCACCTTCGCGAAGATGAGGCGACGTTCTTGGCCGGCCTCAATCAAGCAGTGCCATGCCGTACTGATGGCATCGGCGTGTTCCTAAGCGCTGCACCGACCGGCGTACCACTAGCCATGACTGAGCATGTACGTCACAATCATTCGCTCCAAAAGCGCCTTGCGCTCGTTTCGGTGACGATGGTGGAAAAACCGTTCGTTGCAGATGCCGAGCGGGCGACGGTGACGCGGCTGGCATCCGACATCGACCGCGTAGTTCTTCGTTTTGGCTTTATGGACGACGTTGCCATTCCCGCTGGCCTTACCTGCTCGGGGCTGTTCACATCAGCGGAACTGGATAAGATCAGCTACTACATTGGTCGAGAAACGGTGATCGCCGATCCCCGTATTCCAGGAATGGCGCCGTGGCGCGAGGAGCTGTTCGTCTCGATGCAGCGCAACACCGCACCGACCGGCAGCTCGTTCTGCATCCCATCGAAGCAGTTGATTGAGATTGGGACCGAGGTGCGAATTTAATTGGCTAGCATGGTGCGAAACGCTTGATTTAGCCGAAATCTCAAGTGCTTTTTCGAAGCAGATATGAGGCGAAATGGCTGATTTCGAAGAGACGACCGTCGACCAGATTGCAAGGTTATACGATCGACACGATGAGCGAACCACAAGAGTACAGCGTCTGGCCAATCGGATCACGTCCACGCTCGGCCGACCAATGTCTCTGGTGGTTATATTTGGCATCGTCATCGTCTGGGTCGTCGGCAATTACGTAGCGCGTGCCGTTGGCTCGACAGCGCTTGAGGAGTTCCCTTCCCTGACCTTGGGTTCCTTGCGACCATCGCGGCACTGCTGGTGGCGTTGCTCATCCTGACGACACAGCGGCATGGGGAGGAGCTCGCTGAGAGTAGGGCGCAGCTCACCCTTCACATCGCAATGCTCAGCGAGCGCAAGATCGCCAAGGTGATCGAGCTGCTGGAAGAGCAGCGTCGCGATAATTTAATGCTCCCGTCCCGGGTGGATCACGAAGCTGCGGAAATGGCCCAAGCTTCGGACCATGAGGTGACGCTCAGCCTGCTCGATGAGGCTTCGGACCAGCGTCGGCGGCTGGATGAGGGTTGATTGGGCCCGATCGACACTACCCATCGTTGACACCGTGTTACCCGGTAACAGGAGACGAAACATGGCCGAGATTGAAACGCTTCAGGAGCTTTATGTCGACGAACTGAAGGACCTTTGGTCGGCCAACGACCAGATGGCCAAAGCGCTCAAAAATATCGTAAAGCAGGCGACCAACGACAAGCTGAAGGACCTGCTCCAGTCGTCGCAGGACGGCATTGCCAAACATACCGATGTGCTGAAGGCACTTATTGAAGGCCAGGACGAAAAGCTCAAGAAAGAGCACTGCAAAGGCATGGAAGGCCTTGTCGCCGAGGCGCTCAAGCATACCGTCGAGGAAGCCCCCAAGTTCGGACCGGTGCTTGATGCCGCGATCATCGCCCAATACCAGCGCATGACGCACTATGGGATTACCGGCTTCGGCACGGTTGCGGCATTCGCCAAGGCGCTCAAGCTCGATGACGATGCTACCAAGCTTGAAGCTGCGGTTGAGGACATGCATCGGGGCGATGACCTGATGAGCGAGTTGGCCGAGTCCGCCGTCAATGTTGAGGCGGTCAAAGGTTGAGCTGCTGGCGGGGATGTAAGCCCAGCCCTTTCGCATTATCTTAAACCCTCAGGACCGGCACCGACGGGCGTGCCGACTGTAATGGAGATGTCTGATGGGTGAGTTCACCGACAAGCTTGATGCCGCTGGCAATAAGATCGCGGGCAACGTCAAGGAAGCCGCTGGCAAAGCGACCAACAACGACAAGCTGACCGCAGAGGGCCAAGCCCAGCAGGTCAAGGGCTCGGCTCAGGACGTTAAAGGTAGCGTCAAGGGCGCTCTGGGCGACGATATTTGAATAGGGATGGGGCGGCTCATCGCCGCCCCACTTCTTGATGGTTGGGAGACAGCATGAATAGAACGTCCATTAATGCCGCTGTGGCGCTGACGCTCGGGCTCGCTGCATGCAACGGTCCTAACGAGAAAGCCGGCGCCGCTCAGGACGAGGCCGCAGCCAATGCCGCGGGCATAGCTTACAACGGAAACGGACCAGCCGAAGCCGCAGGGAAAGCTGCAGATCACGCAAATCGTGCCGTGGCTAAAGCGCGGAACGAACAAGCCGATGCGCTGAAGGATCAAGGTCGGGCCATCCGCTCGCAAGCCGATGCCGACGCCGATAAGCTCGAAGAGCAGGCGAAGGCGATGCGTGATACGGCCAAGGACAAAGCGGGCAGGCTGGATCAGCAGGCAAAAACGGTGCGTCAGCAATAGCATTTTCTTGAGCCTGCCACCGGATCACATGGCGCTGAGCATACGGTCCAAGCGGGTCTCCATGGCTCGATGATTTCCTCGTGTCCCAGCGCTTGATCGACGTTGGGTTCTAGCAGTGCAGTTTGCCTTTACGGCGCACGGGAACCAGCAGGCGGGCGTAGCATAATCGTATAGCGCGAGTCCGTCCTCGAGACTGGAGAAGCGTCGGGTGCAACATAGCGCTCGATCTGCCGTCGCTAGCAAATCAAGCGATGGTCGGATGATTAGTCCTTCAGCTTCTTGCTTGCTTTCTCGAGCAAGGAACCAGTAGCATCCGCCGCCTTGTCGGCACCGTTGGTGATAGCGTTTCCCGCCTGATCCGCAGTAGCCGCGACGCTGTCATCCGCACTTGAAAATATGATTGCCGGCACGATCGGCCGCGTGGTCGGTGCTGGTTGTCGCACTCACATCCGCAGCAACAACACTTCCGGCTTGTGCCGTCTGGTCTTGCGCATTCTAGCTGCATGCCGCTAGGCCGGTAGCCGTTGCGAGGGTTACTACGAATGTGACGAGCGTCTCCATAAACAATCGTTCTCTGTTGCAATTCTTCGAACTTGGGTCAGTCGTCGAGATCGGGATCGTCTTCCTGCTCGCCGGGCGTGTTTTCCCCGAGCTGCTCGGCCTCCTCCTGCAGGAACTCGAGCAACTCGTCTTCAAGACTGTTCTGAGCGACGAATGCGGCCATGAGGCCGTGCAGGTCCTCCTCTTCCCAGCCTTTTGCATCGGCGAGCTTCTGGATGTCCCTGGGTAGGCTGGCGATACCGGTCATCATGATCCTCTATCTGTGGGGTCAGGCCGCAGCAGCGGCGGTGTTGGAAGTAGACTTGGCGATCTCTGTCACGGCATCGGCGAGTGATCCGACGTAACGGTCCGCCCCGAGCGTGCGCTGGATCGCGGTGTCGCTCAGCACGGCTTCACCCTGCGGCCATAGGCCGACGATGATCCGCGCGGTCGGCGCCCGCTCGCGTAGGCGACGGACGAGATAGCGGAGCTGCGCTGGCGAGCCAGTCACCTCCAGGTAGGAGATGGCGATGACATCGATGCCGGCCACATCGAGCATGGCGATGTTCTCGCGCGATGTGGCCTCATTAAGAATCCGGCGAGCTTCGACACCGCGCTGGCCGAGCAGTTGCGCGAGCATGGCGGTGACCGCATCGTCGAACGGACCGGGACCTGCGACGCAGATCGCGTTGACCGTCGGCGCGATCGCTTCCGCAGGGGTCGCGGAAGGCCGTAGATCGTCGATCACCGCCAGCATGGAACTGGTCATGCGGACTGCACCGGCTTGGTCGATGGTACCGCGCGCCTGGTCTTCTACCGCGAGCTTAAGACCTTCCAGCACCACGCCGTCATAATAGTCGGCCAACGACCGGTCGATCAACAGCGTCTCGGCCTGGGCCAGCGCCTCATCGGGATTATTAGCGAGGATACGCTGGTAGAAGCTCTCTACCGGCGTCAGCGCCGGTCGATCGCCGAGTAGAACGTCGAAGAACTCCAGGCTCTTCACGTGCCGGCCCATGACGACGAGGCACAAGGTTAGCGGCGTCGACATGATGAGGCCAATTGGGCCCCAAAGCCATGACCAGAAAATTGCCGATACGATAACGGAAGCTGGCGAGAGGCCTGTCGAATGGCCGTAAAGAAGCGGCTCGACGACGTAGCCAGCCAGCACCTCGACAACGACGAAAAGAGCCACCACTTCGATCACCATCGTCCAGCCAGGATCGACCGCAGCACCGAGCGCGGCCGGCGCCACGATTGCTAGGAACGAGCCAATATATGGTACGAAGCGAAGCAGCCCGGCCATGATCCCCCACATCGCAGGCGAGGGGATGCCGATCGCCCAGAGACCGAGACCGATCACGACGCCGAAGCAGGAATTCACCGCGAATTGCGAGAGGAAATACTTGCTCAGCCGTTGACCGGCGTCGTCCATCGCACGGGTTGTACGATGCAGGTCGCTTGAGCCGAACACGCGGATGAAACGGTCACGGAGATCCTCCTTCTGCATCAGCACGAAGATAGCAACAATCAGGACGAGAACTGTGGTTTCAAGCGGTCCGAGAATCGGCGAAAGCACGGTCTTGGCGATCGCGAACGGCGAGGCTCCGTCCGAGACGACCTGAACCGGCACAGGTTTGCGAGTGCTGGAAGGAGCGGCGGGTCGCCCGTCGAGAACCGGTCCAGCCGCGGTAAGGGCGGCGGGCTTCGCGGGCTTGCCGCTGCCGAGTTGCTTGGTGATCGAGGCGAGGCGCGAAACGGCGAAGCCCTGGACACCTTGGACCTTGGCTTCAATGGTCTGCGCGTATTGGGGCGCGTTTGCGGTGAGTGAGGCGGCTTGGCTACCGATCAGGGTCGCCACGAGACCAAGCACTCCGAGCGCTGTTAGCACGGTGATGATGACAGCCGGCGCCCGCCACAGCCGCAGCCGCTGGAGGAAGTTGACGACTGGCGACAGTACGAACGACAACATTACTGCGAGCGTGATCGGGATCAGCACTTCCTGCCCGAAATAGAGCGCGGCGATGACGAGCGTGCCAACGGCGACGGCGGCAAGCGTCTTGAGCTCGGGCGCGGAGGCGGCCCTGACCTGCGCGGCACCGGGGGTATCCGCGGGGGCCTGATGGCTGCCGGTAACGACATCCTTGTAGCCGGCGACGCTGTCGAGGTTGCTCATGGGAAGGGCGCTTTCGTCTTTGGTCGAGTGTCAGCGGGCACGAACGTGGGCACGCTACGTCAGCAGACCACCGCCCGCGAGATATAGCAATCCGCGGCTCACAGAGCCGCGCTGCCCGACAAGGGTGAGCTCAATCGCCATCAGTATCATTGGCACGACACCGAGCTGTACGTCGCCAACATGACGGCTGATCCGGGATGCAGCGTTTCCTGCAATCACGGGAGAGGCCAGCGACGGTTTGCCCGGTGCCGGCTTAACGTCGCGGATATCCTAAGTTTCGGCGGTTGCGTATATCCTAAGTTTCGGATGTTTCGAATATCGCCATTTTGCGACAGCGGGCTGATGTTAAATGTTGTACTGCGACAACTCTATTTCGAAAAAGCCGCCGATAGGCGCTTCCTCGCAAACTATCTGCCAATAAGAACGCTTTGTGATTCTAAACCGTGTGTCTGAAGCAAGTAAGCCGGTTGAATCGGCGACGATAGATAGCAAGCTTAGATTGAGCGATCGACAAATTTCTGCTCGCGGCGCCAATCGCCACCCCCTGACTCAAAAGTCGCTGGTTGTGCGCATCGGCTTAGGGTACCTGCGGCCGTTTTTTTAATATTTATCAGCACAGATGGATCTATTCTGCGTCAAGTATCTGCATAACCTCTTCATTAAGAAGAGGATATATAAAAGAAACGCCAACACGTCGTCCATTTACCCAGACGACGCGCGCTGATCGTGTTTGAGCACCACACGAAATCTGCAAGACCTCATGTGGTACAGGCGGTTGATCAAAGTGGAATAAAGCACCGCCGACCGACAGGTTGAGGATGTGCGCCCGCCTTTTCTGACCTGACATAGTGATCTCGGTTAGATCAAACAATTTATACCGAGGCTTTAAGCGGAGATCCACAATAACTACCCCTTAACAGCATTAACGGCAGCCATTTCCGCGTCCTGCGCAGCCTTGTTTGCAGCATCCTTGGCAGCCTGATCGGCTGCCTTCGCTGCATCTAACACTGCCTTGAGGGCATCTTGCGCTGGCTTAACAGGCCCGCCGTTGGTGGCGTCCTGTGCCGCCTTATTCGCCGCGTCCTTAGCAGCCTGATCCGCCGCTTTCGCTGCATCCTGTGCAGCCTTGTCAGGCCCACCCTTGGCGGCGTCCTGTGCCGCCTTGTTCGCCGCGTCCTTAGCAGCCTGATCCGCCGCTTTCGCTGCATCCTGTGCAGCCTTGTCAGGCCCACCCTTGGAGGCGTCCTGTGCCGCCTTGTTCGCTGCGTCCTTAGCAGCCTGATCCGCCGCTTTCGCTGCATCCTGTGCAGCCTTGTCAGGCCCACCCTTGGAGGCGTCCTGTGCCGCCTTGTTCGCCGCGTCCTTAGCAGCCTGATCCGCCGCTTTCGCTGCATCCTGTGCAGCCTTGTCAGGCCCACCCTTGGCGGCGTCCTGTGCCGCCTTATTCGCCGCGTCCTTAGCAGCCTGATCCGCCGCTTTCGCTGCATCCTGTGCAGCCTTGTCAGGCCCACCCTTGGAGGCGTCCTGTGCCGCCTTGTTCGCTGCGTCTTTAGCAGCCTGATCCGCCGCTTTCGCTGCATCTAATAATGCCTTGAGGGCATCTTGCGCAGCCTTAACAGGCCCGCCGTTGGTGGCGTCTTGCGCCGCCTTGTCGGCGGCGTCCTTGGCGGCCTGATCTGCCGCTTTCGATGCGGCCTGTGTGGCAGCGTCGCTGGCCGCCTTCTGGGCGGCCGCCTGTGCAGCGGCCTGTGTGGCAGCGTCGCTGGCCGCCTTCTGGGCTGCCGCCTGTGCAGCCGCCTGTGTGGCAGCGTCGCTGGCCGCCTTCTGGGCTGCCGCCTGTGCAGCCGCCTGCGTGGCAGCGTCGCTGGCCGCCTTCTGGGCTGCCGCCTGTGCAGCGGCCTGTGTGGCAGCGTCGCTGGCGGCCTTCTGGGCTGCCGCCTGTGCAGCGGCCTGCGTGGCAGCGTCGCTGGCGGCCTTCTGGGCTGCCGCCTGTGCAGCGGCCTGCGTGGCAGCGTCGCTGGCGACCTTCTGGGCTGCCGCCTGTGCAGCGGCCTGCGTGGCGGCGTCGCTGGCCGCCTTCTGGGCTGCCGCCTGTGCAGCGGCATTCGCTTGATTGTCAGTCTTTCCGACAGTGGATTTGATCGTCGGTTCAACGCGCTCAATCACGGCCACTACGGTCTGGGTAGCCTTGTCTGTTACCGCGTCACTTATGATCGGACTCGATGCAATCTCCACTGCCTTGACTACCGAACTGGAAGCTTCGGCAGCTATACGCGTCGCGCTCGAGACGTCGGGGATATCTGTGTTGCTCATGCCCGTCACCAGTCCGCCAGTGACGGTGGAGAGGGAAACAGGGGCCTCATAAACCGCCGCGACGATCGCCGGCGCCGCAGGCCCCGGTGTTGTTGTCTCGATGGCTGGCGTCGTCACTACTGTTGCCTGTGGGATTGCCGGTGCGGCTAACGGCGTATGCGATGGCGTGGGAGTGGGCGCGGACAGCGTAGCTGACGACGCAACTACGCGGCGGATGCCATTGCTCTCCACCGCCAAGCGGAACAGGTCATTGGCCCCAACCTGTGCAACCCCACCTGGGAGGACGAGCTGATGCACGCCGTTATCGACGGTCGCCACATCAACTGCGCCTTCAAGCACTTGTACCGACGTACCTGCTGCCGTTACCCCGACCGAGAACGTCGTGCCCTTCACAACTGCGGCGAGATAGGGTGTTTTTACCTCGAAATGCGGGGTCATCTTCTTCTTGATCATGAAGACAACGTTTCCGAAATCCTCGATCATTTGAGTAAAGCCATTCGCCTGCTGGGCTTCGGGAAGGCGCAGTCGCGAGTTGGCGGCAACCATAAGATATTCACTTCCGCGAACGACGACTGCTCGGCCGCCGGGGCCGGTTGAGATCGTGTCGCCCGCGGAGATGTTGGTCCCACGTGTAGCGACCTTGCTTATCCCAGAGCGAGCGATCTGAACCGAGCCACTAATTTCGCTGACGGTCCAACTCGGTTCGGACGCAATAGCCGCCGAAGAGCAACTCGCCGCTAACATCGCGACAATCGCCTTTCGCATGTTTAACCCCTTTAATTCCATCCTAGCCGATTAGCGGAGACGCATGTGCGGGAGGTTCAACAAGCTGGTGAACTTCACGTTAGCCAAATGAAAGCTAACCTTTTGCAAATGGTTGTCCGCTAGCCACACCGCATTGTGTGGGGATGTATTAAATGCGTGGTTTAAAAAGCGTGCTGGCAGGTGGGGCAGCCGCATTGAGTCCCTGGAATGCCGCAGAGGCGCAGACCCAGTTAAACCGGGCAGATCCGTCAATTCTTGAACGTGCTGTTCCTCAGGCGGTTCAGACCGTTCCTAATAGCGCCCCCGTGATTTCCATTACACCAAAAATTTCAAAACCGGGACTGGTTGCCGAATTGCGCCTAGCGACCGCGATCATCATCGATGGCGGCGGCGAGGTTCCGCGCAGCAGGTTTAGCGAGGCGCTGGTCCCTTACATAGGGCGAGATCTCACGAGTGCGGATCTCAAGACGTTGTCACACGCGGTTGCTGATGTCGCGCGGGAGGCAGGATATCCTTTCGCCAGCGCATGGATCGAGCCACAGACACTTAAAAGTGGGGTGTTGCATGTGCGGCTGGACACCGGCTCACTCGCGGCAGTGCGCGTAATTGGTCATACTAACGCACTGGCCGATCGCATCTTGACTACCGCCCTCGTCACCGGCCGAGCAGTACGCCGTGATCAACTGGAACGTGCGCTCTTGCTAGTCGGCGATATCCCTGGCGTTAGCGTCAAGGAGAGCAAATTCGTCCGCCAGAATGGCTTTGGCATCCTCTTGGTCACAATTACCGAAGACCGGCTGAGCGCCTATGCACAAATCGACAATCGCGGCAGCAGGGAAGTCGGTCCGCTGCGCTCGACGATCATCGCCAACGCGCGCGGCTTAATACAGACGGGCGACGAAGCAAGCTTTGTCCTAGCGCAGACGCCAATAGAACCACGCGAATTTCTTTTTGTCCGCGCGCGTTACTCGGCGCCAATCGATGCAAACGGGGCGATTTTATCAGCATCGGCTTCATATGGGCGCGCCAAACCCGGCGCGTCGCTCGCGCCGCTGGATCTGATAGGCGAAAGCTATGATGCTAGCGTGCTTTACTCGAAGCCAATCCTTCGCAGACGCGCCGGCAGCCTTTGGGGTACGATCGAGGTGCGCGGACTGCGCAGCAATCAAACCTTGCTGAACATTCCACTACGTGACGACCGCATTGCGACGCTGACGGGCTCGCTCAGCGGAACCGCACGGGCAGGATCAGGGATCCTACGAGGCGAGGTCCACCTTATTGACGGTCTCCCGCTGCCAGGCGTGACGCATGAGGGCGCGGCTCGTGCTTCGCGGGGTGATGGCGATGCCCGTTTCGTTATCCTCAGCTATGCTGCCGAATGGACAGCACCGCTAGCAGGGCGGGTTAGCGTAGCACTCGCATCTGAAGGGCAGGTGGCATCGCGCCCAGTGCTCGCGACGATGGAAATTGGTGCCGGAGGCCCCAGCTTTGGTCGCGGCTATGACTATGCCGAACGCACTGGCGACAACGGCATCCTTGGATCTGCTGAAATCCGGTTTGATCTCGGGCGATTTGCTCCACATATCGTTGATCGGTTGCAGCTCTATGGCTCAGTCGATGGCGGCAACGTCTCCAATCTTCGTGGCGGTGTTGGAGGCGGCACGCTGGTCTCAACGGCAGCAGGCTTGCGCGGGGGTAGGGGCAAGCTGAGCGCGATGGTTGAGGTCGCACTGCCGCTCAACGCCGACCGCTTCGACACGCGCAAGCGCAACCCGCGCTTCTCCTTCCGACTGTCGCGCCTGATCTGATGAAACGCCTTTCATTAAGTCGCAAATCAGATTGGGCGATCCTCGCCGTCAGCTTACTGATAGGGGTATGGCTGACAGCGACGCCGATCGGAGATGCGCTCGACCGAGTCATCTCACCTGCCCGTTTTGGCGTCGTGCACCGTGCAGCTGGCGGCAAGTTGCTGGTCGTCGAGATGGATGCGAAAAGTGCAGCGGCGATCAAACGATGGCCATGGTCACGATTAAATTACGCTGTGGTGGTCGATCATCTGCGCCAGGCAGGAGCGGCCTCGATCTTGTTCGACGTCGATTTCTCTTCGCCGTCTGATCCGGCGGGTGACGCCGCGTTCGCCGCTGCGCTTGCGCGGTCCGGTGCAATGGTGACACTGCCGACCTTCGGCCAAAGCGCCAATTCCCTGGACCAGCGAACCATCGACGCGTTGCCGATCGCGCTGTTTCGCCCGCATGCCGCGCTCGCCTCGGTCAGCATCCGACCCGACCAAGACGGACAGGTCCGATCGATGCCGTTTGGCACCATGACGGCCGGAACCCCGCGTCCGACACTCTCTGCTTTTATCGCGCAGCGCTCCGGCACCATCGATACTGATTTTCCGATCAATATGTCGATTGACCCTGCAACAATACCTCGCCTCAGCTTTATCGACATACGCGATGGCAAGTTCGATCCCGCGTTGGTACGGGGCCGCTCAATTCTGATAGGCGCAACAGCCATAGAAATGGGTGACCGCTACGGCACGCCTTTGTGGGGCGTCATTCCGGGCGTATTTGTACAGGCGCTCGCGGCCGAAACCTTGCTGCGCGGCGTACCGCTTCAGGGCGAACCGATGATCCCGTTGCTATTGGCGTCGCTCGCTACGCTGCTGATCATACGAACCCGAGGCATCGCCATCATCTTTGCCACGCTCTGCACTCAGGTTGCCCTTAGCACCTTGGCGCTTGGGGCGCAGCATGCCTTACTAGTCTTTTATCCGCTCGCAGCAGGGCTTAGCACTATTGCGGTTGCTGGGTTGGCCTGCGGAGTACGCGATGTCGCAGGCCGGTTCCGACTGCAACGTGCGATCGACGATGCTACCGGATTGCCGAACGGCCGATCCTTGATGTCGGATCGTCATAATCATGCGATGTGCACACTGGTCGTTACGCAATTGAACAACTACGACAGCTTACTTGCTGTGCTCGGCGCGCGCAGCGGAGCAGATATCGTGATGCGCATTGCCGATCGGCTCAGGCTAGTGGCGCAGGATGCTCGTGTCTTTCGTGCGGCGGACCGACACCTTGCATTTCTCTTGCCGCAGGACCAACCGGTTCAGGATACTCTTGACGGGTTGCGCGCGATCTTGCTCCAGCCAGTCGAGGTTGCCGGGCGACGGGCTGACGTTGCGGTCTCGCTGGGCCTCGCAAGTGGCTCCGCTGAAACGCTTGAACGCTTGTTGGCCGACGCTGTACTGGCGGCTGACGAAGCGCTGCAAGCTGGCGTTTTCTGGCAACGTAGCGTTGCTGACAACGGCGACCTTGAGAGGTCCATTTCTTTAATGGGCGAGCTCGACGCTGCGATCGCTGCTGATCAGATTGATGTCTATTACCAGCCCAAGTACAGTTTGCGCGAAGGAAGGATCACAAGCACTGAAGCGCTGGTACGCTGGCGGCACCCCAAACGGGGGTTTGTTGGACCCGACGTCTTCATACCGCTGGCGGAAAAAACCAATCGTATCGCGCCGCTTACGCTGTATGTGCTGCGTCGCGTGGTGCGGGATATTACGAACTGGCGCGCAGACTACGGCGCGGTCACGGCTGCCGTAAACATATCAGCGAAGTTGCTATCTGACGCCGCTTTCAACGCGCAAGTCGAAGACATTCTCCTGACCTCTGCCGTTCCGAGCGAGACTCTGATATTTGAAGTGACCGAGTCAGCTGCGATGTCGGACTCAACAAGCGCAATTGCAGCGTTGAAGCGCTATCGTGAAATCGGCGTTGCAGTATCGATGGACGATTATGGAACGGGCCAGTCCACGCTCACGTACCTCAGGCAGTTGCCGCTCAATGAGCTTAAAATTGATCGCAGTTTTGTTCAACACGCGCACATAAACCGCGATGATGGCGTGCTGGTGATTTCAACAATTAAATTAGCACAAGAACTCGGTCTCAAGGTAGTAGCGGAGGGAGTCGAGGATCGCGCGTGCTTGGATTTTTTAAAAGGATGCGGGTGTGATAGTATTCAGGGCTACTTCATTAGTCGCCCCCTTCCGCTTGCACAGTTCCTAGAGTTCCTGAGCGGAGGTTTAAGCCTTGCCGCTTAAGCAAGCCTATAGGCTTCGTCGGCGCATCTCAGCCGATACGGGCATGTTTAGCATGCTGTGGATATCTCATTGGATATGTCGCGCATCTCCTGAGTTTTGCGACAAAGAAGGAGTCGACTATGGCCAAACGGGTCCGGGCTTTGAGTTGAGTGGTCCGGTACTGAGGTAACAGAGCGGCCATTTCAGAAGCCGTACCATAGCGGCCGATCTGCAAACATTAACCGTTTTGAGGTGATTGCGGCGCTACGTTCCCGATCATGCTCAACGCTCGCCAAATCGATCTAGTGCAGGACAGCTTTGCCGCGGTTGTGCCCATCACCGACAGCACCGCAGCGGAATTTTACCATCGGCTGTTCGAGCTGGCACCGGATACAAAACCACTCTTTCGCGGCGACATGACCGAGCAGGGGCGCAAGCTGTTCCTGACGCTGGCTACCGTGGTCGATGCATTGGACCGCCTTGATGCCATCGTGCCGGTCGCTCGTGAATTGGCCATCCGGCACATCGCCTACGGTGCCAAGGAAAGGCATTATGCTGCGGTCGGCTCTGCACTGATCGAAACCCTGCGGGCCGGGCTCGGACTAGCCTTCGATCGTGACACAGAAGCAGCATGGCTCACCGCCTATACGATCCTGTCCGATACGATGCTGGCAGCGGTACGCGAAAAGGCCTGACTCATGACGGCCATGGGGCCATTGGCCGAGCCAGACCTTGCTGGCCAGCTCGGTGGCATCGCCTCGCGGCTTATTGATATCGCTGGCTGTGTGGCGTCAGAAGCGGAGGCGGCGACCATGATCGTCCGCGGTATGACCGACCATGCCAACCGGGTAGCCTTACTTGCTGCCGGGCTGGAAACGGCGGCTGCCTTGATTGAGGAAGCCGTTCGTCAGCAGGCCGATACCCTGATGCTGGCGCGCTCTGCACTCACCACAAATAAGCCGGTCATCGATGCCCTGGAGCAATCCATATCAGGGATTGCCTCTATTAATGCTACAATTGCAGGGATCGCACGAGAGAGCCAGGTCCTTAGTCTCAACGCTCGCATCGAAGCGGCACGGGCCGGGCCGGAAAGCGGGGCATTTGGTGTGGTTGCGGCAGAGATGTCGACGCTTGCCATGCGCACGAAGGATGCGACGGACGAGATTGCTAACCGGTCCTCAGCGATCGTGCACGATGTGAGTGCCGCCAGCGAAGTAGTCACCTCCCATGGTGTGCTCGTGCTGGAACAGGACGAGCTACTAGCGGCGTCACTCACTCATGCCATGGAACAGCGTCAGACTGCCCAGGACTTAGCCGTCATTACGGCCGAGACAGTCGCGACAGTGGATCAGGCTGCAGCTGCAATCGGACGGGTCGGAGCAAACGCGGTTGCGGTGAAGGTGCTGGCACGTCAGCTAACCAGATTGAACAAGTGAGATCGATAGCTGTGGGCGTCGGAAAACACATGATTGCCGAAACCCCATGGCCTGCACTTTGGCCGAACCACACCCGCCTTCGGTGTAAATGATCGATGAACCCTATCGCTTTGATGGAGTGTACGAAAATATGCTTTTAAGGGTCTGTCGTACATGCTGGTCGGATATATGCGGGTTTCGTCGGCCGACGACCGTCAGACGGTCGATCTCCAGCGCGACGCGCTGGTTGCAGTTGGTGTCGATCATCGGCATCTCCATACCGACAAGGCATCCGGCGCGCGCGACGACCGGCCGGGGCTGAAAGCCTGCCTCAACTATTTGAACGCGGGCGACACGCTGGTCGTTTGGAAACTCGACCGGCTCGGACGCTCACTGCCGCACCTGCTGACGATCGTCACCGACCTGAAGGCACGCGGCATCGCGTTCCGGTCGCTGACCGAGCAGATGGATACGACGACGCCCCACGGCGAGCTGCTGTTCTCGCTGTTCGGCGCATTGGCGCAATATGAGCGTGCGCTGACGCGCGAACGAGTGATGGCAGGACTAACTGCGGCCAAACGCCGGGGACGCCACGGTGGCCGCCCGCCAACGATCGACGACGAAACGCTCGAGCGGATCACCGCGGCGCTCGATGGCGGGGCCAGCAAGGCCTCCGTCTGCCGGACCTTTAAGGTGCCGCGCTCGACCCTGCTCGGCACGCTTGCCCGGATCGACTGGACCGCACCGGCCAAGATCTGACCGAACACCGCAGAGTGAATCTTACCGCCGACACCCCATGCCAATTAGCATTGATGTCTACACGACATGCCGATCGGCTAACCCGACCACGCCGGACAAATGGCTGTCAAAAACTTGGCTGATCGGTCAAAAGGCCTGTCACCTGCTTTGGACAGATCACGATCTGTTCTGACCTGAGAGGGCAAGTTCTCGTGTCAAAGGACACGGACTCTCCTTTGACACGAAAACCTGACTTTTTTGACAGAAGTCAGGGCACGAAGTTTCAGTCTGCTGATGATAGGCGCTCGCCTGAGGTTGGGGCGGAAGCTTAGGATCACGGTTATGGCCGTTCGAGCGTCCCGTCCTCCATGTTAACCACGTTGGCTCACGAGACGGTTTCTCAGCCTGCGGAGGCGAATCGTCTTAAGCGAATGAACGGTCGCATCCTGGCAGTGCGCTGCGCCGCTGACGCGAAGCTACACGATAGATGATCCACTCGTACTTCGGTGATAAGCTGTCCGTCGGAAGGATCTGTGATGCAGCTCGACACCCAAGGCCATAAACTTCTAACGGCTATCACCAGCGAGGAACGAGCGCGCCGTCAGGCCGAAGTCGATTTCGCCCGAGGTAGCGTGCGCTACGAAGGCGGCACGCTACCGGACGAGATCGAGCGTCTAAACATCCGCTACATTGCCGGTGAGATAGACAGCCGTGAACTCACCGCCGCCATTCTGTCATCCCACACGGTCCAACGTTTTTAATTTGTAGCCAAAAATTTGAGCCCCGAACGCTGGAACGCTCCGGGCTCAGGGGATGACCTATAGACCTAAAACATCGTAACCCAGCATACATACGGTTCAATCTGTAGCGCCGCAAGGTTGCCCCGCCGCAATCCCGTGTCGTTTATGTGCAGGCAACGCCGCAAGCATGCAGACCCAGAAAGCGACGTCCAGGACCGCTCTAGCATTTGCCGTAAGCGGAAGTTCGTTCACCCGGGCAATTGCATAGGATATTGCCACGGATACTTGAATCACGGTTGTATCCGGATGTGCACGGTGTTCGCGGAGGCACGCATGCGGTAGCGCTATTTCATGAGACGCACGCTCGATCAGCTCCTGACCACCATCGACGTCGACCCGCACGCTTTCTCGGTGTGCCGAATCCAGACTGGATGGAGGATGACCTTTCCCGCGTTCGCTGCGGTGACCATACACTTCGTGCTGCGGGGGTCCGGACATCTCCGGGTCGGCGCGTCACCACCGATCCCGTTCTCGCCATCGAGCATGCTGATCGTGCCTACCTCGGAGCAGCACTGGGTTGGCGAGGTCGGCGATCACGCCGAGGTCCGCGAATCCGCTGATTGTTGCGCCCTGCTTGGGGACGGATTGGTTGAGTTCACTGCGGGCAGCGGCGCCGATGATACGCTTATGCTGTGTGGAGCCTTGTCAGCGCCCTATCAAGACGGCCTGGGCTTCTTTGACCTGCTGCGAGCACCGACTGCAGGTGACATGGTCACGGGCGTCATCCCTGCGAGCGTGTTCGACGCAATGGCCGACGAAATCACCCGCGCCGGATTCGGCACGCAGGCGATGTGCCAAGCCTTGATGAAGCAAGGGCTCATTGCACTGCTGCGCGATCGACGGGAACGGCAGACGGAGCTCTCTGGAGGAGGTATATCCCACCCTCGCCTCTCCAAAGCGCTCGCTGCCATCATCGACAATCCCGCAGCTCCTCACACGGTCGACAGCCTAGCCTCACTTTCCGGTATGAGCCGTGCCTCGTTCTCGGACCACTTCTCCAAGACCTTTGGTCAGGGTCCGATCGACTTCGTGCAGAAGGCCAGGCTTCGCATCGCGGCACGGCTGCTGCGAACGACCGATTTGCCGATTAAGGTAATCGCGCAGAGTGCAGGATACGCCGGTCCGAGGCCGTTCTCGCGAGCCTTCCAGGCCAAATATGACTGCGGACCTGCAGACTACCGATCACGTCCGGACGGCGAGAACATCAGGGTTCCATCCCAGTTCGTGTCGTCGGAGGTCTCTGATCGTCCAGATCAGTGACACTGATCGTCCAAATGATCTGCTTGCGTGAACCCAAACCGGCCGGGGCACAGTTTCCATTGAACCCCATGCTTGCAGAAGGTCCATTCCATGTCCGATGATCTCCACCGCTCGCCCGTTGCCTTCACGCCAAACATTGAGGTGCGCGCCGACGACGAAGCGGAGACCATCCAGGGGCTGAATGAGCAGCTCCGCCTCATTCAGGAGACGACCGCCAAGGACTATGGCACCGCCGTTCGCGGCGTCCACGCGAAAGGTCACGCGATCGTCAAGGGTAAGCTTGAGGTGCTCGCCGGCCTTGCGCCTTCTTTCGCCCAGGGCCTGTTTTCGGCACCCGGCAGCTATGATGCGCTGCTGCGTTTCTCAACGCTGCCTGGCGACATCCTCGAAGACAGCATCAGTGTGCCGCGCGGGCTCGCGGTCAAGCTGTTCGGCGTTCCCGGCGACCGCCTGCCGGGCTCGGAGGCCGACACCACGCAAGACTTCATCCTGGTCAACGGCCCGGCGTTCGCAGCCCCCACACCGAAAGCATTTCTTGCCAATCTCAAGATGCTCGCCAAGACCACCGACACGGGCGAGGGGCTGAAGAAGGGCCTGTCCGCCGTGCTGCAGACCGTCGACGCAGCGCTCGAAACGGTCGGCATCCAGAGCCCGACGATCCAGACGCTGGGTGGCGCGCCCAACACTCACCCCCTTAGCGAGACGTACTACACCCAGGTGCCGCTACGGCATGGTAGCTATATCGCAAAGATCTCAGTCGCGCCGGTGTCGCCCAACCTTACCGAACTCACTGGTATTAAGGTCGATACGTCCGGCCGCCCGGACGCGTTGCGCGAGGACATGGGTCGAGAGCTGATCGAGCAGGACAGCGTTTGGGAGCTGCGCGTGCAGCTTTGCACCGACCTCGACAAGATGCCGGTGGAAGACTCCTCTGTGGTCTGGGACGAGGAAGCTAGCCCGTACGTGGCTGTCGCTCGCCTCACCGTGCCCGCGCAGCTCGGCTGGCAGCACGGTCTCAGCGAGCAGCAGGAGAAGGCGGTGTCGTTTAGCCCATGGCACGGGCTCGCTGCCCATCAGCCGATTGGCGGCGTCAACCGTGCGCGCAAGCCCACCTACGAGATGTCGACGCAGTTCCGCGGTCAGCACAACGGTTGTCCCGTCCACGAGCTTCGTTCTCTTGCAGAACTACCGACGCAGGGCATGACGATCGATTGAGTTGGCAATCGCTTGATACGGCCACGCTTTGATGACACGATTTCGTTCAATGCCGCTTCGTCAGGAATGCCGGCCTCCAGAGCCCGTGGGAGGACGGCCGGGCCTGCGAAGCGGCCGTGTTCATTTGAGCTTCTCACAGCCACAAGGCGGAGACGGCATGAACACGATTGAAGTGGGACATGCCAGGGAGAAGCTTGCCGTGATCCACAATGCGATTGGGTGAGGCTCCAAGAGTTGGGCTTTGCAAGTGGCCCAACGACATCTGCTTCGACCCATACGGGGGCGATGACCCACTTCCGGCCGTTCGACAGGCAATTCTTCCTCTCCAGCTTCGGACATTCGTTCATCGGTAGGATTATGCTCTCGCTCCTTCCTTCGACACTCTCCGGCATCGCGCGCCGAAACATTGAGATTCTGAGCTCTTTCGCTTCTGTGGCTCAATGGGAAGCATGACAATGTTGGGATTGCTGTAGGCGAGGAATTGGCGGCAAGCGCGTATCGACAATTGGAAATGCTGTGGCTTCGCTCATGCCCGGCAAGGAAAAGCGCACGCATATGCGCACGATCAGCCAGATCACGAAGGGTGAGGAGTTGAGGCGCCGGAGTGAGAGGACGGCTTGGCTCCGGATAAGGCATTTGGCCATGCTATGAGCCGGGATGGGCGCCTGCCACCTTGGTTCGACAGCACCCCGATCAGAAGGTGCCGGTTTCCTCTCCCCGTTGGTGGTCAGGATGGTCAGCCGATCGATCTAAATTGTGAGCACAACTTTCCCGCCCCCGCCTTTCTCTAGAAGCTCATGCGCTGCTCGAGCCTCACTGAGCGGCATGCGCCGGTTGATCGGCAGCACGAACTTGCCGTCGCGCAGATCGTCGGCGAACTCACGAAGCTTTGCGGGGTCCGGCTGCGCAAAGACCCGACTGATCTCGATCGAAGCATGCTTGGCGGCGTCCTCGGGCAGCACCGAGGTATAGCCGAACCGACCTCCTGCCTTGACCTTCCTGAGAAGCCTCGCCGCCGTGTCACCGCCCACTGTGTCGGCAACGCCGTCGACTTGGCTGAGCGCAGCCAGCGCATCCTCGTCGTCAATCGCGACGGATGCCGGCGCGCCGAGGCTCTCCGCTTCCGCGAGCTGATGCCCTCGGACGCCGGCGATAACGGTGGCGCCGAGCTTCATCGCCGAGTGGACGGCCGCCCGCCCGACGCTGCCAAGCGCACCACTCACCAGGATCGTCTGGCCCGCCATGGCCTGCGTTGCGACCCGCACGAGCTGGTCGCCCGTCATCGATACCAGCGGCAGTGCCGCCGCATCGATTGGATCGACGCCGTCAGGCAGATGGGTCACGAGCTTACCCGGCACCGCCACCTGCTCGGCATAGGTCGCATCGGTGAGTGCGATCACGCGATCGCCGACGACGACGTGGTGAACGTCGCGCCCGACCGCCAGTACCGTGCCACTGACGTCCTTGCCGAGAATGGCGGGCAGCTTGAGCGGGAAGTCTTTCTGCCGCGTACCCGAGCGGATCTTCCAGTCGATCGGGTTCACACTGGTTGCGACCGCAGCGATCAGCACGTCGTCGGCGCCAATGACGGGATCGGCGACGCTTTCCTCATAGTCGAGGACCTCAGGACCACCGTATCGGTGGATGCGTACCGCTCTCATCGTCTGCCCTCTAAAAGCTTAGCCTATCGCCTAACGCGCACCGCCGTATGGCGATGCGCGGTCGGGCGGGTTTACCGTCATCTAGCTTGTCGGGGGCGCACCGCTTCGCCCACATCGATCGCGCTCGCGACAAGGTCGTCCCTATCGACCGATCTACCGCGATCACGTCTTGGCCGCGAGCTTTGCGCCCGCTGCCGTCGCGATGCCGAAGGCAACATGGTTGGCGGCGTGCATACCGATCGTGCCGGCGTCCGCCTGCCACTCAGGCTTCTTCACGCCCAGGAGCGGTCCGGTGATCCAATGCATGGCGCCGTAGAAGGCAAGGCCGAAGGCCACGCCGGACGGGATGACCCCGGCGTCCTCATTCACCGTCGCCGCGAACACGGCACCGGCCGCCGCGGAGAGCAGCAGATGGCCGCCCTGGATGACCGCCTGCTCGGCTGCATCGGGCAGGCGATCCGCCCGAGGCACAGGGTGGACTCCAAGCCGGCGTGCGCTTGTGCGCTCAAGATCGGCAAGTTCAGACGGCTTGCCGCTCTTTCGCTCGCCTGCGATCATCAGCGCGGTGATCCCAAGTCCGGCGACGAGCCCGCCTGCGATCGCGCCGGCCATGCGAGTTCCGTTCATCTCGCTCTCTTTCTCTCTCACCATCAGGCCACGCCGTGCGCGCTGTCGCCACCGGTCACCGAATAGGTGCCGCCGCTCGCCATTCGCGCTGCGTCGGAGGCGAGGAAGACGACCATCGGCGCGACGTCCGCTGGGTCGATCCACGGCACGCCAAGCGGCGTCTTGGTAATCATCACCTGCCTAGCCAGTTGCTCGTCCTTCGCTTCGTCCCCGGTCGGCTGCTTGCCGCCGTCCTCTATTGCCTGAGCGTATCGGTCCTCGTGCCGGGTCAGCGCGGTGTCGATCAGCCCGGGGATCAACGCGTTGACGGTGATGCCATACTCACCGAACTCCAGCGCGGCTGACTTCATCAGGCCGATGATCCCCCATTTCGTCGCCGAATAGGCCGCACCATGCTTTGCGCCGTGCTGCCCCTGCGTCGAACTGGTGACGATAACGCGGCCGTGGCCCGTCGCCTTTGCACGGTCGCGGATCGCGGGGGCGAAGGCGCGCACGGCATTCATCGTGCCGGTTAGGTTGACGTCGATCTGATCGTGCCAGTCGATGTCCTCCATCTCCAAGATCGGCTTGAACGCTTGGATACCGGCGTTGGCGAACAGAATGTCGATCGCACCGAACGTCTCGACCACCTTGGTGGCGGCCTCGCGGAGCGCCGGCAGATCCCGCTGATCGAGCGTGATCGCCAGCCAGCGCCGCCCCGTCGCTTCGACCACGCGGCCGGTCGCGCAGAACTCCTCGGGCGTAGCGGCCGCCAAGTCGAGAATGGGGCTGACCGGCCCCGCGATGTCGATCCCGACAACGTCGGCACCAGCCTTTGCAAGCGCTTCGGCTGCGGCCCGGCCGATCCCTCTCGCCGCGCCCGTCACCACGGCTACCTTGCCTGAAAGATCAGCCATTCGCCGGCTCCTTGTTCTTGGATGCGATCACAACGCGATCGCGGTTTTTAGGGATGGCCTTGAACGTGTCGGCCGGCACGCCGAAGATCGCGCCAAGTACGTCGGGCGGGATCGCTGATAGCGATTCCACCAGGCCGATGTCGTCGTCGGGCTCGGCCACGCTGGTGTTGAAAACGATCAGAACAACGAGGTCATCTGTTTCGCTGGCGTTCTCGAAATAGTAGAAGTGACCCTGCGGCGCGAAGACAAGATCGCCCGCCTTGCCCTCGAACGCGTCGCCGGTGCCGCCCGGCCCGACCAGGCTCCAGCGAACCTTACCCGAGACGACAAAATTCATCTCCCAGGCAGACGGGTGCCAGTGCGGCTCGCGCACGCCACCGGGCGCGAGCCGCGCGAGATATACCGACCCCTGCTGCCCCTTAAGCACCGACCAGTTGTCCGCCACAGCACCGCGCAGGTCGCCACCGTCGAAGCGGCTCGGCGCTGCACTCGCAAGGTGGAACAGGTGCTGATGCGTAGGGTCAGCTCCACCACCATCCGTCATCGCAAAGCTCGGCTTGCCGCCGGGTTTGCTGGCAGCGTGATGCACCGCGGCGTTGTCGGCCGCCTGCGTGTCGAGATCGTCCATCTGCTCAGCGCCGCGCGATGCGGAGGGCCGCGAACGCGACTGGCAGCGGCTGTCCGTTCTCGACCTTGCCGGGCCAGGAAGCGGCATTGGCGAGCGTCGAGGCGATCGCATGCTCCTCATCGGGGCTATCAACCGGAAGCACGAACTCCTGCCCGCTCGCCGGCCCCTGGGCCGGGTCAAAGCGGCAAATGGTGACGTCGAACTTCGTCAGTTCGGCCGCGCCCTGGACGGGCGGTAGTGCCGAAGGCGTCATGCAGCCTCCACCATCTTGCGCGTCATTGAGGCCTTGCCGATGGCGCAAACGGTGTCCGCCCCATTTCTCAGTAAACCGGTCGCCATCGATCTCTCCTGTTCCAGCGGCGCTCCGCTGTCCCCTGCACAAACCCTTGGGGACTGTGGCGGGTTCACAGCTACGGTAAAGTTTTTAGACGACGAACCACGTGCACCGCCGATCAGGATGGTCGCACCGTCGAAGGCAGGCGAAGGCCTTCATGACGTCGATGGCCAAGGGCGATTGTGGTGCGGCGCAGGTCGTGGCAAACACCACCCGGCAGATCATCAGCGGCGTCCGTGAACGTCTCTGATCCTTGAAGCGATAAAGTCCTCAGCGACCTTGTGTCGGACAAGGAGGCAGGAATAGACGCTGACCTGCCGATCGGAATGACCCAAGGCTTGTAATAGCAACCTTTACTTTGGGCGGGACAGATTGATCGGCTAGCCCCTGCTGCTAGCACTAACGTGCTGACGTAGAATCAGGCGGTAAATTCGTGACGCGGTTAAGTTATTCTGTCGGCAGGTCGTTCGATCCGCCGTAAGGTTAGATTAATGCGGCCTCCTCCGGTAAATCCTTCGTCCGTCAGCAACGGCGAGGAACCGGGCACGATGCCCTCCACTCCGTGATAGATCAGCCGGGCCGGGCCACCGAACCAGACGACATCGCCGCTGCGCAGGCGCAATCGGCGCACGGCATCCTTCCTACTCATACCGCCGACGAGAAACGTCGCATCGTCGCCGAGCGACACGGACACGACCGGCGCGTCGAGGCTGGACTCGCCCTTGTCCTGATGAAGCCCGAGCCGAGCCTCGCCATCATAGAAGTTAATCAGGCATAGATTAGGCTGTATCACCTCCCCGGTCAGCTCTTTCCATAGGTCCAGCAGGTTCGAGGGAATCTGTGGCCACTGTTTTCCGGTCTTGGGATGACGCGATTGGTATCGATAGCCGCCCTCGCGATCCGTCACCCACCCGAACGTGCCCGCGTTGCTCATCTTTACACTGAGCGGCGCCCCGGTCTTTGGCATGGCCTGTTGGAAGAGCGGTGCCTCCGCGAGCACCGCGCGGATATCCGCCAGAATAGCGCGCTGTCCGGCCGCATCGTAGCAGCTAGGCAAATAGTGAAATCCCACCGGCAAATCGACTGCCTCGCCGTCGAAGAGAGTAGGATATTGGCTTTGTGGTCTAGCAGCCATGGGGGAACTCCTGTGCGTCGCCGTCACTGCTGCGCACCTAACTATGTAAGTCGCCCGCGGTTGACACGCCACACCGGTCACAGGCGGCATGCCTTCCCTCACCCCGCGCGCGGATTACACGGGTAGCCGTCGAGAATGACAATGAACTCCTCGATTATCTCGGCTGGTGAGCATCGATCGTGCCGGATGCTCACTTAAAGCGAGGCGACATTCAGAGCTGAGGGGCTGCTTCCCGAAAGCAGCCCCTCATCCATTACCCAGGCGGAAGGCTGCTACCGCCCGCGACGCCGGTTGTTGCGAGCGAGCCCATCCCGACCTATGTTCCCAATGTCTTCTTCGCCAAGCCCACTGATTACCGGTCGGCAACGATGACGCTGGAACACGGCTCCGCAGCGGGCACCGACGGTAGTGGGGCAAGCGCAGTGCTGCTGCCGGTCGTTCCAACCTCCACCGCCACCGGGCAAGGACTGGAGTAGGAATCGTGCATTCGGTGTAGAACCGCGTCATCGGCGTTTGGGCGAGCGCGTCAGAAGCGACCCAAAAACTGCCGCTCGAAGCTCCTCGAGCTTTACCCGAAAGCGGACACCGGTTCATGTTGTAGTAGCGAGCCGCGCACAGTCAGGTCGCCGTACGACCTTCGCCGTGCAAAAATAGTCGGCGAAGCGCCGACGTGGCGCGAGAACGCGACGCTGAAAGTACTTGCCGAGCTATAGCCAACCTGTCGGGCGATCTCGGCGACGCTTAGCTTGCCGTCCTCGAGCAATCGCTTGGCGAGCACCATGCGCCACTGCAGGAGGTACTCTATCGGCGCCTTGCCGACGGAGCGCCGGAAGCGCTCGAAAAAGGCAGAGCGCGACATCGCGGCGGTCTTGGCCAGGCCAGGTACGTCCCAGGCGGCGGCCGGCTGTTCGTGGATGGCACGCATCGCGGCCGCCACCCGCTCATCGCCAAGGCCGCGCAGAATGCCCGACGGGCAGTGCGGACCGCACGAGCGTAGCGCCTCAATGAACAGCACCTCCATCAGCCGGGCGAGGACGACATTGCGCCCCGCCCGTTCGCCCCTGGACTCCTCAACCGCCAGCTGGATCAGGGTCGTCAGGCGCGGCTCTCCGCGCGCATGGATCAGCAACGGCAGCAGCGATACGAGCAACGCGGCGTCCGGCGAGGCGAAGGCGCAGTGCCCTACGAGCATGCGGACATCGGGGTCGCAGGTTTGGTCGCCTAGGCGGAAGACGTTAGGCTTGATCTCCACTGGCATGCTGTTGAGGCCGGTCGGCAGAGCGCTGTGGGTACTCGACGAGGTGAAATCATACGCCGCCGGGATCAACACGAAGTCGCCGGGCTCGATCAGCAGCGGCGCTTCGTCTCGGACGTCGAGGAGGACGGTCCCTTCAAGCGCCGCGAAGAAGAAGGCACGGCCGTCCTCCACCCGGCGGACGCGCCATCGACCTGCCGCCTCAACAAATTTGGCATAGGACAGGTCGGGCTGAAGCAGGCTGACAATCTGCGCGAGAGGATCGGTCAATCTGGACGCTCGCCAAAAAGATACGGACGGATGACCGTAGCATGTCGCTTCAAGATTGCCATCTGTTGGCGTGACAACGACAGGAGCTTGCATGCCGACCATTTTGATAACCGGGTGTTCCTCGGGCTTCGGGCTAGAGATTGCCCGCCACTTTGCCGCGCGCGATTGGGACGTTGTTGCGACGATGCGAACCCCGCGCGAGGATGTGCTGCCCACGTCCGAGCGAATGAAAGTGCTGCCATTAGACGTAATCAGCGCCGACAGCATCGCCAACATCGTCGAGGCTGCGGGGCCGATCGACGCTCTCGTGAACAATGCGGGGATCGGCTTCCTGAACGCACTTGAGGGAACGCCGATCGAGGCGGCGCGCCACATCCTCGAGACCAACACGCTCGGCACCATCGCAATGATGCAGGCGGTGCTGCCGCAGATGCGCGAGCGGCGCGACGGCGTCGTCGTCAACGTCACCTCCTCAGTGACCTACCGGCCGCTGCCACTGCTATCGGTTTACACCGCGAGCAAGGCGGCCGTGAATGCCTTCTCCGATAGCGTCGCGCTGGAACTCGCGCCCTTCAACGTGCGCGTCCGGGTCGTGCTGCCGGGCCGCGCGCCGACGACACGCTTCGGAGACAACGCCCGCGCGTTGATGACCGACGGCTTTCCCGAAGCCTATGTGCCGTTGGTTGAGCAGGTAATGGCAGGCTGGCAGCAGGACACTGGACCGACCACCTCGTCCGAGGACGTTGCTGAGGCGGTCTGGCGCGCGGTGACTGACATGAGCGCACCGGCGCATCTGCCCGCGGGGGCCGACGCGATCGCCTGGTCGCAGGCAGGCTAGAACGACCCATGGGCCCGCAGTCTCCCGGGCCCGCTTGCAGCCAGTAACAGACTTTAAGCACTCTCAGCCGAGCTGCTTCGCGGCCGAGCAGACCCAATTATGGTTGTTCAGAGGGGCCCACGGCTTATTCAACTTCTGCCGCTCGTTCATATTCGCAGGAATTTGTCTAGCGGGCGGACCGCAAGCGGCCCTTCCCCCATAAAACTTCTTAGGACTCGGCCAGAATACAGGCACGCCGCGTTATGGGATGAACCGCACGCGAGCGGGCCGCGCTGCGACGGCCGGCATAGTCAGTAATTACCGCCGCCGCTATGCTGCAAGGACGCGAAACCATAGGAGCGGGCATCATGGATGACTTCAACGAAGCAGACTTCATCATCCAGCAGCGCGAGCCGTTTAACGCCGAGCCGCTGCCCAGCCGGCTTATCGAGCGATACCTCACCCCGCAGGCCCTGCTCTACGTCCGGAGCCATGGGGTTATACCCCACCTAGCCGACGACCATGCGATCAGGTTTGGAGGCAATGGCCTGCGCGACGCCGACCTGACACTTGCCCAGTTCAAAGCACATTTCGCCGAGCGACGCATCGTCGCGACCATGCAATGCGCGGGAAACCGTCGAGCCGATCTCCAGTCGGCGGGAAAGACTAACGGCGACCCATGGGAAGTCGGCGCGATCGGCAACGTCGAATGGACGGGCGTCAGCCTCGCCGAGGTGTTGGGCGAGTTGGGCATCGGGGACCGGCGTGAAGGCTATATTGCTTGCACTGCCGCAGACGTGGACGAGGTCGAAGGTGAGACGCACCCCTACGAAATCTCGATCTCATTACAGCGCGCCATGGCGGGCGACGTCTTGATCGCATGGGCTATTGGCGGTGAGCCGCTCAGCCCGGCACACGGTGCGCCCATGCGATTGGTGGTGCCGGGCTATGCGGGGGTGCGGAGCGTAAAGTGGGTGACCCGTATCGAACTGCGCGACGAGCCGAGCGCTGCGCCGGTCCAGGCCCGGGACTATAAGCTGTTCCCGCCCAACGAGGACGGCCGAGACGTCGATTGGAGCAAGGGGCTGGTGATCGAGGCAATGCCGGTCAACTCTGCTATCTGCGTCCCTCGCAATGGTGAGATCGTCGGTGCCGGCCCGCTGGCGGTCACCGGCTATGCGCTAGCTTACGGCCGCCGCGTTGCGCGCGTTGACCTCTCGATCGATGGAGGCCGGCACTGGGCGCAAGCACAATTTATCGACCAGGAAATCGCCCCGGATGCGTGGCAGCGTTGGCGTTGCGACATAGACGTGGCCCCAGGCCGGAACGAGATAGTGGTGCGTGCCGTAGACGACGCCGGGCAATCGCAGCCCGAGCGGGCAGAAGACGTCTGGAACTTCGCCGGCTACCTCTCGACGGCTTGGCACCGAATTACCGTCGACGTGAGATAGACCCACATGCGGTCATTTAGCCCTCCCCCGCCAATCCTCATACCGGTCATTGGTTCATGTCTGTCGAGCGTGCAGCTACGCAACTTAGGACAATATAAGGAGCTAGCTAGGGAGCGGCCCCACCGCGCGGTAGCTTTCGATCAGGGTATCGAATACGGCGATGTCGGATCTGCTGCGGGCAATGATTTGTCCGCCGGCAACCGCCGCGTAGATTGCGCGCGCTCTTGCCTCGACGCTTTCCGGCGATCCAATCGCTG